>CAYHEW010000024.1:0-62504 GCA_964355715.1 uncultured Opitutaceae bacterium | reverse complement strand
ATCGGCATCGGCGTGCTCGGCGAATACCTCGGCCGCATCTACGACGAGGTGAAGCAGCGTCCGCTGTACGTGGTGAAGCGCCGTCCGGCCGCCGGCTCCGACCGACGGACCCCGCCCGCGCCGTGACCGGACCCCGCACGCCGTTCCCCGACTGGTGGCGCGCGCCGACCTTCGCGGTTTGCGCCGCATTGCTCATGTTCAGCGCGGCGCTGGCGATGTTCAGCGCGTTCATGTTTTACGACGACGAGGGGTATGTGCTGATCTCGCTGCGCAATTACGCCGAACACGGCGGACTCTACCGCGAGGTCTACACGCAGTACGGTCCCTTTCCGTTTGTCCTCTATCACCTGCTCCACCTCGGCGGCTTGCCTTTCACCCATGTGGCGGGCCGGCTGGTCACCCTGGCCGCTTGGTCGGGAGCCGCCCTGGCGTGCGCGGCGGTGGTGTGGCAGGTCACACGCAGCTTCTTCACCACGCTGACCGTCCTGGCCGGAACATTTGTTTATCTGTGGATCATGGTCAGCGAACCCACGCATCCGGGCGGCCTCATCGCCCTGCTGGTGGCGGTGGCGGCCGTCCTCGGGTATCGCTGTCTCGCCCGGGGGCAGAGCGAAGTCTGGGCGGCGCTCGTCGGCGTGGTCGCCGGGGCGCTGGTGCTGACGAAGATCAATGTCGGCGGCTTCGTCGTGCTGGCCGCGCTCGCCTGGATGGCCCTGCACCACGCTTCGGCCGGATTCCGGCACTGGGCCCCATGGCTGGTCGCCGCCGGTGGTATCCTCGTTCCCCTCGCCCTGATGCGGCCAATGCTGGGGATCGACTGGGTGCAGACCTATGCCCTGATCTTCGCCACCACGGCGATCGCTGCCGCCGTGGCGACCGCGCGAGCGGCGGCGCCGGTGGCATCCGGTCGCACCCTCGGCTGGGCGGTGGCCGGCGGGACGGTCGCCTGCCTCACCGTGGTCGGTGCCGTGCTGCTTCGGCATACGTCGCTCGCCGATGTATTCGCCGGCGTCGTCCTCAATCCGCTGCGCCATCCCGCCGCGTTCAACCTCCGCTACGTCTGGCCGGCCGGCAGCGCGGCGTGGGCGCTGATCTCGGTGCTGCTGCTGGTCGCGACCGCCCTCGCCGCGCGTCCGGCGCCGCGGCTCGTGGCCACCGTAATCGCCGGCCTGCGCCTGACGGCCGCGGCGGGCCTCAGCTACGCCTTACTGACCTTTCCGACGGCGAGCCCCGACCGCCTGGTCTTCGGCTTCGGTGCGCCATGCCTGTGGTTTTTCCTCTGGCCCCTGCCCGGCGCCCACGCGGCCCATCGGCCCGCCTACGCGTGGCTCGCCTGGCTCTGGCTCGGCCAGTTCCTGCACGCGTTTCCGGTCGCCGGCAGCCAGATCGCGTGGGGTACGTTTCTCGCGCTGCCAATCGTTGCGGTCGGCGCGCACGAGGCGGTGGCCTGGCTCATCAAGCAATACCGGTCGCCGTCCGCCCTCATCCCGCGGTCAGCCTTCGTGGCGGGGCAATGCCTCATCGCGGCGCTCGCCCTCGGTCTCGGCTGGCGATTCGCCTCGCTCGGCCAGCGTTACCTTGAAGGCAGCGATCTCGGGCTGCCGGGCGCCGAGATCATGCGCCTGCCGAGCGAGTCCTCGGCGCTGTTCCGGCTGCTTGCGGCAAACGCCAACGCCCACGGCAACCTGCTGTTCTCGGAGCCGGGCATGTACAGCTTCAACCTGTGGACGCGGCAGCCCACGCCGACCCTGGCCAACACGACGCACTGGTTCTCGCTCCTGGAGGCGGACCAGCAGCAGGAAATCATTCGTGTCCTCGCCGCGCAGCCCAACGCCTGCATCATCCGGCAGCGCGACCACATCGATTTCCTGACCCGGCGCAGCTTCGCCCCGGCGGGACCGTTGCACGACTACATCACCGCGGAGTTCGAACCGGCGTTCACGCTCGACGACTTCGAGTTCTGCGTGCGCCGCGGACGCCGGATCGAGCCGCTGCTGCTCGGCCGCTTCGAGCTCATTTCCGACGCCCGCGACCAACCCAACACGGTGCTGCGTCTCCGCCTGCAGACCCCGCGCCCGGTCGACGTCGCCCGGGTCGAACTCACGGCGCCGCAAGTCGCCGGTGCTCCTTCCCTCGTATTCGACGCCACCAGCGCCCAGGTCGGGCTGACGGCGGCACATCCGGCGGAGCCCGCGACAGGACCGGGCCAGGCGGTGGCGTGGCCCTTCCGGCTCGAGGGCACGACGGATATATCGATCCGCTTCGACCGCTTCGCCCTGCCGCGACCGGTCGCCGGCGGCCTGATCACCCTGCACGGACCGGACGGCGAGACCGTGGCCCTGGCCCGGTTGGCCAAGTAGCGCCGGTCACCGCCGGCGCGCCACCAGCACCAGACTCACGCCGAAGGGCATCGGCACGCGGGCGAGCGCGAGTCCGACAAATTGGGCGCGCAGCAGCGCGTTGAGCCAGCGCGGCAGCGGCCGGTCGTCGAGCCCGTCGGGCAGGCGCAGGAGGCGGCGCCATTTGCGGATCAGCCAGACGACGGGAAAAACCGGGACGTTGGTGTAATTGACGTAGTCCACGTCCCAGTCCGTCGGCGGAAACAGGGCCCGCAGCTGGGGCCGCGTGTAGCGCCGGTGATGGTGCAGCGCGACATCCCACTCGCTCCACAGGGCCATGATCGCCGGCACCGTGACCGCCACGACTCCGCCGGGTTTGAGCAGGCGGCGGAACTCCCGCACGACCGCGCCATCGTCCGGCGTGTGCTCCAGCACATCGAGCGCCGTCACCAGGTCGAGCGACCCGTCGGACAGCGGCACCCGGTCGCCGGCGAGGGCAAAGATCTGCTCCGGCTGGAAGCGCTCACGCAGCAGCCGCAGGGCCTGCTCATGGTCGTCGAGCACGAGGACGCGGCAATGCGCCTGCATTTCCGCCGCAAAGCGCCCGGTGCCCGCACCGCAATCGAGCAGCCGGTCCTCCGGCCGGATCGGCCGCGCCTGCTCGAGCAGCGCCTGCACCAGGCGGCGCTTGCCCGAGTAGTACCAGTGGTCGGCCTCGACCCGGGCGAGCCTGGCATATTCGAGATCGTTCATGCGGGGCGTGAAACACCCAAGTTGCCTAATCGCTCCGGCCCGTCAGCATCTTTCTTGTGTCGTCTCCCACCCGCGCGAAATCCCCTTCCCGCCTGCTGGTTCTGCTCCTGATTCTCCTGGCGGCCGGCCATGCGTTCATCGCCGTGAGGGCCATGCGGGACAAATCCACGACGTCCGACGAGATCGCGCACATCACCGGCGGCTACACGTTCGACCGCTGGCAGGATTTTCGCCTGCATCCGGAGAACGGATTCCTGCCGCAGCGCTGGCAGGCGCTGCCCACGGTGCGGTCGGACGCGCGCTTCCCCGACCAGGCCGGCGAGCACTGGGCCACCGGTCACGTGTGGATGCTGGGCCACGAGTTCTTCTACGGCCTCGGCAACGACGTGGGGCGCATCCTCGGCTCGGCGCGGGCGATGAACGCGGTTTTCGGCTTCCTCACGGTCCTGCTCGTCGCCGCCTGGGCGCGGTTTTGCTTCGGGTGGCCCGGGGCCGTGGTGGCGGCGCTCTTCTGCGCGTTGAGCCCGACCATGCTGGCGCACAGCGGGCTGGCGACGTCGGACATGGCGATGACCCTGTTCCTCCTCGCCGCGAGCAGCGCCTGGTGGTGGCACCTGCATGACGGGCGCCTCCGCAGCTGGGGGGTCAGCGCCCTCGTGTTCGGCCTCGCCTGCGTCGCCAAGTACACCGCCGTGCTGCTGCTGCCGATCTTCGGGCTGCTCCTGATCCTGCGCGGGCTGGCGCCCGCACCATTCGTCCTGTTCGGCCGGACCTTCGCGCCGCGGCCCGCCCGGTTGGCCGCCATGGCGGCTTCGCTGTTCGGGCAGGGCCTCGTGGCCGTGGCCGTGATCTGGGCCTTCGGCGGCTTCCGCTACAGCGCGTTCAACCCGGCGCTGCCGCCCGGCACCTTCATCGTCCCGTGGAGCGAGGTGCTCGACATCAGCCGTGGCCAGGCCGCGGTGATCCAGTTCTGCCGCGACTGGAAGCTCCTGCCGGAGGGCTTCCTCTACGGTTTCGCCTACACGCTGAAGAGCGTCGAGGCGCGCGGCGCCTTTCTGGACGGCGCGCACAGCCTGACCGGCTGGGTGAGCTTTTTCCCCAAGGCCTTTCTCTACAAGTCCACGCCCGCGCTGCTCCTGGCCCTCGTCACCGGCGCGCTCCTCGTGCTGACGCGGCTGCGTCCCGCCGGTTGGGACCGCCTGCGCCCGCACCTCTATCGCGCCGCGCCGCTGCTCGTGCTGTTCGCCGTGTATTGGGCCGTCTCGCTGCCCAGCAAGCTCAACATCGGCCATCGTCACATCCTCCCGACGTATCCCGTGCTGTTCATCTTCTGCGGTGTGCTGGGCTGGGCCGCGGCGCGCGCCTGGCGCCAATCGCGGCCGGCGGGCGTCTCGCTGGCCGCCATCGTGGCGCTCCTGCTCGGCGGGCAGGCCGCGAGCGCCGTCGGCATTCATCCGCACTATCTCGCGTATTTCAGCCCGGTGGTCGGCGGTCCCGCCCAGGGCTACAAGCACCTCGTCGACAGTTCTCTCGACTGGGGCCAGGACCTGCCCGGGCTCAAACACTGGTTCGACCGAAACCGGCGCCCCGGCGAGCCCGTTTACCTTTCCTACTTCGGCACCGGCGAACCGGACCACTACGGCATCGAGGCCGTGCGCCTGCCCGGCATCTTCCACTTTCGCCGGGTGCATCCGTGGTACTGGCCGGAGCCGGGAGTTTACGCGGTCAGCGCCACGATGCTGGCGCATGTCTACAGCCCGTACCGCGGCCCGTGGACCGAGGCGCGCGAACGGCGTTACCAGGAATTGCGGGCCTTGGATGCCAGCTTCCGCGACCTCAAGGCCGCACCCTTCGGTCATCCCGAACTCATGCGCGACACCACTCCTGCCACGTGGGCCGCACTCTGGGACGAATACAACCAGCTGCGCTTCGCCCGCCTATGCCACTACCTGCGCGTGCGCCCGCCCGACGACCAGATCGGTTACTCGATCCTGATCTTCCGGCTCAGCGCCGAGGAGATCGCCGCCGCCACCGCCGGACCGCTCTCCGCCTGGTCCCGGTTGATCGAGCAAACGATCACAATTACCCGCGCCCCTGACTGAACAACTGCGCGGCCCGCGAGCGCACGAGGCTCACGAGCAGGCCGCTGATCACGCCGATCCACAGCCAGCTCAGGAGCGCGTTGACCAGAAATGCCGATTGCCACAGCCGGGTGGTCCAGGCCGGCCCGAACGTGCCCAGAGTCAGGTTCCACCCGAGGCAGAAGAGCCCGTCGAACCAAACGAGCACCAGCACGCCCCACCACGCGGCCTGTGCCAGCCGTCGGATCGCGGGCGCACCCGCGTCGCGGCGCAGCGTGTCCAGGAGCGGCAACATCAGCAGTGCGAATACGAGCCGGTAACTGTAGCTCCCGCCGATGAAAAAGCACCCGACCACGACCGCCGCACCGAGGACGAAAGCCGCCACTTCGCGTTCGGGCAGCGCGACGGGGAGCGGCGGGCAGCGCCACCACTCGACGACCGCCAAGACGGCGCCAATCGCCACCGTGAGCAGGAAGGCACCACCCGGCGCCACGCCGACAAGCGTGAAAAGCTGGGCGCCGCCAAACGCGTAAAACTCGCGCGGCGCCTCGATCAGCGTCGCCACGCGCCTGACATCGTCGTGCAGGCCGAGCGCCAGCAGCGTGGCCAGCGCCGCCATCAGCCCCAGGCTGGCCCACACCTCGCGGCGCACCCTGGGCGCAAAGGGCAGCGCCAGCGCCCCGGCCAGCGGATAGAATTTCAACCCGGCCATGAGAGCGATCAGGGGCGGGCCCAGCAGCCAAGCGGGTCGCGCCGGCCGCGTCAGGAGCCAGGCGATCCCGACGAACGCGGCGAAGATCAGCAGGTCCGGATTGGCCCGATTCACGCCGAGCAGCGCCACCGGGCCGCAAATCGCGAGCCAACCCACGAGCATGGTGGCGAAATCGCGCGGGCGCACCAGCACCAGGGCCGCAGTCACATAGCTCGCGCCGATGGCTACGCCGAGCCAGGTGGCGTCGGCCCGCGAGAGACCGAGATCGTGCAGCCAGAACCACCAGTCCGAGTACCAATGCGGCACATGCAGCCAATCGAGCGGGTTGGGTTTGTAGGGATCGAGCCCGAGGGCAAACGCGTCGCTTGAGGCCAGCAGGGCGTAGATGTCGATGAACCACCGGTCGCCGGGCAGGCCGATCCCGAGCGGCACCATGGCATCGGGCCACCCCGCGAGCAGGGCGAAGGTGCCGACGACCAGCCCCACGAGGCCGACGCGGTAGGCGCGGGCGGGATTGGACTGCGCCGCCGCCGTCATGTGGCCCTCGGCTCCGCAGCCGGCGGAGCGTCGATCGCGACAACCCGGCTGATGCGCACGAGCTTCGTGCCGAAGCGCCTTTCGGCCACCGTCTCGAGGTGGAAATTCCCCGGCATCACATCCTCCGGGATGATCTGGTGCTGGCCCACCGCACTCGCCGGGCGGAGCTCCTGGGTGAGCAGGATCTCCCGGAAATTTCCCTCGGTCAGCTGCCGCCGCAGGCGGTCGGGTGCGAGGCGGGCGCGCTGGATGAGCACCGAGGGTGTTTTCTGCAGGAGCCACACGATGCTGGTCTTGTTGGTAATGACCAGGCGCGGGACCTCACCGCGCGCGGCCACCGTGCGCAGCACCCAGGCATGCTCCTGGATGCCGAGATTGGAATAGGCATGGCGCGCCAGTCGGGGCACGGTAACGCCCAGCGTGAACACCAGCGTCGCGGCCAGCGCGAACCCCGCGAGGCGGCCCCGCGGCTCGATCCGCGCCAACGCCACCGCCGCCAGGATCGCGAGCAGCACGCAGAACGGCAGGGCGAAGCGCGAGGCCATCGGATCGTTCAAGCCGGCCCAGTAGTACGCCATGACGAGGCCGAGGTTGCCTACAATCCCGAGGATGAAAGGCGTGACCGCGAGCGCGGCCGCCGGCCACGCGTCCAGCGTCCGCCGGCGATGCCGGACGAGTTGCACGCCGAGCCAGCCGATTCCAACCGCGCCGACCAGCGAGAGGAGCCAGGAACTCGACTGGTCGGGATCGGTGCTGAAAAAGAACGCCGCGGCGTGGCGGAGGTTATCGGGCACGTAGTCCAGGCTGAACCGCGTGGTGCGTTCCTCGGTCAGCTCCCACAGCACCGGGGTGTTGGCCAGCACCTTGTGCTGCAGGGCAAAGGGCACAAGGAGCAGCGGCGAGAGCACCGCGGGCCAGGAGAGCACCGGCCGACGACAGCGCCACCAGCCGAGCGCCACGATCACGGCGCCGGCCGCCACGTAGACCGCCGACTCGTACCGCGCCTGGCAGAGCAGCACGAGGGCCAGGGCCAGGGCCGAAACCCGGGGAGCGTCCGGGTGCTCGAGGTACACGACCGCGAGCGCGGCCGCCGCCAGGAGCGTCGTCGCATTCGCCAGCTCCATGCCCGAACCCGTCGCATTCTGCGCCAGCAGGGGCAGGCTGCCGAGCAGGGCTACCGCCAGCAATCCGGCCCGCACCCCGGCGAAATGCCGCGCCAGCCACCAGGCCAGCGCAAGCAGCACCGGGTGCAACGCAACGTTCACCAGGAAGGCGTTGAGCACGCGGTACCCGGTGAGGTCGTGCAACCCGGCGACGAGGAAGGGATACAGGATCGGGCGCTTGTCGATGTAGTTGTCGAGGGAGAGGAAGACGCCGCCGATGTCGTACCCGCGGACCATCGTCGCGGCCTCGCGGAAGAAATGCAGGTTGAAGGCGGTGGACTGGAGAACGAACTCGTCGTTGAGAACCTTCGGACGCAGCGGCTCGGCGTTGAACGCGAGCCAGGAGAACACTGCGATGACCAGGGCGGCGGTCCACGCCTCGCGCCGGGTCGGTGGCAGGAGCGCCGGCGACCGCGTTCGCCACAACTGCCACAGCGCCCCGGCGAGAAGCGCCAGCGTCACGGCCATGACGGGGTAGGCCCCGTACCGCACGAGACGCTCCGCCTGCGCGACGGAGGGCCCGATGAAACCCGCCCACACGGCCAGCGGGGCGGTCAGCGCCAGGGCCGGCAGCCGCCAATCGGCGACGATCCTGCGGTCCTCGGTTCTCACCCCCATCTTCACGGCAGGTTCTTGACGAAGGTCTCGAAGTAGGCGCGCCGCACCTTCTCGCGTTCCTCCTTCGACAGTTTCTCCAACGGCGCCGGCGCGGGCGGCGGCACCGGCGCAGGCGTCGGGCGGACCGCCGTGACCCGGCAGAGGCGCGACAGGCGCAGCGGCGCGAACCGCTTTTCGGCGACCGGCTCGAGCGTGTAGGCGGGCCCGAGCTGGTCGTCCTTGGCGACCACGGCCTCACCCGTCGCCGGGTCGACCTCGCAGCGTTGGTAGACGTAGATGGCGGAGAAACTGCGGTTGCGCAGGTTGAACTCGATCACGTCGGCCCGGTTTCGCGCCTGCAGCACCGAGGTGGCCGAGACGCCGTGGGTGATCCAGATGACCGTGTCCTGGTCGATGACGAGGTAATCGCGCTCCGGGTGGGCTGCGATGAACTCCCGCCGCCAGTCCACCTCGATACCGGGACTATAGGCCATCGTGTAGGCATGCCGCGCCATCACCGGGACCGACCGCGCCACGAGCGCCACCAGCAGCAGGCCGAGCACCCAGCGCCAGGATCGGCCGGCCCGGTCGAACTGCGCGATGACAACCACGACCGCGAGCGCCATGAGGAGATGCAGCGGGAGGCTGAGGCGTCGGATCACCGGGTCGTCGAACCGGCCCCAGAAATAGCAGAGCATGAGGCCGAGCCAGAGCGCAAAGCCCACGGCAAAAACCGCCAGGGCCACTGCCGCCGGGGATTCATCGCGGGCCCGCCGGAGGACCTTGACCACCCACAACGCGAGGAAAGGCAGCGCGAGTGCGCCCAGCGCCGAGAGAACGAGCGAGTTCGAGACGTCGCCGGACGGGTCGAACAGGAAGCCGAGGGCATGGCCGAAATTGGCCGGGATGTACTCGGGCGAAAACACCTGCGTGTAGCCCGGCTGGCTGGCCAGTTCCCAAGCGGAATCGCGCACCGTGAACACCCGATGCTGCAGCGGGTACGGCACGAGCAGCAGCGGCACGAACACCACGGGCCAGCCGAGCACGACCCGGCGCTCGAGCCACCAGCCCCACAAGACCAGCAGGCCCACCGGCAGCAGGAAAATCACGGATTCGTACCGCACCTGGGCCAGCAGGGCGCCCGCGTAACAGAAGGCACTCAGCGTGTCGGCGTCCCGCCGTTCGAGCCAGCGGATGCCCAGCCAGAGCGTCGCGGCCAGCATGGTGAGGTTGAGCAGCTCGAAACCGGCGCCGGTCGCGTTCTGCGCGAGCAGCGGCAGGCCGGCCAGCAGCACCACGGCCGCCAAACCGCCGAGGTCGCGCCCGGTGAGGCGGCGCCCCAGCAAGTAGACGAGGCCCATGAAGACAAACGTCAGCAGGGTGTTCAGCACCCAGGGATTCTCGGGCCGGTAGCCGGTGCCATCGTGAAGGAGCGAGACCAGGAAGGGGAAGAACAGCGGCCGCTTGTCGAGCTGGCCGTCGAGCAGCTGGAAGTGGCCCACGATGTCGTGCGCCCGCATCGGCACGAGGGCCTTTTTCTCGAGGTGCATCGTCATCGAGGTGCCCAGCAGCATGGCCTCGTCCATGAGCACCTTGAACCCGTACCGCTCGTGCACGAGCAGCAGCAGGGCGCCGGCCGCGACGCCGGCCCAGACCCACCGTTCGCGCGCCGTCGCCGGCCACCAACCACCGTCCGGACGCAGGCTCCGCCAGAATGACCAGGCCAGCAGCGCGGCCGTGACGAGTATGAACCAGTAGCCGCCGTAGATGACGAGACGCAGGCCGGCCTCGTCGGGGATGGCCACGAAACCAAGCAGCGCCGCCAGCAGGGCGGCGACGACGAACGCCGCGAGTTTCGGATCCTTCAGCACGTCACGGGGAAAGGGCATGGGCGGAAGTTGGGTTGCCAAGGCATGGCCGGGGGGGCGCCGGGAATACAGCGCAAAAAAAGCCGCCCATGCAACGCACGGGCGGCTTGAAGTTCAAACCCTAGGCTGAATCAGGGAGCGTACGTGATCGTGCGCGCACCGGCCACGGCGTCGATCGTGATGGCCTGGCCCTGGGTGAAGCCCGCGGGATAGGTCTCGCCAGCGACCGTGTTGACGGCCTTGACGTACTTGTCGGCGCCCACGAGGTCGCTCGACGCCACGGACGAAACACCGTTCTCGAGGAAGTACTGGTCAGCACCAGCGGAGAGCTGACGAGCATTGTTGAGCACGGCCTTGTCCTGGGAGGACTGACGAACCTTCTGGAACGCCGGAATCGCCATCGCGGCCAGCAGGCCGATGATGACGACGACGATCATGATTTCGACGAGGGTGAAGCCCTTGGAGGTATTCTTTTTCATGGATGATCTAGTATTATTAACGTTGGCTCAAATGTGAGCAGTGCTGCAAATAAGCAGCATTAGGCCAACTGGGACAAGGTCAAAAAACTATTAATACCTGACCATTTGCCACTGTCAGAGGCGGGGTTTCCCAAGTACTTGAGAGCGAAGCCAATTCCGGGCGCAAAAAAGCCGCCCGCGCTAGGCACGGGCGGCTTGAAGTTCAAACCTTAGGCTCGATCAGGGAGCGTACGTGATCGTGCGCGCACCAGCTACGTTGCCGATGGTGATGGCCTGGCCCTGGGTGAAGCCCGCGGGATAGGCCTCGCCAGCGACCGTGTTGACGGCCTTGACGTACTTGTCGGCGCCCACGAGGTCGCTCGACGCCACGGACGAAACACCGTTCTCGAGGAAGTACTGGTCAGCACCAGCGGAGAGCTGACGAGCATTGTTGAGCACGGCCTTGTCCTGGGAGGACTGACGAACCTTCTGGAACGCCGGAATCGCCATCGCGGCCAGCAGGCCGATGATGACGACGACGATCATGATTTCGACGAGGGTGAAGCCCTTGGAGGTATTCTTTTTCATGGATGATCTAATATGATTAACATTGGCTCAGTAGCGAGCAGTGCGACAAATAAGCCGCATTAGGCCGATTTGGACAAGGCCAAAAGGGGTATTTGGCTGACCGAATTCCAATAGCCCGTGAAACATTTCCGGGCCCGTCCTTACTCATTTTTCCAGCTTTCCGCTCGCGGTCCGGGAGGAACGCCGCCATGGTCTCGACCAACGCGGCACCCGGATCAAACGGGGAGGCCTCTCTCAATAGCATTAACCTGAATCATTTTTAGTCTTTGATATACAGATATTTGGCAATCATATTGGCTCTCGGAGCCAGCGCGGTTCTGGCAGCAGCCGAGCTGCAGTTGTCCAATGGTGACCGGATCACCGGCGAGCTCATCCGCCGCGAGGACGGCAAGATCCACTTTCGCTCCCCGATTTTGGGCGACCTCATCATCGCCGAGACCGATGCCGTGGTTATCGAAACGCCGGAGACCCCGGTCGAGAGCCTCGCGGGCCTGCCGCCGGCCATTGAACAGGTCAATCTGCGGGACGCCGAGTCGGTGCGGCCGGGACCCAAGTCGAAGCGGGCGCCCTGGAAGGGGAAATTCGAGTTCGGGTTCCAGAATCAGGGCGGTCGCCGCGACGCGCTGAACTACTCGATGCGCTCTGAGCTGGAACGGAAGTCGGAGCGCAACCAATACCGTTTCTCCGCCCGCTACCTGTATGGCGAGAGCAACCAAATCGTGAGCAGCGATCGGCAGGACGCGAGCTTCCGCTGGCGGCATGAGATCTCGGACCGCGTCTTCGGCCAGACGGTCTCCAGCTACTCCAGCGACCAGATCACCGACGTCGACCTGAATGCCGAGCAGAACGCCGGCTTCGGCTACGAGGTTTTCCAAAGCGAAAAGCAGACCGGCTCCATCGGTGCCGGCCTCACGGCGCAGTACCGCAAGGCCGCGGGCGCCGATCCCGGCACCACCTACCTGGGCGAGGTGTTCCAGGACTATACCTTCAAGGTCAACGGCCGGCTCACCTTCCTGCAGAACCTGAACGTGCTCTATTCGCCCGAGGGCCGCACCCGGACACTCATCAACGCGGCGACCAGTTCGCTGTACCGTGACGAGGCCGAGAACTACAAATTCCGCTTCAACAGCACCCTCCAAGGCAAACTCAGCGAGCGGATCTCGCTCAACCTGCGCTACGAGTACGAGTACGACAACGCCATCCTCGACGAGAACGGCCGTACCGACAAGCGCGTGACGAGTTCGCTGGGGTATTCGTTCTGATACCGGATTGGAGATACCGGACACCGAATAGGTGAGGCGCCCGACGATCAGGGCTATCCGGTCTCCGCAATCCGAAATCCGGATTCGCCTCAGGCTTTTCGCTTCTTCGGCGCCGCCTTGCGGGCCGGCTTGGCCGCCTTTTTCTTCGGCGCGGCCTTTTTCGCGGTCGCCTTGACGGCTTTCGCAGCGGGCGGAGCCAGCAGCGATGGCACGGAAACCTCGACCGCATCCTTCCACAGGCGCTCGAGCTGGTACTTCCCACGCGGTTCCGGGAGGAAGAGGTGCACCATCACGTCGAAGGCATCGATCACGAGCCAGCCGCTTTCCTGGGCGAGTTCCATGCCGACGATCCGCGTGCCGGAGGCGTCAATGACCTTTTCCAGCTCGACCCGCAGGGCGCGGAGGTGGGGCTCCGAGGTGCCGGTGGCCAGCACGAGGAAGTCGGTGATCGACGACTGGGCGCTGACGTCGAGCACCCGCAGGTCGCCCGCCTTCTTGTCTTCTAGCGCCTTGACGCAGAGTTTGACCAGTTCGAGGGCAGCCAGGGAGCGGGAGGAGTGGTGGGATTTCATCCGTTGTTTTCCAGATAGAGGCGCTTTTCGCGGATATAGACAATGGCCTTGTGCGGGACGAAGTAATCGAGCGAAAGCCCGCGCCGCACGCGGTCGCGCAGCTCCGTCGAGTTGATGGCGAGCAGGTGGCCATCGCAGCGCAGGAGGCGCAGCCCGGGGATGGCGGGGTGCTCGCGGACCGGGTGACCCGGCCGCTCGAGGAAGATGAACTCGATCAGCTGCGCCAACTCGGTGATATCCTTCCAGAGATGCAGCTTCGGCAGCTGGTCGCCGCCGATGATCAGGTACAGGTGATCGTTCGGGTAGAGCTTTTTGAAGTGCCGCACCGAATCGATGGTGTAGCTGATGCCGCCCTTGGTAAGCTCGTAATCGGAGATCTCGAAGCGGTGGTCCCACTCAACGGCCGAGCGGAGCATGGCGAGGCGGTCCTCGGATGTGGACTGCACGTCGTTGGGCTTGAGCGGCGCCTGGGCGGCCGGCACGAGGATGATCTTGTCGAGCTTATGCTGCTCGAAGGCATCCTGCGCGGCCATGAGGTGACCGAAATGCACGGGATCGAAACTCCCGCCGAGAAATCCAATTTTCACTGCGGCGCACCGTGGTCCCAGCGCCCTTCCCCCGCAAGGATCATTTGTGTCCTGCGATCCTACGCGGGATTGACGCTCCCGCCGCCCGGTCCGACAGTGCCCGCCGCGCGCCCGGGTGGCGAAATGGCAGACGCTGGGGACTTAAAATCCCCTTCCCGAAAGGGAGTGTGGGTTCGATCCCCACCCCGGGCACCACTTGGGCACACGGTAGGCAGCCCGCTCGCGGGCGCTCGGTGGACGCACGCACGCCGCTTGAGCGCGAGCGAGCTCGCGGCCTACCGGGCCGGGACCGCCGGCAGGTCGCCGACACTTCGCGCAACCGCATCCGGCCGGATCGCGGCACCGCGCAGCATCGCCCGCGTGGTGCTGCCGCTCAGGACCAGCACGGCCCGCAGGCCGAGGCGCTGGGCCCCGCGGATGTCGGTGTCGAGTCGGTCGCCCACCATCGTGAGGCGGGCAGGCGGGAGACCGAGCGTATCAGCGCCGATCCGGAAGAGGTGAGGCGCCGGTTTGCCGATGATGATGGGGGCCCGCCCGGTCATGCGCTCGAGCGCGGCGAGGTAGAAACCGCATTCCGGGGCGGGTCCGGCCTCGGTCGGATAGGCGGGATCGGGATTCGTGCCAACGAAGGTCGCGCCGCGCAGGATGTGCCGCGCCGCCATCGCCAGCCGCTCGTACGTCACGCGGCGATCGAGGGCGACGACGACATGCGTCGGCCGCGCGCTGTCGTGTTCGATCCCGGCCGCGGCGAGCGCGGCAAGGAACGGGCGCTCGCCAATGGCAAAGACCCGCTTCGCGCCCTGCCCGCGCAACCACGCCGCCGTCGCCAGCCCCGAAGTGAGGATGCGCGCAGCCGACACGGCGATGCCCATTCCGGCCAGGCGCCGGGCCAGAGTCCGCGGCGAATAGCAAGCATGGTTGGTGATGCAGAGATACGGCGTGCCCGCGGCATTGACCCGGCGAATGAAATCCGCCGCCCCCGGCACGGCCCGCCGGCCGTGGTAGAGCACGCCGTCCATGTCGAGCAGGTAGCCGGCGCTGCGGGAAACTGTCTGACCAACCACGGATCAATACCCCAGCTCCACCATCTGGTGAGCGGTGAACTCCGGCACGGCGAACTCGATGCCGTCGGCGTGCGCCGCGAAGGGGAGCTCGCCGCCGTCGGGGACAAGGCGGACGGCCTTGACCTTGCGCGGCAGCCGCAGCCGCACGCGGGTGTCGCGAAGCGGCACGAGGTCCTCGATGATCTCGACATTCTGGCCACGGAAGGTGCCGCGGTTGCTCGTGACGGCGAAGAGGAGGTGGGCCACATAGCGGCGCTCGGCCTTTTGCTCGAGCACGTTGATGCGGCCGGCCGCCGGCAGGTTGGTCTCGACCGGCAGCGCCCCGCCCAGGAGGTGACGCAACGCTGCGGCGAAGAAATCGCGATACAGCGGCTGGCCGTAGGTGCGGTAGGCGCTGAAGATATTGTGCGCAAAGTACGCGATCTGTTTCCCCAGCACCGCGGCCGGCGACACGCGGCCGGGGGCGTCCGGCGCGTGCTGGTGCGAGCAATAATGCTCCCAGGTGCGGTTGAAGTAGGACGCGCGGCGCTCGGCGAGCACGCGGGCGGCGGTCGGCTTGATCTCGAAGCAGCCGCCGGGGATGACGATTTCCGACTTCACGGCGACCTCCGGCGTGAGCGCGGTGGCCAGGAGGTAGTCGGGGTCGTTCGTCGAGCGGCCAAGCAGTTTCGCGCCGGGATCGACGACAAACCGCTCCTGCTTTTCGTCGAACAACGCCGAGCCCGCCGCGATGATGCGGCCACCGGCCGCGAGGAACTTTTTCGCCTTCGCGAGGTTGGCGGGCGTCATGACGTAGTTGTCAGGCAGCACGACCAGGTCGAAGCCGGTCCAGGCCGCGTGCTCGTCGAGGATGAGGAACGGCTGGTGCAGCTCGAGCAGCATGCGCCCGACACCCTCGTCGGCCACGACCGAGTGGGAATGACCGCCGCGCCAGCGGTCCTGGTTCTGCTCGCAGCTCACGAGGGCGATGCGCGCGACGGGTTTCACGTGATCGCACCACGGCTCCTTGCGCTCGACCTCGGCGTAGGCCGCGCCGATGAGGCGATAGGTGTCGAGGTTCATCTCGCCGTTGGGGTGCAACTGGTCGCCCACGCTGCACTTGGCGCCGTAGGCCAGCATGGCGCCGCACTCGTAGCGCAGCGCGGCAGGGCGCTTGAAGCCGCCGAACTCGCCCCACGTGTTGTGGAACTTGCCGGTCATGCCCATGAAATCCCACTTCTGCGTGATCACGTAGCGGGCCGACATCGGGAAGTGGTCGTAGCCCCAGCCACCGGTGGGCAGCGACTCGAGTTCGAGGTGCGTGTTGAACGCGAGCGCCTTCCGTGCGCCCATGGAGATGTGGCCGGAGTTGTGGAAAACCGGCGTGTCCTTGCGCACCGACTGCGCCGCGGCGGTGGTGGCGCGAAAGTAGCGGTAGAGCACATCCTCGGCGTACCGCTGGACGTCGGCGTCGTGCTCGGGGTTATACCCGAGCTTCTTCATCTCCTTCAGCGCGTCGTCGCTGTAGTCACGATGGCTGCCGATGATGTCGAGGAAGATGCCGTCATTGTCCGGCCAGCGCTCGACCACCTCGCGGATCTGGTCGCAGAGGTAGTCGAGGTACGGCGAGTTGAAGCGCAGGATGCGCACGAACCACTCGACCTCGAGCGGCTTGTAGGTGGTGCCGTCCTTCTTCTTCACGACCCACGTGGGGTTCGCGAAGGCGGCGAGCTCGTCGAGGCCCGCGCTGAGGTAGATCGGACAGCGCACGCCGATCTCGCGGCAGGCGTCGATCTGGCGCGCGAGCAGGTCGAACTTCAGGTGCGGGTGCATCCGCCCCACCTTCGTCGGATGGTAGCTGTAGCCGTGGTGGCACTTCGAGAAGATCGTGATCGAGTTCACGTGCCCGACCTTGAGCGCCTCCTGGAACTGGCGCTTGTTGAAGCTCGTCCCGATGCCCGGGATGAGACCGCTCGTGTGGAAGTCGAGGTGAACCTGCCGGAACCGTAGGTGATGCATGGGGGAAAAGGACAAGGAATGCGCATTAGCGCGCCGGACACCGTGGGATAAGCGAGGGTTTTTCAGCAGGGCGCGAGGCAAAATTGGCTCGCTCGTCCCGACCACCGGCGCCAGAAAAAGCGCCTGCTCTAAAACCCACAACTACCTATGATCACCCCTAAAACGTGGCAACTGAGCGCGGCAACCGCATTGGCTGCTGCGCTGGCTCCATCCCTGCAGGCCGGCGAGGCCGACATCAAGATCCCGGACCTCTCGCAGGTCAGCTTCGACGCCCTTGGGGGCGTGTCCGGCGTCACCCTCATGTATCTCGGCATCGTGATCTGCGCGATCGGCGCGGCCTTCGGCCTGATCCAGTACCGCCAGACCAAGGCGCTGCCGGTCCACTCGTCGATGGGCAGCGTGTCCAACACGATCTGGGAAACCTGCAAGACCTACCTCTTCACGCAGGGCAAGTTCCTCGCGATCCTCTGGGTGCTCATCGGCGCCTGCATGGTCTACTACTTCGGCGTGCTCTCGCACATGGGCGCCGGCCATGTGGTCGTCATCCTGCTCGCCTCCATCCTCGGCATCCTCGGCTCCTACGGTGTCGCCTGGTTCGGCATCCGCATCAACACCGTCGCCAACTCGCGCACCGCGTTCTCCGCGCTGCAGGGCAACCCCCTCGCCACCCTCTTCATCCCGCTGCGCTCCGGCATGAGCGTCGGCCTGCTCCTCGTCTGCGTGGAGCTGTTCTTCATGATCTGCATCCTGGTGTTCCTGCCGCGTGATCTCGTCGGACCCTGCTTCATCGGCTTCGCCATTGGCGAGTCCCTCGGCGCCTCGGTCCTCCGCATCTGCGGCGGCATCTTCACCAAGATCGCCGACATCGGATCCGACCTGATGAAGATCGTCTTCAAGCTCCCCGAGGACGACCCGAAGAACCCTGGCGTGATCGCCGACTGCACCGGTGACAATGCCGGCGACTCCGTCGGGCCGACCGCCGACGGCTTCGAGACCTACGGCGTGACCGGCGTCGCGCTCATCGCCTTCCTCGCCCTGGCCCTCGCCGCCAGCCCCGCCCTCTGCGCCATCCTCATCATCTGGCTCTTCGTGATGCGCGCGCTGATGATCGTCACCTCGCTGGTCTCCTACTTCATCAATGAGGCGATCTCGAAGGCGAAATACGGCAACCTGAAGGACTTCGACTTCGAGGCCCCGCTGACCCACCTCGTCTGGATCACCTCCGCCGTCTCGATCGGCATCACCTTCATCGCCTCCTACTTCCTCCTGGCCCACCAGGCCGGCGTGCAGGGCGACCTCTGGTGGGCGCTCTCCGTCATCATCAGCTGCGGCACGATCGCCGGGGCCCTCATCCCCGAGTTCACCAAGATCTTCGTCAGCACGAATTCCCGCCACGTGAAGGAAGTCACCAACTGCTCCAAGCACGGCGGCGCCTCGCTGAACATCCTCTCCGGCCTCGTCGCCGGCAACTTCTCCGCGTTCTGGATGGGCCTCGTGATCATGCTGCTCATGTTCACCTCGTATTGGTTCTCGCAGAACCCGGCCATCCTCACGCTGATGCCCGAGAAGTTCGCGTTCGCCGCGCCGATCTTCGCCTTCGGCCTCGTGGCCTTCGGCTTCCTCGGCATGGGTCCCGTCACGATCGCGGTCGACAGCTACGGCCCCGTCACCGACAACGCCCAGTCCGTCTACGAGCTCTCGCAGATCGAGGGCCGCCCGGGCATCGCCGCCGAGATCGAGAAGGACTTCAAGTTCAAGCCCGACTTCGAGAACGCCAAGTACCAGCTCGAGAAGGGCGACGGCGCCGGCAACACCTTCAAGGCCACCGCCAAGCCCGTGCTCATCGGCACCGCCGTCGTGGGCGCCACCACGATGGTCTTCGGCATCATCATCCTCCTCGAGAACCTCTTCGGCAACGTCGTCACCAAGCTCTCCATCGTGCAGCCCGAGGTCATCCTCGGCCTCATCATGGGCGGCTCCGTGATCTACTGGTTCACCGGCGCCTCCTGCCAGGCCGTCGTCACCGGCGCCTATCGCGCCGTCGTGTATATCAAGGAGCACATGAAGCTCGACGCCAAGACCGCCTCCGAGGAGGACTCGAAGGAAGTCGTCCGCATCTGCACGGTCTACGCGCAGAAGGGCATGTGGAACATCTTCATCGTCGTGTTCTGCTTCGCCCTCGCCCTGCCGTTCTTCAACCCGTACTTCTTCATCGGCTATCTGATCGCCATCGCGTTCTTCGGCCTCTTCCAGGCCATCTTCATGGCCAACGCCGGCGGCGCCTGGGACAACGCCAAGAAGATTGTCGAGGTCGAGCTCCGCCAGAAGGGCACCGACCTGCATGCCGCCACCGTCGTGGGCGACACCGTGGGCGATCCGTTCAAGGACACGTCCTCCGTCGCGATGAACCCCGTCATCAAGTTCACCACCCTCTTCGGCCTCCTCGCCGTCGAGATCGCGGTGACGATGACGAACCAGAACCTGAAGACCGGCATCGGCCTCTTCTTCTTCGCGATCGCCCTCATCTTCGTGTACCGCAGCTTCTACAGCATGCGGATTCCCGAGGATAACAGCGCGGGCATCTGACGCTTCGCTCAGTATCAAATCTCAAGGCCGTGGGTGATCCCCACGGCCTTTTTCGTGCCCATACGGTTCTCACGCGGAGGCGCGGAGGACGCAGAGATAAGGAACCGCTGATGCACACTTACTCTCACTGAAATGGTCGGAATTCCGATCCCATCAGTGTTCATCAGTGAAGATAAGTGGTTCCAAACCTCCGCGTCCTCCGCGCCTCCGCGTGAGACCACCGACCTCCCAATTTCAGCGAGGATATCGCCGGCGCACCACGGCCTCCACTTCACGCAGTTTCGTGCGGTCGCTGATCCCGGCCATCAGCAGGTACACGCCCCGCGTGCCGATCGCATCGAGCAGCGGTTCGACCTCGTGGGGCAGCACGGCGACGACCTGCACGGACTTGCCCGCGTCGAGGATCCGCCGGTACAGCGGCCACCAGCGCTCGTGACCGCCGCCCTCGATGCCGGCCTGCGGCGTATATTCGATCGCGTCGAGCCCGGGGATCGCCAGCAGCCCGTCCAGGTGCGGGATCGCCTGCGTCCCGTCGAGATGAAACATCGCGTGATCCAGCCAGTCGCACTGCGCCGCGAGTGCGGGCTGCACGAAATCCTCGAACATCGCCGGCGAGATCATCGCCAGCGCGTCGCATTGCACCTTCGCGGTCCGGCCCGGACCCCACAGGTGGAACGCCTGGAAGCAGGTGGACCCGTCCGGCAAACCGATTCGCGCCCGCAACGCGTCGTAGACCTCGCAATAGCAGGTATTGATCTCGGCGATGCGCTGTCGGGCCCACTCCGGGCGCTCGACCAGGTCGACCATCAGGTCCTGCGCACCGCGCAGTGACGACAATACGTCGAGGTTCTCGATCAGGTCCGGCATGCCCACGGGATAATTCCCGGCCGCCTTCGCCTGCAGGGCATCCACCAAGGCGAGCTGACGCTGCCACCAGCGGTTGGTTGGGTCGAACCGGATCGGATGCTCGAGCGCCGTCTGGTCTTCGAGGGGATGGAACCAAACGGTGTCGGCGGAGAACTCCGGTTCGCTGCCCAGGTACAGCGCCAGCGATCCCGGGCCCAGATCCACGCGACCGATCGGCAGCGCGTCGAGCGCAAGCAGGGCGTTGGCGTTCAGGTAATGGCTCTCCGCGGCGACGAAGGCGGGATCCGCGTGCAGCACCTCCGGATCCCGCGGCCGGTCCGGCCGCACCGCCGCAGGGTCCCGTGACGGCTCCATCCGCCCCGCCTCGATCGGCAGCCACGGCACCACCACCAACCCGTCGCGCCGCCACCAGCGGACAAAGTGCTCCCGGCTCTCCTCCCAGTTTTCCTTCCAGCGCATGACGTCGCCCATGCGATCACCTTCCGGCAGCCGATGCAATCCGACGGCGCGGGAGCGGGTTGGAAACGGGTTTCAAGCAAACTTTCATCGGGCCCGACGCGTGCTTGTTCTCCGGCGACCTTGCCTTCAACTTCCCGCCTCCCCCCATGTCCGTCTTCACACCTGACCTCGATGTCTACTGCGAACGCATCGGCTATAACGGTCCGCGCCAACCGGACCTCGCCACGCTGCGCGCGCTGCACCTGCACCATGTCGCCGCGGTGCCGTTCGAAAACCTCGATGTGCTCCTCGGCCGTCGCGTCAGCCTCGATCCGGCGGTGATCGCCGACAAGATCATCCTCCGCCGACGCGGCGGTTACTGCTTCGAGCAGAACACCCTTTTCCGCGAGGTCCTGACGGCCCTCGGTTTCCGGGTCACCCCGCTGCTTGCGCGGGTGCGCTGGCAGGTGCCGGCGGAAGTCGCCACGCCGCTCACCCATACCATCCTCCGCGTCGACTTGGATGGCCGGCCGTGGCTTGCCGATGTCGGATTCGGCGCGGTCGGCACCACGGGTCCGCTGGCGCTGGACGACGCCGGCCCGCAGGAAACGCCGCACGAAACCCGCCGCATCGTCGTGCAGGGCGACGCGATGGTGCACCAGGTGCGGCACGGCGACACCTGGGGCGACGTCTACCGCTTCAGCCTCACGCCGCCGCCCGCGGTCGATTTCGAGGTTGGCAACTGGTACAGCTGCACGCATCCGAAGGCGCATTTCAC
Source organism: uncultured Opitutaceae bacterium (assembly GCA_964355715.1). Classification (GTDB taxonomy): domain Bacteria; phylum Verrucomicrobiota; class Verrucomicrobiia; order Opitutales; family Opitutaceae; genus UBA2377. The sequence continues at coordinate 41,256 of CAYHEW010000024.1, read as the reverse complement.
CAACAACCTCGTCGTGACCCGCGTCCGCGGGGCGGAGCGTCTCATTGTTTTCAACCGCGAATTCACTGTCCGCCACGCCGACGGCTCCGCCACCCGTCAGGACATCGCCACGCCCCACGCGCTGCGCGCGCTGCTGATCGAACATTTCGGGCTGCACCTCTCTTCCGACGCCCGCCTCACGATCCCATCCGCCCCGTGGTGATCGCGCGGGAATTGGTCGGTCCAGGCCGGCCTTGCCCGCACCGGTGGCGACGTCATGCTCGTCTGGGTACGTGAACCTGCACGAGCCTGCCACGTTCCTGACCGATTGCCTGCTGGCCGGATTGGCGCTTTTCCTGGCCTGGCGCCTGCGCGCCGCCGCGCCAACGGTGCGGTGGTGGCGGCGCACGTTCGGGCTGACGGCCGCATCTGCCTTCGTCGGTGGAACCTACCACGGGTTTGGGCCCAATTTCCCGACGGGACTCCAGTCGGTCTGGTGGCTGGTCACGCTTTGGATCATCAGCGGCGTCAGCGCCTGCCTCGCGATGAGTCTGCTGCACGAGCTGGCCCCGGCACGGTGGCAGCCGTTCTGGCGCAAGGTTATCGGCCTCAAATTCGCGCTGGCGCTGACCGTTGCGGCCGCCTGGCCGGTCTTCCTGATCGCCATCGTCGACTACGGGCTGGCCTTGGCGAGCTGGCTCGTCGCGGCATTGGCCGCGTACCGGGCTTGGCGGGGCTGGATGCTGGCCGGCCTCGGGCTCTCGGTCGGGGCCGCCGTCGTGCAACAATCCGGCTGGCCCCGGCTTCCTTACTTCAACCACAACGATCTGTACCACCTGGTCCAGGCCCTCGGCCTCATCGCGCTCTTCCAGGGCGCTCGCCGTATGGGTATGAGCGATAAGCTGGGGTCGCCATAAGGAGGTTTTCATGTTGAAGGCTCATTCCCGCTCTCGCTGCGTAATTTATTGGAGATAAATGATTTTTCAGATCTCAGGCGACGGGATAGGCCGGGTAATCAATTAGATTATCTGTTCTTAAGATTACCTAGAAATCTTGTTATTAATGGACCGGGGTTGGAATCGCCCACAGGCTCGAAGCGGAAGGCGAGCCTATGAAAAACACCCCACCCTACGGGTCTGACCTGACAACCTCCGACCTTCGGCATGCCGATGAGGCCGCACTCATCGAGTTGCTGGAGAAGGCGGAACAAAAGCATGGGTACATCCCCCGGGAGATCTCCGACGAGATCGCCCGCCTGCTGGAGGTTAAGCTCGAGCGGCTCCGCCGGATCCAGGGGAAGCTCGACACCACCATCCGGCGCGACGTGCAGCAGCATGTGGCTCACTGGCGCAACGAGGAGGGCAACCTGATCATGATCCTCCATGCGATCCAGAACCAGCACGGGTACATCCCGCGCGAGGTGGCGATGGAACTCTCCCGCGAACTCGGCGTGAAGCTCGCCCGCATCTACGAGGTCATCACGTTCTACCACTACTTCAAGCTGCAGCCCCCCGGCGCCCACAGCGTCACCGTCTGCAACGGCACCGCCTGCTACCTCAAGGGCTCGGGCGACCTCATCAACGAGCTCCGCACCCAGCTTGGCATCGCCGAGGGCCAGACCACCCCCGACCGCCAGATCCATTTCGAAACCGTCCGCTGCATCGGCTGCTGCGGCATGGCCCCGGCCATGGTCGTCGACGGCAAGACCTGCGGCCACGTGAAGACGTCCGAGGTCGCCGGCCACCTCGCCACCCTCCGCGCCAAGAAGGAGACCGCCGCATGAAAACGCTCACCCGCCAGAACCTCGCCGACCTCGCCCGAAATCCCGCCGCCGAACCCGCCGCGTGGATCCGCGTCCAGCTCGACACGGGCGGCATCGCCGCCGGCGCCGAGACGCTCTACACGGCCCTCGAGCATGCCCGCGTCGAGCAAAAGCTCCCCTTCGCCCTGCAGCGCACCGGTTCCACCGGCTACGCCTTCGCCGATCCGGTGATCGAGGTGAAATCCGCCGGCCTGCCGACCGTGCATTACGGTCACGTGACTGCCGACCTCGTGCCGGAGCTCCTCGCCGCTCACTTTGGCACGCGCCACCTGCTCGACGACCACATCATCGCGACACGCCGCCGGAGCCTCGTCCTCAACGGCCCCGTCACGCAGATCCTCGTCCGCGACACCGGCAACGGACCCGGCAGCAAGACGGAGTTCTTCCAGTTCTCCTTCCAGGAAGAGCTCAAGCGCCGCGGTCTCGGCGACCGCGTGCAGGTGATCCGCGCCTTCGACATGGGCATCTACGACGAGGGCGCCGTCGTGCAGCTCCTGCCCTCCGCCGTCACATACACCAACGTCCTTGCCCCCGACGTCGCCCGCATCGTGACCGAGTCGGTCGAGGGCGGCCGGGTGCTCGACGACCTGCTGTGGAAGGTTCCGGACCGCCAGGTCCGCATCGTCCTGCGCCACTGCGGCGACGTCGACCCCGACAGCGTCGACGACTACCTCCGCCGCGCCCAGGGCTACCAGGCTTTCGCCAAGGCACTCTTCGAACTCAAGCCCGAGCAGGTCATCGCCGAGATGAAGGTCAGCGCGCTGCGCGGCCGCGGCGGCGCCGGCTTTCCCACGTGGATGAAGTGGCAGCTCACCCGCGCGCAACCCGCCGAGCAGCGCTACGTGATCTGCAACGGCGACGAGGGCGACCCGGGCGCATTCATGGACCGCAGCGTGCTCGAGAGCGACCCGCACGCCGTGCTCGAGGGCATGATGATCGCCGCGTATGCGATGGGCGCCTCGAAGGGCTACTTCTACATCCGCGCCGAATACCCCCGGGCAGTCGAACGCGTCCAGCGCGCTCTCGACCAGGCCCGCGAGCTCGGCCTTCTCGGCAAAAACATCCTCGGCAGCGGGTTCGACTTCGAGGCCAAGGTCCGCCTCGGCGCCGGCGCCTTCGTCTGCGGCGAGGAAACCGCGCTCATCGCCTCCATCGAGGGCCGGCGCGGCAGCCCGAGCCCCCGCCCGCCTTACCCGTCGGTGCGCGGCCTCTGGGGCATGCCGACCGCCATCAACAACGTCGAGACGCTCGCCATCGTCCCGGCCATCCTCCTCAAGGGCGGCGCCTGGTTCGCGAGCCACGGCACCGAAACCTCCAAGGGCACCAAGGTCTTCGCCGTCACCGGCAAGGTCCGCAACGCCCAGCTCGTGGAAGTGCCCATGGGCACGACCCTCCGCCAGATCGTCTTCGAGGTCTGCGGCGGCGTCCTCGACAGCAAGGAGATCAAGGCCGTCCAGACCGGCGGCCCCTCCGGCGGCGTCATCCCGGCCTCGCTGCTCGAGACCCCCGTCAGCTACGAGACCCTCCAGCAGCTCGGCTCCATCATGGGCTCGGGCGGCATGCTGATCATGGACAAGGGCGACTCGATGGTCGAGGTGGCCAAGTTCTACCTCAAGTTCTGCGTCGACGAGTCCTGCGGCAAGTGCGCCCCGTGCCGCATCGGCGGCTACCAGCTCCTGCAGATCCTCGACCGCATCTCGCGCGGCCGCGGCAACGCCGGCGACCTCGCCATCATCCACCGCATCTGCCACGCGATGCAGAAGGCCTCGCTCTGCGGCCTTGGCCAGACCGCGCCCAACCCGGTGCTCTCCACGCTCCGCTACTTCGGCGAGGAGTACCAGGCCTTCATCGAGGGCGGACCCAGCTACGCCCGGAAAGTCAGCGGCGCCGCCAAGGCCGCCAAAGTCCCCGCCCCCGCCACTTCCCAGGAGGTCACGTCATGATCACCGCCCGCATCAACCAGATCGAAGTCCAGGTCCCCGAGGGTACCTCCATCCTCGACGCCGCCCGTCGCGTCCAGGTGAAGATCCCCACGCTCTGCAAGCACAAGGACCTCCTTGCGACCGCCGCGTGCGGCATCTGCATCGTCCGCAACAAGGGCGGCAACAAGCTCATCCGCGCCTGCTGCACGCCCCTCGAGAACAGCATGGAGATCACCACCCATGACCGCGAGATCGTGGACGTGCGCCGCTCCACCCTGGAACTCATCCTCTCCAACCACCCGCAGGCCTGCCTGACCTGCGGCCGCAACGGCGAATGCGAGCTCCAGACGCTCGCCGCGGACTTCAACATCCCGATGGAGTCCATCAAGCGGTACGTGAAGGACATCCCGGCGGACTGCTCCACCGGCTCCATCATCCTCGACTTCGTCAAGTGCATCAAATGCGGCCGCTGCATCCAGGTCTGCCAGGAGGGCCAGAATGTCTGGGCCCTCTCCTTCCTCGACCGCGGCATCAACACGCGCATGGCTCCGGCCGGCGACATCACCCTCGCCGAGTCGCCGTGCGTGAAGTGCGGCCAATGCTCCGCCCACTGCCCGACCGGCGCCATCGTCGAGAACGACGAGACCCCGGCCGTCTGGGAGGCCCTGCACGACAAGGAGAAGATCTGCGTCGTCCAGATCGCCCCGTCCGTCCGCGTCACCGTCGGCGAGGCCTTCGGGCTCCCGCCCGGCACCAACCTCACGAAGAAGATCTACGCCGCCCTCCGCCGCCTCGGTTTCCACGCGGTGTTCGACACCAACTTCTCGGCCGACGTCACCATCGTCGAGGAGGCCAGCGAGTTCATCGAGCGCTTCGTGCACAAGCGCGGACCGCTCCCGCTCATCACGTCGTGCTGCCCGTCGTGGACCGACTTCATGGAGAAGCGCCACTACGACTTCATCGACAACTTCTCCACCGCCAAGTCCCCGCAGCAGATGCTCGGCGTCCTCGCCAAGACCTACTACGCGGAGAAGCTGAAGCTCGACCCGGCGAAGATCTTCATGGTCTCGATCATGCCCTGCACGGCCAAGAAGTACGAGCTGTCGCGCACCGAGGAGATGTTCGCCTCCGGCTACAAGGACGTGGACGTCGCCCTCACCACGCGCGAGCTGGCCCGCATGCTGAAGCAGTCCGGCATCGACTTCCTCAACCTCGCTGACGCCGAGCCCGACTCGATCCTCGGCAACTACACCGGCGCCGGCACGATCTTCGGCGCCACTGGCGGCGTCATGGAGGCCGCCCTCCGCACGGCCTACTTCTACGCCACCGGCAAGAAGCTCGCCAAGGTGGAGGTCGAGGCCGTCCGCGGCCTCGACGGCGTGAAGGAGGGCGTGATCGACATCGCCGGCACCAAGGTCCGCGTCGCCGTCGCCCACGGCCTCGCCAACGTCGAGACCGTCCTCGACCGCGTGCGCGAGGCCCGCAAGCGCGGCGAGGAGGCCCCCTACCACTTCATCGAGGTCATGGCCTGCCCCGGCGGCTGCATCGGCGGCGGCGGCCAGCCCTACGGCGTCGACAACGAGCGGCGCAAGCTGCGCATCGCGGGCATCTACCAGGACGACCGCGACCGCACGCTCCGCCACTCGCACGAGAATCCCGAGGTCATCAAACTCTACGACGAATTCCTCGGCAAGCCGCTCGGCCCCAAGGCGCACGAACTGCTTCACACTCGCTACACGGCCCGGCCGCTCTACAAGCGGTGAGTCGCCTCACCGCCGATGCCCGGAGCAAACCACCCCCCACCCGAGGGCGGACCGCATGTAGCGCGCCCTCCCTCCCGCGCCGCCAGGGCCTGCGTGGCCCTTGCCTGCCTCGCGCTTCCCGCCGCGGCCGCTGAGACTGATCCGGAGCTGTACGTCCTGCCGCCGTGGACGATTGCGGAGAACGCGAGCCGGCCCCAGCCGACGGCGCGCACGGACTACTTTGCCTCCACCCTCGGCCCCGCGGCTGTCGTCACCGCCGCCGCCTGGTCCGACCGCAGCATCGCCACGCTGGCCGAAGCCCTGCGCCACACGCCCGGCGTGATGCTGCAGGAGAGCTTCGGGGGGTTCGAGCCGCCGCGTCTCTCCATCCGCGGCTCCGGCCTCGACAGCGCCCCCACGAGTCGCGGCGTCGCCCTGCTCGTGGACGGCCTGCCTCTCGCCCGCGCCGACGGTTCGTATCACAGCGGGCTCTTCGATCCGCTGCTTTTCCCCCGCATCGAGATCTACCGCGGCACGCTGCACATGGCCCTAACGCCCGCGGTGCTTGGCGGCGTCCTGAACGCCACGACGCTGGAACCGGCCACCGCCCTGGGCTTCGCCCTCCGTGCCGAGGCCGGCGACTTCGGTTTCCGGCGTGCACAGTTTTCAGCGACCGCGGCCGCACCGGCGCAGATCGCGGTGTCCCACCAATCCGCCGATGGCTGGCGCGAGCACAGCGCCCAAGAGCGCACGGCTCTCCAGGCCGCGGTCCATCGCCCAATCGGCGCCCGGTCCCAGCTTGAAGCGTCAGTTTACGCCGCCACCGCCGATTACGAGGTGCCCGGTCCCTTGACCCTCGCCGATGCGCTCGCCGCGCCCCGGTCCGTGTCCGCCACCGTCCGCCGCGACCGGCCGCACCGCGACTCGACCCTCGTGCGCGCCGCGGCGCAGTTCAAGTCCGGTGGTCCCGAGGGCGAATCGGCCTGCGGTTTCGCCGCGCTGCGGTTCACCGACGAATTCTTTCAGCTCCAGCCGAACGGCGTCACCGATCTCACCGGCACGGCCTTCACGGGCCACGCCACCCTGGCGCGTCGCGTGCACGCTGGCGGTACCGATCACCAGATGCTGGTGCGCACCATCGCCACCACCGGATCCGACGACGTCGAGCGCGCGCTCAACCAACTCTCCCAGCGGGGTGCAACCTTCGGTGCCTACCGCACCCGCGCCACCACGGTCGCGCTCAATGTCGAGGACGTCGTCTGGCTGCGGCCCAACCTCGCGCTGGGTCTCGGCTGCACCGCCCTGACCGGCGAACGCGAGCTCGCTGGCCGAGCCCCCAGTCCGACGTTGCAACGCACCTTCAGTTTCGACGACCTCTCCCCGCGCGCTGCGCTCCTGTGGTCGCCCGCCGGACAGGTTTCCTTCCACGCCGCGGTATCGCGCGGCATCGAGCCACCGGTGTTCGACGACCTCGTTGTCGTGCAGGGCACCCATCCCAACCTCACCCTTGCCACACGCCCGCTCGAGCCGCAATCGGCCGTCACCGTCGAAGCGGGTGCGAACGGCGCCTCCGGCCCCCTCGACTGGAGCGTCACCGTCTACCAGGCCGAGTGGCGCAACGAGATCCTCCGGTTGGCCGACGCCGCAGGTCAGCCGCGTGGCGCGGTCAACGCGAGCCCGACAAGCCACGCCGGCATCGAGGCTTCGCTGCGCTGGCATATCCTCACCGGTGCCAACCGCCTCACGTTCACCGTTACCGGGACGTCCGGCCGCTTTCGCTTCAAGGACGATCCGGTCTACGCCCGCAACCGCCTCGCCGGCGCTCCGCCGCACACCGGTGCTGCGGAGCTGCGCTATGAGGACCGCCGCGGATGGCACGCAGCCGCCGAGTCGACCTGGGTGGCCGGACCCATTCCCGTGGATCACGCCGGCCGCCTCACCTATGGCGGCCATGCGCTATTCCACCTGCGCGGCGGCTGGCGGCTCACGCCGCGGCTGCACGTCTTCGCCGCCATCCGTAACGTGCTCGACCGCCGTCACCTCGCCAGCACCGCCGGCGTCCTCGACCTTGCGCGCAATCCCGCCGCCACCAGCATCTTTCTGCCCGGCCCCGGCCGGACCTTCACCCTCGGCCTCGAATGGAAACCTTTTTGACCACGGATTTCACGGATGACACGGATCAGGCGGATGGAGCGCAAGAGGATGGCCACAGAAGGCGCAAAAGGCACAAAAGAAACGATCCCTTATGTGCATTTTGTACCTCTTGTGGCCATCCCACCACGTCACCTTCGTCTGATCCGTGAAATCCGTGCAATCCGTGGTTAAAATCGCTTGTCATAGTATTCATTGATGATCGGCGCGCTTGGCACTCTCCTCTTCTTTGCGGTCACGCCGGTATTTGCCCGGCGGGCGGCGATGCTATTGGGGAGCCTGCGGGCGAACTTCTGGCGGCTGCTGGTCGCAACCGTGCTGCTTGGGGCATGGGCGCACCTGGCGGGGCGCGGCACGGGCGGGGCGGCGTTCGGGTGGTTTTTTGTGGGCGGTGTCGTCGGGTTCGGCATCGGCGGCGTGGCAATGTTCCAATCGCTGCCGCGCCTCGGCTCGAATCTTTCCACCCTCATCGTGCAATGCGGCTCCGCCATCATCGCGGCGGGCGTCGAATGGCAATGGCTCGGCACCCGGCTCACCGCGATCCAGCTCGGATGCGTCGCCCTCACGCTGACCGGCATCGTCATCGGCCTCCTCCCGCGCAGCCTGCCTCGCGTCTCGCCGGCCGCGTGGGCATCGGGACTCGCGTGGGCGGTGCTTTCCGCAGCCGGACAAGGTGTGGGCGCGGTCATCAGCCGCAAGGCCTTCGCCACGGCCGCTGCGTTTGGCGAGGTGGTGGACCCCGGCACGGCCGCGTACCAGCGGGCACTGGGCGGTCTGCTCGTCGCCGCGGTGGTCGTCATCCTGTTCGTGCGTCGCAGTCCCGCCAAGGTTACCGCGGCACCGGCCGCCTGGCCCTGGGTGACGGCCAACGCGCTCACCGGCCCGGTCCTCGGCGTGGTCTGCTTCCAGTGGGCCCTGCGCAGCACGCCCGCCGGCATCGTGCAGCCCATCGTGGCGGCGGCACCGTTGCTCACGATTCCCTTCGCCGCGTGGCTCGAGGGCGCACGTCCGCGGGGCACCTATTACATCGGAGCAGTGCTGGCCGCGGCAGGGGTGGCGGGTTTGTTCATCTGGCGTTAATGAAGCTCTGTAATGGTTGGCGCCCGGCCTCCGGACGGGCGCCACCCCAAGCAACCCGTTCCTGCAGTTGCATGCGCCGCTCTTCCCGGTCAAGCTGACGCCATGCAATACCGCCCCTTCGGCAAACACGGCTTAAGTTGCTCGGAAATCGGATTCGGCGCCTGGGCGATCGGCGGGGCGTGGGGGCCGCAGGCCGACGGCGACTCGCTCGCCGCGCTGCACCGTGCGCTCGATCTCGGCTGCAACTTCATCGATACGGCCGCCGGCTACGGCAACGGCCGCAGCGAACGCCTCATCGCCCAGGTGCTGCGCGAGCGCCAAGCCGCCGGTAAAAAGGAAAGCGTCTTCGTCGCCACCAAGACCCCGCCTACGGCCGGTCAGTGGCCGCCCTCGCCGTACGATCGCGCCGACGAGCGCTATCCCGAGGCCTACCTCCGCGCCAACCTCGCGGAGCGACTCGCCTGCCTCGGGACGGACAAGCTCGACTTGCTCCAGCTTCATACGTGGACGCGCGCCTGGAACCGCAATCCGACGCCGTTCAAGATTCTCCGCGAATTGCAGAAGGAGGGAAAGATCGGGCTCATCGGCGTCTCCACGCCCGAGCACGACCAGAACAGCGTGATCGACCTCATGCGCGGCGGCTGGGTCGACAGCGTGCAGGTGATCTACAATCTGTTCGAACAGGAGCCGGCCGCGGAGCTCCTCGAGGTCGCCAAGGAGTGCGGCGTCGGCATCATCGTGCGGGTCGCCTTCGACGAGGGCGCGCTGACGGGCAAGTTCACCGTGCTGACGAAGTTCGGCCACGACGATTTCCGCAGCGCCTATTTTTCCGGCGACCGGCTGTCACGCACCGTGGTCCGCACGGAAAAGATCCGCCACGACCTCGAACATTCCGGCTACACGCTCCCGCAGGCTGCGCTCAAATGGGTGCTCGCCCACCCCGCCGTCTCGACGGTGATCCCCGGCATCCGCAACGTCGCCCAGGGCGAGGCCAACTGCGCCGTCAGCGATCTGCCCGCCATGCCCACCGAGCTGGTCGAGAAGCTGCGCCGGCACAATTGGCGGCGGGCGTTCTGGTACGGCGGAAAATAAGCAGCCGCTGTACGCGGCCGAACGTTCCGCCGGTTTGCCGGCGGTTAGGCGTATCCGTCGGTCTTCAGCCGCGCCGCCTGCACGTCCCGCGACATCAGCGGGTGCAGCACGCCGCCGTCGACGGTGAGGCACTGGCCGCTGATGCCGCCACCAGCCTGACTGAGCAGCAGGCACAGCGGCCCAAGCAGGTCCGTGGCAGTCAGGCGGCGCGTGACCGACTGCCAGCCGGCGAGAACGTTTTCCTCCTCGATGGTGCCGGCCTCCTTCTCGACCTGGATTGCGCCCGGCAAAATGCAATTCACCGTGATGCCCGAGCCCTGCAGCTCGTGCGCAAGGGCCCGAGTGAGGCCGTTGAGTGCACCCTTCGACGACGCATAGGCCGTCATGTAGGAGCCGCCGAGCTCGCTGACGATCGAGCCGGTGAAGACGACGCGGCCCTGCGAACTGCGCCGCAGGAGCGGCAGCAGATGCTGCGTCAGCGTGACCGCCGACTTCAGGTTCACCTGCCACACCACGTCCCAGGGCGCCGGCGCCATCTGCCCGAACTCATGCCGCGGATCGATGGCCGCGTTGTGCAGCACTGCATCCACTGGCACGCCCGACGCCACGATGGCGCGGCCGGTGGCGTCCACCGCGGCGGCATCGGCGAGATCGCACTCGAAAAAACGCAGCCGGGATTCATCCATACCCAATTCGTGACGGATCGCCGCGAGCTTTTCCCGACCCCGGCTCACGGCGATCAGGTTCAGACCCTGCCCGAGCAGCCCCGGCAGCAGCGCCCGGCCGATGCCACGGGTGACGCCGGTCAAGACCAGGGTCCGGCCGGCAAGATCATGAAACTGGAAAGGGGTGGCTGCGTTCATAGGCGGCTGACGCGCACCTCGCGCGGCGACTGGAACCACTGGTCCTGCCAGGCGGCGCCGAGCCCCGGAGCCTCGGGCGCGGCGATGCGACCCTGTTGCACGGCCGGCACGGCGGTGACGAGCTCGGGATACGTGATGCGCAGCAGCATGCGCACGGTCTCCTGCCAGGCGACGTTGGCGCGGGCGACGCCGACGTGGATGCCGGCGAGCAGGGTCAGCGGCCCGGTGCAGTCGTGCATCATCACGGGCACATTGTAGGCCTGGGCGAAATCGGTGATCCGCAGGGTCTGGGAGATGCCGCCGACCCAGGTCGGATCGATCATGATGTAGTCGGCCGCCTGTTTTTGCAGCACGAGCCGGTAATCCTCGCTGCTGATGAGCATCTCGCTCACGGCCAGCGGCAGGCCGCAGCGCGCGCGGAAGTCGCGGATAGTGTCCACGCAGTCCGGCCGAATCACATCCTCCAGGCACAGCGGCTGCACCTCGCGCATGGCGTCGGCGATGCGCAGGGCCATTGGAAGCTGGAAGAAACCGTGGCCGTCCACGATCAGCTCGAGCGCGTTCCCGGCCGCGGCGCGCATCGCGCGGAAGGGCTTCATGCCTTCCTCCAGGTCGGGGAGATTGACGTAGACGTTGCCGTTCGGCTTGTGGGCCGCGAAATCGAACGGCCACAGCTTCGCGCCGCCGATGCCGTCCTTGACCAACTCGCGGGCAAAGGCGGCGGGCTCGTGGATGGCGTTCCAGTAATCGTTGAGCGGTTCGGGCACGCCCATGCGCCCGTAACCCGGCCAGGTGCCGCCGGCCGCCGGGGGCTGGCCGCGGCCGTAGCCGGTGCTGTGATAGATCCGGACGCCGTCCTGCGTGCGGCCGCCGAGCAGCTGCCAGACGGGTTGGTTGCAAGCCTGGCCCTTGAGGTCCCAGAGCGCGAGATCCACGGCGGACAACGCCCGCAGTTCGGTGCCCCGGGCGCCGAAATTCGTGGCGCGCTCGTAGAGGAACCGCCAGTGGCCCTCGGTCGCGAGAGCGTCGGCCCCGAGGAGGCGCGGCGCCATCCAGTCATGGATCACCGCGGCCACGGCCGAGGGGATGTAGTAGCTCTCGCCGCAGCCGACGAGGCCCGCGTCGGTGTGGATCCGGCATGCCAGCAGGCCGGCGGCGGGCTCCGTGGTCTCGATCCGGGTGATGTTCATGGGGGCGGACCGAGTAACGCCCAAGCGCCGGGCGCTGGCAAGCGCGGGGCTTGCTTCTGCCTTGGCGCGCCGCGCCCGATCCGCGAGGCTGCGGTCGTGCCGGTCATCCTGTTCCTCGCCCCGCTGTTCGTGGTCTTCGAGCTCTGGCAGCTCGTGATCAGCGAGCGTTACGTCGGCATCAAGCAGATCGAGCGCAACGGAGACCCGCGGGCGCTCGGGATGCACGAGTTCACGGCCTTTGCCTGGAGCATGATGATCATCAGCTTCTGGGCATGGATGGTGGCGCTCCTCTTCCTGCGTTTCGGCCGCGTGCACGGGCTGTGCCTCCTGCTGGTCTCCGTGATCGGCTACGTGCTGCGGCGCAATTGCGGCCTAAAGTGGGTGCTGGTCGTCCTGACCTTCGAGGGGGCTTTGCGCGTGGGGCTCCTGCTCTCGCTGTGCGTGTATGTCTGGCGGCGCCTGTGACCGGCGTCGGAACGGACCAGGCTCGCGCCGGTCCACCCGGGCAGTCATGTTTGGTCTCGTGAAACTGCTGCTTCCCCTCCTCACCGTTGCCGCCCTGGCGCTCGGCGGTTGCGCCACCACGCACCGGGTGCAGGTCGACGCCCTGGCCCATCCGGCACTCGCGCCCGCGAAGCGGACCTACGCGTTCGCCACCGCCGGCAAGGCCGGGCAGCACCCCGGGGACCTGCGCACCGACGAGGCGCTGCGGCAGGTCGGACAGGCCCTGGCCGGCCGGGGCTTCCGGGCGGTTGCAGCCGAGGAGGCGGAACTGAACCTCTTTGTGGACTTCGGCGTGGGCGATCCGGTGATGCGGGCCTACACCTTCACCACCCCGATCTACGCCGAGATGGGCGGGCGGTATTCGACCCGGACGCGTGAGACCAAGGATGCAGAAGGCAAGACGCGGTCGACCGTCGAGGAGGTTTACATCCCGGGCAATTACGTGCGGGTCGGCACCGACATCACCACCAACTCCGTCACGACCTACCGCAAGCACCTGCGCCTTTCCGCCCGGTTGCGCGAATCAGGCGTCAAACCCGAGGCCGGGCGTGAGGTCTGGACCATCACCGCCGTGATGGACGACCAAGAGGGCGACCTGCGGGCCGCCCTGCCGTTGCTGACCGCGGCGATCGGACCCCACCTCGCCACCGACACCGGCCAGGCGATCATCGTGGAGTTGGACGCCAAAGGCAACCCGGCCGGGCGTTGAACCGGTTACAATCCCCGGTTCGCACGCCTTTCTCCTTGAGAAACCCGGCCCTGCGCCGCACAAAATTACGCACCGCCCACCGGCCGCGCGGCCGCCGAAACGAGCCGGCAGGCAGACGTCCCCATGAGCCTTCCCGAATCCTCCCCCAAACTTAACAAGTGGTTCTTCCTGCTCAGCGACGCGCTGCTCATCGCCGTCGCCGCCTTCATCGCCGCGAACAGCGCGCGACCGCTTTCGACGACGGCCATTCTGGCCATCGTCGCCTGTGTCAGCATCGGCGCCCTCGTGAGTGCCGCCGCGCTCATCGCCGACTACGTGCGCAAGCAGGAGGAGTCGCTCGACGACCGGCAGCGCGCCCTCGAGGCGCTGTCACGCACCGTGGCCACGTCGGCGGAGCAGATCAGCATCGCCACCGCCGGCCTCAACGAGATCGGCGACCACATCAACAAGAGCCTCAAGCACGCCGAGCACCTCCCGCACAAGCTGCAGGAGCGCATCAACGATTTCACGCGCCAGCTCAACGAGGCCGCGGTCAATGACAACGAGGCCCTGCAGCAGGAGATCAACAGCCTCCGCGCCTCCGAGGCAGAGAAGCTGGAGGCGGCCGGCGACCGCATCGCGAAGACCGCCGCCGAACTGGCCAAGCTCGAGGCGGTGGCCGCCAAGCACGCCGCGGCCGCCCAAGAGACGCTGGCCCGCCTGCCCGATGCCTTCGGCAAGGCGCGCACCGAGGCCGAGGCCTCCCTGCATGTCGCCCAGAACAATGCCGTGCACGCGCTGGAGCAGAAGTTCGGCGCGCTGATCCGGATCCTCGACGCCAAGCTGGCCGCCCTCGACGCCGTGGCCGCCCGCATCCCGGGCAAAGTCACCTTGGCGCCCGCGCCCACAGCCGTCGCCCACCCGGCGCCAGCCGAGGTGCCGGCCGCGCCGGCCGACGAACCCGCCGCGGTCACCCCCGAGAGCGCCGTGGCGCCGACGCCTGCGGCGGTCGAAACCGCCGTCGATCCGGTGGAAGCCGCCCCGGAGCACAAACCGCGCAAGCCCCGCGCCCCGCGCCGGTCGAAGATCGAAGAGCTTTCGCTGCCAATGCCGGGCGACAATCCGGACGGCACCGCCCCGGTCATCGCGGCTCCGGCTGCCGCCGAGGCTCCGGCCGAAACGGCGCCCGAGACGCCCGCGGCCGACGAATTCACGCAGATCGCGCCCGACGAGGCCGCGCCGACCAGATCGGTCTCCGCCGACGGCGCCACGCGTCTGCTCGTGACCGCCTACATCGGCATCGGCAACCGGCTCTTCATCCGCGGCGACGGTCCCGGCCTGAGCCCCGAGAAGGGCATCCCGCTGCAGTTCGTCTCCATCGGCAAATGGCGCTGGGAAACCACCGAGGCCAGCGGCGCCGTGCGCGTGCGGCTTTACAAGAACGACGAGACCGAATGCTTGGGCCTCGGCGAGATCGCGCTCGACCCCGGCCAGCAGACCGAGGTCACGGCGAATTTCTGAGGACCGCCTATTTGGCGGCGTGCCCGTTCCCGTTGCCGTTCGGCGGCGGGAAGGGTTGCCGGGCCAGCGGCATGCGCGCGACCTCGTTGGCGAGGCCGACCAGTTCGTCGATCAGGATCGTCGGATCCTCCTCGTAGCGAAGCGCGAGGAACCGTTCCCGGGTCGCGGTATACACGGCGCGGTCGGCCATCCAGCGGTCGATCAGCGCCCGGAAGTCGGCAGGATTCTCGATCTTGTCGGAGTGTGCGCCATTGCGGAAGAACTTCCACGTGAGCTGCTCCTGCGGCATGATGCCGCCGAAGGCATTGAAGACGATCGGGCACCGGAAATGCAGCGCCTTGGCGCAGGTGGTCGTGCCGCCGCGGGTCACGATCGCGTCGCTCACCTGGAGAAGCAGGTGCACGATCTCCGAATAGCCCTCGATGTAGCAGTTGAACTCGGGATGATTGGCGCGCCAGTGGATGAGTTCGTTGTACGCCTCGCGGTTCTGGCCGCAGATGACGATGGCCTGGCACTTGTCGGCGTGGCGGACCAGCGCCGGCAGCAGGTCGAAGTGGTTGTGCGCGCCGTTGCCGCCCGTCGCGAGGAAGACCGTGAACAGGTCGGGCCGCAGCCCCAGTTTCTTCACGCGGAAGGCAGCCTTCTCGGCGGGCCCGACCGTCTCAAGGTGAGCCCGGGGCCGCATCAGGTAACCGCGCACGCGGGTGCGCTCGGACGGGATGCCCTTCTTGACGGCGAAGTCGCGTGCGGTCGGCGTGCGCGAGAAATACAGGTCGACCGTGGGCTCGATCCAGTTGCGCGAGTAACCCCAGCCGCCGGAAAACTCGCCGCAATAGGTGGCGCAGCGCACGCGGTCGGGACCGAGCAGCTTGCGCGCCCGCTGGAAGTAGCCGCGATTGAGGCAGTCGTGGACGCTGAAGACGAGGTGCGGCTGGTATTCGTCGAGGACGGCGAGGTAATACGCGCCGCCGAAGGTGACCTTGCGGGCATTGATGAAGCTCAGCGCCTCGACGACGGTGTAGAAGATCTTGTGCATCCAGGGCGCGCCTTTCTGGATGCGGTTGTAGAGGTTCACCCCGAAGCGGTAGAAGCCGGACGATTTCTCGAGCATCTGCTCGATCCGCACGTCCACGTCGTGCCGGTAGAGCTGGAAGCACCATTCGGCAAAGGCCGCGGCGCGGGCGTCATGGCCGCCGCCGGTGCTGGACGTGAGGACGAGAATGCGAAGTTTCGACATGCGTTAGGGGACGCGGCGCGGCGCACGGCGGGTGCCGGCGCGGGCAGGATGGACGGAGGGGGCGGCCACGTCAGCCGGCCCGTCGGAAGACGAGCGATACGTTGGCACCGCCGAAGCCGCTGCTGTTGTTCAGCACGACCTGCGGCTGCGCCGGCAGCGTGGAGCGGATGATGTTGAGGCCTTCGCACTCGGGGTCGGGCCGCGTGATATGCGCGGAGCCGGGCATGAAGCCCTCGCGGATCGCGAGCGCGCAGAACGCGCTTTCCATCGCGCCGGCGAGCGACAGGCCGTGGCCGGTCAGGGCCTTCGTGCTGCTGATGGCCGGGCGGGCCGCGGGGGTGCGGAAGATCTTCTTCATGGCGCGCAATTCCGAAACGTCGCCGATCGGCGTCGAGGTCGCGTGCGCGTTGATGTAGTCGACCTCCTCCGGCGCGGTGCGGCTGTTGCGGAGCGCCAGCTCGATCGCGGCCTGCAGGCCGAGGCCCTCGGGGTGCGAGATCGCCACGTTGTGTCCGTCGGAGGCCTGGCCCCAGCCCGCGACCTCGCAGTAGGGTTTCACGCCGCGGCGCGCGACCTCGTCCTCCGTCTCGAGCACGAGCACGACGCCGCCGCCGGTGCCGACGAAGCCGTCCCGCGCCGCATCGAACGGCCGCGAGGCGAGTGCCGGATCCTTCTGCAGCGACAGCGCGCGCATGCCGGCAAAGGGCAGGATGCTGTCGACATTGCCGTCCTCGGCCCCGACGACGAACATGCGGTGCTGGCGGCCGAGCACAAGGTCGTCGTAGGCGTAGCCGAGGGCGTGCGACGAGGACGCGCAGGCCGACGAGAAGCCGCAGGACGAGCCGCGGATCTTGAAATGCGCGACGAGGTTGAAATTCACCGTGCCCGAGATCGACGCGACGATACCGAGGGGCGAGCAGCGCATGACGCCCTGCGTGTGCATGCGGTTGAGCATGTAGCCCATGAGCTGCGGCGAACCGCCGGAGGCCGCGTACAGGCCGGTCTGGGAATTGGAGCAATCGGCCTCGGTCAGCTTTGCATCCTCGATCGCCTGCTGCATCGCGCACCATGAATAGACGCCATGCGGCGCCATGCCGCGCAGGATTTCGCGCTTGATGGTGTAGTGGGCGGGGAAGCTCCAGTCCTCCGGGTCGTTGGAGTCCATCTGGAACCCCTTGACCGGCGCGGCCACCTTGACCGGGACCTCGGGCTTCTGGAACGGCGGATACAACTCCATCCCGTGGCGCATCTCGCGCAGGCTGGCGGAGACGGTGGCTGCGTCATTGCCGATACTGGTGATAAAGCCGATTCCGGTGATGAAAACTCTGGGCATGCGGGTTGGTGATTAGGACCGGGTCGCCGCGCAGGCGGGCGGCAAGACGGCTGGGAGCATAGGATCAGCCAAGCGAAGGCATTTCATCGGCTCCGGTCAACGCGGGACACGCGCAAAACAGTTCGCCACCGGGTGGCGTTATTCGGCACCGGCTGACGGGATCAGGCGCTGGCCGCCACGCGCAGCGTGGACGACTGGGTGGACTCGCCGTTCACGGGTGCGGCCGCGTGGGCGGCGCCGTTGACGGCGGCCGGCTGCGCGGGGACTTCCATGAAGCCGAACGTGAGCGTGATCTCCTCCGCGATCACGGCCTTTTCCTGGCCGACCCGGATCGAGCCCTCGAACGTGGCCAGCGGCATCTTCATGCGCTTCGGCTTGATCGAGAGGGTGAGAATGTCGCCGGGCTTGCAGACGCGGTGGGCGCGCACGCCCTCGCAACCGGTGAAAAAGATCATCTGCGGATTCACGGCCTTGCCGGGCTCGGGTGCGAGACCCTCGAGCAGGAACAGCACGGCCAGCTGGCCAAGCGCCTCGAGCATGATGGAGGCGGGCATCACCGGGTTGTCCTTGAAGTGGCCCTGCAGGAAAAACTCCTGACCCGAGATCTTGTACTTCGCGTTGGCCCCGCTCGAACTCACCGAGGCCTCGTTCAGGAAGAGGAACGGCGGCTGGATCGGCATCGTCGCCGCAATGTGCTCGATCGGCAGGAATTTGGTCGGCTTCGGCAGCGGCAACCCACGCACCTTGCAGTCGATGAAGGTTTTCACGTCGCCCACCGTGCGCAGGTTGCGCAACTCGTCATTGTTGATGGACATCTGCAGCACGTCCTCAACCAGAATGACGATCTCCATCATCGTCAGCGAATCGATGCCAAGATCCTCGATCAGGCGCAGATCATCATCCGCGTCCTTCAGTTTCGTCCGCAGGTCGGGTTCAACGAAACGCTCGATGACACCGATGACGACCGCGGGTAAATGCTCGGGATTGCCAGTCTTACGAAACTGGATCGCGGCCTCGAACGTGGAGGGCGAGCAACGCTTCAACGATTCGCGCAGGGCGGCTTCATCCTCCGGCGCAACCGGTTTGGTGATGAATGGAAACGGCTTGCTGCTGCCCTGGCTGGGTTGAACTGAATCTGGCATTGTCTGATGCTTGTAATGATAGGGCCTGCAAGTATGCAAACCCAATTCTCGGGTGGTTTCGGCCTAGGGATGGTCAGCTGGAACCGGGCCAAGTTCCCCGGGCCAAGCTGCGCTTGCCAGTCGGGACCCGGCGTCCAACCCTAACTCGTTGCGTCCACCGAACTGGCGCACCCAACGATCCGCGCATGAGCGCCGCCCCGATCCACATCCTCACCCACGAATTCCACCCCCGGCAGGGAGGGATCGCCACGGTCACCGAGGAAATGGCCCGGGCGGCCGCCGGCCTGGGCGCGACGGTCGAGGTGTGGGCGCCGGCCGGCCCGGCCGGAACCACGACGCCGGCCTGGCCCTTTCCCGTCCATCGCCTGCGGCACCGCGGAACCCACGATTTTCGCTGCGTCCTCGAAACCGCGCGCACCCTGGTGCGCGAACGCCACCGGTTCCATGCGGCAACGGTCTGGCTCGCCGAGCCCGGGCCGATGCTGGCCATGATGACGCTGCAGTGGATCCCGGGCTTCCGCCCCCAGCGGATCGTGCTCACGTTCCACGGTTCCGAGATCCTGCGATTCCACCGCAATCCCCTCACCCGCTGGCTGACCCGTCGGCTGATCCGCCACGCCGCGCGCATCGGCACGCTGACCGAATTCACCCGCGACCTCCTCTGCCGCCATTTCCCCGCCGCGACCGACAAGGTGTGCCTGACGCCGGGCGCGGTCCGCTCCGTCTCCGCCCCGCGACCCAAGGGCGGCGACCTGTCGCGGCGCGACCGGAAGGTCCGCATCCTGACCGTCGGCCGGCTTCATCCGCGCAAGGGCCAGCGCCAGACCCTGCAGGCGCTGCTCGACCTGCCGGCCGCCACGCGGGCGCAAATCGAATACTGGATAGTCGGCCGCGCCGCGCGGGGCGGCTACGCGCAGGAGCTCCGCGAGGCCGCGGCGGCGGCGGATTTCCCCGTGCGTTTCTGCGATGACCTGGATGATCGCCAGGTCGAAGACGCCTACGCCCAGGCGGACATCTTCGCGATGACGAGCATCAACCACGGCCTGAGCGTCGAGGGCTTTGGCCTCGTCTACCTTGAGGCCGCGGCCCACGGCCTGCCGGTCGTCGCGCACGCCGTCGGCGGCGTGCGCGAAGCCGTGGTGCCGGACGTGACCGGCCTGCTGGTCGCGCCCGACGACCCCGCCGCGCTCACGGCCGCCTTCGCCCGCCTGATCGACAATCCGGGATTGCGCCGCCAATTCGGCGAGGCCGGACGCGCCTGGGCGAGCCGCCACAGCTGGAGCGATTCCGCCCGCCAGCTTTTCGATTTACCCGCCGCCAAGCCATGATCACCTCCCGCACGCAGGTTACGGTCCGCTACGCCGAGACCGACATGATGGGCATTGTCTACCACGGCAGCTACCTGCCCTGGTTCGAGATCGGTCGGACGAACCTGCTCAAAGAACAAGGTATCCCCTATCGCAGCCTGGAGGCCGAGGGCTTCCGGCTGCCGGTCCTCGAGGCGTCGCTGAAATACCACCGCCCGGCCGTCTACGACGACACGGTCACCGTGGTGACGACCCTGCGCGAGAAACCCGTGCTGCGCATCCGCCTCGACTACGAGATCTACCGCGGCGACGAGCTGCTCGTGACGGGCCACACGCTCCACGCCTTCATCGACCGCACCGGCAAACCCGTGCGCCCGCCCGCGAATTTCGCGCAGCGGATGAAGGAGCTGTTCGCAGGGTGAAGACCTAGTCCGATTCGCCCTCGTACTCCGGCAGCACCGTCAGATCCGCCTCCGCGGTGCGCGCATCGTTGAGCAACCCTGCCGCTCCCTCGCCGGCCAGCCGCCGCACCGCCCAAACGGCGTGGGCCCGCACGAGCGGTAATTCGTGTCCCGCGAGCCGCACCAGCGCCGGCAGCAGCGTCGGGTCGCCCGAGTTGCCCGCGACAATGCAGGCGTTGCGCAGCAGGCCCGCGAGCTTGAGCCGCTTGATGGCGGTCTTCCGGAAGGTGGCGGCGAAGGTCTCCGGCGTCAGGGCCAGCAGGTCCGCCAGCGTGAGCTGCGGCAGCTCGAAGCGGGCGCTCAACAGCAGGCGCCGGCCCTCCTGGGCGAACCGGTTCCACGGGCAAACCTCGAGGCACACGTCGCAGCCGTAGACGTGTGCACCGATCCCAGCGCGCAGGGCGCGCGGGATGATTCCCTTGTGCTCGATCGTCAGGTAGGAGATGCACCGGCGCGCATCCACGACGCCCGGCGCGGCGAAGGCCCGCGTCGGACAGGCATCGAGGCAGCGCGTGCACTTGCCGCAGAGGAGTCCGGTGTCGGCAAAGCCGCTGCGCTGCGCCCGCAGCGGCGCATCCGCCACCAACTCCACCTGCGTGAGGATCGCCGCCAGGAACAGCCAGTTGCCGTAACGCGGTGAAATCAGCATCGCATTCTTGCCGGCGAAGCCGAGGCCGGACTTCGCCGCCCAGCCGCGCTCGAGCACCGGACCCGTGTCCACGTACCAGCGGTGCGCATCGGGACCGACGCCATAGAGCTCCTCGATCGCCCGGCCCGCTGCGGCCAGCGCCGGTCGGATCGTGTCGTGATAATCGTCATGCAGGGCATACCGCGCCCAAACGGGTCCGCCCTGCCGCAGCGCGCCGGACCAGTAGTTCACGCCGAGCATGATGACCGAGCGCGCCCCCGGCAGCACGAGCCCCGGGTCAAGGCGCTTGGCGGCGGTGCGCTCCATCCAGGCCATGTCGGCGTGCCGGCCGGCCGCCAGCCAGTCGTGCAGGGGTCCGCCCGGCACGGGTTCGACCCGGGCCACGCGCACGTCGTCGAAGCCGAGCGCCGCAAGCCGCGTCCGCAACTGCTCCTGGCGCGGGTCCATCTCAGCCGCCCCGGGCGCGCACGAAGTCCGTGGCCTCGCGGCGCCACACGCGGAGCACGTGCGCGACGACCTCGCCCAGCGGGCGGGCGTCGGTAAGGATGACTGTGCCGGCATTGCGGTACACCGGCTCGCGCGCGGCGTAGAGCATGCGGATGCGCTCCGCCGGATCCTCCACGTTGAGCAGCGGCCGGTGCCGATGCCGGCTGGTGCGTTCAAGCACGGTGGCGAGCGAGGCATGGAGACAGACAACCACGCCGCGCCGGCGAAGCTCGTCGGCGAGGCCCGGCTGCACGACGAGGCCGCCGCCGCAGGCGACCACGGCGCGCTCCGGCGGGTGGCCACCCTCGACAAACGCCCGTTCGAGGGCGCGAAAGGCCGGCTCACCGTCCTGCGCGAAGATCTCGGCAATGGTCCGGCCCTGCAGCTGCTCGATCTCCTGGTCGCTGTCGAGCAGCCGGAAACCCAGGCGCTGCGCGACGAGCCGGCCGACCGTGCTCTTGCCGGTGCCCATGAAGCCCACGAGGTAGAGGTTGACGTCGGCCGCGTTCATTGTGTGCGCACAGGCAACGCCGTCGCTCCCGCCTTGCCAAACACGAAAACAGGTTGGCCGCGCGCCGGGTTTGCGTATGGAGTGCGGCCATGTCCGCTCCGATCCGCGCCGATTTCACCTTCGCCAGCGACAACACCGCTGGGATCTGCCCCGAGGCCCTTTCCGCCCTCGCGGCCGCCAACGCCGGCCGATCGCCGGGCTACGGCGATGACGCGTGGACCGCGGACGCGAAGGCGCAGGTGCAGGCGGTGTTCGGCACCGATTGCGAGGTGTTCTTCGTCTTCAACGGCACGGCGGCCAACGCGCTCGCCCTGGCCGCGCTGTGCCGCAGCTACCAAGGGGTGCTCTGCCATGAGGCGGCCCATCTCGAGGTCGACGAGTGCGGCGCGCCCGAATTTTTCACCGGCGGCTCGAAGGTCGTGCCCCTCGGCGGCGCGGGCGCCAAGCTGGCGCCGGCGGCGATCGTGGAGGCGGCCGGGCGCGGCCACGGCGTGCATTACCCGCATCCGGCGGCGGTGTCGCTCACGCAGGCCACCGAGTTCGGAACGATCTACACGCCCGCGGAGATCGGCGCGATCAGCGCGGCGGCGCGCCAGCTGGGCCTGGCCGTGCACATGGACGGTGCCCGGTTCGCCAATGCCGTGGCCGCGCTCGCACCGCAGGGTGTCACCCCGGCCGACCTCACGTGGCGCGCCGGCGTGGACGTGCTCAGTTTCGGCGGCACCAAGAACGGCATGCTCACGACCGAGGCCGTGGTGTTCTTCAACCGCGAGCTCGCCCGCGACTTCGCCTACCGCGTGAAGCAGTCGGGGCAGCTCGCCTCGAAGATGCGCTTCGCTGCCGCCCAATGGACGGCGCTGCTGCGGGACGGCGCCTGGCTGCGCCATGCCGCGCACGCCAATGCGATGGCCCGCCGCCTGGCTGACGGGCTCGCGGGCCTGCCCGGGGTGAAGCTGCTCTTTCCGGTCGAGGCCAACGGCGTGTTCGTCGACCTCGCGCCGGCGCTCGTCAGCGGCCTCGCGACGCGGGGTTGGCAGTTCTACAAGTTCGTTGGCGAAAACGGCCACCGCCTGATGGGCAGCTGGGCGACGACCCCGGCACAGGTCGACGCGTTCCTCGCGGATGCGCGGGCCGTGGCCCGCGGCTAGGCCATCGCGCCCGCCCGCGCGCAGGGCGGAAAAACAAAAACCCCGCCGGAATCGGCGGGGTTTTTGGCAAGCGATTGCGTCCGGTTACTTCGCGGCGGGCGCGGGGGCCGGGGCAGGTTCGGCCGGGGTCGGCTTGAAGTCGACCAGCTCGATGTCGAAGACCAGCGCGGCGCCGGGCGGAATCTCGCCGGCACCTTCGTCGCCGTAGGCGAGGTGCGCCGGGATGTAGAGCTTGCCCTTGGCGCCCTTGCTGAGCTGCTGGACACCCTCGGTCCAGCCGGGGATGACCTTGTCGAGGGGCACCTCGATCGGCTGGCCGCGGTTGGCGGTCGTGTCGAAGACGAGACCGTTGAGCAGCGTGCCGGTGTAGTTGATCGTGGCGGTGTCGGTGGCCTTCGGGCTCGGGCCGGTGCCGGCCTGGGTGATCTCGACGACGAGACCGCTGGGCAGCACTTTGACGCCGGGCTTCTGCTTGATCTCGGTGAAGAACTTCGTGGCGTCGGCCATGTTCTGCTCCTTCAGGCGCGTGAGCGCGGCCTCCTGGCGCTTCATGATGAACTCGTTCATGACGGGGCCGATCTTGGCCAGCTCGTAGGGGGCATCCTGGCCCGCGGCGGCGCCGGCCACACCCTTGGTGAAGACCGCGATCTGCTCGGGTGAAAACTGGAGCTCATGCACGCCGATGCGGCCGGCCACGAACCAGCCGAAGGTCTCGAGGATCTGGGCCTCGGTGAAGGTGGCGGGCGCGGCGGCGGCGGCCGGCGGCACATTGGCCGGGGCCGGGGCGGCGGGGGCCGCGGCCGGAGCCGGGGCGTCGGCCTTGCCGGGGATGTTGAGCTTGATCTCCTGGGCCGAGACCGCGGTGGCGGCACCGAGCGCGAGCAGGGCGAGGACGGGTTTGAGGTTCAATTTCATACGTGGAGGTTGGAAATGGGGTTGGTCAGGACGGCACGCGTTTTGTGCCGTAAACTTTCGGATGTGCCAGCCGCCCCCAGCGAATGCAACTCATTACTCCCCGCTTGTGTCCCCCGGGCGCCGGGACCACTTTGAGGCAGCTATGACCCCCGACCAATTTTGGACCAGCCAGGACGGACAGATCCTCACCCTCAAGAACAAGGACGAGCACAGCGTGGCCCTCACGCTGGCGTTCTGGCCGCGTTCGACGGCCGAGTTTGAATTCCTCAAGGCCAATCTCGACACGCTAATGTTCACCGAGCGCAGCTCCTTGGCGCGCATCGGCATCGAGATGCTCCTCCACGGTCAGCCCGTCGTCGACGGCAACCGCCTGGCCATGGAGGCCGAGGCCTTCCTTTACGACCACAGCTTTCCCAACGCCGCCTACTGGAAGAAGCTGCTTCGGCCGGGCGCCCCCGTCGGCCGCCTCTTCCACGCCCCGGCCGCCGCCAAGCTCTCGAGCACCGAGATCTGGGCCGCGATCCAGAACAACGCCCTCAAGCTTCCCAACACGATCTCGATCGACTCGCAGGGCCGGGTGTTTTTCACGCCCCACGCCGTCAACTACACCCTCAACCCCCGCCTCCAGCGCCTCAATTTCGAGCACATCGTGAGCGGCTTCGCCGGCCGCTCGTTCATCGACAAGGTCCAGGTCCGGCACGACGTCGCCACCCTCGCGATTCCGCCGCGCTCCGGCATCCTCACGAGCTGCTCGATGTACCTCAAGGAGCACTACGTCGTGCTCAACCCCGGCGAGGGCAACTTCGGCCTGCACACGAGCGCCATCCTCCTCGATCCGGTGAAGACCTTCGGCACGAACATCATGCTGGAGATCTACAACACCGGCGACCAGCCCGTGGTGAATCCCATGCTCTCGGTCGAGGTCTTCCGCGCCCCGCCCTTCGCCGACCCGGAATACAAGACGCTCCAGAAAAAGCGCGTGCGCCTGCTCGGCACCGCCGCCGGCCTGTTCAAGAGCCTCGACAACTCCCCGGCCCGCGAGAACGGCGAGGCCCGGCCCCGCACCAAGATCACCGTCCGCGGCCACTCCGCCACGATGGAGAACCGTGCCGTCGTCGTCCGCGCCAACGACGAGGAACTGCGCAAGGTGATCGAGGGTGAGGCCAATCCGATCGGCAGCCGCAACCTCATCTCCGCCCTCGACGCCGCGCCGGCCGACGCCGACACGCTGATCGTGGATTTCTTCCCCGACCTGCTCGAGCACATGGAGCTGATCACCCGCATCGGCGACCTGAAGCTGAAGCGCATCGTCTTCCGCCGCGCCTCGCGCACCCACGGCTATTTCCTCTCCAGCAACGCCCACGCCCGCCTCGACACCTTCCAAGCCATCGGCGTGCAGGTCTACTGGTACGACGAGCTGACGAAGGACCTCTACCTCCACACCTACAAGCGCGAGCACGGCTTCTTCGTGCGCGAGGAGGTGGCCCGCAAGTTCCAGGAAAGCACGATCCTCGCCTTCTACGGCTCGGCCGTGGGGCTCGATCAGGCCGACACCGACCGCATCTCGACGCTCGTGGACAAACTCACCGGTTTCCTCGGCGGCAACCTCGGCGTCCTCACGGGCGGCGGCGGCGGCGTCATGCGCCTCGCCACCGACCAAGCCCGCGGCAAGGGTGCCATCACCGGCGCCTGCTTCCTCGAACTCGAGGCCCAGCCGCCGGAGCTCGGCGTGGATTTCTTCAACACCTTCCAGGAGACATCGCGGCACTTCCGCCAAAAGTGGTTCGAGGCGGCCGATTTCTGCGTCTTCAACGTCGGCGGCGTCGGCACGCTCGAGGAGATCGGCATCGAACTCTGCAACCTGAAGCTCGGGATCCGGCCGCGCGTACCCTACGTGTTCTTCAACGCCAAATTCTGGGGCGACCTCCGCAAGCAGGTCATGACCATGATCCGCGACAAGCGCGCCCCGGCGTGGATGGCCGACTACATTCTCTTCACCGACGATCCCGAGGAGGTGGTCCGGTTCTACCGCCGCAAACTGCAGGTGCTCTAGGGCGGCGGCCTTTCCGGATCAAACCGCCCGCCCTGACGGCCGGCGCAATCCATCTCCCCATGAAAGTGACCCTTGAACCCAAAATCGGCATCGTTGGCTGCGGCGGCATCAGCCGCGCGCATGTGCAGGCGTACAAGCAGGCCGGCGCCCGGATTGCCCTCGTCTACGACGTGAATCGCGCCGCCGCGGAAGCGCTGGCCCAGGAGGTCGGCGCCCAGGTGGCCGACTCGTTGACCGCGATGGCGAAGCGCGGCGCGGTCGACGCTGTCAGCATTTGCACACCGCCCGCGTTCCACCTCGAGCATTGCCGGCCGTTCGTGCAGGCCCGCATCCCCGTGCTCTGCGAAAAGCCGCTCGAGATCAGCGTGCCGCGGGCCCAGAGGCTCGCCGCCGCGGTGAGGAAACACCGGAGCCTGTTCATGACGGCCTACTGCCACCGGTTCCACCCACCGGTGATCGCGGCCAAGGAGCTCATCGCCAGTGGTGCACTCGGCCGCCCCCTCTTCTTCCGCAATATGTTCGCGGGCAAATTCGTCCTCAAGGGCAACCACCGCGCCGACCCTAAACTCTCCGGCGGCGGCTGCGTGGCCGACAATGCCGCGCACGCCGTGGACATCTTCCGCTTCCTCGTGGGCGACGTGACCGCCGTGCAGGCGCAGGTCGCGAACGTTGCCCAGAAGGAAAAGGTCGAGGACTTCGGCCTCCTGTTCCTCCAAGGCGAAAAGGGCTGCATGGGCGAGATCGCCTGCTGCTACTCCACCCCGGTCGCGACGAACTTCGTCGAGGTCCTCTGCGAAAAGGGCGCCGTCACGATCAACTACTGGATCCCAGGGCGGCCAGACATCGTCTACCGCCGCGAGGGCGATAGCGCGGACACGGTCATCGACGTGAGCCAGGCACCCGACCGATTCACGGCCGAGATTGCCCAGTTCCTCCAATGCGTGCAGACCGGCGCCAAACCCGCCGTCACGGTCGCCGACGGCCTCGCCAGCGCCCAGGTGATCGCCGCCGCCTATGCCTCCGCGAAGTCCGGGAGGCTGATCCGGATTTGATAACAGCGATGGACGCGAAGAGACGCGAATCCGATCCAGAATCAATTTTACAGGAGGTAACAGAGAAAACGGAGACCCGAAAATTCAGACCTCTGTTCTCTCTGCTTCCTCCTGTAATAAAGGATCGAGCTTCGCGCACCTTCGCGTCCTTCGCGGTTCCCCCAACCCATTCATGAAAACCAAGCGCATCGGCTACATCGACGACCGGCTCGATAACTTCCATGCCAACGTCTACCTCGACCTGCTCCGCGGCGACCTCAAGGCCCGCGGGTGGGAGGTGGCCAAATGCTGGGCGATCGACGAGGCCGGCGGCCGCAAGTGGGCGAAGGAGAAAAAGGTCCCGTACGTCGCGAACGTGCAGGAGATGGCCGACTGCGATGCCTTGATCGTGCTCGCGCCGTCGACCCCCGAGGTCCACCTCGACCTCGCCAAGCTGGCTTTCCCGCTCCGCAAGCCGACCTACGTCGACAAGACCTTCGCGCCCGATCTCAAGACCGCGAAGCGCATCTTCGCCCTGGCCGACAGGCATCGCGTCCCAGTCATCACCAGTTCGGCCCTGCGCTGCGCCGTGAGCCTGAACCGCACCGTGACCGAACTCGGCCGCGACCGGATCCGTCACCTCCGTGCGTGGGGCGGCGGTCGCAGCTTCGAGGAGTACGTCATCCACCCGCTGGAAATGCTGATCGCGGCCATGGGCCCCGGCGTGAAGGAAGTCATGCGGCTCAGCGACGGTCCGAACCACCACGAGTTGCACGTCAGGTTCACGGGCGGACGCACCGGCAGCGTTTTCGTCCACGCCAACGGCGAGTGCGCCTTCCGGGCCATGGTGACGACTGACACAAAGACCGTGCACGTGGACACGAGCCCCGACCCGATCTTCCGCGAGCTCGCGTGCCTCATCCTCGATTTCTTCGAGTCCGGCCGGGAGTGCATCGACCGGAAGGAAACGCTCGCGCTCTTCAAGGTGCGCGACGCTGCCTTCAATCCGAAGGCGGTGGGGCGGTTTCTGAAAGTATAGCCCGGCAAGGGCCCATCCCGGCAAACCGCGCTTTACGCCACGGCCCTCCGCGTTCATGCGTTGGGACCCGTGGCATCCCATCTTCCCTCTTCCGTGCTCGTGGTTGGCGGTGGCGGACGCGAACACACGCTCGTCCGCTCGCTGCAGGCGTCGCCTGCCCGGCCCCGCGTGACCTGCGCCCCCGGCAACGCTGGCATCGCGCAGGACGTAACGTGCTTTCCCATCGCCGCGGATGACGTCGCCGGGCTGGTCGCCCTTGCCCAGCGCGAGAAGATCGGGTTCGTAGTCGTCGGTCCCGAGGTGCCGCTGGCCCTGGGCCTGGCCGACCAACTGATTGCCGCCGGCATCCCGGTCTACGGCCCCAAAGCCGCCGGGGCTCGGCTCGAGGCCTCAAAGATTTTCACCAAAGAAATTCTCCTGAAGTACAAGATCCCCACGGCGGCCGCGGGCATCTTCGAAGCGGTCGAGCCCGCCATCGCCTATGTGCGCCAGCGCGGCGCCCCGATCGTGATCAAGGCCGACGGCCTCGCCGCCGGCAAAGGCGTGGTCGTGGCCCAGACGCGGGCCGAGGCCGAGGCGGCGGTGCGGGAAATGCTCGGTGGCCGCTTCGGCGACAGCAGCCGCCGCATCCTGATCGAGGACTGCCTCGTCGGCGAAGAAACCTCCATCCTCGTCGTGGTCTCCGGTCGCGACTACGTCATTTTGCCCACCTCGCAGGACCACAAGCGCATCGGCGACGGCGACACCGGACCGAACACCGGCGGCATGGGCACGTATTCGCCCGCCGAGGTGGTCACGCCCGAGCTCCTGGTCCGCATCGAAAATGAAATCGTGCACCCTTCGGTGAACGCCATCGCGGACGAGGGACTCGACTACTGTGGCACGCTCTTCATCGGCATCATGCTCACGCCGACGGGTCCGAGCGTGATCGAGTACAACGCCCGCTTCGGCGATCCCGAGACGCAGGTCGTCCTGCCGCGGCTCGCCACCGACCTGCTGGCGCTCCTGTGGGCCGCCGCGCAGCGCCGGCTGGCGGGCTGGAAGCTCGAGGTGAAGCCCGCGCACGCCCTGTGCGTGGTCGTCGCCGCGCAGGGCTACCCGGACAAATTCCGCAAGGGCGACGTCATCACGCTTCCATCCAGCCTGCCAGCGGGCGTGACCGTCTTCCACGCCGGCACGGCGCGCAACGCCGCCGGCCAGCTCGTGACCAACGGCGGCCGCGTGCTGGGCGTCACCGCCCTCGGCCCCACCCTTCGCCAGGCCGCCGACGCCGCGTACGCCGCGTGCGATGCGATCCAGTGCCCTTCGAAGTACTACCGCCGCGATATCGGGGCGAAGCAGCTGAACCGGCGATGAATCGTTTCCTCCATTTGCGTATTCTCCTCCAGCTCGTCTTCGCTGGCGCGCTGTCCGCCGCTCCGGTCACCCACGATCTCGGCCAGGGTCTGACCTACGTGCGCGTCGCGGCACTCCCCCTTGACCTGCCGGCGTCGCAGCAAGTTCGCGCCTGTGTGCTCGACCTGCGCAGCGCCGCAGGCGACGAAGCCGCGGCCCTGGCGCTCGCCGCGTGGTTGAAATTCCATGCAGCCGAGCGCCGCCCGGTCTTCATTCTCGCCAACGGCGACACCGCCGCGCCCCTGCGGGCGGCGCTTGCATCCAACCGCCTGCCGGCCGGAGCCCTGACGCTGGGCCGGCCGACGACCGGCTTCACGCCGGACATCGCGGTCGACTTCGAGCCGGCCGCCGAGGCGCGTGCCTTGGCGCTGCTCGCCGCCGGCACCGCCCCGGCCGACCTCCTCCAGGAAAACGCCGGCAAGGTGCGCTACGACGAGGCGGAGATGGTGCGCGAACTCGCCGGGAAGCCCTCGCCCGCGGATCCCGCCGAGTCCGACACGCCTGCGGCCGCGGCCAAACCGACGGAGCCGCCGATTGACCGGACACTCCAGCGGGCGGTGCAGGTGCATCGCGGCCTGGCTGCGCTGAAGCGCTTCCGCGGCTGAGCGACTCCGGCTTTGCAATCGATGGGCTTTCGTATCCCTTAGGAGCTCCGTCGCATGCCTTCGCCCGGCCACATCCTCGTCGTTTGCACGGCCAACATCTGCCGCAGTCCCATGGCGGCCGGGCTGTTGCAACATGCCCTCGCCGCTCAACCGGAGCCCTGGCAGGCGTTGCGCGTGGTCTCGGCTGGCATCGTCGCGCGGGACGGCGACCGGGTCTCGGAGAACTCGGTCCTCGCGCTGCGCAAGGCCGGCATCGACATTGCCGGACACCGCAGCCAACCGGTCACGCAGGAGCTGCTCGACGAGGCGCTCATCGTTCTCTGCATGACGGAATCCCATCGGGCGAGCATTCGGCTGCAGGCCGAGCCCGTGCCCGCCCGCCTGCACCTCTTCCGCGAATTCATGCCGGCGCCGGCCAGCCGCGAAATCGCCGATCCGTTCGGGGGCAATCTCAAGACCTACGAGCAGTGCCGTGACGAGATGGTCGAGGCCATCCCCTCCCTCGTGGCCCACCTTAAGACGCTGGTCCCTGTAAAATAGGCTGGTTCACCCGCGCCGTTCTGTTTCTGGTTAGGATCATGTCCCTGAATGCCACGCCGCTCCGTTCCCTTGACCCCGAGGTGCACGCCATCGTTGCCGCCGAGCTGGCCCGCCAGCAGAGCCACATCGAGCTGATCGCCTCGGAGAACTTCACCTACCCGGCCGTCCTCGAGGCCCAGGGCAGCGTGCTGACCAACAAGTACGCCGAGGGCTACCCGGCCAAGCGTTGGTACGGCGGCTGCGAGCAGGTCGACAAGGTCGAGACGCTCGCGATCGAGCGCGCGAAGAAACTGTTCAACGCCGAGCACGCCAACGTGCAGCCGCACTCGGGCTCGCAGGCGAACTTCGCCGTCTACACCGCCATGCTGCAGCCGGGCGACAAGATCCACGGCATGAATCTCAGCCACGGCGGGCATCTCACCCATGGCAACCCGGCCAACTTCTCGGGCAAGCTCTACAACTTCTGCCAGTACGGCGTGCGCGAGGACAACGGCCTGATCGATTACGACGAGCTGGCCGCCGTCGCCCAGCGCGAGCAGCCGAAGATGATCACCGTCGGCGCCTCGGCCTACTCGCGGATCATCGACTTCGCCCGCATGGGCGAGATTGCCCGCTCGGTCGGCGCGTGGCTCTTCGCCGACATCGCGCACATCGCCGGCCTCGTGGCCTCGGGCCACCATCCGTCGCCATTCCCGCACGCCGATTTCGTCACGACCACCACGCACAAGACCCTGCGCGGCCCCCGCGGCGGTTTGACGATGTGCAAGGCGGCGCACGCCAAGGCCATCGATTCCGCCGTCTTCCCCGGCGGCCAGGGCGGCCCGCTGATGCACATCATCGCCGCCAAGGCCGTGTGCTTCGGCGAGTGCCTCAAGCCCGAGTTCAAGACCTACAGCGCCCAGGTCATCGCCAACGCGCGGGCCCTCGCCGCCGCCATGACGTCCCGCGGCTACAAGATCAATTCCGGCGGCACCGACAATCACCTCATGCTCGTGGACCTTCGCAGCAAGTTCCCGGACCTCACCGGCAAGCTCGCGCAGGAGACGCTCGATCGCGCCAACATCACCTGCAACAAGAACACGGTCCCCTTCGAAACGCGTTCGCCGTTCCAGGCCTCGGGCATCCGCCTCGGTTCGCCCGCCATGACCACCCGCGGACTCAAGGAAACCGACATGGTCGAGATCGCTGGCCTGATCGACGGCGTCTTGGGTGCGATCGGTCGGCCCGAGGAGGCCGCGGTGCTCGCCGCCACCAAGCAGCAGGTCGTGGCCCTCATGGGACGCTTCCCGCTGCCGTACCGGGTGGGTTGACCGGTTGCGACGGCCAGGCCGATCGGACTGATCCGCCTGATTGCGCGACCGCCCGCCAAACCGGCCTTGCCGTCCCCGGGGCGCCCTTCATGCTGCCCGGGGAATCCATGTCCCCCGTGGCGCGCCCCCTCCTTCCCGGCCGAAGCACCCTCGTGGCCGGAATCGTCGTCGTCGGGGCCACGCTGTCCTTGGTGAGCTACAACTGGCTGCGGCAGAGCGACCTCGCCCGCGTCGAGGCCGACTTCATGCGCCGCGCCGACACGCGCAACGCCCTCACCCGTGAAGTCATCGGCAAATTCGAGGCCCGCATCTACGGACTGCGTCACCTTTTTGTCGCCCACGGCAGCGTCTCCCGCGAAGCCTTCGCCTCCGCCGCCCGTGACATCATTGCCCGCTACCCGGTGATCCGCGCCCTCGAATGGGTGCCCTGCGTGCCGGCGGCGGAGCGCGCCGCCGTCGAGGCCGCCGCCACGCGGGAGCTGAGGCGGCCCTTCCGTTTCACCCGCCGGGAGCCCGACGGCACCCTCACCCCGTCGCCCAACGCCGCGGAGCACTTCCCCATCCTCTACGTCGAACCCCTCGCTGGCAACGAACCCGCGCTCGGTTACGACCTGGCCTTCGGTCCCACGACCGAGCAGCTCGCCAACGCCCGCCGGACGGAGCGCATGGCCGCCAGCCGCGTGATCACGCTCGTGCAGCAAACGACGCCCGAACCGGGCGGCGTCGTCTTCATCTGGCCGGTGTTCCGCAACGTCGAAAGCGAACGGGTCTTCCTCGGTTTCGTGCAGGGCGTCTTCCACCTCCGCACGATGCTGGAGGAGTCGTTCAAGCTCCAACCCGGGCTCTCGCTCGACATGCTATTCTTCGACGCCTACGAGACCGAGCCCACGCGGCGCCTGATCCTATATCTCGCCGCCGACGGCACCGCCGTCGAGACGAAGCTCCCGAGCGAGGCGGAACTGCGCCGCGGCCTGACGCGGGAGAAGAACCTCCCCGTCGGCGACCGCCAATGGCAGGTGCTCTACCGGGCGAGCCCGGAATGGCTCAGCGAGCAATACAGCCAGGTGCCCTTAATCTACCTGTGCTCATGTCTGGCCCTCACCGCCCTCTCCGCCGCGCTCGTCTTCGTCCTCCAGCGGCGCAACGAGGTCATCGAGCGCCAGGTCGCCGAGCGCACCGCGGAACTCAGCGAGAGCCGGCGCCAACTCGAGAGCATCGTCCAGGCCCTGCCCGGCATGGCGTACATCTGCCAGTACGAGAAAAGGCAGATGATCCCGCTCTACCTGAGCGAGGGCGCCCTCGCGCTTACCGGCTCGCCGGCGTCGGACTTCATCACCGGTCAGGTGCAGTACCGCGAGCTCCTGCATCCGGCCGATCTCGCCCTGGTGCGCGACACCACGCGCGCGGCCCTGGACGCCCGCCAGCCGTTCGAGGTGGAGTACCGCCTGCGGACCCGCGACGGCAACGAGAAGTGGGTGCTGTCCCGCGGCCGCGGCGTTTATGACGAGCAGGGCCGCATCCAGTGCTTCGAGGGCCTCGCCCTGGACATCACGGCCCGCAAGCAGGCCGAGACGAGCAAGCTCGTCCTCGAGCGCCGGCTCCTCGAGAGCCAGCGCCTCGAGAGCCTCGGCCTCCTCGCCGGCGGCGTCGCGCACGATTTCAACAACCTGCTCACCAGCATCGTCGGCAACGCCGGGCTCGCCCGCCTCGACCTGCCCGAAAGCTCGCCCGCCGACCTGCCCCTCTCCCGCATCGAAACCGCCTCGCAGCACGCCGCGGACCTCTGCCAGCAGATGCTCGCCTATGCCGGCAAGGGCCGCACGACGATCGAGCCCATCGATCTCAACGCCCTGCTCGCCTCGCTCCTTTCGCTGCTGCAGTCCTCCGTCAACCGCGCCGTCAACCTGCAGCACCGCCCCGATCCCGACCTGCCCCGCATCATGGGCGACGCCACCCAGCTGCGGCAGATGGCGATGAACCTCATCATCAATGCCTCCGAGGCGATCGGCGACCGGCCCGGCGACGTCACCGTCGCCACGAGCTTCACCCAGGTGCCGCGGTCGCTGCTCGCCAATTGCGTGACGGGCGCCGACCTGCCCGAGGGCAGCTACGTGGTCCTGCAGATCAGCGACACCGGCTGCGGCATGGAACCCGCGGTGCTGGCCCGCATCTTCGATCCCTTCTTCACCACCAAGTTCGCCGGCCGGGGTCTCGGGCTCTCCGCCATCCTCGGCACGATGAAGAGCCACCAGGGCGCCCTGTGCGTCTCCAGCACCCCGGGTCGCGGCACGATCTTCCGCCTGATCTTCCCGCCGGCACCGGCCAATTCCGGATAGCGAAAACCGGGTACCGGATAGCTGAGACAAGGTCCGGCTTCGATTGTGGTGAAGCTCGGGTAACCCCGGCCGTCGGTCAGGCTACCGCTTACCGCGTGCCCGGCCTTCGCTTTCCGGTCTCCGGAATCCCCAATCCGCCATCCCCTTTGTGCCTTGGCGTCCGGCGCGGAAGCGCCTTTCCTGTCCGACCACACCCGTGCCGTCCACCGTTTCCACGCCGTCCCACCGTCCGCCTTCGCTCGGCGTGATCTTCCTCACGCTGTACATCGACCTGATCGGGTTTTCCATCATCTTCCCCCTCGGACCGGACCTGCTGCAATACTACCTGGCGACGGACGGGCACAGCGGTGTGCTGGGCTGGATCCTGGGGCAGACGGACGCGTTGGCCCGCGCCCTGGGCCATGACAGCCATTTCGCGGCGGTGCTCTTCGGCGGCGTCATCAGCTCGTTCTTCTCGATCCTGCAATTCGTCTTCGCGCCGTTCTGGGGCGCGGTCTCCGACCGTCACGGGCGCCGCGGCGTCCTGCTGCTCACGGTCGCCGGCACGGGCCTGGGCTACCTCGTCTGGGTGCTGAGCGGCTCGTTCTGGCTTTTTCTCCTCTCCCGCATCGTCACCGGTGCGTTCAGCGGCAACCTGTCGGTCGCGACCGCGGCGGTGGCCGACGTCACGAGCCGCAGCGAACGATCGCGCGCCATGGGTCTGGTGGGCGCGGCCTTCGGCCTCGGGCTCGTGACCGGGCCGACGCTCGGCGCGATCGCCGTGCACTGGAATCCGGTCGAGCATTTCCCCGGCCTGGCCCGCTTCGGCTTCAACCCCTTTTCCGGCCCGGCGCTGATCGCCCTCGTCCTGTGCCTGGTGAACCTCGTCTGGATCTCGCTGCGCTTCGGCGAGACCCTCACCCACGCCGCGCGCGCCGAGGCCCGCGACCCGCGCATCCGCAACCCGCTGGCCGCCATTCTCGGCCTGGCGGACCCCGCGATCCGGCGGGCCAACGTCGTCGCGTTCATCTACTCGGTCGCGTTTGTGGCGATGGAGACCGCCCTCACCTTCCTTGCCGCCGAGCGCTTCGGCTACACGGCCCGCCAGAACGGCTTCCTGCTCGCCTACCTCGGGCTCTGCGCGATCGTGACGCAGGGCTACATCGTCCGCCGGCTGCTCCTGCGCGTGGATGAGGTCCGCATCCTTTTCGCGGGCCTCGCCGCCTCGGGCGTCGGCCTGCTCGTCATCGGCTTCGCGGCCGCGCCGTGGATGCTCTACGCGGGCCTCGCGGCCCTCGCGCTCGGCTCCGGCCTTGTGAATCCCGCCTCCACCGGCCTGATCTCGCTCTACAGCACCGCGGCGGAGCAGGGCCGGGTGCTCGGCATCTTCCGCTCTCTCGGCTCGCTCTCGCGCGCCATCACGCCGGTGCTCGCCGGCGCCGTGTTCTGGATCTGGGGTTCGGCCACGGTCTTCGTCATCGCGGCACTGCTCGCCGCGCTGGCCGCGGCGTTGAGCCTCCGCCTGCCGCCTCCGGCCAAATGAAGCTGCGTGCCGTCCCCGCCCTGCTCTGCGCCGCCGCGCTGCTGCTCGGCGGATGCTTCACGTTCAAGCGCGAGGCCCCGCGCCCCGGTCGCACCACGCTCGATGCGCCGCTGGTGACCGTGCCCGCGGTCGTGCTCGGCAATCTTCTGCTCGTCGAGACCAAGTGGGACCGGCACGGACCGTACCGCTTCCTGGTCGACACCGGTTCGTCCGCCACCCTCGTGACGCCCGAACTCGCGCGCCGGTACGCGGCGAAGAACCAGCCGCCCGAGACGATGCCCCAGGTGCGCAACCGCTCCGCCCGCGGTGGCACCACGCTGCTCGACTCGGCCGTCATCAGCCACCTCGAGCTCGGCGAAGCCCGGTTCGAGGATGTGCGCGTGCTGGTGCACGACTGCCGCGACCTGTCCACGCACCTCGGCCTCCGCATCGACGGGGTCCTCGGGTTTCCGCTGTTCCGCGAGACCATTCTCACCCTCGACTACGGCCGCGCGCAGCTGCTGCTCCAGCCGCGCTCCACCGCCCCGGCCATCCCGCCGGGCGTCACCATTCCCTTCAACAACGAGTTCCGGACGCCTATCATTCCGCTCAAGCTCGGCGAGCAGGGCATCGCGGCGCTCATCGACTCGGGCAGCGACGCCCCGCTCAGCCTCAACCTCGCGGGTCTCGCCGCAGATTTCGCCCAGCTCCCGCGCCCGGGCGGCGCCGTCGGCACGCTGAGCGGCGATCACCTGCAGTTCATCGGGCGCTGGCGGCAGCCGCTCCAGATCGGCCATTACGCCGTCGCGCGCCCCATCGTCGACGTGACCGAGGAGCTCTCCGCGCTGGGCGGCGGCATCCTGCGACATTTCACCGTCACCTTCGACCAGGAGCGGAACCAGGTGACATTCTACCGCGAGGCCCAGGACCCGATCGAGCTGCCGCCGCGCCGCAGCTCAGGGCTCAGTTTCACGAAGCACCCGGCGTATTGGCGGGTGGTCAGCGTCGTGCCGGACTCGCCGGCCCACGCCGCCGGCGTGCAGGGCGGCGACCTCGTCACCCGCATCGACGGCGAGCCGGTGGCCGCGTGGGATTACCGGCGCTTCGAGCAGCTCGTCGCCTCCGCCCGCGAGATCCGCTTCTCGTTCCTGCAGGGAACCCAGGAAATCACGCGCACGCTCGCGGTGTTCGAGCTCGTGCCGTAGCAGGATTCCTGGACCGATCTGCTCACGCCTGCCGGCGCAGCAGGAACGCCCCGGCGCCGTCGTGGCCGGTGATCCACGGGAAACTCTGCACGCTGCGCTCGAGCTTGAACGGCCCGCCGGCGCGGCTGTCGAAGAACGCGCGCAAAACCTGGTCGTTTTCCTCGGGCTCGATGCTGCACGTGGAGTAAACCAGCCTCCCGCCCGGAGTGACGAGGCGCGCCGCCGCGTGCAGCAGGGCGAGTTGCTGCCGTCCGTGCTTGGCGATGTCGGTGTCCTGGAGGCGCCACTTCACGTCCACGCGGTGACGCATGACACCGGTGTTCGAGCACGGCACGTCGATCAGGACCGCGGGAAACTCCTCCGGCAGGTTGTGCTCGCTCAGGAGCATCGCGGCGCCGCGCTGGACATCGCCCAGAACGAGCGCGACGTCCGCACCACGGACCCGTGAAAGGTTTTCCTTCAATCGCTCGAGGCGCGGCGCTGAGCGGGCGGGCGCGCCGTCGGCCGTGACGGGGGGCAGATCGAAGGCCACCAGCCGTCCGGCTGATTCGCCGCCGGTGCCGCCGGCCGCCAGGGCATCGGCGATCAGCAGGCTCTTGCCACCCGGGGCGGCACAGAGGTCGAGGACGCTCTCACCCCGTTGCGGGGCAAGTAATTCCACGGCCAGACGCGTGGCGGGGTCCTGCAGATACAGATCGCCGTTGCGCAGCAGGGCCTCCACTTCCGGCCAGTGACCCGGTTCCACCTCGAAGAACCCGGACCAAGCCGTGGCCTTGAACCAGGCGGGCGGGAGCGCACCGGCCGAATTACGCCACCGGGCGTAGACCGGCGCGGGTTGCTGGTTCCACTCCAACAGCTTGCGCGTGGACTCGGCGCCGAACGCGAGCAGCCAGCGCCGCACGAGCCACTCGGGGTGCGAATAATATTCAGCCAGCACTTCGGCGGTCGCCAGTTTGGGCGGCGGCGGGGCGGCGAGCACGGGGGCGAGCTTGCGCACGACGGCATTGACCAGCCGAGCCTCGGCCGGACTCGCCAACCCTTTCGCCTGTTCCACCGCGTGGTGCACGATCTTGGCCACCAGCCCATCCTCGACCGGACCTGCCGCTCCCTCCAGGAGCTCGAAGCCCGCGACCAGCAGAACCGCCCGGGTCGGGAAACGCGGCGCATGCGGCACCAGCCGCCGCAACGCAGCGTCGAGTCGGCCGTGATGGCGCACAACGCCAAAAATAAGATGTTGGCAGCGAGCACGTTCAACGCCCGAAAGCCCCCGCGGCAGGGTCTCCAGCAACTCATCCACCCGCTCGTGCCGATCCAGCCAGCGGGCCAGCAGGCGCGCAGCGGCGGGCCAGGCTTCTGTACGACTCGGTTCAGGGTGCGTTTTCATAAAAGTCGCGACAGACACACTGTTTGACAAGGTTCAGCATTCTCCGCTCAACTCTCCCGTTCAGGTCCTTAAACACGCAATCATGAATTCCGAAGCTGTCTCCGCGCTCATCGCCAAGAATCCGTCCCTCAAGGCGGCCAAAGCCAAACTTGAGGCCATGGAGCCCGGCGCGTACGTGGTCCACCGCAGCTGGGGATTCGGCCAGATCAAGAGTTACGACGACGCCTCCCAGCGGTTGCTGATCAACTTCAAGGACAAGAAGGCCCATCCCATGGACCCGGCCTTCTGCATCAACACCCTCGACATCCTCCCGGCCAAGCACCTCCTGGTCCGCAAGGAGACGGAGCCCAAGAAGATCGCCGAGCTCATCGAGGAAAACCCCGTCCAGTTGGTCGTGGAGGCCCTCGAGTCCTACCCCAACAACGCGGCCACCCAGATCGAGATGGAGATCGTCCTCGCCCAGGTCGTCGGCCCGGAAAAGTTCAAGAAATGGTGGGCTGTCGCCCGCAAGGCCATCGCCAAGGACCCCCGCATCGCGAGCCCCGAGAAGAAGACCGAGTGCTACATCCTCCGCGAGACGCCCGTGTCGGCCGAGGATGAGATCCTCGAGCAGTTCAACTCCACCCGCTCCGCCCGCCGCCGCATCGCGCTGGCCGAGGAACTCCTCGATTCGTCGTCCAAGAAGGACATCAAGACCGACCTCAGCGCCATCCTCAACGGCGTCACCGAGGCCGTGAAGACCAGCAACCAGCTCGATGCCTCCGAGCGACTCTACGGCGCCGCCGTCCGCGACGACCTCGCCAAGCTCCTCGGGGTCGACAGCGCCGCCTTCGAGCCGCAGCAGAGCGCCCTCGTCGCCAACGTCCGCGACCTCCCGGCCATCGCGGAGAAGATCCCGGTCCACTTCCAGTCCCGCTTCCTCGAGCTCATCAACGCGACCCACCCGGTCGAGAGCCGCGACATCCTCTTCACCCTCCTCAAGGTCTCGCAGGGCAAGTTCACCACCGAGTGCATCAACTTCCTCGTTGAGCAGGGCCACTCCGAGGAGCTCGCCGCCGCCCTCAAGCGCTGGCAGACCGAGCAGAACCTCCGCGCCCCGGTCCTCCTGTGGATCGTCAAGAACCGCCACTCGAAGAAATTCGCGAAGCTGCTCAACGACCTCATCACCCCGCGCCTCCTCAGCGCCATCTTCTTCGCGATCGACTACGAGGCCCTGCAGGCCTCGAGCGCCCGCCGCATCCCGCTCGCCGACATCCTGAGCGAGGACACCGAGCTCATCTCGGATCTCCTCTCGACGGCCGACCCGGAGACCGCCCGCGACCTCGCCAACACCCTCATGCTCAACCAGGGCTTCGAGGAACTAACGAAGAAGTCCCTGCTAGCCCGCTTCATCAAGCTGTTCCCCAAGATCCAGTCCCTCGTCGCCGCCGACGCCGAGTCGAAGGAGGAGCAGCTCCTCGTCTCCCGCGCCTCGTACGACCGCCGCCGCGAGGAGTACGACACCATCGTCTCGAAGAAGATTCCGGAGAACTCCCGCGCCATCGCCGCCGCCCGCGAGCACGGTGACCTCAAGGAGAACTCCGAGTACAAGATGGCCAAGCAGGACCAGCATGTCCTCATGGCGCAGAAGACGCTCCTCGAGAAGGAGCTCGGCCGCGCCCGCGTCACCGATTTCTCCGAGGCCACCACCGAGCAGGTCAGCGTGGGCACCGTGGTCGACGTGCAGAACGTCACCACGAGCCAGACCACCCGCTACACGATCCTCGGCGCCTGGGATGGCAACCCCGACAAGAACGTCCTCTCCTACAAGACGCCATTCGGCGCCGCCCTCCTCGGCAAGAAGGCCGGCGACGTCGTCACCGTGAAGACCGGCGCCTCCGAAGAGGACTACAAGGTCATCACAATCGCCCGCTACGTGGACGCGAAGTAAGCCACCCCCGGACCAGCCATCCGGGGTTACGCTTTCCTGACCCGCGTCGCGCGCCGACGGTTGGGAAACAGCGTGCGGCACATCTCGCAGACGGTGCCGTCGCAGCCGCGGGCGGTGCAATGCTCGCGGCCGTAGAAGATGATCCGCAGGTGCAGTTGGTTCCAGTGCACCTCGGGGAAGAGCCGCTTCAGGTCGGCCTCGGTCTGCTCCACGTTCCGCCCATTGGTCAACTGCCAGCGTTGCGCGAGACGGTGGATGTGCGTGTCGACTGGAAACGCCGGCACCCCGAAGGCCTGCGCCATGACAACCGACGCCGTCTTGTGCCCCACTCCCGGCAGCGCCTCAAGTTCGGCAAACGTGCGCGGCACCTCCCCGCCATGCCGCTCGAGCAGCAGGTGGGACAGACCCGCGATCGCCCGCGCCTTCTGCGGCGAGAGCCCGCAGGGGCGGATGATCTCCTGGATCTTCGCCACCGGCACCCGCGCCATCGCCGCCGGCGTGTCGGCCAGGGCAAAGAGCGGCGGCGTCACCAGGTTGACGCGCTTGTCGGTGCATTGCGCCGAGAGGAGCACCGCGATCAGCAGCGTGTAGGCGTCCCGGTGGTCGAGCGGCACCGGCGTCTCCGGGTATAGCTCTGCCAGTCGCCGGTCGATGTACGCCGCGCGCTCGGCCTTGGTGCGGAATGGTTTGACGGGCTCCACGATAAGGCGAAAAGCAGCGCGGCTTTCCCGGTGAAAACAAGCCCTTAAATGCCCCCGCGCCGGCCAAATCGCCATTGCCCAACCTGCCCCCCGGCCTAGCTTCGACCCATGTCTACGTCTCGCGAACTGCTGGAACCCCTCGACACCTTCGAACGCCGCCACACCGGCTCCACCGCCGCCGACACCGCCGCCATGCTGCGGACGGTCGGCTACGCCTCACTGGATGCCCTGGCCGATGCCGCCGTCCCCCCGGCCATCCGCCTCCCCCGGCCCCTCAACCTCCCCGCTGCCGCCAGCGAATCCACCGCCCTCGCCGAGCTGCGCGCCATCGCGGCCCAGAACCAGGTTTTCCGCAGTTTCATCGGGCTCGGCTACTACGACACCGCCGTCCCCGGGGTCATCCAGCGCAACATCTTCGAGAATCCCGCCTGGTACACCGCCTACACGCCCTACCAGGCCGAGATCTCGCAGGGCCGTCTCGAG
>CAYHEW010000023.1:0-63518 GCA_964355715.1 uncultured Opitutaceae bacterium | reverse complement strand
ATTGTCGCCGAGATGGCCATCGCCGCCGGCACCCGCCGCATCGAGGCCGTCGCCGGCGCACCGGCCTATGCCCTCCTCGAGGCGCACGAGGCGGCCCTCAAGGCCGTTGGCTCGCGCCTCAATGCCGGTCACGTGGACGTCGTGCAGAAACTTGACGCTCTGCTCGCTGCCCAGAAGGAGCTTGAGAAGAAGCTCAAGGCCTTCGAGCAGAAGGCCACCGCCGAACTGGCCGTGGAATTGGCCGCAAAGGCCGTCGACCGCGACGGGCTCAAATTTGTTTCCGCCGCTGTCACCGTCTCCGAACCAGAGGCCCTCCGCGGTCTCGGCTCGCAGGTGCTTGCCCGGATTGGCGAGGGTGTCGTGACGCTCGGCGCCGCCTTCGGCGAGAAAACCAGCCTCGTCGCCTTCTGCTCGCCGGCCGCGATCAAGGCCGGCCATCAGGCGGGTAAGCTCATAGCCACGCTCGCCGGCCAGCTCGGCGGCAAGGGCGGCGGCAAACCCGACTTCGCCATGGGCGGCGGCAAGGAAGCAGCCAAGCTGCCGGAAGTCATGACCCTGCGCTAGACCCCGAATGAGTGCCGCCGGTACGCCCCCGCCCTCGCTGGTTTGCATTCTGGCCTTCAACGGCTCGAACCAGCTGGCGGTGCGGCAGCTGGGCGCCAAGGCCGGCCTGCCGTTCACGGGCAGCGATCTCGCGATGGCCACCGCCCGGCTCGAGGGCGCATTCAAGGTGCACACGCCGCCCGTGGAGTATTTCACCGCTGCGGCCGGCGGGCGTTCCTACCGGGTGTTCTTCACCCAGGTCCAGGGCCAGTCCGCCGACGCGGAAGTGCGCTTTCATTCCATCGAGGTCCTGCAGGCGCAGCCAGCGATGCTGGCTCCGTCAGTAGCCGCGCTCGTCACCGGCCTGGAACCCTACCTCAACGAGATCCCCTACCTGCACCTGGGCGAGAACGACTTCATCAACAAGTTCCGACCCGAGAAAGAGCGCAACACCGCCATCTACGAGCAGGACCCCACGGCGAATCCGCTCTACCAGTCCCGGCTCTGCGCCGCGATCAAGGCCCTCGCGCGCCAACACGAACGCTCGGCCAACGCCCCGGTCTGGCTCGGTTTCGGGCCCGTGCGCTACCTGATCCCCAGCCATTTCGGCTTCTGCTTGGGCGTCAAGAACGCCCTTGAGCGCGCCTACGAGACCCTGGCCGAGAACCCGGGCCGGCGGGTGTTCATGCTTTCCGAGCTGATCCACAATCCGTTCGTGAACGAGGATCTGCTCCGCCGCGGCCTGCGCTATCTCCAGACCGACAAGGGCAAGCCGTACCCGGCCTCGGCCGAACCCGGCGCGCCGCAGCTCTGGGACACGCTCACGGCCGACGACATCGTCATCATCCCCGCCTTCGGTGCCACCGACGAGGACAAGGCGCGCCTCGTCCGCAAGGGCATCGCGGTCACCCAGCACGACGCGACCTGCATGCTCGTGGAAAAGGTCTGGAAGGCCGCCCGCAGCTACGGCCGCGAGGGCTACACGGTGATCATCCACGGCAAGGCCGAGCACGAGGAGACCAAGGCCACGTTCTCGAACACGCGTCGCTACGCCCCGGCGGTGATCGTCCGCGACCTCGAGGAGACGCAGCGCCTCTGCGACCTGATCCGCAGCGAGGATCCCGCGGTGCGGGCCCGGTTCTACACGATGTTTGCCGACAAGCACACGCCCGGGTTCGACGTGGAACGGCACCTGGAGCGCATCGCGGTCGTCAACCAGACAACCCTGCTGATGAACGAGACCCGCGCCATCATCGGCCTCCTCCGCGACACCTACCGGGCCCGTTACGGCGAGGCCGGCGCGGCGCGGGTCGGCAGCAGCGACCGCAACGACACCCTTTGTTATGCCACGCAGGTGAATCAGGACGCCCTGAGCCGCGCCCTGGCCGAGCAACCGGACGCGGCGTTTGTCATCGGCGGCAAGAACTCGTCGAACACCTACCAGCTGTACCGGATCTGCGAAGAGGCCATGGGGCCACGGGCTTTCTTCATCCAGTCGGAGCTCAACATCCTTTCACCGACCGTGGTCGAGCACTACGTCTTCCCGTCGATGAGCGCCGGCCGCCCCGAAGGTCGCATCGAACGCCGGCCCCTATGGCCCGAGGCGCGCCCGAACCCGGTCCGCATCCTCATCACGGGCGGCGCCTCCTGCCCGGACGGCATCATCCAGCAGGTCATTGCGCGCATCAACAGCCTGTTTCCGCCCGCGAGCCTGCGCTCGATCGAGGCGGTGCTGGCGGACCTGGGCTAGCCACGGTTGCCCGGAATCCGTAATGGTAGGCCGCGAGCTTGCTCGCGCGAAAACGCCAGCATACGCCACAACCAGCGCCCGCATGCGGGCGGCCGACGGCATCCGTATCAGAACCGGTAGTTCAAACCCGCGCGCAGACCCTTGAGGCTGCTGAGGTCGAGCTTGGTCGAGTACGTCGAACTCTGCGAGGTCAGGTCCTGCTCGTATTCGCCGGTGCCCTGGAAGAACGCGCCGACGTATAGCCCGGCGCGGTCGGAGAGAAGGTACTCGACGTTGGCGTCGGCGTAATAGCCGGTCAGGAGATCGTCGCCGAGATCGTTGATCGTCGCGATCATCGGATCGCTGGTCTCGGGCGTCAGGGTCTGCTCCAGGCTGTAATTCGTGCCGACATAAACCAGCGCGGGGCCGACGCTGAAGGAAACGCGGAAGCGCTCGCTGATCGTGTAGGCGAAGGCGGGACCGGCCCGGAAGGAAATGTAGGAGCCGCGCAGCTTCCAGTAATTGGACACGCTCACATTGTCGGTCGTGGTGGTCGTGGTGCGGGAGTCGGGTTTCTGGCCGATGAGCACGGTGGTGTCGGAGATGGAACCGTCCACATTGGTGATGGTGGAAGGAGCCTGATAGACCGGGTCCGGGACGGTCGCGCCGTTCAGGAAGTAGAGGTCGGTTGTGCGCGTGATCGTCGCGAGCACGTTGTCGCGGAGGCCGGTGTTGATGTTGTTGATGCTCATCCCGGCGAAGACCTTCCACTGGAGCTTGCTGCCGATCTTGCCGAAATCGCGGGCCACGATGAGCTCGGTGCCGTAACTGTTGCCCGGATCGCTCGTGCGGGTGGAGGCGTCGGTGATGGCAGCGGAATAGGTGCTGAAGGCCATGTAGCCGTCGGCGCGGCGCTGGTCGGCGTCCACGTAGCTCCAGCTGTTGGTCTTGCCGTCGGTGAGCGCGTTGCCGTCGGCGTCCCTGCGCTGGTCCAGGTTGACATAACCGTCGTGGTATTCGC
Source organism: uncultured Opitutaceae bacterium (assembly GCA_964355715.1). Classification (GTDB taxonomy): domain Bacteria; phylum Verrucomicrobiota; class Verrucomicrobiia; order Opitutales; family Opitutaceae; genus UBA2377. The sequence goes on along the minus strand of CAYHEW010000023.1, from coordinate 60,225 downwards.
GCAGGACGCCGGTGGAGGTGGCGTCGCCGATGTTCTGGACCGAGGAGATGGTGCTCGTCACGCCCGGCGCGCCGATGAAGGAGAGCTTGGGGCCGGTCAGCGCGCGAAAGCCGACGCTGAGGTTCATCCTCGGCTCGACGTAGAAATCATCGAGGTTGAAGATCGGGATCTCGTCCTGCTGGGCGTAGGCAAGCGAGGCGAACGCGAGGAGGGCCAGGCAGCGGAAATGCTTCATGCGGTATGGGTGAATTGAGCCGGTTGGACGGCCGGAAAGGGAAAAGGTTGCAAAAAGAATCAGGCGGCCGGGGCCTGAGTCAACCGGAGATTCCGCCTAAGGCGGGCGCCCGGGTTATTCGGTGAATTCGTTGTATTTCTTGGCCGCGGCCTTGTCGGCTTTGAGAGCCTCGGCGGCGGCCGGGTCGAGCTCGGCCTCGCGCTCGCGGAGGCGCATGGCCTTGGCCCGGAGCTCCTCCTCCTTCTGCTCGAGCTCCGTCTCCTTCTCCTGCTGGGCCTGGACCTTCTCGAAGAGCTTGGTCTCGCTTTCCTCCAGAAACTGCTCGCGTTCGTGGATGGCCTGCCGGGCCTCCTTGAGGGCGATCTCCTGGCGCTCGAGCTCGGCTTTGAGCTGCTCGAGGGCGGCTTGCTCCTCCTTGCTCACGGCGTCCTGCACGGGGACCTGCTTGCGGGAGACCTCGACGACCTTCTCGCGGGCCTGGAGGAGAGCTTCCATCTCGGCGAGTTCGCGTTCCTTTTCCGCCAGGCGGGCCTCGGTCTCGAGCACGACGCGCTCGCGGTCGGCGAGGAGCATCTCCAGCTTCCGCAGGGTCTTCTCGAGCTCCTCGACGCGGTCGGTGTTGACGGTCTTGGTCTCACCCCAGGGCGTGCGCGTGGACGAGACGAAATTCTTGATCGATTCGCGGGCGGCGGCGGAAGCCTGGGTGACCTCCGACGGTGGACGTCCGGTCATGAGGCGGCGGCGCAGCACAAGGGCCGGCGTCGACGGCATGTTCTTGACCGGAAACTTGATGGGCGTGTTGGGGGGTACGGCCATGTTGCCGGGCTGACTCACTTCTTGAACCGTGAGAAGAGCGAGCCGAAGAAGCCGCCCTTGGCCTTGGCCGGGCGCAGCATCGCCGCGGCGGCCGCTTCGGCTTCCGCGTTGCCGAGCACCATCAGGAGGCGGTCAAGCGGCTTGCCGGCCGCCAGATCGCGCTGGATGGCGGCATGCTCGTCCTTGAAGAGGTCGAAGGCCTTCCGGGTGCGGGCTTCCCTGGCGGCCGGATCGGAAATCCGGGACGTCTGCACCAGGCACTCCAGCAGGTGCAGTCCAGTCGCGCCGGGGCGGAACGGCAGGAGCTCGGCGAGCGTCTTCTCGTCGATGTGCGAGAGCGCGTTGAGCAGCTTCTTGAAGTCGCCGCCGACGATCACGTTCTGCGCCATGCCCTGGGCAAAGACGGCGAATTCGCCGAGCGTTGAAAGCTTCTCCATCGTGCAGAACTCGACCGTGCCACTGTCGAGAGCCGTCAGCTCGATCGGGAAACTTTCCGGGATGCCGAGCTTGGCCATGTTCCTCAGCATCTGGTTGTCCTTCTCCGCCGAGGCCTGCGACTGCTCGACCATCTCGCCGAAAGGCGCGTCGAACGCGAGGGTGTCCTTGAGGATCGAGACCAGGAAGTCGGCGTTGTCCGGCATGCCCTTGAGGGCCAGCATTTCCTTCATCTCGGCAAAGCCCAGGTCGAGGTACTTCGCCGGGGTCTCGTCCTTCGCCTTGATCGGCCACTCCGGGCCGTCGAGATTCTGCGCGAGGCTGTTGAGCGACGTTTCGACCATCAGCGACGCCGCGAAGGCGGAGCGCACTTCGTTCCAGTCCTTTTCGGTGTATTTGGAAGGTTTGTCGGACATGAGGCGTTCGGTGGGGTTGATCAAAGCTGCGCACCCTGCCGGATGATTTCCGAGGCAAGGCGGCGGTAGTCGTTGATGACGCTGTCCTGCGCGGTATCGGCACCCTCCTGCATCACGAGGACGACCGGCAGGCCGAGCGTGACGGCACGGCGCACGATCATCGCGTCGCGGATCTGGGTCTCGAAGATCTTCGCGTTGGGACCCACCCGTTTGGCCGACCTGAATTGGTTCAGGCGCAGCTGCATCCGCATCTTCGGCACCTCGATGTCGACGCCGGTCTTGATCGAGTTGAAGATGATGCCCTGGACCTGGGCCGGGACGCCCATCGTGGCCTTGCGGAAGCTCGCCGAAAGCTGGTGGAACTTGCCGAGCTTTTCCACGAGCAGCGTGAAGCCGATGAGGCTCAGCGCGTCGGGGTTCGACGGCACGTAGATCTCGTTCGAGCTGAACACGCCGCACTGCGAGGCGCGCAGGATGTTCGGCGGGCAATCGAAGAGGATGTAGTCGTAGTTGCCCTCGATCTCGGTCAGCTGCTCGTTGAACTGGACGTAGGGCGGACGCTTCGGGTCGCCGGTGTATTCGCCCTCGAGGTCGACGAGGTTGAACGTCGTCGGCACGAGGTCCAGGCCCGGGAGCAGTTTCTCGCCGTCCTTGCCCTCGACGACGTCCTTCACGATGATCTCCTTGAGGCGCACCTTGCCGGGGTCGAAGATCGAGTAGACGGCACCCACGCCGCTGGAGTTGATCTTGTTCCAACGGTCGAGCTTCAACAACCAGATGCTGGCATTCGACTGGGTGTCGAAATCGAACAAGAGCACGCGATGGCCCTGCTTGGCCAGCGCGGCCGCCGTGTTGACGATCAGCGACGTCTTGCCGACGCCGCCCTTGTAATTGATAAAGCTGATTTTACGTGCCATTTAATTCACCGAAATCGGGAATGCTAGGATGTCGAATCGGAAGATTGATGGCTTATCCCTTGGCCGCGAGTCAATAATGCTCACAGTCGGGTTTTGCCTTTTTTTCACGACGCCCGGCATCCGAGCGAGTTCCGCCTGACGAAAAGCACCACCAAGTATGAACAAGGAAACCGTGCGACAGCTCATCGTCGCGCAACTCGACGAAGCCCGCCTGAATCAGGAGCGCGCCGCCACGCTCGCCCGCGACGAGGCCACCCACGAGGAGAGCCGCCCCGAAAGCAAATACGACACCCACAGCCAGGAAGCGGCCTACCTCGCCGAAGGTCAGGCGCGCCTGGCCGCCGAACTCGCCGCCGCCCGCACCGCCTTGGCCGCACTGCCCGTCCCCAATTTCGACGCCACCGCTCCGATCGCCCTCGGCGCCCTGGTCGAGCTCGAGCAGCCCCGCGGCTCCGCCTGGTATTTCCTCGGTCCGGCCGCCGGCGGGACCAGCGTCGTCGTCGACAAACGCGAAATCCTCGTCGTCACCCCGCAATCACCGCTCGGACGGCAGCTCATGGGCGCAACCGCGGGCGCGTCGATTCAGATGCCTCGGGGCCGCAGTCGCATCCTGAGCGTGTGCTGAGGTCCCCACCCCATTTTTGCGTTTAATCTTTTGACGAATCCGGCCGCGTTGGCTTATCCCTGTTTCCGCAAGCCTTTGCACCGTTCCGATTTAGTCGGATCCGCACCCGCCGCACCCTTGCACCACTCTTTCCCGCCGATTCCGCCAACCCAACGGCCCCCATGTTGAAACGCCTGCCCCTGCGCTGGAGACTCACCCTGTTGATCACGGGTGTCAGTGCGGTCACCCTCGGACTGTCACTCGCCGGTTACATCGCCCTGGAGTACCTGCGCTTCCGCCAGGAGCTCACCATCCGCACCCAGGCCACCGAGCGCTTCTACGCCGCCAGCGCCACCGCCGCCCTCCAGCAAAACGCGCAGGCTGCCGGGTTTTCCCTCCGGGCCCTCGAGGCCGAGTCGATGATCGCCGCGGCCGCGCTTTACTCGCCCAACAACAAGCTCCTCGCCAAATACCTCCGCGCCGGCGCCGACGAGTACATCCCCCTGCCCCGCAGGCAGCGCCTCTGGGACCTCGTCAATGACGAGCTGATCACGTTCCGCCCCCTCATCGTCAACGGCGAGCTCCTGGGCACCCTCTACCTCAAGGCCTCGTCGCCCGAGGAGGCGCGGGAACGCCTGCTCGTCCCCCTCCGCGGCATGGCCGCCCTGTTCCTCGGCTCCATCCTCATCGCGTTCTTCGTATCCCGGGTGCTGCAGCGCAGCATCTCCGAGCCGATCATCAAGCTGGCCGACGCCGCCAAGCACATCGCCGCCGACCGCGACTTCACCGTGCGCGTTGACCTCGAGAGCAGCGGCGAATCCGCCGTCCTCATCCAGGCGTTCAACGGCATGATCGAGACCATCCAGGAGCGCGACGCCGAACTCAACGTCGCCTACCAGAAGGCCGAGCAGGCCCGCGAGAAGCTCGCCGTCACCAACGCCATGCTCGCCGAGACCAACCGCACGCTCGAGGAGAAGGTCCTCGAGCGCACGGCCAAGCTCGAGGAGGCCATGACCGCGGCCAAGGAGGCCAACAAGGCGAAGAGCTCCTTCCTCGCCAAAATGAGCCACGAGCTGCGCACGCCGATGAACGCCATCATCGGCTACTCGGAAATCCTCCTCGAGGACGCCGAGGACGGCGGCGACACCGCCATGGCCGACGACCTCAAGAAGATCCTCAGCGCCGCCCGCCACCTCCTCGGCCTCATCAACGACGTCCTCGACCTTTCCAAGATCGAGGCCGGCCGCATGGACCTCTACGTCGAGAAGTTCGATCCCGTCGTCATGATCGGCGAGGTCGCCTCGACGATCCAGCCGCTGATCGACAAGAACCACAACCACCTCGTCGTCGACTGCGGCGAGAACCTCGGCCACATCAGCGCCGATCTCACGAAGCTGCGCCAGGTCCTGTTCAACCTTCTCAGCAACGCCTCCAAGTTCACCCACGACGGCACGATCACCCTCGCCACCCGCCGCCTCACCGACGGCGCGGACCGCTTCGAGTTCAAGGTCACCGACACCGGCATCGGCATGACCCCCGAGCAGCTCGGCAAGCTCTTCGAGGCCTTCAGCCAGGCCGAGGCTTCGACCGCCGCGAAATACGGCGGCACCGGCCTCGGCCTCGCCATCTCGCGCCAGTTCGCCCGCCTCATGGGCGGCGACGTCACCGTCACCAGTGTCGCAGGCCAGGGCACAACCTTTACCGTCGTCGTGCCCGCCGTCGTCGACGCCGCCAAGGCCAAGCAGGCCGCCAAGGCCGCCACCCCCGTTCCCGCCCCGGCCGCCCTGCCGCCCGCGCCGACTGCGGCCAGCCGCAATGGCGCCGGCCGCATCCTCATCATCGACGACGACCCCGCCGTGCAGGAGGCGCTCAAGAACGTGCTCGCCCGCGAGGGTTACGCCGTCACCACGGTTGCCGACGGCCGGGCCGGCCTCGACCAGGCCCGCGCCCAGCGACCCGACGTCGTGATCCTCGACATGCTCCTGCCCGAGGTCGATGGCGAGAGCGTGCTCAACCGCTTCAAGGCCATCCCCGAGCTCCAGCGCGTGCCCATCGTGCTCCTCACGCTTTCCGAGGCGGACGGCCAGGGCTTCGCCCTCGATGCCGCCGACTACGTCACCAAGCCCATCGAGTCCAGCCGGCTCCTCCCCGTCCTCGCCAAACTCCGCGCCGGCCGGGCCAACAATCCGATCATGGTCGTCGAGGACGACGCGCCGACGCGCGAGGTCATCGTCCGCCTCCTCGAGCGCGAAAACTGGCCCATCATCGAGGCCGAGAACGGCCGGCGCGCGCTCGACCTGATGCAGACGCAGCCACCGTCGCTCGTCGTGCTCGATCTCCTGATGCCCGAACTCGACGGCTTCGGCGTCCTCCGCGCGATGCGCGTGAATCCCGACTGGCGGGACATCCCGGTCGTGGTCCTGACCTCCATCGATCTCACCAACGAGATCCGCGCCCTCCTCCAGCAGCAGGCCGACCGCGTCTTCCAAAAAGGCACGTATTCCAAGGAGGAACTCCTGGCCGAGATCCGCACCTCGGTGGAGGCGTTCATCAAGCGCCGCAGCCAGAGCGCCGCGCCCTTCCCGACCCTGTCTCCCACGCCGGCTTCGACCGGCCCAACCGCAGCCAAATCCTGACATCATGCCCAAGATTCTCCTGGTAGAAGACAACGAGATGAACCGCGACATGCTGAGCCGCCGCCTGCAGAAGCGCGGCTTCACCGTGATCATCGCCGTCGACGGCCAGCCCGGGGTTGACCTCGCCCACACCGAGAAACCGGACCTCATCCTTATGGATATGAGCCTGCCCGGCATCAGCGGCTGGGACGCCAGCCGCCAGCTCAAGGCCGACCCCGTCACCGCCCCCATTCCCATCATCGCCCTGACCGCCCACGCCATGGCCGAGGACCGCGCCAAGGCCCTCGCCGCCGGGTGCAACGAATTCGAAACCAAGCCCGTCGATCTCAACGCCCTGCTCGCCAAGATCGACGCGCTCCTGCCCAAGCCGCCGCCGGCATGACTACAGGTTCTTTCGCCTCCGACCAGCCCGGCGCCCAACGCGATCCGGCTGCCACCAGCGATGCGCTCGTCCACCTGCGGCACGAGCTGCGCACGCCCCTGAACCAGATCCTCGGCTACACCGAGATGCTGCTCGAGATCCTCACCGAGGTCGGCGGCCAGCAGGCGTTGGTCAACGACCTCGGCAAGGTCCGCAGCTCCGGCGACGAGATCAACACCCTGCTCGGCTACAGTCTCGTGCAGTGGAAAATCGAGTCCGGCCAGGTCGACCTCCGCGATTTTCGCCGACACGCCCAGGCCCTGCTCGACCGGCTCTCCGCCGCCCGGGATCGCAGCGAGCAGGCCGCCGAGGCGGCCCACCTCGCCGACGTGGTGTCCGATCTCAAAAAGGTCGCCTTGGCCGCCACCAATCTTCGGACCCTCCTCGATCACGACTTCTTCGCCAAGCCCGGCACCAGCGCGCCGCCGGCACCGTCCGAGCCACTCCCGACGCCAAGTTCCAAGCATCCCTTCGCCGAGCCCGGCGGCGCCCTCTTCAACTGCCGTCTCCTGGTCGTCGACGACCAGGAGATGAACCGCGAGATGCTGCTCCGGCGCCTGTTCCGCATGGGCTACAACGCGACCGCCGCCGAGGACGGCAAGGTCGCCCTCGACCTCATGCAGCGCGAGCAGTTCGACCTCGTCCTCCTCGACATCGTCATGCCCGTGATGGACGGCTTCGAGATGCTCAGCCGCATCAAGGCCGACCACAAGCTGCGCCACATCCCGGTCATCATGCTCACCGCCGTGGACGAGCCCGCGAGCACAGTGCGCTGCATCGAGAACGGCGCCGAGGACTACGTCCCCAAGCCCTTCAACCCCGTCATCCTCCGCGCCCGCATCAACGCCTCGCTCGAGAAGAAGCGCCTGCGCGACCTCGAGCGCGCCTACATGACCGAGATCCAGTCCGAGCGCGCCAAGTCCGAGCACCTCCTGCTCAACATTCTCCCGCGCGCCGTCAGCGAGCGCCTCAAGGGCGGCGAAAAGACCATCGTCAACCACTTCGCCCAGGCCACCGTGCTCTTCGCCGACATCGTCGGCTTCACCCGCATCGCCGCCGAGAACCCGCCGGTCGAGACGGTCAACCTCCTTAACGAGATCTTCTCCGCCTTCGACCAGCTGCTCGACCGCATCGGCGTCGAGAAGATCAAGACCATCGGCGACGCCTATATGGTCGTCGCCGGCGTGCCGCTCGCCCAGTCCGACCACGCCCTCCGCGCCGCCCACATGGCCCTCGGCATCCAGGCCACCCTGCAGGAGTTCAACCAACGCCACGGCTTCAATTGGAGCGTCCGCATCGGCATGCACAGCGGCCCGCTCGTCGCCGGCATCATCGGCTCCAAGAAGTTCGCCTACGACCTCTGGGGCGACACCGTCAACGTCGCCAGCCGCCTCGAATCCCAGGGCGAACCGGGCGTGATCCAGATTTCCTCCGCGACCGCCGACCTCCTCCGCCCCTATTGCGAGCTCGCCCCCCGCGGCGAACTCGACCTCAAGAACCGCGGCCGCATCACGACCTTCCAGCTGCTGCGCCTGCGGTAATTTTTCACAGGAGGCAACAGCGGGAACAGAGTCTTGAACTCTGCTCCTCCGTTTCCTCAGTTGTCTCCTGTAAATTCCTGAGCATCCATCCTGGCCTTTTTTTCCTGTGCCCCAGCATATCCGATTTCTCCTGTTTCTCTTCTGCACGCACTGCGCGTTCGCCGCGCTTCCGCCCGAATACGCCGCGATCTGCGAGGGGTTCCAGACGCAGAATCCCAAGGGCTGGTCCTTCACCCAAACAACCTCCGCCGAGGGCAAGACGCTCGTTGAGCATTACGACGCCGCCCAGCCGGAGTTCTCCCGCTGGACCCTCGTCTCGGAAAACGGCCAGCCGCCCACCGAGGAAGAGGCGCGCACCTATCGTGAAAAATTCACCCGCCGATCCCGCGGCGGCAGCGCCCCGGCGATCGCCAGCCAGTTGGAACTCGCGACGGCCGAACTCGTGTCCGAGGACGCCACCCAGGCCGTCTATCGCTTCAAACTCAAGATCGAGGACGAGGATGACAAGACCGCCACCTTCCTGCGCGCGAGCGTCACCTTCCACAAAGCCACCCGCTCCATCACCTGCTTCGAACTCGCCAACGTCGAGGTCTTCGCGCCGGTCTTCGGCGTGAAGATCCGCGAGCTGCGCACCGCCATCTTCTACCACCTTCCGACCGCCGACCGCCCTGCCCTCCTCGACAAGGTCACCACCCGCACTCGCGGCCGCGCTTTCTTCAAGTCGCTCGATGCCGACATGCTCGTGATGTACACGGACTACGCGTGGGCAGGCAAGAAACCGCCGGCGCATTAGGCGTGAATCTACGTGCGGGTCGTCCCCAACATGGGATGATATCTCCGCGCCCTCCGCGCCTCCGTGAGATACCAAATCACGCCCGCCAACGAAACACCGACGTCGTCAGCGGCGGCAGCGTCAGCACAAGCGACTGCTCCTGGCCGTGGGCCGGCACGGGCTCCGTCTGCCGCCGACCCTCGTTGCCGAGGCCGCTGCCGCCGTAGTACTGGCTGTTGGTGTTGATGACTTCCTCCCAGATGCCACCGCGCGGCACGCCGATGCGGTAGTCCTGGCGGATCGCCGCCGAGAAATGACCGACGACCAGGAGCATGGTCTGCTCGTCCGCATCGGTGCGCAGGTAGGCGATCAGGTTCGAACCGGCATCGTCGCAACTGACCCAGCGGAAACCCTGGGGATTCAGGTCGTTCAAGCCCAGGGCCGCCTCGCCGGTGTAGAGCCGGTTCAGGTCCCGCACCAGCAGCCGCACGCCCTCGTGGTCCGGATACTGGCACAGGTGCCAGTCGAGGCTGCGGGTGTAATTCCACTCGTGGGCTTGCGCGAACTCGCCGCCCATGAACAGCAGCTTCTTGCCCGGCCACGCCCACATGTGGGCATAGAGCGCCCGCAGGTTCGCGGCTTTTTCCGGGATGTGCCAGGCCGCCATCTTGTAGAGCAGCGCCGCCTTCCCGTGCACGACCTCGTCGTGGGAAAACACCGTGACGAAGTTCTCCGCGTACTGATACAGCATGCCGAAGGTGAGGTCGTCCTGGTGCCACTTGCGGTAGATCGGCTCCTTCGCGAAGTACCGCAGCGTGTCGTGCATCCAGCCCATGTTCCACTTGTAGTCGAACCCGAGCCCGCCCTGGGCGGTCGGCTTGCTGACCGCCGGGAAGGAGGTGGACTCCTCCGCGATCATGACCACGCCGGGGTAATAGTGGTGCACGAGGTCGTTCGTGCGCCGCAGGAACTCGATCGCCTCGAGGTTCTCGCGGCCGCCGTGCTGGTTGGGGATCCACTCACCGGCCTTGCGCGAGTAATCGAGATACAGCATCGAGGCCACCGCATCCACGCGCAGGCCGTCGAGGTGATACCGGTCGAGCCAGGCCAGCGCGTTGGCCTGCAGGAAGCAGCGCACCTCGTTGCGCCCGTAATTAAAGATGAGCGTGCCCCAGTCCATGTGGGCGCCTTTGCGCGGATCCGCATGCTCGTAAAGGTGCGTCCCGTCGAAGTTGGCCAGCGCGAAGCTGTCCCGCGGGAAATGCGCCGGCACCCAGTCTAGGATCACACCGATGCCGCGCTGGTGCAGGTGATCGACGAACCACGCGAAATCCTCCGGTGTGCCAAAGCGGTGCGTCGGCGCATAGAATCCCGTCACCTGATAACCCCACGAACCGTCGAACGGATGCTCTGCCAGCGGCATCACCTCGATGTGGGTGAAACCGAGCTCCCGGACGTAGTCCGCCAGCATCGGTGCGAGTTCACGGTAGCTGAGCAGGCGGTTCGCATCCTCCAGCTTGCGCCGCCAGGAACCGAGATGGACCTCGTAGATCGACATCGGGCGGTCCAGCCGACCGGCCTGCGCGCGGCGCCGTTCCATCCATTCCGCGTCCTGCCAGGCATGCCGGCGCGGATTGCACACGATCGAGGCGTTGTTGGGCGGCGACTCGAAATACGTGCCGTAGGGATCCGTCTTCACGTGCACGTGTCCGTGTCGGTCGCGGATGAAAAACTTGTACAGCTCGCCCTCGCCCAGGCCCGGAACGAACAGCTCCCAGACGCCGGAGCCACCCATGGTGCGCATCGGATGATAGCGCCCGTCCCAGTGGTTGTGGTTGCACCCGACCGACACCTGCGCCGCGTTCGGCGCCCACACGGCGAAGGCCACGCCGGGCACGCCGTCCACCGTGCGCGGGTGCGCCCCGAGCTTCTCGTAGATGCGGTGCTCGTTGCCCTCGTTGAAAAGGTAGAGGTCCTGCGGCCCCAGCGTTGGCAGGAACGAATACGGGTCGTGGATCTGCCGGATCTCGCCGGCCGGCGTGCGGAGCCGGAGCTGGTACTTGAAGATCGCCGCGCGGCGCGGCAGGAAGGCTTCGAAGAATCCCTCCGGTGCGAGCCGGGTCATCGCCCAGGCCTCGTTTCGCGCCGGGTCGACGACGGCACAGCTCACCGCCTCGCGCACGAGGGTCCGGACCACGAGGCCCTTGACCTTGCCCCGGGTGCACAGATGCATGCCGAGCACCGCATGGGGCGACGCGTGTCGCGCCTTCAGCAGGGTTTCCAACTCTTTGGCGGTGATGATCACGCAGGTCCAAGCTGCCGTCTCCATCGCTCCGGGTCTAGGCTTTTTCCGTTCCCTTCACCAAGGAGGAAGCGAGGAAACCCGGAGAAAAGCCGGTGTTCGGTTTATGGTTTCCGGGCTTCCTCCTTCCCCTCAGCTGGGGGCTTGCTAGCCTCCATCCCGCCGCCTTTGCTGCGCCCAACGTGATTTTGCGCCTGCTCACGCTCCTCCTTCTCACCCTGTCGCTCGCCCGCGCCCAGACTGCGGTCCCGACCGGTTCCGACCTGTCCGGGCGCACCGTGGCCTACGACGAGACGACCAAGGAGGTCGTCCTCACCGGCGACGCGCGCTTCGTTGACGGCAACCTCCTGATCGAGGCCGACGAGATCCGCTACCACGCCGGCACCGGCATCGCCGTCGCCTCGGGCAACGTGCGCTACACCCGCGGCTCCGAGCGCATGCTCGCCGATCGCATCACCTACCGGCGCGCCGACCGCAGCTTCGACCTCACCGAGCCGCGCCTCGGCCGCTATCCCTACTACGTCTCGGGCGTCGCCGCGAGCGGCACCCCGGCCAGCGTCACGGTGCAGGACGCCCTGATCACCGCCCGCGAGCCCGGCGGATTCCAGCCCACCGTGGCGGCCGAGACCCTGACCTACGCGTCCGACCAAACCGTCACGGCCCAGCGCGCCCGGGTGGGCATCGGCCATCTGCAACCGGTTTCGCTCCCGCACTTTTCGCACCGGCTGAACCTCCCTTACATTTCCTATGTCTCCCTCAGCGCCGGCTACCGCTCGTCACTCGGCCTCTTCACCGAGGGCGGACTCCATGTCCCCTTGGGCGAAGACACCAAGCTCGGCGGCGCCGTCGGTCTCTATTCCGCCCGCGGCATCATGGCCGGTCCCAGCGGGCACTATGAGCTCGTCCGCGACGGTCGGACGATCAACGGCGACTTCAAGTCGGGCTTCATCAATGACCACGGCGAAAAGCTCACCGACATCCTCGGTCGCCCGGTGCCCGAGAACCGCGGCTACGTCCAGTGGTGGCACGCGCAGGAGCTCACCGACCGCCTCGATCTCACCGCCCAGGTGCATTACTGGAGCGACTCCGAGGTGCTGCGCGATTTCCGGCCGAACGAATTCTTCCCGCTGCAGGAGCCCGACAGCTTCGTCGAATCCACCTACACCGGGCACAATTACTTCGTTTCCGCTTTCGCCCGCGTGCAGCCCAACACCTACCACCGGGTCCAGGAGCGCCTGCCCGAACTGCACTTCACGGTACCGGCCATCGCCCTCGGTCACGGTTTCTACCAGCGCCTCGAGGCGGGCTTCGCCTCCCTGCGCGAGGATCCGCCCGGCGGCGGTCCGACCCTGCTCAGCGACCGGCTGGACGCCTACTACGCCGTCACCCGTTCGTTCACCCCGCGCGAGTGGCTGGGCATCACGCCCGTCGCCGGCGGCCGCGTCACTCACTACCGCCGCGCCACCGGCGGCCGCGACACCTACACGCGTACGCTCGGCGAGCTTGGCCTCGATGCCGAGCTGCGCAGCAGCGGTGTATTCGAGTACAAGAATGAGACCTGGCAGATCGACGGCCTCCGTCACCTCCTGACGCCGCGCCTCTCCTATCGCTACATCGACGAGGCCGACCGCGGCCGCGCCCACATCCCGGCGATCGACCGCCGCACGTTCATGACCTACCTCCCGCCGCTTGGGCTCGGCGACACGCGCAACCTCGACGACCTCGGCCCGGTCAACACGCTGCGCCTCGGCCTCGACAACACGTTGCAGACGCGCGACTCCGACTACGGCTCCCGCGACCTGCTCGTGCTGAATGCCGCCGCCGATCTCCGCTTCGACCGGGAGCCCGGCGAACGCCGCACGTCGGCCGTGCACACGTTCCTCGCCTTCACGCCGGCGCGGTGGCTCGAGTTCGATCTCTACCAGAGTTTCACCCCGCAGGACTTCACCCTCCAGGAGTTGAACACCGGGGTCACGATCCGCGACGGCGATGCCTGGGCCGTGCAGTTTGCCAGCCACTTCCTCCGGCGCGAGATCGAGGAGTTCATCCTCGGCGGCCAGTTTCGCTGGAACGAGGTCTACGAGTTCGTCGGCCGCCTGCACTACGACTTCCGCACGCGCCGCTTCAACGAGCAGGCCTTTGGCGTGCGCCAGAACCTCCAGAACACCTGGATCGTCGAGTACCTCGTGACGTTGTACGACGGCCCGCGCCGCGAGAGCGACTTCGGGTTCCGGTTCCAGGTCGAGGCCATCGGTTTCTGAGTCGCATGAGCATCGCCGGCAATCAGCAGCAAACCTACCTGCGGCTGGCGTCGGCGCTGCGACCCCACTGGCGGCGAGATCCGGCCTTCGCGGCCCGGCTGCAGCAATTGCTCGCGCGCGAACGGGCTTTCGGCTCGCGCGACCGCCGGCTCTATCGCGAACTCCTTTACACCACGGTCCGCTTCGCCCCGTGGATCGAGCCCCTGCTCAGCCGCGATCCCGCCCGCGCCGCCGCCGTCGCCGCCTGGCTCGCCGCCGAGCTCCCGGCCACCCGCGATTACCGGCAGGCGCTGGCCGGCAACCTGCCGCCCTGCCCGCCGGAGGTGGCCGCCAAGGCCGCGATCCTCGAAACCCCGGTCGAGCCCCTCCTGCCGTCGTGGCTGGCCACCGAATGCCCCGCGGCGCTCGCCGCCCCCGAGATCGACGCCCTCCATCGCCGCGCCCCGTTGTGGCTGCGGCTGCAGGCCGACGATCCCGCGGTCGTGGCCGCCGATTTCGCGGCCCATGGCTGGAACGCGCGACCGAGCCCGCTCCGCCCCGAAGCCTGGGAGGTGCGATCCGACGCCGACGTGACGCGGTGCGATGCCTATCAGCGCGGGCTCTTCGAGATCCAGGATCTCGGCTCGCAGCTCATTCTCGCCAGCGCCGCCATCGCGCCCGGCGGCCACTGGTACGACGCGTGCGCCGGTGCCGGCGGCAAGTCCCTGCAACTCGCCCGGATCCTCGGCCCGGCCGGTCGCGTGGAGGCCCACGACATCCGCCCCGCCGCGCTCGACGAGCTCGCCCACCGGGCCCAGCGCGCCGGCCTGCGCACCATCGCGATCCGCCGCAACCCGCCGCCAGCCGACGCCCGCTATGATGGCGTGCTCGTCGACGCCCCCTGCAGTGGGTCTGGCACCTGGCGCCGCGCGCCGCACTTCAAGTGGATCACCACGCCGGAGCACCTCGTGCAACAGTCGACCCGCCAGCTCGCGCTCCTTTCCCAGGCAGCAGCGTGGGTCCGTCCCGGCGGTCAGCTGGTCTACGCGACCTGCTCGCTGGCCCACGGCGAGAACGTTGCCGTCGTCGCCGCCTTCCTCGCCGCCCACCCGGAGTTTTCCGCCGAGCCACCGGCCCAGACATTCGGTTTCGCCGCCACGGGCCCGGGTTTGACGATCCTGCCGGCGCGGCACGACACCGACGGGTTCTACGTGGCCACCCTGCGGCGGGCCTGATTTTTCCGTTGCCGCACCCGACCCGCCCGCAACCATCGCGGGATCGTGGTTCCCGATTCCGACTACCGCATCAAGCTGCAGGTCTTTGAAGGCCCGCTCGATCTCCTGCTCTTCCTCATTCGGAAGAACGAGCTCGATATCTACGACATCCCGATCGAATCGGTCACCCGCCAGTACATCGACGCCCTGCACACCATGCAGCAGCTCGACCTCGAGGTCGCCGGCGACTTTTTCGTCATGGCCGCCACCCTGATGGAAATCAAAAGCCGGCTCCTGCTCCCCAAGGGCCAGCACGCCGTGGATCCCAACGCCGACGAGGACGAGATGGACCCGCGCTGGGAGCTCGTCCACCAGCTCCTCGAATACAAGAAGTTCAAGGAGGCCTCCGCCCAGATCAACGAGATGGTCAGGTTGCGGCAGGACCTCATGGAGCGCCATGTCTCGAATCTCTCCGCCTTCGGGGAAGAGCGACCCCTGCACCCGACGGACCGCATCCAGCTCTGGAACGCCTTCAACTTCGTCCTCCGCCGCCTCGCCGAGAAGCTCGTCGTCGGCGAAATCCAGGACGAGCAGGTCACCGTCGCCGACCAGATGGAATACTTGCTGAAGCGCATCGAGACCGAGCGCAGCTTCGTCTTCTCCGACCTCTTCCCCGGCAAGGTCACCCTGCGCGTGCTGGTCGCGACGTTTCTCGCCGTCCTCGAGCTGACCCGCCTCAAGAAGCTCAGCCTGCAGCAGGACGAGGCCTTCGCCGACATCCGCTGCAGCGCCGTCGACGAAATCCCACTTGAAACCGCGGCGCCCCCACACACGGTAGCCACGTGACGAAAAAGCGTAAGCCCACTCCCAAAGCCGCCCTGCTCGGCGTCGGTCTCGACAACCAGGACGGACACAAGCGCATCACCACCGGCGACCAGTTTGCCATCGTGGGCGGATCGGAGGAAACGCACGGCCGCATGACCGAGACCGTCATCAAGACCTTCGAGGTGCTGAAAAATCGCGGCAAGGCCCTGCACGAGGTCGAGCCCAAGGAGCTCGCCGACATCATCCACCGGGCTAAGCCGGAATAATCGTCCCCGCGCTTGCCTCCAACGCCCCGGCAGGTCTCTTATCCTCCAACCATCCAACCCATGTCCGATAAAATCACCCACCTCTCCAACGACACCTTCAAGGCCGCCGTCACCGCCGGAGGCGTTCCCGTCCTCGTCGATTTCTGGGCTCCGTGGTGCGGGCCTTGCAAGGCCATCGCCCCGATCCTCGACGAGCTCGCCACCGAGCTCGATGGCAAGCTCAAGATCTGCAAGGTGAACGTCGACGAGGCCGACGCCGTGTCCGCCGAGTACGGCATCCGCGCGATCCCGACCATGCTGCTCTTCAAGGGCGGCAGCGTTGTCGAGCAGATCGTCGGCATGATGCCCAAGGCCGCCCTCAAGGCCAAGGTCGCCACGCACCTCTGAGCGTTCGCCGCTTCCCGCCTTTCCAGGCTGCACCCAAACGGTGCAGCCTTTTTGTTTCACCGGCGGGCGAAATCACCGAACCCCGCCACCGCAGGCAGCCCGCTTGCGGGCGCTGTCTGGCATGCGCCGCCGAACCGAGCGCGGGCAAGCTCGCGGCCCACAGGAGGCCCATTCCGATTTACTGCCGCGCCAACACCAAGCCCGCCGCGACGAGCAGAGCGAACGCTGCGAGCAAACGTCCGGTCGCACCCAGCAGTGCGATCAACTCGGCCGGAGTGCGGCCCGGTGCCAACGCGCGCACATGCCGCCACGCCACCGGCAGCAACAGCCATGGCAAAAGCAGCCAAGCGCTTTCGAGGCGCCAGGCAACGACCGGCATGAGACCGAATGCCAGGGCGAGTGAGCCCTCGAACTGACGCCGGGCGAAGGTCCGGCCGAGGATCACCACCAGCGTGCGTTTGCCGGCGACGGTGTCGGTCTCGACATCGCGGTAATTGTTCACGACCAGGATATTCGCCGCCAGCAAGCCCACCGGCACCGCCAGCAGCAGGACGTCGGCATCCGCGCTGCCCGCCTGCACGAAGTAAGTCGCCCCAACCGCCACCAGCCCGAAAAAGACGAACACGAACACGTCGCCGAGGCCGTGGTAGGCCAGCGGATAAGGCCCGCCCGTGTAGGCGATGCCACCCAGGATGCTCGCCACGCCGATCGCCAAAAGCCACGGGCCGCCCCACCACAAAAGCGTCAGACCCAGCGCAAACGCGGCGGCGAAGACCCCGATCATCGCGCGCCGCATCGCGGCCGGAGTCACCAGCCCGGCCGCCACCGCGCGCCGCGGCCCGACCCGCGTCCCGGTGTCGGCGCCGTGCCGGTGATCGTAATAGTCATTCGCGAAATTCGTCCCGATCTGGACCAGCAGCGCGAAGCCCAGGCAGATCGCCGCCGCCACTGGCTCGAATTGCCCGTCATGCCACGCCAGGGCCGAACCGACCACCACCGGTGCGAACGCCGCGGGCAGCGTGCGCGGTCGCGCGGCCTCGGACCAGATCTGCCACCAACTGGGACGCGGCGTCTCCACGGTTCGCTCCCGTCATTTCATGCGCTTGACGAAGATCGCCAGCGACCGCCGCGCGAGGAGGCTCACCAGCACCGGCAGAAAGCTCACCGCGCCCATGAACAGGACATAACTGTCGCCCAGGCCGCGCAGCAGCAGCCCGAGCATGAAGATCAGGAGCGCGTACATGGACAGGAACCCGCCGGGCAGCAGCGGCGCCGCGGTGTTCAGGGTCCAGCAGACCACGAAGGCAAACAGGCCCGCGTTCAGGCCGCACAAGGCGAAGCCCAGGCCGCCGAGGTAGAAGATCGGGGCATAGAATGTCAGGCGGCCCTCGAAACGGAAAAATTGGATGCACACGCCCACGAGCAGCAGCGCCATCCGCAGGTAGTCGAGCCCCGTCCCGGCCGTGACCGCGGTCGGATCGACCGTCGCGGCCTCGTGCCGGATGGCCGCCACGATCTCCCACTCGCTGTGACCCACGATCAGCAGGCCGCCGACCAGCGCCCGCAGAAAATCGATGTAGTTGCGCAGCTTCGAAAACTCGTCGGCCGCGGTGAGGCGCACATCTCCCGGCTCGCGCGTGCGCAGCTGCTCGTTCAGGTGTCGGCGCGAACGGCGCATCCAGCGCAACCCCCGCGTCGCATCGCGGCCGAACCGCAGCCATTGGCGCGGAAACCAAAGGATCGCCAGGGCGAGGATGAAATAGGGAAGGTCGATAATCACGGGGCGCCGGCACGTTTGGCGCCGGACCGGGGTGAGTCAAAACCCATCGGGCGGCGCCTCAGCGGATCGTGAAACCCTGGAACTGCGGGGCGCGGCGCGCCGCCGTCTGCTCGACCTTGCGGATGTAGCCGTGCATCCGCTCCTCGACCGCCTGGGCAAAGGCGGCGATCTCCTCGCGCGTCCCCTCCACCTCGACCTCGACCCGGCCGTCCGGGAGGTTGCGCACCTGGCCAGCGACCTCGAACTCCTTGGCGATCTGCAGCGTCGTGTAGCGGAAACCGACCCCTTGCACATGGCCGAAGTAGTGGATCGTGGTGTGCTGGACGTCAGCCATGGCGCGAACCTACCGTTCCGGCGTCGCCGGATTCAACCCGTAATCCGCCGTCCTTCATCGGTTTCCGGCGATCCCGTTTTTTCCTTTGCACTCTGCGCGGAGCTCCACTCAGTGTCGGCCAAGCAATGAGCAAAGACGAATTCGACGGCAGTCCCGAGGGCGAATGGGAAGAGCGCGGCGAATTGGCCTGGAACGAGTTCGATTGGGAACGCTACCTCCGCGCGCAGGAAGAGACGGTCAACCGTTACCTCGCGTATTACGAGGTCTTCCGCGGACACCCCCAGCGCATCGACGAGGTCGCCCGCCACATGGAATGGGAGACCGAGACGGAGACGCCGGCCGCGGGCGCCGTCAACGAGGCGCCGACGGAACCGCTGCCCGAGGAATTCGAGGACGAGGGCGACATCTACACGCTGCACAAGAATCCGATCTTCATTTCGACCCGCGCGCTCTACCTGCTCATGCGCCGCAAGTGGGAGCTGCTCGCCGGCCAGCCCGGCAAGGTGACCCAGCCGCTGGCCGTCAGCTACCTCAGTTCGCTGCACCATGGTGAGGACCAGGCGCTCCTGGCCATCCACGCCCTCGAATACGGCGACTACGCGATGGCGATCAGTCTTTTCAAACGCGCGCTCAGCGGCCTGAACCGCAGCCTCGCGCTCCTCAACGACCCTTCCGCGCAGCGGCAGACCGCGGTCGCCGCCTACCGCGAGGAGGCGCTGACGGCGCTGTTCGACCTCCGCGAAATCTGGCTTCGCGTCATCAGCGAATGCCGCGCCGAGCTCGAGCGCCCGGTCGAGGACGAGGAAAGCTGAAGCTCCGAGGAGACACTTCGTGGATGCTGGCGGAGAGGGGGGGATTCGAACCCCCGGAACGGTTTTACCCGTTCAACGCTTTAGCAAAGCGCCGCTTTCGGCCACTCAGCCACCTCTCCGGAGCATCTGAAGAGGCGAAGGGAAACGGCGCCCCGGGAAAGTGCAAGGCCGATTTGGGTGCGGTTCGAAATTGGGATTTCGCTGCCACTTATGGACGCGCAGATCTGCGCCTACTTGGCTAATTGTCATGACATTCCCGACGCATCCGACCCGCCGTTCCCTTGTCTTTCCGTCACCCGCCCGCTATGTCTCGCCACTCGCATGATCACCCAAACCATCTACGCCAGCCAGGCCGGTGCGCGGCTGGACAGCGACGTCCACTCAGGCGGCGGGACCGATGATACCGCTGTCCTCCAAAAGGTCCTCGACTCCGCCCCCGCGAACGGCGGCCTGAAGCTGATCGTGGACGGCGCAGCCATGGTCACCCAGCTGCGGATCCATTCCAACACGACGATCGAGTGCCTGCATGCGCGCTGCGGCTTCTTCCAGGCCCCCCACTCCGACCGCCCCCTCATCATCAACGCCAACCCCTCCCCGGGCGCGATCCTCGACCGCAACATCACCCTTCTCGGCGGCACCTATAACCAGAACTGCCGCCACCAGGCCCATCACGTCCCGCCCGACGTCCATTACTCCAAGGCGAAGCACCAGGTCGTCGGCCTCGCCTTCTTCGGCGTCGAGAACCTGCTCGTGCGCGACCTGACGGTTCGCGACCAACGCACCTTCGCCTTCCTCATCACCAACTGGGAGCGCGTGACGATGGAGAACATCCGCCTCGAACTCCCCGGCTTCATCCACGCCGGCAACCAGGACGGCATCCACGTCCAGGGTCCCGGACGCTTCCTCGTCCTGCGCAACATCCAGGGCCGCACCGGCGACGACTTCATCGCCCTCAACGGCGACGAGGAGACGAACGGCGAGCCGAGCTGGGTTCATCCCGCGGCCACGGTCGGCCCCATCACCGACGTCCTCATCGACGGCCTCTTCGTCGACGACGCCGCCCAGGTCCTGCGCATCCTCTCACGCGAAAACCTCCACGATCGCATCACGGTTCGCAATGTCACCGGCAATTACCGCAGCTTCGGCTTCTATCTCAGCGCGTGGGACTACAAGAAACGCGGGCTCCAAGGAAATTTCGGATCGCTCCTCTTCGAGAACATCGACCTCCGGCAAACCAAGGCCAACTACGACTACACCGAGCCGTTCCTCTTCCGCATCTCCGGGCGCCACCGGAACCTGCAGCTGCGCAACATCCAGTACCACGACCCGTCTGACGACCGCTACCTCGTCTACCTCGAGGGCAAGACCGACATCCCCGACATGGGCGACACACCGGCCGACGTGGATTCGCTCGTGATCGACGGCCTGCATATTCAGGACCACGGCGACACTCCGCAGACCCGACCCTACATCCGCGTCAGCGGACGCGTTCGCCACCTGGTGGTGAAAAACGGCGAGTGCTTCAACGCCCAGGACAAGCAGGCCGTGCTCCTCGCGACCGCGGGCGATCTTGCGAAGGTGGACCGCCTGACGATCCGCGACTTCACTACCGACCACCTTTCGACTCTCGTATCCGATCCCGGCCGGCACATCGCGCGTTTCGAGCACGACTGAGATCGAGCCGCCCGCCTGGTTCCGGAACGCCTTCCTTTCGGCTGGCGCTGCCCTTCGTTTCTGGTGGAGTGGCACGGCCCCCTGACCGCTC
Source organism: uncultured Opitutaceae bacterium (assembly GCA_964355715.1). Taxonomy (GTDB): domain Bacteria; phylum Verrucomicrobiota; class Verrucomicrobiia; order Opitutales; family Opitutaceae; genus UBA2377. The sequence goes on along the minus strand of CAYHEW010000023.1, from coordinate 39,507 downwards.
TCACCCCGGAGCCATGAAAATCGCCGCCATCACCGAAGCCGACCGCCTGAGCTACCGCGCCCAAGGCTACCATGTCCTCCGCCAGGTCATACCCGCGAGCCTGCTTCGCGACCTGCGCCGCTCCGCCGACAAGGCCCACGACATCGCCGTCCGGCTGAACGGACCCCAGACCCAGCGACTCGCGCCGCTCAAGGCCCATCTCGCCGACGCCGACCTGCAGCCGTTCCGCAATTTCAACGGCATCGAGGGCCTTGATGAGGCCGTCCAGGCCCTGCTCACCCCGGAGCACACGCTCAAACCGACCGAGGATGCGTGCCTGCTGTTCAATCCCCGCGCCCGGCCGTGGTCCACCGAGTGGCACCGCGACTGGCGCGATCACGTGCTCGAGGACGAATTCCAGCGCGAGATCGGCGACACCCGCTGGGAGGAGATCGCCACCGATTTCAGGCTTTGGAACCAGGTCAATTGCCCGTTCTACGAGGACACGTCCACCTGGTACGTCCCCGGCAGCTTTCGCCGAGTCCAAAATACCGCCGAGGAGATGCGGGTCTATGGCGCTTCGACCCAGCAGGAGCTCTGGGACGAGGACAATCGCCGCACCGACGAGGAACTGGAGTTATTCTGCCTCCGTTACTGCCAAGCCATGCCCGGGGCGATTCAACTGCTCCTCAATCCGGGCGATTTCTGCATCTACCGCAACGTCGGCTGGCACATCGGCAATTACGTTCCGTACCGCAAGCGTGCGACTTTGAACACCCATTGCTTCACCCCGGCCTATGCCAAGTTCGCCGAGGACTACGCCCACATGCTCAAGGCCCTGGAAGCCGGCATCGAGCGGCACCAACGACTCGGTGCCGGCAAGCTCTGAACCGACCAGGGCGGGAAATCTGCCTGACACCCGCGGCGCTTAACGCATGCTCGGGCCACCCATGGCCGCCCCCGCTGCTGCGAATCCCACCCTGTCCGAGACGGACGCCGTCGCAGTCATCTGGCATGCACCCGGGAGGACCGGCCGGGTCGCGGTCGAACGCGGAATCTTGACTGGATTGCAGGCCCTTTCCGGGAGCGTCGAGGGTGAAGCGTTTGCGTTTCCTCCCCGACAGGCGAGCCGGCTCGAACTGGCGGTGCGACCAACTCGGAGTTCGCTGGGATTGCCAACGCTGATCACAATCATGGTCGCTCCGCGCCCCTTCACCTTCCGTCTCGCCGACGTCCGGGCCGACTTCCCAATCTGGCTGCCCCGCGATGGCATCGTCGTGACGACGGCCATCGATACCCGCGCCTATGCGGAAATCATCGCCGCCATCCAGGCGCGGGGCGGCACGACGGAACTGCAGCGCATCGCGGCGGCGCCGGAAGCGAGCTTTGCCGAGGTTGCCGCCAGCGTGCGCAACCTGAAGGCCCAGACCTGGCTTGGCCTCAGCCGCGACATCCGCGTCTTCCGCGTGGACGAAAACGTCGAGTCCTTCCAGCCACGCTTCGCCGGCTACGAGTGCCCGCTGCCTGAGATCGCCACGCAGCCGGCCACCTACGCCTTCCAATTTGGCCGGGGTGTCGGCGCCGACCATCCGCTCACGCGCCGGCTCGACGAGGGCGCGCTGCCAATCCTGCACGCGGACCTCGACGACGGTGCCATCCGCTACGAGGCCACCCTCTTCGCCGCCCCGGAGATCTCGCCCCATACTTCGGCCAAGCTCCGTGGCACCGACTACCTCGTCGCCGATGCCCACGGACACGGCCACATGTTCACCCCGGCCCAGGCGGCGGCGGAAAAGGCGCGCCACGACGCCGAGCTGAATCCGCCGGAGGAGGTTGTGCTGCACGGTCGCATCGTCGCCACCAACCGCGGTCTGGCCCCGGCCTATGCGCTATTCCGCACCGTCACGCCCACGCTGGCGACACCCGTGTCGCCGCGACTGCCCGACTGGAGTTTCGATCCGGTCACCGGCTTCGGTGCCTTCGCCTCCGGTCGCGTATTCGCGCTGAGTCGCCTCGACGGCGAGCCGTTGCCGGCCGAGGAGGCCGCCGTGCTCCTGGCGCCGGGCGCCTGCGCGGTCCTCGAGTTTTGCGTGCCCCATCGTCCGCTGGCGCGGGAACGCGCCCTCGCGCTGGCCCACCAGGCCTTCCCTGCGCGCCTGGATGAGACTCGCGCGTTCTGGCGGACCCGCCTCGCCACGGACGCGTCGTGGGAGCTCCCCGAGCCGCACCTCCAGGAACGCGTACGCGCCGGTCTGCTGCACCTCGACCTGGTCGCCTATGGCCGCGAGCCGGACCAGCCGCTGCTGCCCGCGGTCGGCATCTACACGGCCATCGGATCCGAGTGTGCGCCGATCATCCAATTCATGGACACCATGGGCTGGCACGACACCGCCGCCCGCGCCCTCGATTTCTTCCTCGCGAAGCAGCACGACGACGGATTCATGCAGAACTTCAATGGGTACATGCTCGAGACCGGCGCCGTGCTCTGGACCCTTGGCGAACACTTCCGGTACACCCAGGACGAGACTTGGCTGCGCCGCGTGCATTCCCACATCACCAAGGCTTGGCGCTACCTCGAGGCCTGGCGGAGCCGGAATCTCCAGCCCGAGTTGCGCGGCCGAGGATACGGCCTGCTCGACGGCAAGACGGCCGATCCCGAGGACCCTTATCGCTCGTTCATGCTCAACGGCTACGCCTATCTCGGGCTTGCCCGCACTGCTGAGATGCTCCGCACCATCGCGCCGGCCGAGGCCGCCGTCTGTGCCGAGATCGCCACCGCCCTCCGGGCCGACATCCGCGCGAGCCTCGCGCAGTCGTTTGAGGAGTCGCCGGTCGTGCCGCTCGGCGACGGCCGCTGGACGCGCGCGGCCGCACCTTGGACCGGCTACCGCGGACCGGTGATGCTCCATGCCGATGGCGGCCGCTGGTACACGCATGGCACGATGGCCGCGCGCGATTCGCTGCTCGGTCCCCTCTACCTTGTGTTCCAGGAGGTCGTAGCGCCGGACGAGCCGATCGCCGACGAACTGCTCGAGGCGCATGCCGAGTTGATGACCCGCGGCAATGTCGCCTTCAGCCAACCCTACTACAGCCGCCACCCCTGGGTGCATCTGCGCCGGGGCGAAACCAAGGCCTTCCTCCGTGCCTGGTACGGCGCGCTCGCCGCCCTCGCCGACCGCGAGACGTACACGTTCAACGAGCATCTTTTCCCGGTCAGCGCCCACAAGACCCACGAGGAGGCCTGGTTCCTCATGGAGACCCGTTGGGCCCTTTACCTCGAGGACGGCGACACCCTGCGCCTGTTTGCCGGTGTGCCGCGAGCCTGGCTCCAGCCCGGCGCCAGGATCGCGGTCCGCGGCGGTGCCAGCTGGTTCGGGCCTTTGACGTTCGCGCTCGAAGTGTCTGCCGATGGCAGTGAATTCTCCGTCGTGGTCGAATGCCCCGGCGATCGCCGTCCCCGCAGGTTGATCGTTCGCATTCCACATCCGTCCGGTCAGCCGTGCGTCAGCGTGACCGGCGGCAACTGGCAACCCGGGACGGAAAACATCGCTGTGACTGGATTCACGGGCCGTGCGGCGGTGATCGCGCGATTCCGGTCGACCTAGCGCGGCGAACGCCCGGCCTAAGCACCGCGGCGCCGACGCAAGATAAACAGAAACACCGCGCCCAGCGTCAAAAGAGCAAGGGTGGACGGCTCCGGCACCGCCAGCTGGCCGGGATGATTGTAGACGAAGCTCACCTGGTCCGCGGTCAACGCCTGACTGTAGAACTGAAAATCATCCAGCACGCCCGAGAAGTAGCGCCCGTCGAAATCGTTCGCTCCGAGAAACAGGAGATTGCGCGCGTTCAGCGCGGTCGGTGTCACGGTTTCCGTCGCCTGGAGCACCCCGTTCACAAACAGCCGCTTCACGCCGGTGCCGATGTCGTAGGTCACAGCGACATGCACGAAAGCACCCGTGTTAATCGAACTCGTGGAGTGGATGGTGGTATCCTGGGTTCCATTACTCGTCATGAACCCCGCCTTGCTGCCGTTCAGCGCGATTGGCACAGTGTCCGTTGTCTGGCCCGGCTGGTCTGCATAAACGATGCCCACGCCGTAATACCCGGGTTCCGAGTCCTCACCGTAGGATTGCGTGGTCTTGATCCAGACCGCCGCCGTGAAGCTGCCCGCCAGCGTTGCAGCGATGCCGGAGCCCCAGCGGTAATAGGATTCGCCGTCCAGCACGATCGCGCCACCACTCACCCCGCTCGCCGTAAACGTGGGCAGGCCGGACACGAAAGGCGCCGCTTGGTTGTTGCCCGACGAATCGGTGCCGAGCGCTTCGGCTCGGTCAAAGGAAAGATGCAGGACGACCTGCGCGAAGGCCGGGGATGGCGCCGCGAGCAGCAAGGCGGTCAAGAGGGGCAGGCAGGACCGACGGGGCACGCGAGTGGAGATGGCCTGAAACCAGGCGGCTAACAAGTCGAATCAAACGGCCAGGCACCCGGATCACCTGGACTGGAGGATCCGGTTCGCGCGTTGCAGTGCCAGAAAAAGGTTCATCTGCGTCTGCGCCCGCAGGAGCGCGTCGCGCCGCTGGTCCTTCAACCCCTGGCGGCTGATCTCCGCATGCATGCGGTCGTAATCCGGGTGCTGGGTCAGCGGCAGGCCGCTCACGATGCCGAGATTGATGGCCTTGCCTCCGTCCGCAGGCAGCAGATCCGCGGCGACAGCCTCGGCCGTCCAGGTCAGCCGCAGCACGGGGGACTTCGCCGGTGGGGCCGCCTTATCATCGAGCACGACGACCTCGCCCGCGCAATGCGCCAGCCGCGCCTGCTCGGCGGCGCTCTGCTTGAGCGTCGTCAGGATCAACTCGCTGCCGTCGCCCAGGGCCCGCCGATAATGGCGGAAATCCAGCGGCTCGAGGGAATCGATCGTGACATAGAGTACGGGGACAGACGACGTCGCGGGGGACGCCGACGATGGGGCCGAGTTGGCCGCCGACACCAGACCGATCCAAATGAGACCGAGGGCAAGGCGGGGCATGTTCATGGGATAACCCGCCGGAACGCTTCATGCGTCCGACGCACCTTTGCTATACCGCCCCGGCTCGTTGGGCTCAAGCCGGCAATCGCCCCTGCCCGGTCCCGCAACTGCGGCTCAAGCCCGACAGCACTCGTCCATGATCCGCACCATGGTGTCCTCGACTTCTCGCGCTGTCTGGGCGGCACCGGGGGCATCGAACATGTTCAGGAGGGCGGTCGGCTTCATGGTCGCGAGGATCGTGCGGCCGCCCTCCTCATAGACGGCGATGCGGCACGGCAGCGCGGTGGAAATCGCGATCTGCTGGGTGAGCACGACCTGGGCATGCTGGGGATTGCACACCTCGATCACCCGGCATTCGCGATCGAAGGGAACGCCCTTGCTCACCATCTTCTCGCGCAGGTTGTGCACGGCCTGAACGCCGAACTTGTGGGCGGCGGAGATCTCCGGCAGGCGCTGACAGACAGTCTCGAGCGGCAACTGGGTGCTGCGGGTGATCAGGATGGAGTCTTTCATGGCGCGATGGGATTGAAAGGAAACGGTGTGAGGCGGGGTTGGTCGGAGCGAATCGACCGACGCCACGAACGTGGGGCGCCGGCGCGACGGAGTCAGCGTTAATCCACGGCGCCCATGCGCTTGCCACTACCGGACATCCGCCCAAACTGCCCGGCGTGAAGCCCCTGCGCCTCCACCTGCCCTGTCGCCCGGCAAGCCGGACCCCGCCTCCGCGGTTGGTCCTCCTCCCGGGTCCCGGCGGTACCGGGGCGACCTAACCGTTCGTCCGCCGCGCATCATGGAGCGCCCGGCACCTGTCCGCCGCCTGCGGACCACGCGCGAATCCCTCGCGTGGTTCAACTGGAACATCAGCCTGCGCGGCGTGTTCGAGACGATCTGCGGCGGCACGACGCTGGTCTTCACCGCGTTTGCCCTGGTCATCGGCGTGCCGCCCGATGCGATGGGGTTCTTCAGCGCGGTCATCAGCTTCGCCTGCATCGTCCAGGTTCTCGGCCTGCCGGTGGCCAGCTACGTGCGCCAGCGCCGGCGGTTCATCTTGGCCGTGGCGCTGGTCGAGCCCCTCCTGCTCATCACCGCAGTGCTGCTCACGCCGCTGCTGCCGGCCGCGCTGCGACCGTATTCGCTGGGGCTGGCGGTCTTCCTGGCGGCGGCCTGCCTGCACCTGACGCGGCCGTTTTCCGACGATTGGCTGGCGACGACGATTCCCAGCGGACTCCGCGGACGCTACATCGGCCAGCGCATCCGACTTTCCAGCGTGGCCATCATTGCCTCCACGCTGGTCGTCGGCGCCGGCGTCGAATTCCTCGGCAAGGACAACGGCCCCGGCCTCGCCGCGTTGCTGATCACCGGTGCGCTTTTCGGCATCGCGGCCGCCCTGATGCTGGGGCGCGCGACGCGACCCATCGAGCAGGAACCCGCGCCGTTTTCCGTGGCCGACCTGCGCGCCGTGCTGCGCACCCGTGAGTTTGTCCGCCTCACGATCGGCACGCTCATCTACATGATGCCGTTTTATTTCGCCTGCGCCTACTATCAGGTCTTCAACCTGCGGATCGTCGAGATGCGGCCGTGGCTGATCGCCTCGATGGGCGTCGGTTACCTGATCGTGAAGCTGCTCCTCACCCCGGCGCTGGGCCGACTCTGCGACCGGGTCGGACCGCGGCGCCTGATCTTGCTCGGTACGCCGATCTACATCGCGTTCTTCCTGTGTTTCCCCTTCGCGGAACCCGGCCGCGCCTGGCCGATCATGGTTGGCTGGGCCTTCGTGGCCATCGCCGACGGCATCTACGGCGTCGCCGCTCCCGCCGCGCTTTACGGCACGGTGCCGGCGCAAGGGACCCGCCCGGCCTACTTCGCCGTTTACAATCTCATCAGCCTTGGCGCCTTCGCGGTCGGCGGCGTGCTGGCCGTGCCGTTGCTGGGCTGGCTCCAGCAGATCCACGTCACCTGGGGCCCGGCCCACCTCGGCGGCTACCACCTCTTCTACACCTTGTGCGGCCTCGTGATGATCCCCTGCTCAGCCGCGCTCGTGCTGTTTCCCGGAAGCACCGCCGGTTCGGAAAGGTAGCGCCCGGCCTCCGGATAAGGGCGGCAACGATGCCGTTCACTACCGCGAAGCACGCGAAGAGGCGCGAAGCTCAATCCGTTTTTACAGTAGGAAACAGAGTCAACGGAGGTGTCGGAGAGATAATCTCTGCGCTCTCTGTTTCCTACTGTGCAAAGGATTGGGATCGGTCGCGCGTCCCTTCGCGCTGCTTCGCGGTTCAACGGCCTGGTACCGGATAAGGGGGCTTGCCGACGGACGGGCGGCAGTCATCGTTCGGCGACAAAAAAGGACCCATGTCGGCCAACCCTGACCCTACTCCCTCCGCCCCCGCCAACGATCCCCAACTCTCCAGCCGCGAAGCCGAATGGCTCGCGCACACCTACCAGCCGGATGCGCCGAACCTCACCGTGCGCGCGGTCATCATCGGCATGCTCATCGGCGGGGCGATGAGTCTTTCGAACCTCTACGTCTTCTTCAAAACCGGCTGGAGCATGGGCGTCACGCTGACCGCCTGCATCCTCGCCTTCAGCGCCTTTCGCTTCCTGCAGGTGACCCGCCTCGTGAAGAAGCCGCTTGGGGCCCTGGAGAACAACGCCCTGACCACCGTCGCCTCCGGTGCGGGCTTCATGACGGGCGGCGGCAACATGGCGGCCTTCGGCGCGCTGCTGATGGTGACGACCATGCGGCCCGATGCGTTCGCGATGATCGCCTGGTTCGCGCTGATCGCCGCCCTCGGCGTGTTCGCCGCCATCCCGATCAAGCGCCAGCTCATCAACCACGAGGGCCTCGCCTTCCCCACGGGCACGGCCACGGCGGAGACGATCAAGTCCATCCACGGCGCGGCTTCCGGCGACGGCGCCAGCAAGTCGGCCTGGCTCGCCGGCTCGGCCGTGTTTGCCGCGGTCGTCACGTGGATCCGCGACGCCTGGCACTGGATCCCCCACACCATCGGCCTGCCGGTCACCCTCGCGGGGCGGCAGCTGGCCGAATGGACCATCGCCCTCAAGGCCGAGGTCGTCCTGCTCGGCGGCGGCGCCCTCATGAGTTTCCGCACCGGCTGGTCGCTCCTGCTCGGCGGCCTGTTGACCTACGGCGTGCTCGCGCCCTCGCTCGTGGAGAAGGGCATCGTCACCGCCGTGAGCTACAAGGCCATCGTCGCTTGGACCCTCTGGCCGGGCGCGGCGCTCCTCGTCGCGGCGGGCCTCACCTCCTTCGCCATCGACTACAAGAGCATCGCCCGCTCCTTCACCGGACTCACGCGCATCTTCCGCCCGGGGAAAGCCACCGACACCGGCCTCGCCGCCATCGAGGCCCCGGAATGGTGGTTTCCCGTGGGCTTTGTCGTCCTCGCCCCGGGCGTGGTATTCCTGATGGTCTGGCTCTTCCATATCCCGCTCTGGGCCGGCTTCGTGGCCGTTCCCCTCGCGGTGGTGATGGGCTTCGTCGCCGCGCGCGTCACCGGTGAAACCGACGTCACGCCCACCAAGGCCCTCGGGCCCGTCACGCAGATGATCTACGGCGTGATCACTCCAGGCAACCTGCCCGGCAACATCATGTCGGCCAACGTCACCGGCGGCATCGGCCTGCACGCGGCGGACCTGCTCACCACCCTCAAGACCGGCTGGCTCCTCGGCGCGAAGCCGCGGCACCAGGTGTACGCCCAGCTGTTCGGCGTCGTCGCCGGCGCCATTGTGGTCGTGCCCGCATTCAATCTCATCCTGCCGGATCCGAGCGTGCTTGGCGGCGAGACCTGGCCGGCGCCGTCGTGTGTCGTCTGGGCCGGCGTGTCGAAGGCGTTCTCGGACGGCGTCGGCGCCCTGCATGCATCGTCCCGCACCGCCATCGTCGTCGGCCTCGTGCTCGGCGTGGCGCTCGCGCTCCTTGAGAAGTTTGCCCCGCGCCGCCTGCGTCCGCTCCTGCCCTCGCCCTCCGGCCTTGGCATCGCCATGGTCATCCCCGGCAGCAACTGCATCGCCATGTTTCTCGGCGCCGCCGTTGCCGAGGTGATGCGCCGCCTCTTCCCGAAGCTCGCCGAAAAGACCGTGGTCCCCGTGGCCTCCGGCCTCATTGCCGGCGAGAGCCTGATGGGCATCCTGATCGCGCTGCTGATCGTCGGCGGATTTATCGCAGCCTGACCACCTCGCCCGACTCGCGACTGCGGATCGCCGCGGTCGCGAGCTGACTCGCCGCCAGCGCATCGGCCGGCCCGGCGCCGTCGAAGGCCGTGCGCCCGAGGATGCAGTCGGCCAGATGCCCGATCGCAGCGCGCCAGCCCTTGTCGACGAGGTAGTTCACGTGCGGGAAGCTTTTTTCAATGAACTTCCGCAACTCCGCGTCCTGCACGTCGAGCTGGCCGGCCTCCTCCTGATTGCGGAGCTCCCAACGCATCCGACGGAACGCGTCCACGGCCGGCGTGCCCAGTTTCTCGAACAGCAGCTTGTGGGTGAATTCGCTCTCCGGATGCGTGTGCCCGGCGAACCGGATGACCGCCGGCTCGTCCTTGCAGCCGTAGGTCCGCAACTCGGTGTACTCCTCGATGATGAGGGCGCCGGGATCGCGCGTGACGATCTCGATCCGCTCCTTCGGCAGGTCGCAGGTGACCTCGCCCGAATTCATGATCGTCGCCACGGCGCCGGAGCGGAACTTGAGCGTGTAGATCTCGTCGTCGGGTCGCGCGCACGCGCAGTAGATCGACTCCGCGTCCGAATCGGTCAGCCAGCGCAGGAGGTCGAACACATGGCAGACCTCGTGAATCACGCGCACGCCGGGCGGGTTGTTCCGGCCCCAGTTCCAGTACTCGTCGCTGATGCGGAAGTAGAGGTTCGTCGCGCCGCCGCGCTTCGCGAGGATGCGTTTGGCCTCGCGGCAGGCCGGGGCGAAACGCCGGTTGAATCCAACCTGCACCAGTTTGCCGTGCCGGGCCTGGGCGGCGACGACCTCGACGCAAGCCTCAGGCGTCGCGGCCAGCGGCTTCTCGACATAGACATGCTTGCCGGCGGCCAGCGCCTGGCAGGTCAGCGGCACCTGGAAGTCCTCCTTCGTCGCGACGACGATGAGATCGATGGCCGGATCCGCCAGCAGGTCTTCGAAGCGATCCGCCACCCGTGGCACGTCGTAATCGCGCGCCGCCGACTCCGCCGCCGCCCGGTTCACGTCGCAGACGGCCTGCAGGCGGAGGTTCGGCGCCCGGGTGAGATTCGGCAGGTGCTGCGAGCGGGCGATGCCGCCACAGCCGACCAAGGCGGCGTTGACCCGGGACTCCGACGACGGGGAAGATCTCATGGGGACCGCCCGGCAGTGTGCCGGACCGCCCGAACGCGTCGCAAACACAATTCCGTCAGGCCCGGTTAAGGTTTGGCAGGCGGTAAGGGATTGTCATGACATTTGCCATGGCCCTGCCGAAACACGCGGTCATCTTCCAGCAGCTCCATCAGGCGATCAAACGCGGCGAGTTGAAACATGGCGCACGCCTCCCGAGCGAGGTGGCGCTGGCCCGGCGGTTCGGCGCTTCGCGGCCCACGGTGGCGCAGGCCTTGCGGGACCTGCAGCGGCTCAACCTGGTGGAACGGCATCGCGGCGCCGGCTCGTTCGTGCGCAGTGCGCCTGTCGCGACGGGTGCGCTCGGCCTTTTGGCGGACGGGCTCGGCGCGACTGAAGTGATGGAGCCGATCTCGGTCGAAATCGCGCGCGCCGCGCAGACCCAGGGCTGGGACGTCGTGATTGGCGCGGCGGTGGCGGACCGCTCGCCCGAGGCCGTCGCCGCCGAGTGGGTCGCCCGCGGCGTCGCCGGGATATTTTTTGCCCCGCTCGAACACCACCCCGTGCGCGCCGCGGTCAACCGCGCCCTGGCCGAAAGCTTCCGCCGCAAGGGCCTCGCCGTGGTCCTGCTCGATCGGGACCTTGGCGAGTTTCCCGAACGCAGCACGCACGACGTGGTCGCGATCGACGATTATTTCGCCGGGTTCGACCTCGCGAGCCACGTGCTGGCCGCCGGCGCACGGCGCCTCGTGTTCATCGCCCGGCCCGAATACCCGGCCACGACCGACCTCCGCGTCTTTGGCGCGCAGGCAGCGGTGGCACGGGTGGACGGGGCCCAAATGCAATTCGCCGTCGGCCAGCCGGACAATGTCGCTTGGGTCGGCCGCCTTTTCCGCCGTGCCCCGCCCGATGCCCTGATCGCCTCGAACGACGCCACCGCGGCACGGCTGCTGCAGACCATGGCCACGTTGGGCAAACGCGTGCCTGCGGATGTGCTGGTCGCCGGCTTCGACGACGTGCGCTATGCCCGCCTGCTCTCCCCGTCACTGACCACCATGCGCCAGCCCTGCGCGGCGCTCGGCGCTGCCGCCGTGGAAGCCATGCTCGGTCGCCTGCGGCAGCCCCACATGCCGGCGCGACGGGTGCTGCTGCGTGCGGAACTGATCGAGCGGGAGTCGACAGCCGCGGCCACGTAATGCCCGTGCGTTCAGGCAAACTGAAAAACTGTAGCCGGGGTCGCTGACCCCGGGCGATCGTCATTCGCAGCCGGACCGGGGTCAGCGACCCCGGCTACAGGAGCTCGCCGAGCTGGTCTGCCAGCGTCGGCGGCGCCGGGCTGTTGACGTTGGCGAGCACGACGATCGTGGTCTTGGTCTCCGGATAATAGCGCAGGTGGGCGGTGAACCCCTCGATGCTGCCGCCGTGCTCGATCACGCGCCGGCCATCCTTCGTTCGGATCACGATCCCCAGGCCATAGTCGCCCTTGCCGGGAGTCGTCATGACTGCGAGCGACGCCGGCGAAATCACCTGGCCACCCATCAACGCCTCGGTCCACCGCCAAAGGTCACGGACGGTTGAGCGCAAGGCGCCCGCGCCCAGCGGGACGTCCATATTGATGAAGGGTGCGTTGGTCAGTTTGCCCTGCGGCCGATAATAGCCGGCGGCCCGGCGCGGCACGATGGTGCCGTTGCTGTCGACGGACGTGTCCGTCAGGCCCAGCGGCACAAAGAACTCCTCGCGCAGGTGATCGCCGAATGTCCTTACGGTCACGCGCTCGAGGATGTGGCTAAGCAGAATGTAGCCTGAATTGCTGTAGTTGAATTTCTCGCCCGGCGCGGACTCGAGCGGGAACGCGAAAAGGCGCGCGAGACTCCGGTCGAGTTCAAGCGGCCCGCGGCGACGATCCGCGTAGTCGGGCAGCCTGCTGAATTCCGGGATGCCGGAGGTGTGATTCAACAGGTGACGCAGCGTCATGCCCTGCCAGGCCGCCGGCAGCCCTTCGACATGACGAGCCACCGGGTCGTCGAGACTGAGCTTGCCCTGCTCCGCCAGGCGCATGAAGGCCGCGGCGGTGAACTGCTTGGTTACGGAGCCGACCCGGAAGCGCGTGTCCGTGGTGTTCGGCACGTCCCACTCGGCGTTGGCTAGTCCGCAGGCCGTCTCGAAAAGCACCTGACCGTCCCGGGCCACCAACACGGCGCCCATGAAGACGTGGTCCTTGGCCTGGGCCCGGACCGTGTCCTCCATCCGGGAGACGTCCTGGGCGAATGCGCCGACAACTGAGGCCAGGAACAGGAACGCGAAGGTACGCATAAAGGCGCGAGAGACTAGAGATCGGCCCGCGCGACGCAAGGAGTGCGGGTCAAGGACCTGCCCTACTTGAGTTCCGGCAGGAAGGCGCGCGTCGCCACCTCATCGGCGCGCAGCGGCTTTTCGAGCACGCCAAACTCCCGCAGACGGTCGATCTCTGCCTGAATGCGATCGAGCCGCAGCTGGCCGGTGCCTTCGCCCTTCTCCCGTCGACCCGTCACGAGGGCGTGGTCAATGAGCGCTTGCCGCGAATACGCGAGTTGGCCCGGCGTCATGTCGCGGTTGCGCGCCAAGATGAGTTCATGCGCCGGGGCCGGGTCGCCGGCGATGTAGTCGTCCCAACCGCGAATGGACGCCGCCACGAAGGCCCGCACGACGGCTGGCTCCGAGCGGACCAGCTCCCGCCGGCAGATGACGGCGTGGTACATGTCATAGCCGGTATCGATCAACGGCAGCACGCGCACGGCGACGCCCTTTTGCCGGGCGAAATACGGTTCGCTCGTCAGGAAGCACTGCTGGATGACGTCACGATCGGCCAGAAAACTCGCGAGGCCGTAGGTGGTCGGGACGAGTCCGAAGCGAATGCCGTAACGTTGCTGGATGTAGGGGATCCACGTCATGCCCACGGCCGCCGTCACGACGCGGCCGTCGAGGTCGCGGAAATCCTTCACCGGGCTTTCGGCGTGCAACAGCAGGGCCTGCGGGTCGTGCTGGAGGGTGGCCATGACCATCATGAGCGGCAGGCCGCGGCTGACGGCGAGGATCGCGTCGTCGCCGCGGTTCATGCCGAAGTCGGCCTCGCCCTTGGCGACCTTGAGCTTGATGCCGGCACCGGGACCGCCCGTGAGAATATCCACATCCAATCCCGCCTCGCGGTAATAACCCTTGGCCAGCGCCTGGTAAAACCCGCCATGCTCGGCTTGGGCGAACCAGTCGCTCTGGAACACAACCCGCCGCAGGGTCGGCCCCGATTCCGGCGGACGCGAACAGCTGGCCGCGAAGGCGGCCAGGAGTGCGAGGCAGACGGAGAGGGTCCGGTTGAAATTCACGCGGCGGATGTTGGCAGGCTTTGCGCCGGGTGCCAGATTCAACCGCGCAGGGTTGCGCCGACGCCCAACGCCCGTTTGCCTCGGAAAATGACCTTCGCTTCCTGGCGTGACCTCGCTCCGTCGGCTGCCGTCCGCCGGTTGCGGGAAGGCGTGGCGCGCCTGTCGTCGGCGCAGCAGCGGGCCGCCATCGCGTCGATGCCATCCGAGGCGGTGCTGACCGAGCGCTTCGCCGCCGCGAATCGCGCCGCGCCCTTCGGAGCCATTCCGTATTTCGCGAAGGACCTGTACGACGTGGCCGGCGAGCCAACGCACGCGGGTTCGACGTTCCTCGCCGAAGTGCGTCCCCTGCCCGCGCACGACTCCGCCTTGGTCGCCCGGCTGCATGAGCTGGGCGCCGTGCTGGCCGGCAAGGCCCAGCTGCACGAGTTCGCCTACGGCCTCACGGGCGAGAACCCGCATTACGGCGATTGCGAGCATCCGCGGTTTCCGGGGCGCACGACCGGAGGATCGAGCAGCGGCTCGGCCGCACTGGTTGCGGCGGGCGTCGTACCGTTCGCGCTGGGCACCGACACGGGTTGCTCGGTGCGCCTGCCGGCGGCGTTCTGTGGCATCTTCGGCCTGCGGCTGACGCCGGGCGACCGCTGGATCCGCGACGTTTTTCCGCTTGCGCCGTCGTTCGACACCGCGGGCTGGTTCACGGCCACCGCCGCGAATCTCCTGCATGCCCACGGGGCGCTGGTCGGCTGGCGCGATGCCGCACGTGAGCCGCGCGGCGTCTATCTGGCGTGGCCCGACCTCGATCCGGCCGTGGCCGAGGCCTGCGCCCGCGCCGCTGCGCGCATTGCGACCCCGGCCGCTAACGACCTGCAGCGCGACCTGCATGAGGGTTTTGCACCGGCAGCCGCCGCGTACTCCACGATCGTGGGTCACGAGGGCAGCCATGGCCACCGGGCGTGGTTCGGGCGCTATCGCGATCGCTACGACCCGACGGTCCGCGCCCGCCTCGAAACCGGCGCCGCCCTCACCTCGGCGCAGATCGACGCGGCCAACGCCGCGTGCGCGGCCGTGCGCCGGCGCTGGACCCAGGTGTTTCTCGGCTACGATTTCCTCGTCATGCCCGTGGCGCCCTGCGCGGCCCTGACCAAGGCCGAATGCACCCCCGCCAACCGCCAGCGCATCCTCGCGCTCACCGCCCCGGCCAGCGTCGCGGGTCTGCCGGTGCTGACCGTGCCGGTGCCGCTGCCCGATGGTCTCAGCGCCGGTTTGCAGGTCGTGGTGAACCACCCGCAGAGCCCGGTCATCCCCTGGGTCCTGCGGCAGTGGATGTAGATTCGGGTTGTACAACGCCACGGTAGGCCGCGAGCTCGCTCGCGCTGTGGACGGCAGCGCACGCCAAACCAGCGCCCGCGAGCGGCTGCCGACGCAATCAGCGCCTAAAGTCCCAGCAAGCGACGGGCGTTATCGCGGACGATTCCGCGCAACGCGGTCGCATCCAGTTCAGACCGGTGGGCTTCGGCAATCAGGCGCTCCATGGTCGGCGCCGCATCGATCTTCGGGTAGAGATTCAGCGGAAAGTCGGAACCGAACAGCACGCGGTCGGCTGGGACCTTGGCGCAAAAACGACGCCAGATATCCTGGCCGTAAAGCAGTGGCGAGGCGGCTGTGTCGTAGTAAAGATTGCCCGGTAGAGCCTGTTCGTGGCGGAGCGGGAGCAGGCCACCCCAATGCGCCAGAATGAACGTCGTCGCCGCGTGCCGCTCCGCCAGGCGCACAAAATCCTCCAGCGGCGTCACGACCCGCCCGGGAAAGTCTCGGCTGTCCGGATCCGTCACGTGCAGGTTGACCGGCCAGCGGCGGCCTGCCGCGAATTCCAGCGCGGCGACGAAGGCCGGATCGTCCATCGCATAGCCGGCCGAATGCGGGGACAACTCCCCCAGCCCGCAGAGTCCGCCGTCGGCCGCCCGCTCAAGCTCTTCGAGCACGCCCGCCTGGCCCGCCGCCGGATGCAGCGTGGCGAAGGCGGAAAGGCGGTCGGGATGGCGCCGCACGCACGCGGCGAAGAACTCATTCTGCCGCCGGCAGGTGGCCGGCTTCTCCCAGTACCAGCCCAACAGCACCGCCCGGGCGACCCCGGCGCGATCCATGGCGCCGAGCAGATCCGCCACGTCCGGAAACGTCTGCACCGCTCGACCGTCGCGCCGCTTGCGCGTGCACAGCGTCGCCCAGTGCGACTCTCCAGCCGCCGCCGCCCAGCCGGCCGGGTCGCGGTTCACCTCGGGCGGATACAGATGGACGTGGGCGTCGATGAGGTTCACGGGCAACAGTTATAGCCACGGCGAGCGCGAGAACCAGAACGTTTGCGGACGCGCCGGCCCGCAACATCGGGTTTGCCACCGGAGCGGTTCCCGCCTTGCCTGCGAACTTCGTCGCATGCTGAAGCGCTTCTTCCAACTCGAGCAAAAGGGCACCACGGCCGGCCGCGAGGTGCAGGCCGGATGCACGACGTTCGCCGCCATGGCGTACGTCCTCGCGGTGAATCCCGCGATCCTCGCCGCCGCCGGCATGCCGGTCGAAGGCCTCATCACCGTGACGGCTGTCAGCGCCGCCGTGAGCACGCTGATCATGGCCCTCTACACTAACATCCCGCTGGCGCTCGCCCCGGGCATGGGCATCAACGCCTACTTCGCCTACACCGTGTGCATCGGGCTCGGCGTGCCCTGGCAGCAGGCGCTGGGCCTCGTCCTGGTCAACGGCATCGCCTTCCTCGCGCTTTCGCTTTCCGGCATCCGCGAGAAGATCATCAACGCGATCCCCTACCAGCTGAAGATGGCGATCACCTGCGGCGTCGGCCTGTTCATCGCGTTCCTCGGCTTGCGCAACGCCGGCATCGTGGCCGGGCATCCCGTGACGCTGCTGACCCACGGCCATCTCGGGTCGCCGCCGGTGGTGCTGAGTTTCGTCGGCCTCATCCTTACCATCGTGCTGATGGTCCGGCGCGTGCCGGGAGGCATCATCCTCGGCATCCTCGCCGTGACGGCCCTCGGCCTCGTCGTGCCTGACGGCCAGGGCGGCACGGTGACGCCGCACCCGAAGGAGTTCGTCTCGTTGCCGGCCTCGATGGCCGACACGTTCATGAAATTCGACCTGGGCTACTTCGCCGAGGATCCGGTCAAGGCGCTCACGGTGGTGCTCACGCTCCTCCTGATCGCCCTCTTCGACAATGTGGGCACGCTCATCGGCGTCTGCCAGCGCGCCGGTCTGCTCGACAAGGACGGTCGGTTGCCGGGCGCGGGCAAGGCGCTCGTCGCCGATTCGCTCGGCGTGATCGCCTCCGCGGGGTTCGGCACGTCCAACGTCGTCAGCTACGTCGAGTCCGCCTCGGGCGTCGAGGCCGGAGGCCGCACCGGCCTCGTTGGCGTCACGGTCGCGGGCTTGTTCATCCTCGCCCTGTTCTTCACGCCGCTCATCCAGGCGATCCCGGCGGTGGCAACGGCGCCGGCGCTCATTGTCGTCGGAATCTTCATGTTCCAATCGGTCGCCGAGCTGAACCTGCGTGACCTGCATGAGGTGGCGCCGGCCTTCATCATCATCCTGGCCACGCCGCTGACCTTCAGCATCGCCGAGGGCATCGGACTCGGGCTCGTGGCCTACGCCGCCATCTTCCTGACGACCGGCCGCGCCCGCCAGGTCACCTGGATGGTTTACGCCCTCGCCGGCGTCTTTTCCCTGCACCTCTTCCGCGGTTTGATCGGCGGGTAGCCCAGCGGAAAGGGCCACGGTAGGCAGCCCGCTCGCGGGCGCTGGTTTCGCCTTCGCCAACCGAAAAGCGCGAGCGAGCTCGCGGCCTACAGCGGCCAGATTATCCGCAGCACCGGCGTCACATCCGGCGCGGCCCGGGTCACGCCGACGTAAACGGCCAGATCCAGTACAATCCCGCGGCCGACCTCGCGGGTCAGCCCCAGGCCAAGTTCTCCCGACCATTCGCGGGTGGCTTCGGCGTTTGCCCACGCGACCACCTCCGCGTAGGCGCTGCCGGCCCGGCCGCAGGGCCAGGTCACGGCGAGCGATCCGTAATAGCCCAGGCTGCGACCGCCCCCGCCATCGTCGAGCCAGTCGACCCCGAGCGTGCCGTTGCACCAGCGACCGTTTTGCATCGGCCGTCCGTAAACCAGCGCGCAGCCGGGCTCGCCGTGACCATTGCCGATGTCGCGGGTGGCGACCGGCAATTTGACGTAAGGCAGCAGGGCCCAGGCCGGTCCGCTCTCCTCGTCGCCGGCAAAATTCCATTTGGCCCGCAGCCAGGCGTCGCCCACCCCGCGGCCCACTTCCGACCAGCCGTCACCGGAAGCCCGCTCCTCCCGCCACGTGTCGAGCCCGCATTGCACGTCCACGTTGGGCGCGATCCCCGTGCTCAACAGCCAGGAGGCCGCATAGGTCGAGCGGTAGTGCACGCCGTCGCGCTGATACGTGTGCCGGTCGAATGCCACCGCATACAGGTCGGCCTCGACCAGCCATTTTCCGGGTTCCACGGTCGTCGGCGACTCGGACACCTGGGCACCGAGCGGGAGTGCCCCCAGGAGGAGCGTCAGTCCGACAAGGACTTGCCTCATGCCTGGCGCCGTCATGCCGCCCAGCGCCAGACCGTCGCGACCGCGAACGTCACCACGAGGCCGAGGATCACCGGCAGCAGTGTCGCCACCGCGGTCCACTTCGCGCTGCCGGTCTCCTTGTAGATCGTGTAGATCGTGGTGCTGCAGGGGTTGTGCAGGAGGCTGAAGAGCATGAGATTCACGGCGGTCAGCAGCGTCCAGCCGCCGGCCTCCAGGAGGGTCCGCGTGGCATCGACCGAATCGAGCTCGAACATCACGCCCGCGCCCTCGCCGACGCCCTGGCTGCCCGTCACGAGCACGGTGAGCATCAGCACGGTCGGGATCACGATCTCGTTGGCCGGGATCGCGATGATGTAGGCCAGCAGAATCACGCCGTTGAGCCCGAGCAGCACGCCGACCGGGTCGGCATAGTGCATTGCGTAATGGGCGAGCGACACGCCGCCGACGTCAAGGTTCGCGCTTAGCCAGATGACCGCGCCCGCGGGCACCGCGAAGACGACGGCGCGCCAGAGGACGAAGATCGTGCGGTCGATCAGCGACGTGTAGAGCGTCTGCCAGAACCGCGGCGGCCGGTACGGCGGGAGCTCGAGGCTGAAGGCCGACACCTCGCCGCGCAGCACAGTGCGCGACAGCGCCCAGGAAACCGCGAGGGTGAAGCCGATGCCCAGCAGGGCGACCGCGGTGACTGCTCCGGCCGAGACCAGGCCGGCCCATTGCGCGGGCACGAGTCCGCCGATGAAGATCGTCGCGATGAGGATCTGCGTCGGCCAGCGGCCGTTGCAGAGGGAGAAGTTGTTCGTGAGGATCGCGATCAGGCGTTCGCGCGGACTGTCGATGATGCGCGTCGCCACGACGCCGGCGGCGTTGCAGCCGAAGCCCATCATGAGGCTCATGGACTGCTTGCCGTGGGCGCCGACCTGCTTGAAGGCGCGGTCGAGGTTGAAGGCCACGCGCGGCAGGTAGCCGAAGTCCTCCAGCAACGTGAACAGCGGGAAGAAGATCGCCATCGGCGGCAGCATGACGCTGATGACCCAGGCGGTGGAAAGATACACGCCGTCGACCAGGAGGCCCTTGAGCCACCACGGCAGGCCGAGATTCGTCGCGAGTTCGCGCAGCATCGGCCAGAAGCGGCCGACGAGTTGGTCCGCGATCAGGCCCGACGGAACGTTGGAGCCGATGATCGTGAGCCAGAACATCAACGCGAACAGGAGCAGCATGATCGGGAAACCCCACACGCGGCTGGTGAGGATCCGGTCGAGTGTGCGATCCAGCGTGGGCCGCGCGGGGCGGTCGGGCCGGGCGACCGCGCGGTCGGCGATGCGGGCGGCGTCGGCGTAGATGGCCTCGACCAGGACCTCATGCACGTCGGCCGCGACCTCGCGGCGGAGGCGGCGGGCGTTTTCGATGATGTCAGCCGCGGTCACGGCCGCAGCTCCGGATGGGGTGGAAACCATGGTGTTCAGGAGACGGCGGCGGGTTGGGTCCGTTGGCCGCCGAGTTCGCCGCGCTGCAGCGCCGCGGCGAGGTTTTCGTCGCCACCGAGGAGGCGCATCGCGACCCAACGGGCATTTGGCAGGTCGGGATGCATGCGTAGGATCTGGGCGACCAGTTCGTTGAGGGCGGTGCGGACGGCGGGTGGCTCCTGCTCGAGGCGGTGCGGGCGGCAGACGACGCGACCGGTGGCCACGTCGGCGATCGCCTGCAACAGCGCCGGCAGCCCTTCGCCGGAGCGGGCGGACGTCGGGACCACGGGAATGCCCAGGTCACGGGCCAGCTGGCGGTCGTCGACGGTCAGGTCGTGGCGGCGGGCCTCGTCCATGAGGTTGAGGCACAGGACCGCACGGTCGGTGATCTCCAGCACCTGGAGCGCGAGATTGAGATTGCGCTCGAGCCGGGAGGCGTCGACGACCACGACGGTGACATCGGGTTGGCCGAAGAGGATGAAGTCCCGCGCGACCTCCTCGTCGAGGCTGGTCGAAAGCAGCGAGTAGGTGCCGGGGAGGTCCACGATCTTGTAGCGGCGTTCCGCGTAGGCAAAGCCGCCCTCGGCCCGGGTGACAGTCTTGCCGGGCCAGTTGCCCGTGTGCTGGCGCAGGCCGGTGAGAGCGTTGAAGACGGTGCTCTTGCCGGTGTTCGGATTGCCGGCGAGGGCGACGATGTGGTCCCACTGGCCGGGGTTGACCCCGAGCTTCTTGAGGTTGGCCGCGCGGTAGACCTCGCACTTGGCGCAGGCCTCGGTCGGCGGAGCGATGGCGGTGGCAGGGATGTCCTTCATGATGCGACGGCCTCTGCCGGAATGGTTTCGCGGTTGCCGATGCGGATGAGCCGGGCCTGCTCGCGGCGCAGGGCGATCACGGTGCCGCGCACGCGGTAGGCGATGGGATCGCCCGATGGGCTGACGAGTTCGACCTCGATCATCGTGCCGGGCACGAAGCCGAGATCCAGGAGGCGCCGGCGCTCGGCGCCGCGGCAGGCCGCGCTGAGGCCGAGCATGCGGGCGCGCTCGCCGGGATGGAGCCCGCTCAGGAACTCCTCGTCGAACAGGTCCTCGCGGGAGGTGCCGACCAGCGGCACGTAGGCGAGATTGTTGGCCAGGATCGGGGTGAGGTTGTGTTCACGGCCGTCAGCCCAGAAACGGAGGCAGCCGTCCTCCTTGGCGAAGATACAGGCCTTCATGCCAGGCCGGAGGCCCAGGGCCTGGATCTGGCGGTAGACGGCCTCGGGCTCGTCCTCGACGTGGGAGATGAGCACGGGGGTGTCGAGCGGCGCCGAACTGAAGGGGCGGCCGGTATCGGCAGGCAGGTCGGCGCCTTCGGCCGGGATCGTGTCGCCATGGGGGTCCTGCAGCGGATTGCCGAGGCGGGCCGCGAGGGCGGCGGTGTCCTCGGGCGAAAGCTGGTGTTCCTTGCGCTCGGCGAGCTTGTGCCACTTGGCCTCGGCCACGCCGGTCTGCTCCGCGAGGTAACTTTCCCAGAGCCGGTGCGCACGGACGATGTGAAGGGCGAGTTCGCGGCCGGGTTGCTTCAGGCGAATGCGACCTTCGCCGATGGAAATGAGGCCGTGCTGCTCCATGTCGGCGATCAGGTCCGCCGCGGCGCCGTCGCGGATGTGGAGCGCGCCGGCCACGCTGTTGAGCGTGGGCAGTTCGCCGTTCACCTCGCACTTGAGGACGTGCTTGAGGGCGTCCTCGCGCCGGACCCGGGCGGCGCGCACGCGCGCCTGGCGCCAGCGGGCGACCAGGCCGGAGTCCGGCCAGAGCAGCAGGCCGGCGATGATGACGAGCGCGACGATGAAGGGCAGGCTCAACATGGGAAAATCAACCGACCGCCCCCACGGCGATCTTGGCGGCTTCCGGCAGGCCGAGGACGATGCCGCCGCCGGCGCGGATCTCGCAGTGCAGGACGCCGCTGGCCGCCTCGCGGCGCACGACGCGAAGGCGCGTGCCGGGCTTGAGGCCGTTCTTCTGCACGAACTCCAGAAATTCGGCGCTCTGGTCGGTGATGCGGGTGACGCGAAGCGGTTTGTTGAGCGCGCAGTTCACGAGGTTGGAGCCGGTCCCGTCCTCCGTCATGTGACCCGCGCCGTCCGGAATCGGGTCGCCGTGCGGGTCCGTCGTCGGGCGCCCCAAAAATTCGTCGATCCGGGCCAGCACGCGCTCGGACACCGCGTGCTCCAAGGCCTCAGCCTCCTCGTGGACCTCGGCCCAGTCCATTTTCAGCGTGCGGACGAGAAACGATTCCACCAGCCGGTGCTTCCGCAGGACCGCCAGCGCCACCTGCCGGCCTGCCGGTGTGAGGCGCACACCCTGCCGGACCTGATGGTCGAGGAGACCCTGCTCCGCCATGGACTTCACCATCGTGGTCACCGTGCCCGGGACGACGTCCATCGCCTCCGCCAAGGCACCCATGGGCACGATGTGGTCGGGCCCCTCCGTACGCAGGAGGATCGCCTTGAGATAGTTTTCGACCGTGATCGAAGCCATGACGAGGAGGAGAATTGGCTGTTTTGAAAAGGCAAGTTTTCTTTTTTGAGTGTTCAAAATCTAGCCTTCCCCACTTCCGCCTTGCCGCCCCTTTCGCGGGCGAATGACACTGCTGGCCGTGTCGACCAACTTTGCGCGCATCGTCTTCGCCCTCACGGCCTGCTTCTTTGCCGCGTTCTTCATCTGGCCGATCCTGCAGATCCTCAAGGGCGGGTTCATCGACGCCGATGGCCACTTCACCCTCGCCTACCTGGGTGCGCTCCTCGGCGACCCGGTCTACCTGGGCGGACTGCGCAACTCCTTCCTGCTCGCCTGCGCCACGACCACGCTGGCCCTGCTGCTGGCGCTGCCGCTGGCCTTCATCTCCGACCGCTTCCTCTTTCCGGGCAAAACCCTTCTGGGTTCGCTGATCCTGATCCCGATGATCCTGCCGCCGTTTGTCGGCGCCATCGGCATCAAGCAGATTTTCGGGCAATACGGGGCGGTCAACAGCCTCCTCATCAACCTGGGCCTGCGGCCGGAGGGTTGGACGTTCGACTGGTTCGCCGCGAACCAGTTCTGGGGCGTGGCGGTGGTGCAGGCGCTGTCGCTCTACCCCATCATCTACCTCAATGCAGTCGCCGCGCTGGCCAACATCGACCCCGCGATGGAGGAGGCCGCGCAGAACCTCGGTTGCACGGGCTTCCGCCGCTTTTGGAAAATCACGCTGCCGCTCATCAACCCCGGCCTCTTCGCCGGCGGCACGATCGTGTTCATCTGGGCCTTCACCGAGCTGGGCACGCCGCTGGTCTTCGATTACGCGCAGGTGACGTCGGTGCAGATTTTCTACGGCCTGAAGGACATCGGCGGCAACCCGTTCCCCTTCGCCCTGGTGGCCGTCATGCTGGCCAGCTCCGTGGCGCTCTACGCGATCGGCAAGGGCCTCTTCGGCCGGTCTCACTACGCGATGATGGCCAAGGCCACGAGCACCGGCGGGCCCCGCGCGCTGCCGCTCGGCCAGCGTTGGCTGTGCACGATTCTGTTCGGCGGCGTGATCGCCCTCGCGATCCTCCCGCACGCCGGCGTCATCCTCGTCGCCTTTTCGAGCGAGTGGTACGGCACGGTCCTCCCGCAGAATTACACGCTGGAAAACTTTGACCTTGCCCTCGGCCACGACCTCACCGTGCCGGCCATCGCGAACAGCCTGAAGTTCGCCAGCATCTCCACGGTCATCGACATCATCCTCGGCATCGCGATCGCGTACGTGGTCGTCCGCTCGAAGCTCGCCGGGCGCCAGATCCTCGACTTCCTCGCCATGATGCCGCTGGCCGTGCCTGGGCTCGTGCTCGCCTTCGGCTACCTGGCCATGTCGCAGGAGGGCAAGTTCTTCGCCTTCATCAACCCGGTGAAGGATCCCACGATATTGCTCATCGTCGCCTATTCGGTCCGCCGCCTCCCCTACGTCGTGCGCAGCGCGGCGGCCGGGTTCCAGCAGACCAGCGAGACGCTCGAGGAGGCCGCCCAAAACCTCGGCTGCCCGCCGCTGAAATCGCTCTGCAAGGTCACCCTGCCCCTGATCGCCGCCAACCTGATCGCGGGCGGACTGCTCGCCTTCGCCTTCGCGATGCTCGAGGTGTCCGACTCGCTGGTGCTCGCGCAAAAGCAGCTGTACTACCCGATCACCAAGGCGATCATGGAGCTCTTCCAGCTCCTCGGCGACGGCAAGTTCATCGCCAGCGCGCTCGGCGTGTGGGCCATGGCTTTCCTCGGCGTGACGATTGTCGGCATGAGCCTCCTGCTCGGCAAGAAGCTCGGCGCCATCTTCCGCGTGTGAGCGGCCCACCGCATGCCGCTCCTGCTGCTCGCGTCGCTCGTCTGGGCCTTTTCCTTCGGCCTGATCAAGGGCCAGCTCGCCGGCCTCGACGCCACCGCCGTCGCCACGCTGCGGCTCCTGTGCGCGCTGCTGGTGTTCCTGCCGTTTCTGCGGCGCCGCGGCCTTCCGGTCCATCTCCAGGTGCGCCTCGCCCTCATCGGTGCGGTGCAATTCGGCCTGATGTACGTCCTCTACCTGCGCGCCTTCGCCGTGCTGCAGGCCTACGAGGTGGCGCTGTTCACGATCTTCACGCCCATCTATCTCGCGCTCCTCGATGCCGCGATCGAGCACCGCTGGCAGCCCCGCCATCTGGCGGCCGCGGTGCTCTCGCTCGGCGGCTCCGGCGTCCTGCTGTGGCATGCCGGGGTCAGCACCGGCGCCGTCGGCGGCTTCCTCCTCGTGCAGGGCTCGAACCTCTGCTTCGCCGCCGGCCAGCTGGCCTACAAGCGCCTCCGGCCCCGCCTCAAGGGCGTCACCGACGCCGCGATCTTCGCCCTGCCCTACGCCGGCGCCCTCGCGGCGACGGCCGTGGCCTCGCTGTTCATCACGGACTGGGCCGCATTCCGCCTCACGCTCCCGCAGGCCGGCGTGATCGCCTACCTCGGCGTCGTCGCCTCCGGCCTGTGCTTCTTCTGGTGGAACCTCGGTGCTACCCGCGTGAACACCGGCACGCTCGCCGTGTTCAACAACGCCAAGATCCCCCTCGGGGTCGCCGTCTCGCTCCTCGTCTTCGGCGAATCCGCCAACCTCCCCCGCCTGCTGCTCAGCGGCGCCCTGATGCTCGCCGCCGTCGCCGTGGCCGAGGGCTGGTTCAAACGAACCAAGACTAGCTAACCACGGATTTCACGGATGACACGGATCCTAACGGGAAGAACCACTGATTTCCACTTATGCTCACTGATCCCAATCAGTGTCCTTAAGTGAGCATCAGTGGTTATTTTGGTTTGAATCCGTGAAATCCGTGTAATCCGTGGTTAAGCATTCCTCGCTCCCTTTTCCCATGACCCCCGCCCTCCCCAACGTCGCTGCGCTCGGCAACTGGCTCCACTCCTGGGTGCAGCCCAATGGATCCATCCATGGCTTCCATAACCACCCCGTCTGGGGCGTGAATCCCTACCGGCTGGCCGACTACACGGCCGGCCACACGACCTGGGCCTCGCCGTTCCTGGCCGGCCTGGCCGAGGCCATCGCGCTCCGACCCGATCCGCGGGCCAAGGCCCTGCTCGAGCGGATGGTGGATTTCCAGACCACCTCGTTCCTGCCCGATGGACAATACGACCACATCGGCTTCAACGCCGGTGAGATCTGCAAGAAGGGTCTCATCCACAACGCCCTCCCCAACACGTCGCTCGGCCTCACCGCCCTGCGCACCCGCGACTGGCTCGCGCCGAAGCTCCTCGACCAGATCCGCGCCGCGATCATCCGCAACCTCGATACCGGCTGCCTGCCCTACGGCAAAAACGGCCGGCCCGACCCCTCCTCGGTCGCCAACCAGGATTACGCCCGCATCTGGGCGAAGCTGCTCTTCACTCAGGCCTTCGGGGACAAGCGCTGGTACGACACCACCCGCGAGGACGTCGACTACATGATCAAGACGTTCCACATCGCCGGCATGCCCGACGCCGACAGCGCCGGCACGCTGCGCGTCCTCGGGATCAAGGACATCCTCGAGCCCTCCGAATACTACGGTCTCATGATCTGCCCGCTGCTGCTCGCGGCCGAGATCTACGGCGACGAGAAATACGTCGACGAGGCCGCCAAGCTCTGCCGCCACGTCGCCCGCTCCCACTGGATCGACCACCGCGGCCAGACGCGCTGCCACCGCATGTGGTACTACGCCCACAACCGCTGGCACCTCAACCGCGGCCCGATGCTGATCGCCGGCATGGGCGATTCGCTCGAGGGCATCCAGCGTTACGTGCGCCTGCGCCGCGACCCCGAGCTCGAGGCCTTCCTCGCCGCCAGCGATCGCACCTACACCACCTACCAGCACCCGCGCGGCTTCCTCGTGTCCGGCACCGGCTGGCAGAGCGAGGTCGACATCGCCCCCAGCACGGGCTGGCAGAGCCACGACTTCCGCCATCTCGTCCATCGCCACGGCGTCGACGCCGGCTTCTGGGACGCGTTCTTCGCGCCGGACGATCGCACGTCTGTCCTGCTCGGCGACCAATGCCTCTGGCTCGAGCGCGGGCAGAATTGGGCCATCGGCGACTATCTCTGGCAAAGCGTCTTCGGCCTCGTCGGCCGCAAGGACTGCGTGCGCTTCGGCCCCGACCTCCCCGACTGGATCGAGGGCGGCTGGCATCCGCCGAAGAATTACGCGATGGCCGACCGCCCGGTGTTCATCAAGACCGACGATCACATCGCCCTTTGGACCGGCCAACCCGAGAACCTTTCCGTGACTTCGATTGCCCAGCACCCATTCGTGCCCGGCCCCGCGATGTCCGGCGCCTCCCGGGCTCCGTAGGCCGGCGCGCTACGTGACGTCCACCCGTACGGCCAACATGAGGCGTCCAAGCGCCGCCTCTACGGTCGGCTGGTCGGGTCCTTCGGCCAGCAGGCGCAGTTTCGGCTCGGTGCCGGAATACCGCACGAGGACCCGGCCGTACGCGCCGAGCTCGCTTTCGAGCTTGGCGATCGTCGCGGTGATCGTCGGGCACTCCTCCAGTGGGCGCTTGGCCTGCACGGTGATCGCCGCCGTCAGCTGGGGAAATTTCCGCAGGCCGCGGCGCAGCTCGGAGAGCGGCTTGCCGGTGGCGCGCATGACCTCGAGCACGCGCAACGCCGCGATGAGGCCGTCGCCGGTCGGCGAGACGTCGGCGCAGATGATGTGCCCGCTGGACTCGCCGCCGAGCGTCGCCCCCGCGGCGTTCATGCCCTCGATCACGTAGCGGTCGCCCACGGCGGTCCGCCGGACGCGCCCGCCCGCCGCCTTCACCGCGGCGTCGACGCCCAGGTTGCTCTG
Organism: uncultured Opitutaceae bacterium; assembly: GCA_964355715.1. Lineage (GTDB taxonomy): Bacteria > Verrucomicrobiota > Verrucomicrobiia > Opitutales > Opitutaceae > UBA2377. Next base: position 12,420 of record CAYHEW010000023.1, on the reverse strand, counting down.
CACGGTGGTGACCAGCAGGTTCTGCGGCAACCGCCCGGCGGCGAGCGCATGCAGCGCGAGGATCGTCATGATCTCGTCGCCGTCGAGCACGGCACCGCGTTCGTCGCACAGCACACAACGGTCGCCGTCACCATCATGCGCGATGCCGAGACGCGCCCCGGTGGCCACGACCCGCGCCGCCAGCTGCTCAGGATGCTCGCTGCCGACACCGGCATTGATGTTGATGCCGTCGGGCTGGTCGCCGATGCCGTGAACCTCGGCCCCGAGTTGCCGCAGTACGCGCGGGCTGGTGGCGCAGGTCGCGCCGTTGGCGGTATCAAGGACGATGCGCCAACCCCGCAAGGCGCCGGCCGGCAGGAGCGAAGCCGCGGCGGCCGCGTAGTCATCGACCGCGCCTGCGCGAGTTTCCACCGTGCCCACCGGGCCGACCGAAATCTCGTTGAGACAGCCCTCAATGGCGACTTCGTCGGCGTCGGTGAACTTCACGCCACCTGGACCGAAAAACTTGATGCCATTGTCCTGGGCCGGATTGTGCGAGGCCGTGATCACGACGCCGAGCGGCGCGGACGATGAACGCACGGTCCGCGCCACGGCCGGCGTCGGCACCACGCCGAGCGAAACCGGTTCAAGCCCGGCCGCCCGGAGGCCACCGGCCACGGCGGCGAGCAGGACCTCACCCGAGGCCCGTGTGTCGCGGCCGATCAGGACGGGAAGATGCGGGGTGCCCGGGTGGGCGCGGCGGATCCACGTGCCGGCGGCGGCGGCGAGGCGGGTGGCGAACGCGGGATTGACGAGCGGGCCGCCGAACGGGCCGCGCACGCCGTCGGTGCCGAAGTAGCGGCGGTTCATGCGGAGAAAAACTCGCGCGTGGCGTCGATCTTGGCGCGCACCGCGCCGCCGAGCAGCAGCTCCTTCGCCCGGGCCACCCCGCTGCGCACGTCGGGCGTGCGGCCGCAGACCCAGAGACCGACGGCGGCATTCAGCGCCACGGTGTCGACCAGGCCCGCCGGACCCCGGCCGGCGACGACGGCCTTGGTGAGCTCGATATTGGCCGCGATGTCGCCACCCTGCAGTTCGGCGAAGGGCGAGACGGGTAGGCCGAAATCCGTCGCAGACCATTCCCCATCCACCACGCGCATACGGCCGACGCCGCGGACGCGGTTGCGCGTCGCCGTGGTCAGTTCGTCGATGCCGCGGCTGGGATCGATGATGCCGTGGACCACCAAGCCCGAGTCCGTGTCGAGCCGGTCGAGTGCCGCGGCTATGCGCGCCACCCAGGGTTCGGCGAACACGCCGAGCAGGATATGGGCGGGGCGGCCGGGATTGATGAGCGGGCCGAGGATATTGAACACCGAGCGCTGCCCGCGCGCGGCGAGGGCCTTGCGCACGGGGGCGATGTGCTTGAAGGCCGGGTGGTAGTTCGGCGCGAAGAAAAACGCGAAGCTCAGCTGGTCGAGGGCAAGTTGCAGCTTCTCGGGCGGAGCCGACAGGTCGACGCCCAGGCCGGCCATCAGATCGGCGCTGCCGCACTTCGAGGTCACGCCGCGGTTGCCGTGCTTCATCACCTTCACGCCGGCGCTGGCCAAAGTGAGGACGACGAGAGTGGAAATGTTGAAACCGCCGGCGTGATCGCCGCCCGTGCCGACAATATCGATCGCCTCAGCCGACCAGCGGCCCACGCCGGGATCGGTCGCCTTGGCGCGGAAGGCCCGGGCAAAGGCCGCCATCTCGCCGGCCGTTTCGCCCTTGGTGGAGAGCGCGGTGAGAAATTCCGCCTTTTCGACATCGGGCACCTCCGCCGCAGCCAGGGCCGCCGCCGCCGCCTCGATCTGGTCCGGACGCAGCTCGACGGCCTGGGCCAACTGCGCGGTGAATTCCGAAAGACTGGGCATGCAGGGCTTGAGAGAGTCATCTGGCGGAAACTCCGCAAATAAAATTGCTACCGGTCGCCAAAGCGCTGACCTGCATCCGTGCGCCCGTTGATCATTTCCCTCGTTTGCGCCGTGCTCGCCGCGCACCTCGCGGTCGCCGCGCCCGCACCTGGCCCGTCCCCGGCACCGGCCGCCCCGGCCGCCGAGCTCAGTGTGGCCGATGCCGTGATTCTTGGCCTGGTAGAGGGGGTGACCGAGTTCCTGCCGATCTCCTCGACCGGCCACCTGATCATCGCCAATCGCGCGCTTGGTCTGGAGTCGGAGGCGCCGCTCACGGGCCGCGATGGCCGGCCGCTTTGGTACAAGCGACCGTCCACCCGGAACCCCGCCGGCGAGCCGCTCACCCTCAAACTCGCCGCCGACACCTACATTGTCATCATCCAGGTGGGCGCCATCCTCGCCGTCGTCCTGCTTTACTGGGGCCAGATGACCAGCATGCTCCGCGGCCTGGCCGGGCGGGACAGCGGTGGGCTCCGGCTGCTGCGGAACCTGTTTTGTGCCTTTTTGCCGGTGGCCGTGGTCGGCCTGGTCGCGAGCAAGTGGATCGAGCGCAACCTGTTCTCGGTTGGCACGGTGATCGTCGGTCTGCTGGGCGGCGCGGTGCTGATGTTCTTCGCCGAACACCGGCGGCGGCGCTGGTCGGGAGTCGGTCGGGAGGTCAAGGATCCCTCCGACCTGTTCGCGAGCCAGGCCTTGGGGATCGGACTGATGCAGTGTCTGGCCCTCTGGCCAGGCACGAGCCGTTCGATGGTGACAATCGTTGGCGGTTACTTCGTCGGTCTGACTCCGGCCAAGGCCGCCGAGTTCAGCTTCCTGGTTGGGCTCCCGGTTCTGGCAGGCGCAGCGGTCGTCAAGGGTGTGCGATCCGGGCCAGCCATGATCGAGGTCTTCGGGTGGGCCAACGTGATGCTGGGCATCGCCGTTGCCGCCATCTCGGCTGCGGCCGCCGTGAAGTTTCTGGTCGCCTTTTTGGGCCGGCAGGGGCTCGCCGCCTTCGCCGTCTATCGTATCATCCTCGCAGTCCTGCTTGCGGCAGTTTTTTACCTCTGAACTCCGGGGCGGTTATAGCGCTTGACGCGCCTGACCCCGACCCTTTACTCGCACCCCTTCCACGTATCAAAAGGGCGTTTACAACGGCGTCCCAGCACTTCCAAATCATCCACTCCCATGGCCAATCCGAAACGCAAGCAGTCCAAACGCCGCAGCGCCAACCGCCGAGCCGCCAACGCTTTCAAAGCACCCGAGTTCGCCAAGGACCCGACCGACGGCAGCACCTTCCGTCCGCACCGCGTCAATCCGAAGAACGGCATGTACCGCGGCCGTCAAGTGCTCAACGTCGAGGTCTAACCCTCGCGTCTCCCTCCACCTGTCGCCATCCCTGCGATGGTCAACACTTCCGGTGAGGCCGGGCGCATCGCGGTCGACGCCATGGGCGGCGATCTCGGTCCGGCTGAAGTCGTAGAAGCCGTCCGGCTCGCCGTCACCCGTACCGAAGGGCTCAATCCCATCACGCTGGTGGGCGATGAGGCCGTGTTGCTGCCCCTGCTGGCCAAGGCCGGGCTCAACGATCGACACCGCGTGTCGGTGCACCACGCCTCCGAGGTCATCACGATGGATGACAAGCCCCTGGCCGGGCTGAAGAAGAAGAAGGATTCCTCGATGGTTCGCGCCATCGAACTGGTCAAGGACGGCAGGGCCCGCGTCGTCGTCAGCTGCGGCAACACCGGCGCGCTGATGGCCGGCGGCACGATCAAGCTGCGGACCATGGACGGCATCTCCCGTCCCGCCTTGGCCGCCATCGTCCCGCGCGAAGGCGGCCATTTCGTCCTGATCGACGCTGGCGCCAATCCCGAGGCCAAACCCGAGCACCTGCTCCACAACGCCATCCTCGGCAGCCATTACGCCCGCGTCATGCTCAACATCCCCCGTCCGCGCGTCGGTCTGATGACCATCGGCACCGAGGAGGGCAAGGGCAACAGCCTCATCACCGAGACCCACGAGCTCCTGAAGCGCGCGGCCGATATCATCAATTACGCCGGCCCGATCGAGGGTTTCCAGGTGTTCGCCGAGCACGTCGACGTCGTCGTGTGCGACGGCTTCGTCGGCAATATCATGCTGAAGAGCTGGGAATCCCTCGTTAAGTTCTTCACCACCATGCTTAAGGAGGAGCTCAAGGCCAACCCGATGCGCACGGCCGGGGCCATCCTCTCCAAGGGCGCGTTTGCCGCCCTCAAGGAACGCGTGAACCCCGAGCGCTATGGCGGCGCCCCGCTCCTGGGCGTCCGCGGCAACATCCTCAAGGCCCACGGCTCGAGCAACCGGCACGCAATCCGCAGCGCGATCCTCGCGGCCAACGCCATCATCAAAGCCGACCTGAACCACCGCATCGAGCCCGACATCGCCCGGGCCAATGCCCTGCTGAGCCCGATGGCGACGATCTGACCGCCCTCCTTCCATGCCCATGAACCAATGCGTCATCCTCGGGACCGGGTCTTTCGCCCCACCCCGGGTCGTAACGAACGAAGAGCTGGCGAAGACCATCGATACCTCTCCCGAGTGGATCTACACCCGCAGCGGCATCCGCGAGCGTCACTTGACGTCGCCGGGCGAAAACACCTCGGACATGGCGGTCCAGGCCGCTCGGGCGGCCCTCGCGGACGCAAAGCTCACGCCGGCGGACATTGACCTGCTCGTCGTCGCGACGCTGACCCCCGACCTGCCCATGCCGGCGTCCGCCTGCCAGGTGCAGCACAAGCTCGGCGTCCCGACCCACGCGGCCTGCTTCGACCTCAACGCCGCCTGCTCCGGCTTCATCTACGCCCTTGATACCGCCAGCGCCATGATCCAGTCGGGCCGCTACAAGCACGCCCTCGTGATCGGCGCGGAGAAGCTTTCGGCCATCGTCGACTGGTCCGACCGCGCCACCTGCGTGCTCTTCGGCGACGGTTCCGGCGCCGTGGTGCTGGGCCGCACCACCAAGCCCGGCTATGGAATCATCGGTACCAAGCTCGGCGCCTATGGCGACAGCACCGATCTGCTCTGCATTCCCAAGGGCGGCAGCAGTTGCCCGGCCACGGCCGCCTCGATCGCCGCGGGCGACCATTTCCTGAAGATGAAGGGCAAGGAAGTCTTCAAGCTCGCCGTCCGCGCCATGGACGAGGCCGCGCGCGATATTCTGGAACAACATCACATCAAAGCGGATCAGATTGCGCTCGTCATTCCCCACCAGGCCAACGTGCGCATCATCGAGGCCGTCTCCCAATATCTCGAAATTCCCATGGACCGCTTTTACGTGAACCTCGACCGCTACGGCAACACGTCGTCGGCGTCGGTTCCGATCGCCCTCGACGAGGCCCGGCGCGGCGGCCGCATCAAGCACGGGGACCTCATCCTGCTCGTCGCGTTCGGGGCGGGCTTGACCTACGGTTCCGCCCTGATTCGCTGGAACTGATTTTGCACATGCGTTTCCACCTCACCCGCTGTCTGCCTTTCGGCCTCTTGGTCGCGGCGATCTTGTTCCTCGCCCCCGCCCGCCTGGCCGCAGACCTTGTCTGGAGCCGCGATACCGGATGGCGCATGGAAGGCGGCGCCCTCGCCGGCCTGACGGGTGGCGAAGGCCGCAACGCGCTCGACCTGATGAACAAGGCGCGCCTCCAGGAGGAGCGCGGCCAGATCGGCAGCGCGATCAAGAACTACCGCAAGGTCGTCAAGCGCTACGGCAACTCGGTCTACACGCCCGAGGCCCTTTACCGCACCGCCAACCTGTACCTGGCGCGCAAGCAGTACACCAAGGCCTTCGAGTCCTTCCAGCAGATCGTCGGCCGCTATCCGAACACCCCGCGGTTCAACCAGATCATCGGCGAGCAGTACCGCATCGCCAGTGCCCTCCTTGACGGCGCCCGGCCCTACGCCTGGGGCAAGTTCCCGCTCCTCCCCGCCCGCCTCAAGGGCCTCGAGTATTTCGAGTACGTGCTCATGAACGCGCCGTACAGCGACTACGCGCCCCTCGCCTTGATGAACATCGCGCGCGGGCACCAGCGCCTGCGGAACACCGAGGAGGCGATCGACGCCCTCGACCGCATGATCAACAACTACCCGCAGAGCCTGCTCGCGCCCGACGCCTACCTGAAACTCGGCGAGACACACGCTAGCCTCGTGCAGGGCCCGGAGTACGACCAGACCTCCACCAAAGAGGCCATCACCTACTTCCAGGACTTCATGATCCTGTTCCCCAACGATCCGACCATCTCGTCGTCCGCCAAGGGCCTCGACCAGATGCGGACGATTCTGGCGGAGAGCAAAATCAAGATGGCCGACTTCTATTTCTACAAGCGGGACAACTACACCGCGGCCCGCGTTTTCTACAACGAGGCCATCACCGTCTATCCCGACTCGCCCGTCGCGCAGCTCGCCAAGACCCGCCTCGCCGAGGTTGACGCCGCAGCGACCGGCAAACCGGCGCCCGAGAGCCCCGAGCCCGCCGCGCCCGCGAAGAAGAAGCGCTTTTTCTTCTTCTGAGTCGCCGTCCTTCGCGGTTTCGCCAAGCTGGGCCCATGACCGCGCTGCCGCGCATCCTGTTTCCCGCCCTGCTCCTGCTGGTTTTCGCCGGCTGCAGCCACTACCGCCTCGGCACCAGCGCCACGCCCGCCTTCAGCACGCTCCACGTCGAGCCCGTGGCCGTCGCCGCCCTCATCCCACAATCCAAGGCACTCTTCACGACCCAGGTGCGCGAGACGTTCATCCGCGATGGCCGCGTCACCCTCGTCAATGATCCGGAGTCAGCCGACGCCACCCTCCTGATCACCGTCCGCCACTACGACCGAGAGGTCGCCACCGTGCGCCCCGGCGACACCGGCCTCGCCCGCAAGTTCGCCGTCATTCTCCGCGCCGATGCCACCCTGTATGACCGGCGCAGTGGAAAAAACCTGTTCGTCCAACGCCCCATCACGGTCAAGCGCGAGCTCTTCACCGACAGCGGCCAGGTCCAGGCCGAATACCAGTTGCTACCCCTCCTTGCCGCCGACCTCGCCGACCAGGCACGCCACGCCGTCCTCGACGTCTGGTAAGTCGCCCCATCCGATGCCCGCCCCGCTTCCCGCCCCTTCCCTCCTCGCTGGCGATCACGCCCATCTCGCCGCCAGTGCCCAGGCCGTGGCCGCCGCCGGCGCGCCTTGGCTGCACCTCGACATCATGGACGGACATTTCGTGCCGAACCTCACGTTCGGACCCGAAACCCTCGCCGCCCTGCGCCGGGCCGGCCTGAAGCTCTTTTTCGACACCCACCTGATGCTGTCCGAGCCGCACCGCTACATCGAGGCCTTCGCCAAGGCCGGCGCGGACCTCGTCAGCATCCACATCGAGCCCGCCTACGATCACGCCGCCACGCTCGCCCGCATCCGCAGCCTCGGCTGCCAGTGCGGCATCGTGCTCAACCCGGCGACGCCCGCCACCGCGGTCGAGCACCTGCTCGGCGCCGTGGACCTGGTCCTCGTGATGACCGTGCAGCCCGGTTTCGGCGGCCAGTCCTTCCGCGCCGACATGATGCCCAAGATCGCCCAACTTGCCCAGTGGCGCCGGGAGCGCGGCCACACGTGGCGCCTCGAAGTCGACGGCGGCGTCGACTTGCGCACCGTCCGCGACTGCCATGCCGCCGGAGCGGATACGTTCGTGGCGGGGACTTCGTTCTTCAAGGCGGTGGATCGAGTGGCGTTTGTGCGGGAGATCCAAGGCTTGGCGCAGGGATAGATCTCCGGGCAAACGTTCGATTTGTCCAAGTGCGGCAACGGTAGGCCGCGAGCTTGCTCGCGCTCGTCCGGCATTCGCACGCCCAACCAGCGCCCGCTAGCGGGCTGCCTACCTTCACGGCGCGGCGTCCGTCACTTGAGCGTCAAAAGTTAAACGTTGAGCGTTAAGCGTTCAGCGACCGTGCACCTCATGCGCGATCGCTTCCGCCTTCCGATACTGCTCCCGGAACACCGCGCCCAGCTCGTTCGCCAGGCGGATCTCCTCGACCTTGTTCTTGGCGTTGAGCGCCTGCTTGATCGGGCCGAGCACGCGGTCGTAGGAGACGGCCGACATGTCGCCGAGCACGGCCAGCGCCTCCGGCGGCGAACCGGCGGCGGCGACGGCGCGCCAGGCGCGCACGAGCTCGGGATGGGTGTCGAGGCTCATCACACGGATGATGAAGGCCATCTCGCGGAAGATGCCGCCGGTCCACGTCGGCTGATAAACCAGCTGGGCCGATGCGGCGAACGGCTCCTCCTCCGGATCGGAGCGGAGTTCCTTCCATTCCTCATGCGCGTAGAAATCGCGGCGGATCGGCAGCCGGCGCAACGAGAACTGTGCGGGGCCTTCCGGGGTGCCGACCTTGAAGTTCCACAGTTTCTGTCCCTCCATGGAGAGCGTATACTCGATGAAGGCCTCGGCCACGTCGCGGTTGGGCGCGCCGCGCAGCAGCGCGATGGGGTCGACCGAACTCACGGTGCCGCCGCGCGGCGTGACAAATTCAAGGCGCGCCGACGCGTCGCGCCGCCGGACCGCCTCCGCCTGGTAGCGGCCGTAGAAGTCAATGCAGATGCCGACGGCGGAGTTGCCCTGCGACACGTCGATCGGCGGTTTCTGCGACGAGTCGGTGAAATACCGCGAATTCGCGCCGATCAGCTGCAGCACCTGCAGACCGCGCGCCCAGCCCTCGCGGATCGCCTGCGCCGCGAGCTCGGCCTCCGGTCGGTCGGGCGCGGCCGCCCGCAGTGCCGCCAGGCGCTGCTGCATCTGCTGCTGGATCAGGTTCTCGAACGCCTTGGCGATGGAACTGCTCTTGGTCGGATCGGCCAACGCGATCTCGCCGACGTAGCGCGGATCCGTGAGATCCTCCCATTGCTCGGGCGCCCGCGCGATGCCGAGTCGCTTGAGGGCGTCGCGATTGTAGAGGATGCCGTAGCTGCTGAGCACATTCCCGATCCACCGGCCCTGCTTGTCCCAGAACGGTTCGCCCGCGTAGCTGTACGGGATGACGTCATCCTTGAACCAATCCGGATGGGTCTGGAGGATCCGCGACGGCACAAGCCGCCCGGCCTGGGCCTGGCGGATGAAGTCGTAGCTGCCGCCGCCGAAAAAGAGGTCGATGCCGCAACTCACGTCGGACGCGAGAAACTCCTTCCGCGCCTCCTGCGCCGTCGCGGGTGCGTCGGCGCCAAGCCGGCCGTTGGCGAACCCGGCCTGCACCTCGATGCTCCACGGCCGGCCGAGCTGGCGCATCCAATGGTTCTGGAAAGATGCGACGTACTCCGACTCGAGGAAGCGCGCGATCTCGCTCGTGCCGCCGATGACCCGCCAGTCGATGAAGACGCTGCGGCCCGTCCGGGCCTTGTACCATTGGCGGAAGCCGAGGCCGTACTCGTGGCGGATCGCTTCGTTGTGCGGCGTGATGATGACCAGCGTGTCATCCGCCTTCTCCTTGGGCGCCTGCTTGGGGCGCAGAATGAAGGGCAAGGCGACGATGCCGACCAGGGCCAGGATGATGACCGCCCGCTTGATCATGCCCGTGGGTCAGTCAACCAGCACCACGACATCCTCGGGCTCCGCGATCGCGTACAGCTCGCCGCGCGCCGAGCCGTCCACGAAGCGCGGGTTGCGCTCGAAGATCTTCAGCTTCGTGCCGTTGCCGGTGATGAACTCGTACTGCGCCACCTCGCCAAGATAGACCGATTCACCGATCCGGCCGCGCACGACGTTGCGGGCCTGGTGGCTGCGGTGCAGTTCCCAGCACTCGGGGCGGATGGAGACGGTCACATCGGCGCCGACCTGCGGCGGCTTGGCTGGGTTGCCGAGGATGCCGTCGAAGCGGCCGACGCCGGTCTCGACGGTCACGTAGTTGTCCACCATGCCCAGCACTTTGCCGGCGATGAAGTCGGTCTCGCCAATGAAATTCGCCACCGTGCGGTGCGATGGGCGCTTGTACACCTCACGCGGCGTGCCGACCTGGAGGATCTTCCCGCCCTCGAGTATCGCCATGCGGTCGGAGATGGAGAGGGCCTCCTTCTGGTCGTGTGTGACGTAGACCGTGGTGAGCTTGAACTCCTTGCACACACGGCGGATCTCGGTGCGCATCTCGAGGCGAAGCTTGGCGTCGAGGTTCGAAAGCGGTTCGTCGAGCAGGAGGCAGCGCGGGCGGATGACAAGCGCGCGCGCCAGGGCGATGCGCTGCTGCTGGCCGCCGGAAAGCTGGTTGGGCCGGCGCTCGGCGTACTGGCCCATGTGGACCGACTCCAGCGCCTCGCGCACCCGCGTCCGGATCTCGTCCTTCGGCACCTTGCGCTCGTGCAGGCCGAAGGCGACGTTCTCCGCCACCGTCATGTGGGGCCAGAGGGCATAGCTCTGGAACATCATGCCCGTGTTGCGCTTGTGCGGGGCGAGCCGGGTGACGTCCTCGTCACCGAAGAACAGGCTGCCCTCCTCCGGGATGTAGAATCCAGCCATGCTCCGCAGGAGCGTCGTCTTGCCGCAGCCGCTGGGGCCGAGCAGGAAGAAGAGCTCCCCGGGGTTGATGGTCAGGTCAAGATGCTGCAGGGCGGTGACCGCCCCAAACCGCTTCGTGAGATTCTGGATCCGGATGGAAATCATGCCGCGCGCAAGTGCCAGCGAGGCAAGTTTTCAGGCGGAGTTAAGTCAAAGGAATTAGGGGGATTGCCAGCCTGCCCGGGCTTTGTCTGGCTTGCGGCACCATGGCCGTGCCCGCCCTTCATCCCGACCTAGAGAGCATCCTCGTCACCGAGGACCAGATCCGGACCCGCGTGCAGGAACTCGGACGACGCCTCAAGGAGATCTACGGCGACGAGGAGTTCACCGTCATCTCGATCATGAACGGCGCCATCCTGTTCACCGCCGATCTCCTGCGCCAGGTGGACAACCCCATTCGCCTCGATTGCATCCGGACGACGAGCTACGGCAACACCACCGAATCGCACGGCACGCCCAAGATCATCCACGGCCTCACGCTGGATGTCGCCAACCGCCACGTTCTGATCGTCGACGACATCCTCGACACGGGCAAGACCCTCTCCCTCATCGCCGGCATGATCCGCGGCATGAAGCCGGCCAGCGTGCGCGTCTGCGTGCTCCTCGACAAGAAGGGTCGCCGTCAGGTCCCCTTCGAGGCCGACCTCGTCGGCTTCGAGATCCCCGACCGCTTCGTGGTCGGCTACGGCCTCGATTTCGCCGAACGCTACCGCAACTTGCCCTCGATCGGTGTGCTCAAGCCCGAGAAGCAGAAGGCTTGACCGCAGACTTCACGAATTGCACGGATCCGGCGAATGGGGCGCATCTGAATGGCCACATAAAGCGCATAAGGTCCTGATCATTTTACAGGAGGAAACAGAGAGAACGGAGATTAGGAATCAGACTTTTGCGCCTCTTGTGCCTTCTGTGGCTATCCTTCGCCGCAGCATCTGCCTGATCCGTGGAATCCGTGCAATCCGTGGTTAGATTTTCCGGGTTCGCCGTCCGTACTTCGTTTCCTTCGCGGACTTGACCGGCTTGCGGTAGTCGCCGGTCTTGAGCGCGTTGATCTGGTCGCGGAGCAGCGCGGCGCGCTCGAATTCGAGGCGACCGGCGGCTTCCTGCATCTCGTCCTCGAGCTCGGCGATCACGGCCGCGACGTCGTCCACGCTTTCGGCCGCCGCCAGTTCCTCCTTGTCGCCGCTGCCATCGTATACATGCAGGCTCGCCTGGGCGGAGCGCTTGACGCTGCGGGGCGTGATGCCGTGCGCGGTATTGTAGGCCAGCTGTTTTTCGCGCCGGTAGTTCACCTTCTCCATCGTGCGCCGGATCGAATCGGTGATGGTGTCGGCGTAGAAGATCACCCGTCCCTTCTCGTGCCGGGCGGCGCGGCCGGCGGTCTGGATCAGGCTGGTCTCGCTGCGCAGGAAGCCCTCCTTGTCGGCGTCGAGGATGGCGACGAGCGCCACCTCGGGCAGGTCGAGGCCCTCGCGAAGGAGATTGATGCCCACGAGAACGTCGAAGTTGCCGAGCCGCAGGTTGCGCAGGATCTCGACGCGCTCAATCGCGTCGATGTCGCTGTGCAGGTATTCGACGCGAATCTTGGCCTCGCGCATGAAGGTCGTCAGATCCTCCGACAACCGCTTCGTGAGCGTCGTCACGAGCACGCGTTCGCCGGCCTCGACGGCGCGGTTGATCTCGCCGATGAGGTCCTCGACCTGGCCCTTGATCGGGCGGATGGCGATCTCGGGGTCGAGCAGGCCGGTCGGGCGGATGAGTTGCTCGGCCACGACGGTCGAGGCGTTCAGTTCGAAGGCCGCCGGGGTGGCCGACACGAAGAGCGTCTGGCCGGTGACGCGCTGGAACTCCTCGAAGCTCTGCGGCCGGTTGTCGAGGGCCGAGGGCAGGCGGAAGCCGAAGTTGACGAGGGTCTGTTTCCGCGCGCGGTCACCGTTGTACATGCCGCCGATCTGCGGGACGGTCGCGTGGCTCT
>CAYHEW010000022.1:0-67285 GCA_964355715.1 uncultured Opitutaceae bacterium | reverse complement strand
GATCCTCCCACCGTTCGTAAGATTAACCCCGCCCTTCCGCCACTGGTACGCGGGGGCCGTCCCCGTCGCCACCACCGTAAAGCTTGCCGTGGAACCCGCCCCCACCGTCGCCGATGACGGCTGACCCGTGATCGTCGGCGCCACCACCACCGCCGGCGGCACGACCGCCAGGTTGTGGTTGCCGCCCGCCACCAGTTCGGTGACCGAGCCCAGGTCCCCGGGCACGTTCACCTGCCCGTGGCTGTTGCTCCCCCACACCACCACCGTCCCGTCGCCCTTCAACGCCGCATTGTGGTTGGTCCGCGACGACACGCTCTTCACGTTGGCCAGGCCAGAGGGCACCGCCGTCTGCCCCGCCGCGTTCGCCCCCCACGCCACCACCGTCCCGTCCTGCTTCAAGGCCACGCTGTGCAGGGACCCGGCCACCACCGCCGTCACGTTCGCAAGCCCGGACGGCACGCTCGCCTGGCCCTCCAGGTTGCGGCCCCACGCCACCACCGTCCCATTGGCCTTCAACGCCACCGAGTGGAACGTCCCCGCCGACAGCCCGATCGCATCCGTGAGCCCGGAGGGCGCATTCGCCTGCCCCACGTCGTTCTGGCCCCAGCCCACGATCGAGCCATCGGTCTTCAGGGCGAGGTTGTGGTACCCGCCCGCATAGATCATCGCCACGTTGCCAAGCCCCGCGGGCACCGTCCCCTGCCCCTGGTCGTTGCGGCCCCACGCCACCACCGTCCCGTCGCTCTTCAGCGCCACCGTGTGGAAGGTGCCCGCCGCGATCGCCACCACGTTCGCAAGGCCGGCCGGCACGTTCGTCTGCCCAAAGCTGTTGTCCCCCCACGCCACCACCGTCCCGTCGCCCTTCAGCGCCACCGTGTGGTTCACCCCCGCCGTGATCTGCCCCACGCTCGTCAGGCCCGCCGGGATCGTCCGCTGCCCCAGGCTGTTGTCGCCCCAGCCCCGCACCTCCACCCCGCCCTGCACCACGTTCACGTACACCAGGCTCCGCACGCTCCCCGCCGCATTGGTCGCCACCACCTCGTACAGCCCGCGCTCCGCGCTCGTCGCGTTCGTCAGCTCCAGCGTGCCACTGCTCGCCCCGGCGACGACCGCCCCGTTGCGCTTCCACACGTAGCTCGTCGCCCCGCTCACCGTCGCCGCAAGGCTCGTGCTCCCGCCCGCACTCACCGTCCGCGACACCGGCCGCGCCGTGATGGCCGGCGGACTGCTCACCGTCAGGCTCGCCGCACTCGACGTCACGCTCCCCGCGCTGTTGCTGACGATGACGTCGTAGCTGCCCGCATCCCCGGCCTCCACGTTTCCGATCGAGAGCGTCGCACTCGTCGCCCCGGCGATCCTCCCACCGTTCGTAAGATTAACCCCGCCCTTCCGCCACTGGTACGCGGGGCTACTACCGGTGGCGCCAACGGTGAAGGCTGCAGTGTTTCCGGCCGCAATCGTCTGCGTCACCGGCTGAATCTCGATAGCCGGCGCCGTCAAAACCTCAGTGGCGCTCTGCCATATCGACGAACCTACGCCAACAAATGACCCATTACCCGTAGTGATGAATGAGGTGCCAAGCAATGGAACCTTGTTCCAAGCCACACCATCCCGCGAAAGTAAGATTCCATCAGTTGTCGAAACCGCGAAGCGGTCGCCGTCGAAAGTCACATCGCTGATCCCGTTGGAAGACTGAATCAGACGCGCCGTCCAGTTGAGACCATCGGCTGAAGTCAGAATTCGACCATCGTCTGATCCACCGATCGCGACAATCAAGCCGTGGCCATGACTAAGCCCATAGATCCAGATGCTTTGCTGCGAACTCTCCGTCCAAGTCACCAGATCCGTCGTCACCTTCGTCGTGCGTCCCACCGATGCGACATACCTTCCGTTGGCAAACACGACATCTTGCAGGATTTCGTCTACCTCCAGCGTTCGGGTGGTCCAATTGAGGCCGTCAGGCGACGTGGCATAGAGCCCAGCTCCCAACGGCACAAAATACAGGCCGTTGGCGAAACTGGGACTGCCCGCTGCCTGGGTAACGGCTGGCACCTGAACCGATTGCCAGTTCCGACCATCAGTAGACCGCCAGACAGTGGCGCTGGCGCTCGTGTCGTTGCAGATGAAGACGTCGTTTCCGAAGGACAAGCCGCCACCCGACTGCTGTCCAATCGGCGTGTCCGTAGCTGCCCATACTACGCCATCCGTCGAGGTGTAATCATCTCCCCAGAATCCAGAGACGACGAAACGCCCACTGCCAAAAGCAACGCTGTTGAGAGTGTTGCCGATATTGGGTGAACCGACGCGAACAAACCAGTTGAGCGCGTCGACACTGGTATGGATTGCTCCACGACCGGCTGCTACCAGTTGACCTTCTTGCACGGTTAGGGCTACGCAACTGAGCGAACGAGGGCCCTCCACTTCAGTCCAATTCTGGCTATCGTTCGAGGTGAAATAGAGATTACTTTCAGTACCGACGATAAATTCGCCATTCAGCCAGACGACCGACTGCAGGACGATTATGCCTGCCGAACCTCCAAGGGTAAGTCTCGACCAACCCGTTCCATCGGTGGATGTCAGGATCGTCCCAGCGTGCCGGCCGAGGGCAAAAAGTCGGGGACCGGCACGGACAATTTTCACCAACTCCGTGGTATTGTCGTTTGGATCCAGATCGGAAACCCGGCGACTCCAAGCAAGACCGTCAGGCGAGGCGAGTAGAACCCCATGCGTAAATCCGAAGATGTCTCGCTCCCCGCCGACGGCGAGGAACTCCCCGCTATCGAAGACGATGGCGCGCACCGTGATCTCGCTGTTTGCCGCGCCGAGCGAGGTTCGCGTCCAATTGGTCCCATCCGTGGAGGTGAACACGCCGCCGCGATAGCTGCTGCCCATGACAAACCGGCCGTTGCCAAACGCCGTTTCATAAAGCTCGCCGTTCGGGAATCCCGACGGCAACGGCCGTGAGGTCCAGTTCGCCAGGTCAGGCGACGTGTAGATCTGGCTGCCAGCCGGCCCGGCAAAACCGGTTCCGGCGAATCCGCCCATCACGTAGAGCCCGCTTCCTTTCGCCAGCTTGCCCAGGAGTCCAGTGGAGAGGGGTTGGTAGGCCCAATCTAGGCCATTGGACGAGGATAGCATCTGGCTGCCCACCCTCACAAGGAAGCGCCCGTCAATGTGCTGGAAGCTGGCCAGGTTGCCCAATTCCGGGCGCGCATACCACGGCGTCACGACCGCAGTGGTACTGTCGACCGACCCGACGGCGTTACTCACGCGCACCCAATACCGACCCACTCCCAGATTGGTCGGGGGATTTAATCCGCCGGTGGTGGCGTTTGGGATGGGATATGTCGTGTTGCCGCTCTCGCCCGCATACCACTGGTAAGTGGGAGCGGGGTTACCCGTAGCGCTGACGGTCAAATTGACCGTCGTGCCAGCCTCCACGTCGACATCATGCGGTTGCGTCGTGATAGCCGGCCCTTGGGCGGTGGTCACAGTGATCGTGCCGCTGTCCAAGAATCCATGAGAACCGGTGATCCGCACCCAGTAGCGGGTTGTCTGCGTCACCGGCGGGGTGGAGAAGCTCGCACCTGTTGCCCCTTCCACGGGCTGGCTCGTATCACCGGAAAGACCATTGTACCATTGGTAGGTGAGGTTGTCGCCAGTGGCGCCGATGACCAGTTGGGCAGACTGGCCACTGAGGACCAACGCATCCGCCGGAGTCGATGTTATCAACGGTGCGCCGACCACGCCTGGAACCTGCAACCAGACTCTGGGCCACACGGAACTCGATCCCGATGCCCAAAGCCGACCGTTCTGGTAAATGAGTTTTGCCGCGAAATAATTCCCATCACTAGGTTCAGGCAGAGCTGACGGATTGATCTGCCAATTGAGGCCATCAGCCGAAGTCAGGATGTCGCTGCCATAGCTGGCGATGAACCGCCCCCCGGCAAAGATCATACTGGACAGGTAACCCTTGTAGGCGCCGTTGCCCTTGACCGGAAATTGTCGTGCACTCCACGTTATCCCGTCCGTCGTAACCCAAGGTATGCTGGTGCTGTCAACGGCGACAAAAACCCCATTGCCATAGGCGAATCGCATGAAGCTCTTGTCCGTAGGCTTGCTCGACAAGGTCCAGTTGATGCCATCGGTAGACACTGCCACAATGCCACTGGAGCCGACAGCGACGAAACGACCGTTCCCAAACTCCAAGTTGCTAAATGAATAGCTGGCGAGTTGATGCCGGACGATCCAGGAATTGCCATCAGCGGAGGACCACAGGCGGGCGCCCGAATATCCCACCCACACACCGTTGCCGAAGACCGCCTTTACCGGCGGCACTGTGTCCATGTGCGGCGTCCAGCTTTCCCCATCAGCCGACGTGTAGTAGGTGGCGGCTAGGGAGTAGCCCGAGACTGCAACGAAGCGATCCCCGACAAACGATACGGTGCTCAACTCAGCCCCGGGCGCCGCGTGGACTTGCCAGTTGATGCCATCGGTGGAGGTGGCCGAAGTGTATCGGGATACTGACACAAATCGCCCGCTGCCAACGGCCACGTCGCCGGCAAGCCCAAGTCCGACTCGTGTTGTCCATGCCTGGGCGTCGGAGGAGGTTACGATCGAACTGAAGTATTTGTTGTAGGCACTGGTGATCGCCAGAAATAGGCCATTGCCGTATTCCAGGTCGTTGATTTCGAGTATGCGCTGGGGATTCTTGGCCGACCAATAGATCCCATCGGCAGAAGTACGAAGATCCCGGGTCACGAATAGCCCGTCACCCAATGCGATGCAGCCGAAGTCTGGCGTCTCCCAATTGGGGGCGGTAGCGGGAATCGGCAGGCTCCAATCCAATCCATTTTCGGAGGTTATAACGCTAGATCCGGTCGAAAACGCGACGAAGCGTCCGCCCGAATAAAAAACCGATCTCAGTTCTGACACATAAGTTGCGAGCGAGCAACGCGTCCAATTGAATCCATCGATAGAGCGGAACACACAGGCCGCCCCGTTGTGTGATGAAGCGATAACGCCCACCGCCACGAAGCTCCCCGCCCCGTAGGCGACCGACCGGAGGTAAATGACTTCGTCACCGACCGCGACGCTTCGAGAAACCCAACTGCCAACGTCGGTCGACCAGAGAATCCGTCCCAGTCCGCTCACCAGCACATGCACGCCATTGCCAAAGGCACCGGCAGCGAGAAAATCATTACCACTGGGAGCGGCATCCACGCGTTTGGTCCAGGAGATCCCGTCCACCGAGGTAAAAATCTGCCCGCGGTTGCCACCGGCGACGAATTGACCGCCGCCATAATGGACGGTGCGCAAGTCCGCTCCGGCCGCTATCGTGTTTCTCTGCCAGTCCACGCCGTTGTTCGAACTGCCCACAGCCTTGCCTACCACGACAAACCGGCCTTGGCCGTAAGCGACGGCGGATAGCTCATCCGGGCCGAAGAGGGGATCGATCACCTGCCATTTGCCGATGAATGTAGCCGCGCTGTCCACCGAGCCCAACCCGTTGCTCACCCGCACCCAATAAGGAACCTCGTTCGCCGTTTGGCTAACCACCAGCGATGTGCTTGTGGCACCAAGCACGGGTCGAGAAATATCGCCCGATGCTCCCTCATACCATTGGTATGTGAACGGCCCCTGACCGGCGGCCGTCACGCTGATCGTCACTTCCGTGCCGTTGGCTGAAACCGCCGCGCCAGAAGTTAGGTTCACCAGCAGAGGCTGGACGGTCAACTGAGCGGCACTCGAGAAGGCGCTCCCATACTCATTGGCGACCCGCACCGTGTAGGCACCGCCATCCGACGACTGAACACCGGCTATCGAGAGTTGAGAGCTGGCCGCACCGCTGATTCGGTCGCCATCCGACAGGTCCGTACCGTCTTTCATCCAGCGATAGCTTGTCGCTGCTCCTGCCACTACACTGAATGAGGCCGCGCTTCCCACGCTCACATTCGTGCCCAGCGGCTGCTGACTGATGCTCGGCGCCCTTGGATTGACCACCGCCACGCTGTGATCGCCGCCCGCAGCCACCAGCCAAACGTTGCCAAGCGCGGCGGGAACCGTGGCCTGGCCAATAGTGTTCGGGCCCCATGCGACCACGGATCCATCTCGCTTGAGCGCCAATCCGTGGTGCTGGCGAATGGAAAACTGGCTGACCGCGTTGAGGTCATACGGCGGCGATTCGCCGCTGCCTTGAAGTGAAATGTGCCCATCGATTCCGAGCCAAAGGCTCATCCCACCAGCCGCCTGCCCAAAGATCCCACTCGCGCCGGAAGGCATCTGCGTTTGGCCGACATTGTTTAGGCCCCACGCCCTGACACCAAGCGCGCCGACGCTGACATTGTGGTAGGCTCCGGCTCCTACCTGCCAGACAAGCCTGATCGTTTCAGGCACCGCTGCTTGGCCGTGTGTGTTATCGCCCCAAGCGACAACGCTGCCATTCGATTTCACTGCGACCGTATGGGTTCCGCCACCGGAAACGTAAATCACATCTGTCAGGCCGTTGGGAACGTTGCACTGTCCTGTGTCGTTGCACCCCCAAGCCACAACCGTGCCGTCGCTCTTGAGCGCGACACTGTGGAAAAATCCAGCCGAGACTTGCACCACGTTCCCCAGTCCTGCAGGCACCGTCGCCTGGCCATATTGATTGCCGCCCCACGCCACTACCGTGCCGTCTTCCTTCAGGGCCAAGGTGTGCTGCAAACCCGCACTCAGGTCAGCCAAACGATCCAAACCGGTCGGGGTGTTCGTCTGTCCGTAGGTGTTGTCACCCCAGGCAGTCACCACGCTGTCGCTGGCCACCCGAAGGTGATAAAAGGCCCACGTCGTGCCTGCCGGATTGGTGATCGTAACGCCATAGGCGCCGCTGCGAGTTTGATCCACGCCCGTCAGGTTTAGGATCGGGCCCGTGGAGCCCGGTATCGGGGCCCCATTGTGAACCCACCCATAGCTGGAGGCGTCGGCCGCCGTAGCGTCGAAGACTACATTGCCACCGGTCGCGACTAAGGCGCTGCGCACTGGAGCTAGAATCCGCGGCGGCAGAAGCACCGATACGACAGCCGTCGCCGAAGTCACCGTGCCAGCTACATTGGAGACCACCACGTCGTAGCTGCCCTGGTCGTCACCTTGAGCGCCATTAATGTTCAGGTTGGCAGACGTCGCTCCAGAGATCCTCCAGCCATTCGACAAATTAACACCGTCGCGGCGCCATTGGAACGAGGGAGTCGGAACTCCGGCAACACCGACCGAAAGCGTAACTGACCCATTGACGTTAACTTGCCGGTTTTGCGGTTGCGTCGAAAATACAGGCGCCACCGGCGGGACAACGACCAAGGTATGGCTATCTCCAGCGCCTATGCCGGCAACATCGGTGAGATCATACGGCACTTCGAGCTGTCCGTAAAAATCATGCCCCCACACCGCAACGGTGCCATCGGCCTTGAGCGCTACACTGTGCGATCCGCCAGCTCTCACCGCCACCACCGGCCCCAACCCCGCAGGTACGGTGGTTTGACCAACTGGGTTGTAGCCCCAAGCCTCAACGGTTCCGTCAGCCTTGAGCGCGAGATTATGGTGTTGTCCGGCCGAGATCGCGCGTACGTCGGTCAATCCCGCCGGTGGCGTGACTGAGCCGTTGGTACTACTTCCCCAAATGACGACTGTACCGTCGGAACGCAGCGCCATGCTATGATCGATGCCAGCTTCAACATCGACCACATCCTTCACGCCAGAAGGCACGCTTGTTTGCCCCCGATCGTTCTGTCCCCACGCTACCACCGTGCCATCAGCCTTCAACGCCAGGCAATGTCGTCCACCAACGGCCATGGCTATCACTTCAGTCAGCCCTGACGGAATTGAAGTCAGGCTGGCATCATTGCCCCACGCCACCACCGTGCCATCAGCCTTCAGGGCCATGTTTAGGTTGCCCCGTGCGGCGATGGCGACCACACCATCAAGGCCTGCAGGGACAATTGTCTCGGGATACCCACTACTACCCCACGCCACCACGGTGCCATCCGCCTTGAGCGCCAACGAATGGGTTGCCCCGCCTGTCACAGCCGCAACCGGGAAAAGCCCGGCGGGAGTGAGAGATTGGCCATACCCATTGTAGCCCCAACCGCGAGCCGCCATATCGGCAGAAGCCACCTCCAATCGGAAAAATGTGCGAGAAGTACCAATGGCATTCGTGACAGCCAGTTCGTAGAAACCACGGTCCGCCTTGGTTGCAGTAGCAATACCGAGCGAGGCCGTGTTCGCCCCAGCGATCACTGCGCCGTTTCTTTTCCATTGGTAGGCAAACGTACCCTCTCCGGTGACAATGGCGGTAAAGGTCACCGCTTGGCCGACCGTCACAAGCCGAGTCAGCGGCCGCTGCGTGAACTGCGGGGGCAGGCGGACGGTGAGCGTAGCTGCATCCGAGGTGGCGCTTCCGGTCGTGTTCGCAACCACAACGTCGTAGCTGGCGGCATCGTCGGATTGGACGTCTGCAATGGACAGGCTGGCTGTGTTGGCACCGGAAATGCGCCCGCCATTGACGAGGTTCACTCCCCCTTTCCGCCATTGATAAGTAAGGGGCACCGTGCCATCTGCGCTTACGTTGAATACCGCAGTGTTGCCGAAATTGACCGTAAGGTTGGCCGGATGCGTGGCGATTATCGGTGCGATTGGCAACACAGAGAGCGAGCCCGCTAATCGGTAGTGACCAATGCTGCCGTAGCTGGAGTAGCCGTCTCCGGTCACGCTGCCACGGCCGGTGCCGCGCACCACGATGTAGTACGTGCCAGCGCTCAGGACTCGACCGACCGCCGCGCTAGTCTGGAGGTCCGGATTGCCCTGCACCAGCGTGTTGCCAGCGGAGTCCTGCAACTCGAGCACTAGGTCAAGATTCGGCGCCGGGCCGGCGGGATTCGCCACGACCGAAAGGTTCAGGGCTGAGTCGATCGTGAACACATGGTAATCTTCGTCATCTGCCGTTGAGATTTGGCCAGCCTGCGAGATGGTGCCACCGCTGACACCCAACGCTACCGCTGTTCCGCGACTACCACCCGCATCATCCACGACATACCCCGTCTGGTTGGTCGCCCCGGTCAGCGGTGTCGGCTGGCCTCCCGAAATGATCGCGAGGTCGTCCTCCTGGTTATTCGCATGCAGATATTCTCCTTTGCTCCATTGTGTGAGCTCGCGGCCATAGGGTCCGCCCATGATCGGCCCCCAGCTCACCGCACCAGTGCCGTGGCCGCCGTAATACTCGCGATCAAGGGAACCCTCCGGCTCGCTGTAGTCACCGTCGTGCTTGAGGCCAAGCGTGTGCCCCAGTTCGTGCGCCACCGCCTCTGCAATCGCCGACGGCGAGGAATTGAATACCCAGCAGGGGATGTCCGCGCTGAAGTAACTCGTCCCAGCCTGTGAAAAGCTGTCGTTGTACGCCACGCCGCCGACGTTCTCGAACCAGTTGGAAGTCGGCGTCACGATCACCCGCATGCGCCGGCCCACCGGCGCACTCTGGTAACGCGAAAGGTCGGTTGTGATGTCGATGTCGAACGGCCAGTAATCCTCCTTCACCCGTTCCCAAACCTCGTTAATCTGCCCAGCATCCAACGTCGAAGCGGCCGCCACGATGGGATTACCGCCATTGAAGGTCACCCAATCGGGATCCGTGACCGTTTCACCATCGAAATCCAGGTAGAGAACCGCCGTCGCCCCTGGTCGGCTGCTCAGCACCGGTGGCGCCGAGACCGGTCCCGCGGGCGGCGCCGCGGCCGGCTCCTCTTTGGCCGGACGCGCCAACGGGAAGCAAATCACCTCCGACAAAGGCCTCACGGTAACTTTCAGCCGACCGGTACCGCCGTCGTCCAACAGATAGGCCATCCTCCGCTCGGGCACCAGAATTCGACCGGTCACACGCTTGGCGTCGGCACCGAGCGAAAATGTCCCAGCCTCCGAGCCCGTCAGCACGCCAGCAATGCGCAGGAACCCACCAGCCTCCGCCTGTACCACCAAGACCTCTCCGGCCAACTCCTGCCCATCAGGAAGTGGCAGGCGAATGACCTGGCCGACCTTCATGGTTCGAACTGAATCGGCACTCACCAAGCCTTGTGGCGCCGCCGCCGCATTCGTCTTGGGGTCGACCTGCGCGAGGGCAACCATACCGACACCCGTTTGGAGCCGCTTTGTTGCCTCAACCTGCCCGGCACCGGAGGTCGTTGGCGGCTGTGAGCTCGGTGAGCCGGAAGTCGCTTCGCCGTCAAAATACACCCAACAACCCAATCCCACTAGGGCGACAAATACGACAAGTGCGAAATGCTTGGGCCTGAACACAGTGATTCGTTCGGTAAGTGAATGACGGTTAGGTGGCTGGCCCTTGCCACCGGCAGTTAATCGCCTGCCTAGAATCTTTCTATTTTCTGCGCTTCACCCGCCACAAGGACAAATTTCCGTTGTTGTCTGTTAATTAGCGGACCCGAAGCGGTGCTGTTGCAGAAATTATGCCGCAACTCCACATTTGCCGCTACGGTTCTGTTTTCGCTTCCTTGGCAAATTTCGGCAGCAAATGCGGTCTGCACCTCAAACATCTGGCAGGGAGCAACTACCTCGCCCGCAAAACTTGCTCGCATCGGAGTGAGTGGGGCCTTTTCCTCGCCGGTTTCCGTGCCCGCAGCGCCCAAAAACATTCTTTACGTTCGTCCCGATACTTTCGGCGACCTTGTGCTGTTCGAACCAGCCTTGCGCGAACTGATGGCGGCCTGGCCAAAGGCCCGGCATACCCTCCTCGTCCGGCCCGGCTACGAAAGCCTTGCCCCCCTCTTTCCCAGCAACTTGCGCTGGCGGGTGACTCCTCTCAATCCGTTCAGCCAGAGTCCCGCCGAGGGTCGCACCGCTTTCGACGAACTACTGGCGGACCTGCAGAAGGACCCACCCGACCTGATCGTCGGCGCGACCCTGAATCGCACCTGGCTTGAAGTCGCGCTCGCCGCCCGCCTGCCCAAGGCCCGGAGCGTCGCCCTCGGGACGGGTCGCGTGGATCCCCTTTTCACCACTGCCCTCGCGCTTGAATTCGGCGCCACGACCGCCGACTCACTCCGCGAGCAGGTCGAGATCGATCCCACCGCCCGCGAGTGGGAAAACAACCTCCGCCTCGTTGACCGCCTCCTCGGGCACAAGGTCGCTCGGACGGCGCCCAGCCTGGCTGTGCCCGCCGCCCGCCAGGCTGCCGCTGACCAATGGCTCGCGCAGCACAAGCTGCCGGCCGGCCGCTGGGTCGCGCTCTTTCCGGCCGGCGTCGCCAACGTGAAGATCAAGGCCTGGTCCCCGGCGGGCTTCGCCGAGACCGCCGCCTGGCTCCAGCGCGAGCACCAGCTTCCGGTCGCCCTGCTTGGTCACACCAGCGAGGCCGCGATCCTCGAGGAAGTCGCCACCGGCATCGCCCGGCTGGGCCAGCCCAAGCCGCCGATCTGGCTCGGTCGCGAAGGCGAGATCGACCTGCTCGCAGCCCTCCTCCGCAACGCCCGCCTCTACTTCGGCCACGACACGGGGGCCATGCACATCGCCGCCGCCCTCGGTCGGCCCATCGCCGCCATTTTCGGCGGTGGCCACTGGCCGCGCTTCCAACCGGTGGCACATCAGGCTGTTTCGGTGATCCAGCCCCTTCCCTGCTTCGGCTGCAATTGGGACTGCCACTTCGGTGACGCCCCGTGCGTGAAGACCCTGCAGGTCGCCGACGCCCAGGCCGCGCTATCCAAGCTCCTCGCCGCGGGTGACCGTCCGCTGGAAGCGGTCCACGAGGCGCACAATGTGCCCGCCGGCACCCTTCAGCTCATCGCCGCCGCCACGCCGCGTTACCGCCGCCTGCAGCAGGACCGGCTCGACCGCCAGTACAAGATCGAGGAACTCACCCACCTCGGGCGCGAAAAGGACGTCGAGATCGCCGACCTCAAACGCGCCGCCGATGAACGCAAACGGGAGATGGAAGCCATCAAGGCCGAACTCGAGGCCGAGTGCGCACAGAAGGACACCGAGATCGGCGAGTTGAAGGGCGAGGCCGACACCAAGGACGCCGAGATCAACTCCCTCAAGGCCGAAACCAACACCAAGGACGCCGAGATCGCTTCCCTCAAGGGCGAGGCTGATACGAAGGATACGGAAATTGCCTCCCTCAAGGCCGAGGCCAACACCAAGGACGCCGAAATCGAGCAGCTGAAGGCAACGTGCAACGAGCGCGAGGCACTGATCTTCAAGCTGACCGACATCGTGAAGGATTTCCAGCGGCAGGTCGCCGAGCTGAATGCCGCACTCCAACAGAAGGAGGCCCTACTCCAGGAGAAGGACACCCTGTTTCTGCAAAAGGACGCCCTGCTTCGGCAAAAGGAAACCATCCTTCAAGAGAGGGGGAACGCTCTCCAGCATCTTGAATCTTCACTTGGAAGCACGAGGACCGAACTCGACGCCCTCCAAGCCAAGTTTGCCGCCCTGCCCCCCGACGCCGGTCAATACGCGCAGTGGCTGCAGGAACGCAACGGGCGCATCGCCGAGCTCGAGCACGGCATCACGGACCGCGAACGCGAGATCCGCGACCTGCGGTCCTCAGTCGATAACCTGAACCGCGGTTACGGCGAGCTGGAGCAGGTCAAGCGCTACGGTAAATGGCTCCACGAAAAGGAAGTCGTCATCCAGCAGCTCAAGCGCGCCTGCGACGACCGCGAGGCCCTCATCCGCCAACTCGCAGCCCAGGCCGCCGGCCTCGGCCGCGTCCACCAGGCGACGCTCGCCGTCACCTCTTATTTCCGCCAGAAATGGTGGCAGCCGCTCAAGGACTGGACCTTCAAGAAGGTCGTGGATGATTACTGGATGCAGCTCGGCGTCCTGCGCCATTACGAGCCGCGGCCAATCCAATGGGACCTGAGGCTGCCGAACCGTGGCCGCCTGTCCGAATCCCGGCTGCCGGCCATCGTCATCGTCACGCCCTCGTATAACCAGGACAAGTTTCTCGAGAGCACGATCCTCAGCGTACTCAACCAGAACTACCCCAAGCTGCGCTACCGTGTGCAGGACGGCGGTTCGAAGGACCGTAGTCCGGAGATCATCCAGCGCTACGCCGATCGCCTCGCCGGTTGGTATTCGGGCAAGGATCGGGGCCAATCCGACGCCATCCGCCGGGGCTTTGATGAACTCCCTGGCGAGGCGGAGGATATCATGGCGTGGCTGAATTCCGACGACTTCATCGCCCCGCGGGTCCTGCGCTTCGTGGCCGAGTATTTTGTGCGGCACCCGCACGTCGATGTGATCTACGGCCACCGGATCATCATCGACGACCACGACCGCGAGGTCGGCCGCTGGATCATGCCGCCGCACGACCGGGCCTCGCTGGAGTGGATCGATTACGTCCCGCAGGAAACCCTGTTCTTCCGCCGCCGGATCTGGAACCAGGTGGGCGGCCTTGACCCGACCTTCCAGTTCGCCCTCGACTGGGATCTGCTCGCTCGGTTTCAGGAGGCGGGAGCCCGTATCGTGCGCCTGCCGTATTTCTTGGGTTGTTTTCGGCTGCACAGTGAGCAGAAGACGAGTGCGCACATCCACACCACCGGACACGAAGAAATGACGCGCATCCGCACCCGGATTCACGGCCCCCACCCCGATCCCACCCGGATCGAGCACTTTGCGCGCAGGTCCCGCTTCCGCGCGGCCCTCCACGCGCGCCTGCACGAACTCGGTGTCCGGTTCTAGCCCTCAGCCTTTTACGACATGCTTCCGTTCCTGCTCATCCTCTCGCTGTTCACCTTTCTCACGGTCGTCGGCCAGGCCGTGATCAGCCTGCTCCGCCCGCGCCTCGGCATCCTGTGGGGGTGGTTCCTCTCCCCCGCGGCCGGACTCGCCTTCCTGATCGTCCTGGCGACGCGCCTCAACATCTGGGGCCTGCCGGTCAAGGCCTTCGGGCCGTGGCTGGCAGTCGGGCTCCTCGTTGCGTCAACGGCGATCCTCTGGTGGCGGCGTCCGGTCTTCCCGTGGCGGCAGTTGCGCCCGTATGCCCTGCTGGTCCTGCTGTTCGTGGTCTACGCGGGCTGGCCGATGTTCCGTTTCGGCTTCGACTGGATTTCGTACGGCAACGACGACATGGCCAACTACTGCCTGGCCGCCGACCGCTTCCTGCACCACGGCTACTATGACCTGCCGCAGCAGACCGAGCTCGAGGGTCGCGACTATGGCCAGCACTACTGGTACATGCACGCCTTGCAGCAGATCCGGCCGGGCTCGGAACTGGTGCTCTCCTTCGCCTCCTCGATCACGGGCCTGAATCCGCACGAGGTGTTCATGCCGGTGATCATCATGTTCAGCATGATCCAGATCGGCGCCATGGGCGCCGTGGCGATGTACCGCGGCCGCTACCGCAAGATTGCGCTGCTCGCCTTCCTGCTCTTCGCCACCAGCCCGCTCTTTGGCCTGGGCACCCTTTACCAGCTGATTGCCCAGCAGGGCGGCATCGCGATCCTGCTCGCGGCCTGCGCGGTCCTGTTGAACACCCGGGAATGCACCTGGCGGCGCATCCTGCTCGCGGCGCTCTTCACCACCTGCCTCGGCATCTTCTACCCCGAGGTCGCACCCTTCGTCGCCATCTCGATCATCCTCTACTGGCTGCACCTGCGCTACACGGAGCCAACCTTGATCAAGCGCTTCAGTGTGGTCGTGCTCGGCGCTGCGGTCCTCACGTTCCTGTTCCTCGGCACGAGCACGTATCAGTTCATCAACACGCTGGTCATGCAGTCGGTCGGCTCGGCCGGCCTCGGCGCCATGGCCGAGATCAACGACCAGAGCGGCGGACTCGTGCTCTTCCCGTGGACGCTCGTGCCGTCGTTCGTGCCGATGCTCTTCGGCCTCCATGCCTTCGGTGTGGTGGGCGTCGACCCCCTCATCTCGATCCAGATCGGGGTCGGCCTCCTGTTCCTCGTCTTCTTCATCTGGATGGCGCTGAACCAGCTCTTCCGCCGCGAACCCGCCGGCTACATCGCAACGATCATGATCGGGCTCGGCTTCTTCCTCTTCTTCAAGGGCCAGGACTTCGGCTTGTTCAAGCTCGCCATGTTCGCGCAGCCGGTGATCACGCTGCTGCTGGCGCACGAATTCTACCGCCTGCTTGACGCGCCCCGCACCCGCCGGGTCGGCCGCTGGATCGTGGCGATCTTCGTCGCCTGCACGATCCCGAGCCACGTCTACTATAGCTTCGCCTCGCTCGGCACGTACGGCGGCGGCCTCTCCGAAATCGTGGGCGCCTCCGAACTGGGGGTGCATTTCGATCCGCCGACGGACGTCAAGTTCGACGCCATCGAGTCCGACATCAGCAACGTGGTCAGCGCCAAGATGCTCTCGCAGTACACCAAGGGCATCGACACGCGCTTCCTCAGCCGCAGCTACATGGACAACATCGCCAACAATGCGGTGCTGAAGTTCCTGCGCACGCCCGATCCGGATCTCGGGCCGCAGGCGCGCCTGATCGAGAAACTGAGTCTCCTTCGCCCCTTCCTGCCTCCCGAGCTCATGGAGGGCGACGTCGCCGACTACCGGGTGATGACGATCAACAAGCTCGACAACAACTGGACCGAGACGGGCTCGCGCCACCTCGATTACGCCAACCGCCTCTTTGTCGGCATCCGCAACCACCTGGACCATTTCAACAAGGCCAACCCGGACACGGGCTGGACGGTCCAGAACATGTACCAGTACAAGCTCGAGAAGGACCTGAGGAACCGTCTCGTCTTCATCCACTCCGAACTCGGGCCGCACTACTACTCCTCCGCCCGCTTCAAGGCCGCCTTCTTCCAGCGCGAACCCGAGCCGGTCACCGGCGGCAACGTCTACTTCCACGGCACCGGGCGGTACAACATGTTCAAGGTGCTCAATCCCACGGACCAGATCCGCGTGATGATCGACTTCACCCGCACCCCGCTGGGCGGCGAACGCTACCCGCTTCCGCCCAAGGCGGTGGTCATCGGCGAGGAAGACTACCCGCTCGGATTTATCGGCAGCGGCTCGGCGCGCCTCGTGTCGCCGATCATCAAGCCCGAGGTGTTTGAGCAGCAGGCCTACATTACCATCGATTTCGCCGACCCCGCCCTGCCCATCGCGAAGCGCAAGACGGGCCTGATGGCCCTGTGGGGCGTGAAGTTCAACCTCGACGACCGCCGGCTCGTCGGGTTCACCCGCGACATCTCGATCATCACCGACGAGGAGTACCGGAAGCTCGAGCGTCCCTCCAAGATTTCCCAATTCCCGCAGGACCTTTCCCGCTATCCCGGACTGGAATATTCCGGCCTCTTCGAGGACGGCTGGGTTGGACCCGAGTCGCTCTTCAAGCTCGCCGCCTCCCATCCCGGCCAGGTGCTGACCTTCCGCGGCTACGTGCCCGACACCCCGGAGTATCGGACGAAGGGCCTCGACCTGACCATCTCGCTCAACGAACGGCCAACCGAGATCGTAAACCTGCGCGCCGGCGAGTTCACCCTCACCCGCCTGATCCGCGAGGCGGCCGCCGTCACCACGGTGCGCCTGAGCTTCTCCGGTTCGATGCCCTACGGCGAACGGGACACTCGTCACCTCTCCGCCTTCGTGCGGGAGATCTCGCTGGGCGACCTGCCCGACCTCGTGTCGTTCCGCGGCATCACGAACCGGCAGGGCGAAGGTTTTGCACTCGAAGGCGTCGACGAGGACGGCTGGATCGGTCGCGAGGCGCATTTCGACGCCCCGGTGTTCGAGGAATTCAAGGTCCTCAAGATCGATCTCGAGATGCCGGGCTGGTCGAATCTCGCGGACAACGCGCTCGAGGTCCTGGTCAACGGTCGCACCTCCAGCACACAAGTCGTGCCGCGCGGCTCCTACACCAGCATCTTCGTGCCGGTCCTGCCGCAGGCGACCAACCAGGTCACGCTCAAGTCGGCGGCCACGTTCCCGATCCCCGACAGCGACCGCGAACGCTCCTTCCTGATCAAGAATATCACCTTCGAGAACCTCAGCCGCACCGATCTCTTCACCCGCGGCTGGCACCAATCCGGCTATCTCTTCGCGCTGACCGGAGTGGATCAAGACGGCTGGACGGGCAGCGACGCGGAGTTCCGCTTCCCGGCAACTGCGAAGCACAAGTCGGCCTACATCGACGTCATCCGCTACCCGGCACGCACCGACCTGCCCGTGACGATCACCATCAATGGCCAGGCTACTACTGCAGCCCTGCCGCTCGAGCAGCCCTACCGCTTCAACGTGCCGCTCTCCGCCACCGCGGAGACCGTGGTGCAGCTGGCCGCCGAACGGGTCTATGAGCTTTCCGCGGCCGATCCGCGCCAGCGCTCGTTCCGCATCGTCAATATCGGCATCGATTGAACCCGGCCGCGTTTTCCCTTTCCCCGGCCGGGCGCCTCCGGTAACAGTCACCGCCATGCTCCTCAGCCTCGTCGTCCCGGTCTACAAGGAAGAGAAGAACATCCCGGAATTCCTCCGCCGGCTGCGCCCGATCCTCGCGGGCGTCACCGAGGACTACGAGATCATCTTCTCGCTCGATCCCTCGCCGGACCGCACCGAGGACGTCATCCTCGAGCACCGCGCCAAGGACCAGCGCATCAAGCTCCTCAAGTTTTCCCGCCGCTTCGGCCAGCCGATGGCCACGCTGGCCGGCCTGCAATATTCCCGGGGCGACGCCGTCATCGTGATGGATGTCGACCTGCAGGATCCGCCGGACCTCGTCCAGACGATGGTGGCCAAGTGGCGCGAGGGCTTCGACGTGGTCCTGCCCCAGCGGCGCGAGCGCACGGGCGAACCTTGGATCAAGAAGCTCGTCGCCGGCACCGGCTACAAGGTGATCAACAAGATTGCCGACGTGCGGATCCCGCCGAACACCGGGGATTTCCGCCTCATGAGCCGCCGCGTCGTCGAGGAGGTCGTGCGGCTCAAGGAGTCGCACGGGTTCCTGCGCGGCATGGTGGCGGTCGTGGGCTTCAAGCAGTGCCTGATTCCGTTCGACCGGCCGGCCCGCTTCGCCGGCGAGACGAACTACAACCGCTTCATCGGGTCGTTGCGCATCGGGTTCAACGGCATCTTCTGCTTTTCCACGTATGCCCTGACGCTGAGCACGATGGCCGGCTTCGCGATCGCCGGGGCCTCGTTCCTGATCGCGCTGGCCTACTTGGGCATGAAGCTCGCCGGCTTCCCGTTCCCCATCGGCAACCCGACCGTCGTGATCCTCATTCTCTTCCTCGGCGGCATCCAGCTGATCTCAGTCGGCATCCTCGGCGAATACATCGGCCGGATCTACGAGGAAGTGCGCAGCCGGCCGAAGTACATCGTGGATCGCGCCGAGGGGTTCGGCAGTTGACCGGGGGAGACCGCGCTTCGCAATCGACGCTCGCATGGTTGCCTGGATCATCTTCAGCCTCGGCGGTCTGGCATTCGCCCTGGGGCTGGTCAAAATCGCAACTGTCTGGCTGGGTCGGACGCCTGCGGCTGACATCCGGTGGGACCTGCTGTCCGCATTGGCCCTGGTCCCGGTCGCAGCGCTGGCAGTCCATCCCTACCTCAGCGGCAACCTGATCGGCGCCGGCGACAGCTACCATTATGCCCTGCAGGTGGCCGACGCCGTCAGCCAGGCTCGCTCCGGCGTGTTGCCGATCCTGGTTGGCCAGAGCGACTATGCCTTCAACGGCAACATTCACACGCTGCGCACGGCGCCCTATTTCACGCACTTGGCCAGCTTGCTGGACTTGGCGACCGGGCGGCGGTTGTCCTTTGTCGTCCTGCAAAACCTGACCGTGGTCGTGACATCGATCCTGGCCGCCTGGGCCGCGTTTTATTGCGTGCGCCAAGCCGGCGGCCGCCGCCCCGCGGCGTGGCTTCTCGCGGCGATTTATGTGCACAGCCCCGCCGTGATGGGGCCCCTCGCCTTTAACGACATGTTTGCGACGTACATGGCCGCACCGTGGCTCGTCCTGTGCTGGCAGGGCATGATCGGTATCCTTCGCTCGCGTGATGACCTTCAAGCGCAATTGCTGGCCAGTGGCTCCCTGGCGATGGTGTGGTACGCTCATCCGCCCTTGGCCGCCTGGATCACGGTGCCCTGGGTCGCGGTGCAAGCGGTGCGGTTGCTGCAAGCCGGGGGCGATCCCGCGCAATGGCGCCGCCTAAGCTTTGCGCTGCTGCTTCTCGCCGGGCTCGGCGCCTATGCGGGCGCGTCGCTCGCCACCCTCCCGTTGGCTCCGCCACCCGTGATCGGATTCGATTCCAGCACCTGGTCCCAACTGGCGAAGTTTCTGCGCCTCGAATTCACTCCCTTCGGGTTCACGCGGGGCGCCGGCAACATCCAACTGGGCTGGACGCTATGGCTGCTCTTCGCGATTGGCGGGATTCACCTCCTGCGGTTGCGCTCGACCGCAAGCGGAGCGCTGATGGTCATCCTCGTCTGCTACACGGTTCTGTTGGTGCCAGTCCCGCACGTGAACAGTGGGCTTTGGCGTTGGGTGCCGGATGCGCTGGCCGCCCAAACGAACTGGCCCGGCCAGCGCCTGCTGCCCCTGCTGGCATCCGGCATCGTCGCCCTGACCGGGATAGCCCTCGCAACGATCGCCGAACGGCGGACGATTTACCGAGCGGCCTGCACTGTGCTCCTTGCCGGCCTGGCTTGGAGCATCGCCGAATCCACCGCGGTCCTGCGCCGCGACGGGGTTGCCCAGCTGCCACCAGGCGTGCAAGCGCGCCTGTTCTCCCCGGACAACCTTCGCCTCACCCGTTACTCGTACGCCTTGTTTGAACAGACTCCGGCCTACTTTACCCATGGTTGGGCCGACCCCGAGTTCGAATCGCGACTCCTCGATGCAACGTGGGATCCTCTGGTCGATAACGCCCAGGCCGTACGGCAATCCGCCGGTGCGGTCGCGATGTCCCCGCTTCCGGCCGCCGCGACGATCGAGCTTCCAGGCCCCGCTGAATACCTGCTGGAATTTGCCTTCGCCAATCCGCAGGTTCAGGGCGAGATCACGATTCAGGGAGCCTCGATCGACCGCGCGTACACCCTGCCCTTGAGCGGCGGGGTCGCGGGCTTTGGCGCGACACCGGAGAGTGCCAAGACCATCCCCCTGCGGCTGAATGAGCCAGGCCCGACCCCGATCAACCTGGCAACCAGCGCAGCCGGCGTGTCTTTCCGTCTCCTGCCCGTTGACCGCGCTCGACTGCCGGTGCGGATCCACGGCCAGATCCCCTATACCGCCACCGTTCAAGCCCCCGCCCCAGGCTTTCTCGAGACCCCGCGGATGTTCCTGCAGGGCTATGCCGCCGCAGTGAACGACCAGCCCGCCCCGGTTCAAAAATCCCCGGAAGGGCTGGCCCTGGTCCCGGTGCCCGCCGGGCAGTCAAAAGTGGTTCTCACTTACCCCGGGCCACCCCTGCTCCGCGCCGCTTGGATCCT
Organism: uncultured Opitutaceae bacterium; assembly: GCA_964355715.1. Taxonomy (GTDB): domain Bacteria; phylum Verrucomicrobiota; class Verrucomicrobiia; order Opitutales; family Opitutaceae; genus UBA2377. The sequence continues at coordinate 46,851 of CAYHEW010000022.1, read as the reverse complement.
ATCAGTAGTCGGTTTTGCCTCCGGTCCCTGGTGGTGGGCGCTCGCGCTGCGCCACGCGGCCCAGGAAGGTGCGGCACGCAACCATTCGGATGCACCGAATCAGAGTCTCTTCGCCGCTCTCAGCCGCGCGTTCCGCCGCCGGCCCAAGGTCGTCCTCGGTGCCACTTTGCTTATCGCAATCTGCATCGGGTTGACCGTCTGCCTCCGGAATTCGATGTACCTCGCCGGACCAAAGGGCGCAGTGCGCCTGACCGCCTGGTTTCCCAAGCGTCCCGCGAACGGGTCCGAACCGCTTCTAACCCTTGGCCAGACCGGTGCGGCCGACTGCATCTATGTACGCTACGAGGGCAGCGGCGGGATCAAGATCGGCCTGGATCATTGGGCCTACGGCGGACCGATCTCGGAGACGATCCCCCTGCGGTATGATCGAGTCCATGTGATCGAGATCATCCATGGCGCCCTGCAGCCCCAGCCATGGTGGCGGCGGTTTTTCCCGGTGGCGCCTGGCCGCGATGCAGCGGGCGCGGCGTTTGTCATCCGATTCGACGGCCAAACGGTCCTCGATTCACATCAGGCATTCTATCGCGTCCCACCACGCATGTTCCATGCCGGCACCAACCCCATCGGCGCCAGCGTGGCGGCCGCGCGTTTTTCCGGCCGGCTGGTCAAGGTGGAGGCCATCCGGCCGGACTCACGAAATGATTGAGGCCACGTGCATGGCCGTCTATCCCGCTATCTTCATCCATAAGGAATCCATCGCACCCCGACCAATGCCCGCATGATTTTCACGACCTATTGGTTCCTGATTTTCGCGGGCTTGGTAGTGCCACTTTACTGGTGCATTCCCTCGCCCCGCTACCGGCTTGGCTTTCTGGCTGCGGCATGCGCGCTGTTTCACGGTCATTTCGCCGGACCCGCCGGCGTGATACCCATTGTGGTGCTGATGGCGATCACCTACGCGGCCGGACGATCGCGCCGACCCGGGTGGTGCCTGGCCGCAATGGTGACCTGCGTGCTGACGCTCTGCTTCTACAAGTACGCCCTCTTCCTCATCGGGGCGATGATCGAGCCGTGGAATGGCGGGTTAGCCACGTATCTCAGCACGCAGACCCACGCCATTCTCCCCGGGGCGCCGCCCCTTGGGGTCAGTTTCTTCGTCTTCGAGTTCGTGCATTATCTCTTTGAAGTGCGCCGCGGAGGCGAGCCCATCAGGTCCCCGCTGCGCTTCGCGCTCTTCGCCATCTTCTTCCCCTCCCTCGTCGCGGGACCGATCAAGCGTTACACCCAATTCCTGACCTCGCTTGACGAGGGTTCCCGGCGGTTTTCCGGCGATGACCTGGCGGCCGGCCTGCGCCGGATCGGCATTGGGTACCTCAAGAAGGTCGTCATTGCCGACAACCTGACATACTTCATCGACCAGCATCAGCCGCACTTCGAGGCCCTCGGGCTTGGCGGACGCTGGCTGCTGTTGGGGGCAATCGCGCTGCGGATCCTGATGGATTTTTCCGGCTACAGCGACATTGCCATCGGCTTCGCCCGCATGGTGGGCGTGCAGCTGCCGGAGAACTTCAACTGGCCCTACCTCGCCCGCAATCTGCAGGACTTCTGGCAGCGCTGGCATATTTCCCTCAGTTCCTGGATCCGCGACTACATCTACATCCCGCTCGGCGGCAGCCGGCACGGCACGCCGCGGCGCATCTTCAATGGCTTGCTCGCCTTCGGCCTCTGCGGCCTCTGGCACGGCGCCGCCTGGCATTTTGTGGTGTGGGGTATCTACCACGGCGTCGGGCTGGCGATCTGCGCCACCTACCGTCAACTGCCCGGGGGAATCGGGACCCTCATCAGCCGATTGTTCGAAAAGGAACCCATGGCTGGATTCGTGCTCACTCAATTGTATGCCTGGCTCGGGTGGCTGCTCTTTTTCTACCCGCTGCCGGAAGCCTGGCGCATGATTTGCCTTCTTTTCAACAGATGACCGGCCAGCCACCAAAACCCGTTCGCCTTTTTCAGCCGATGCTCCTGGTCGCCGGACTGATCTTGGGCCTGGCGCTGCTTGCCGCGGCCGGGGCGTGGGTCACCACGCGGGACTGGCACCGTAATTTCCACCGGTTCCATCCCCTCATTTCGCCGGAAGCGATGTACCAGCCGACCATCGGCGAAATGCGCGGGATCGTCCGGGCCCAATGCCGGGCAGACCAGATTCTGGTGATTGTGGGGGGGAACTCCATCTTCCAGGGAGTGGGCCAACCGGTGGACCGACTCTGGAGCCGCCACTTGCAGGCCCTGCTGGGCGAGCGCTACGCCGTCGTCAACCTGGCCTTCCGCGGTTCCAGCCCCACCGACGCGGGCGCACTGGTGGCCGAGTCCCTGCGCGCGGAGTTCCCTCACCAAATCTACGTCGCCAATGTTCCGCCCTTTGTCGCCGCCTCCCCGGCCGGGAGCCTCGATTACCGTTTCATGCTGTTCGACGCCTACTACAAGGGCTGGCTGATCGACCACGCGCCCCGCAACGTGGCGATCGCCGACTACCTGGCGCGAACCGACGTTTACCCCCATGCTCGGGAATTAGCCTTGGGCGCCCGGCTCGACGCCTGGCTGCGGTTTCGCGATCTTTGGAATTGGTGGTCGTTCCGGTACTTTTTCACCTTTCCCACAACCCAGACAGCGGCAGCCGACCGCGCATTCCGGGCCCGCAACCACTTCGTGGACCAGGAACCCGATTTTGAGGCGATGCCCTTAAGTGACCGGTTCTCGCCCAAATTTTTCGACGTCGAGATGACCATCACCCGCAACACCACCGCGCAATTCTACCAATCCGACGGATCGGGTGGCTGGGTACCGTATGTGCCCGAGCACACCCAATTTCGGAAGATCGCCGCCGCGGCATTCCCGGATAAGGTAAAGGCCCGCACCCTGATCGTCCTGGCCCGCAACAGCCCGTACTACGCCAGTCGCCTCAGCGCCGCCGAGCAGGCGCGGGACGAGCTGGCATTCCGCGACGGGGTGCGTCTCTGGCAGGAATTGGGGTACGCCGCGATGGCGTATGGCACGGACTTCGAGGAGGCCGACTTCGGCGATCGAACGCATCTCACGGTCCGCGGCGGGGCCAAGCTCGCCGAACAACTGGCACCCGAAATCCGAGCCTTGGCCAAACGCCTGGCCTATCCCTACCCTTAGCACGATGATCCCGCAATCTCTCGAGGAATTCTGGCAGGCGCTGCCACCTCCGGTCGCCCGGGTCGCGGCCGGGATCATTTCCGTGGTCACGGGCATGCTCGTTGCGCTCATGCTGCATTACCTCCTTTACCGTATCAGCCTGCCCGGCACGCCCTTCATCTACGTGGTCTTCTAGGATTCGGCCGGTGTTTCACCCCGCATTTCCGCCTTCACGTCGGCGGCAATACCGTTCACGACTGTTCCCCCATGCACACGGCAAAGTGGCCCAAGATTCTTCCGCCCCTGACTCCTGAACAGAAGGAACGCAGCGACGCGTTCATGAAGCTTTGGCACGAGGAGCTCGCCGGGCGGCCGCGTTATGGCCTGGTCGAGAAGTTCAACCACAGTTTCCCCGTCCGCCATTCGCAGACGGAATTCCGCACCACCATCGAGATCGGGGCCGGTCTGGGCGAGCACCTCGAGTACGAGAAGCTCACGCCCGTGCAGGAGGAAAATTACTACTGCAACGAGTACCGGGAGAACATGGCCGCGGAGATCCGCCGCCGCTTCCCCAAGGTCAAGACCATCGTCGGCGATTGCCAGCAGCGCATGGATTTCCCCGATGGCTTCTTTGACCGCTACATCGCGGTGCACGTGCTCGAGCACCTGCCCAATCTCCCCGCCGCCATCCGCGAGGCCTACCGGCTGTTGAACAAGGCGACGGGCCGCCTGCTGATCGTGATCCCGACCGAGGGCAGCCCCGCCTACAGCACCGCCCGCAAGCTCTCGGCCGAGCGCGTGTGGAAGCGGCGCTTCACGGCGCCGTACGCCGAGTTCTACAAGCGCGAGCACATCAACCTCGTGCCCGAAATCCTGGCGGAACTCGATCCGTACTTCACGATCGAGAGCCGCAGCTTCTTCCCGCTCGGCGTGCCATTCTGGTTCTGCAATCTCTGCATCGGCTACGCGCTCAAGCCCCGGCCACAGCCGCTCGCCACCTGAACGTCTTTCATGAACAACGTCTTTATCACCGGCGCCGCCGGTTTCATCGGCTCAAACCTCGTTGACCGCCTCCTCGCCGACGGCGTCTCCGTCACCGGCTGGGACAACCTCTCGACCGGCCAGGCGCGCTTCCTCGACGGCGCCTTGAAGCATCCGCGGTTCCGCCTCGTCCAGGGCGACAATCTCGACCTACCCGCCCTCACCGCGGCGATGAAGGGCGCCGACTTCGTCTTCCACCTCGCGGCCAACGCCGACATCAAGGACGGCTGGCAGCACCCCCGCAAGGATCTCGAGCAGAACACCATTGCCACGTTCAACGTCCTCGAGGCCATGCGCGCCAACGGCGTGCAGCGGATCGGCTTTTCGTCCACCGGTTCCGTCTACGGCGAGGCTCTCGTGACGCCCGAACGCCCCACGCCCGAGACCGACAGTTTCCCGATCCAGACGTCGCTGTACGGTGCCTCCAAGACCGCCGGTGAGGGCCTGCTCGCCGCCTACGCCGAAGGCCACCAGATCGCCGAGGCCTACATCTTCCGTTTCGTCTCCATCCTCGGCGAACGCTACACCCACGGCCACGTGTTTGATTTCTACCAGCAGCTCACCGAACATCCCGAGCGCCTGCGCGTGCTGGGTGACGGCACGCAGCGCAAGAGCTACCTCTACGTGCAGGACTGCCTCGATGCCATGCTCCACGTCACCCGCCGAGCGACGGCCCGGGACGCCAAGCACCACACGCAGGTGTACAACCTTGGCACGCCGGAATACGTCGAGGTCAACCAGAGCATCCGCTACCTCTGCGCGGCCCTGGGGGTGAAACCGCAGCTCGAATACACCGGCGGCAACAAGGGTTGGATCGGCGACAATCCGTTCATCTTCCTCGATACGCAGAAGGTCCAAGCCACCGGATGGAAGCCCAAGCTCACCATCGAGCAGGGCATCATCCGCACCCTGCGTTGGCTCGAGGCCAACCGCTGGGTCTACACGGCGCGGCACTGACCCGGGCGGTGCGAAAAACTTGCTCGGCGGCGGGCGCGTTCCCACCGGCGAACACGCAATCACCCCGTCGTCGGCAGCGCCCCCCGCGCTTGGCCGCCGCGTTCCGACATTCAATGGCCGGCCTGGTTGGCGGCCGGAACGGGTTGGGCAGCAGCTTGGTCCGGGGCCAATCTACCCAACGGCATGCGTGAGCTTCCGACCAGCACGCCGCTGAAGGGGGCGGTGACGATCGATCCGCCGACCGGATTTGCCACGATGGCCGGGCGGAATTCCCGTGGAACCGGGTAGCTGATTTCGCGATCAAGCACCCAGACTCCGTTAACCCGGATCATTGCCCGGGTGCGCCAGCGCTGCTGGTCGGCTCGCGGCACGTCGCCCCAGCGCGGGTCGTCCAGCGGGGGAAAAAAGACCGGCAAGGAGACGATCACCTCCGTCACACCGGAGCGGTCCACTTCCAGCAATTCGCTCTCAAGGAGACCGAAGCTCCAGAATTCGACGCCGACCCGCACCCGTCCGTCCCCATACTGGCGCAGGTAGGCCAGAATGGCTTCGCCGGGAACACCGACGACCACCAGCGGTTCCGCATCGCCCTTGCCGCCGGCCCCGAGCCGGACCTGCAGGGCCACAGCGCCAAATCGGTCGCTCGACTGATCTCGCACGCCGGCGGGGAGCCCGCCGCGACGGGCATCATGGATCTCGCCGCTGAACCGGCTGACCGCACGGCTGGATCGCACCCGGTTGACGCCGACGTACACCGACTCTGGCCGGATCGCGCAAGCCGGAGCCAATGCCGACAACACTTCCTGCCCATCCCAATGGATAAGGACCGTCTCCTGATAGGCCAACGCCGCCGCCGGGCGGGCCTCTGCCCTTGGGCCCTGCGGCAGCAGGGACCCGCTGAAGAGTTCGATCACATGCCTGCGAGTGGGATCGTAGGCGATCGGATCCGAGCGATAGGTCGATCCTCCAATGCGATGCAGGCCCAGCACCAGCCGGTGCCCGGGGAGGTATTCGACAAAAAACAGTTCCCCTTCCCCACCTTCTCCCAGCGATAGCACCGGTTCGGAACTGCCGGGCGGTCCATCCTGAAACCGCAATTCAAGACGCACCTGGCCATGCTCGTCTCCCGGCAACGCCGCCCGTGGCAAGTCGGCAGGTTCACGATTGTCCCAAGCGCGGTACAACAGGAACCGACCGTTTCGGCCCAGCAGTTCGTAGTCCTCCAAGCAACGCCCCGCATCCGTCTTCAGGTAAACCTCCAATAAGCTGAGCGGGATGTCCTCCTGGTCCCACAGGATCCAGACAGGTTGCTCCCGGTCCTTCAATCGGTTGTACCAGAATAGATTCCGATCATGCGCGTACCGGAAGAGGAAATTCGAGGCAATCACGGGCTCGGACGGACGACTTTCAGCCCGGTACCGGGCGAAAAGCTGATCGGCGGTGGCTCGCTCCACGGGGGTGATCGCCAGTTTCGGTGCAAGGCGGTAGACCTCTCCTGTGTTGGGCGCCAAACGCAGCTGGCTTCTCCAGCACCCGACCGCGACGACGCTTGAGGCCAGGCCGACGACGGCAAACACCGTCCGCCCCCATCGCGGTCGCTGCCAGAGTTGGGTGGCGACGCGGTAGATCGACGCCAAGGCCAGCACGGCGATGACCTGGGCAAACGCCAGCACCGGAGCAAACCGCGGCGGCCACATCAGGTCGCCGTGCACCAGCCAGGCGGTAAGCGTCAGGCTCAGGCCCAATGGCACCAAGTGCGGACGGAAAAGCGCCAGGCCAAACGTTGCCAGTCCCAGGGCAATCCACCCTTGGGTGACAGGTCCCGAGAGCAGCCAGTCGTCGAGGTGGCTGAAAAAATGACGGTAGAGCGATGTTTGGTTTGTGACAGCGGAGACCCCGGTTGCCTGCACCTTGTCGAACCCGCTCATAGCGAAGTATCCGCCGGCGGGCTGGACCTTGATGATGTACAGCAGGGCCGGCATGGCCAGCAGCGCAAAGCCGATCAGCACCCAGGCGGGAGCATTGACCCCGCGGCGCCAGGCCCGCAGGCCACCCTCGCCAACCGCGCGCAACAGGTCCTCGCCCGCGACCGCCCCTGCGACGGCGATCACGACCAGGCCGGCGTCCTCCTTCATCGCCACCAGCGCCAGGCCGCAGGCCAAGGATCCAAACCAGCGCTGACGCAGGAGGAACCATGCCAGCCACAAGGCCAGTGCCGGGATCAGGAGTTCGATATGGAATCCGCAGAGGTCATCCTGATAGACATGCAGCGACAGCGGCATCACGGTCAGACCAATCGCCGCCACCAAGGCGACCAAGCTTGGCATGCCCAGCAGTCGCAGGATTCGGTCCAGCGCCACCAGACCCGCCGCCGCGGCGACGCCAAGCGTAAATAGCAGACCGGGCGCGCCAAACGGATAGGCCACGAGCGCCAGCAACGGGCAAAGGAAATAAGTGTGAACCGCAAGGTACCGCCCGAAGAAATTATCCTGCAGGAAACGACCATCGAGCCAGGAGGTGGCCAGCTGAACATAGGTGTACAGGTCGGATGTCGTACCCAAGCCCGTGAAGCGCGCCCAGTGATAGGTGAAGATCCCGCCGGTGATCGCTAGGGCGACCAGCCCGAGCAGTGTCGTCTCCCACCACGGGCGCGGAGGCGACACCCGGGGCGCCGGGCTTGTCAGCATCGCGATCACGAATTTGCGCATTCCTCGCATCATGGCTGATCGAAGCCTCAAGGGAAAGTCACCGCGTCCGGCCAAAGCCCAAGGGCCGCGTCGGCAACTGGCGAAGATTGTTTTCGTAAGCGGGCAAGCGGGCGCCGTCGCTGTGGGTGTAGAACCGGTAGAATACCTCGCCCGAGACCCCCAGGGGGTTTCCGGTCACGGGACCAAAGATCACGAGCAGGTTGGCCGCGCAGGCCGCCACCACCATGACCAACGTGGCGCCGCGCCCCCAGCGCGCGAGGTCCGGCAGCGCCTGCCACCAGCGGGCGAGGAAAAAAACGAGCACGGGGAACATCGGCTGGTAAAGGCGCGCGATCCAACTGCCGGCCATGTTCCAAGTGCCGCCGTACTCGGGCGCCAGGTTGATGACGGCAAACAGCGCCCCGACGCCGCCAAGGATGGCCCGTTCCGCCAGGGTGAGACTGACCCGCGAGGTCCAGGGATTGACGAGGCAGACACCCAGAAAGAGGGCGGGCAGGAAGACAAAGTTGGCCCCAAAATAGGCCGCAGCGGCCGTGTCCCAAGAGCGCGGCAAGCCCGCCAGCCAAGTTGACCAAGTATTGCTGCTGACAAAGGTCTCGAACACCGTCCGGTAAACACCCGAATTCGAGTTCTCCAGCGCCTGGCCGAATCCGTAGCGCAACGTCAGCAGCCAGCAGACTAGCGGCAGCACACCGGCCACCAGGGCAAGCATCGCGTCCAGCCAACGGCGCCGCCACAGCAGCACACCCAGCGTCGCCGGAAGGAAAACCGGGGCGAAATCATAGGCCAGGTAAGTCACACCCATGACCAGGGCCCACGTTGCCACGCGCCGCCGCGAACCTCCCGCGGCCAGTTCACTGAGCGCGATCGCCAGCAGGAGCGACCCGGGTGCGATGAGCGCATACTGGTACGGCAGGCCTGCCCAATACGCGAAGCCCGGATACGTCGCCAGCAGCCACGCGCCAAGTTGCGCCGCCCGCGAGCCGATCCGACGCTGCAGCCACCACGTGCAACCGACGAACGCCGCCACGTGGATCAGCAGGTTCATGGCCGCCCCGCCTGCCTCGAAGCCAAGCCACTTCATTGCCGGCCACGCCATCGCGGGATACAGGATGCGCCGCAGCAACAAGGCCCGGTCCCAGACCTCGCGCGGCTGGCCGTCCACGAAGTCAAACACCGTTTTGAAATGAACGTGATCCTGATTGTACGCATGACCGGATACCGGGTCGATGTGCGCCAAGAAACTGATGGCATATGGAGCTCGCGTGCCGGTGTTGGCGTAGAGGCCGGCGAGGAAAACGACCAACGCCACCGCCCAGGCCCAGCGCGGCCACAGACTGGCATTCGCGGGCCGAACCGCCGGACGCCGCCATCTCCATAAGGCCAGCAGCGCCAGCACCAGGAGCAAAGCGCTGCCACGACCAATGGTGGGGTTGTACAGGATCGGCCAAGCCAGCGTGTAGACGCGCCCGTTGTTGCGGGGATCCGAGTTGTCCGAGGTGGCAAAAATCACTTGATCGCCAAAATGCCCGTACCGGTCGCCGCCAACGGTCCGGATCTCGGCCAGGCTGATCGTGCGGATCGAGTGCGCCTGCCCATTCTCGGCCAAGATCGTCCGGCTGCGCATCTCGCGCACCCGATCCGGCACGCCCTCGCCGAACCGGACGTGGTACGCAAACGAAGGCTGCGCCGGATCGGGCTGCATCTGGTCGGGCGCAATGATGCGCGACGCGTAGGGCAGCAGGTTCGTGCCGTAATTGTGCACCACGAGCAAAAACGCGAAGGCCGCCACGCCGCTGAGCATCCATCGAACCCAATTCCTTGCCCCCTGCAGACTGCCAGGAGTCGGAGTGATATTCGTGGAGGAAGGCGGCATTTCCGAAACAGTAGCACGCCCTCGAGGGCGGGAGGGTCAATCCTTATTGCTCGCATGAAAAACCCGGCCGATCGCCGGGGATTTGCGCTTCGGTCGATGGAGTGCCTGGCCATCGCGACCGGGCCGCTGAATCGCATCGCCAACCGACCGGCGGACGTTTTTGCTGCGCCGATGAAATGGCTGATCATCGCCGTGGCCATGGCCGTCATCAGGCCGGGCGTGTACTGGCAGCCGAACGCCACCATGAAATCCCATGGTAACGGATTGGACGCCGACGTCCATCTGCCCAACCAGGCGGGCGATCCGTCGGCGATCGACTCGGCAATGGCGGAACCGTGGATCAAGCTTTGAATCCGACCTTCAGCATGCGACCGACCTGGCACTGGCTGGCACTCGGCGTTCTGATGCTCGGCGAGTTCCTGCTCTTCGACCAGCTCGTATCCAGGCACCACGCCTGGGTTTACCCGCGCTGGAACGACCAGATCCAATATCTTACCGAGGCTTACACAAGCTACGAACAGTATCGGCAGCACGGCCTCTGGGCCGGCCTGCGCGAGGCTGTGCTGAACCCCGCCGCACAAGGCACGGTTCACGATATCGTCGCCGTGCTGGTTTTCGCCCTCGCCGGTCCGTCGCGCAGCGCCGCCCTCGCCATCAACGCCCTGGCCTTTCTGCTCTGGCAGGCCGCCACCTTCGCAGCATGGTGGCGCCTTACCGGCCGGTGGAGCCTCGCCTGGCTCTCCGCCGGCCTGCTGCTCTGCGTCGAGATCCTCATCGGAACCGGCCCCGGCTCGCCCGTTGATTTCCGACTCGACTGGCTGGCCTGCTGCGCCCTCGGCACGGTCGCGGCGGCCGGCCTCTGCACGGGAGGCCTGCGGCGCACCGGCTGGTCCGCCCTATGGGGCCTGGCCATCGGTCTGGCCATCCTCACCCGCTTTCTCACGCTCGTTTACTTCGGAGCCATGTTTCTCGCGCTGCTCTTGTGGCTCGGTGGGCTGTGGCTGCGGCAGCGCGACCGTCCCGCCGCCGCCCGTTTCGCGCGCCTGCTGCTCGCCGCGGCCATTGCCGCGACCGTCGCCCTCCCGATCCTCTGGCACAACCGCGAGTGGGTCATCAACTATTATTGGATCGGCCATCTGACCGGCCCGGAAAGCGCGCTGCGCTCGCCCAACTTCGGCTTAATCCGCTCACTGGAGGCTGTCTTCCGTGAATGGCTCTGGCAGCACCACCTCGGCACGTTTTTCGTCCGCACCACCGGCTTGCTGCTTGCCGGCCTCGGCCTCATCGCCCTGATCACCCGCTTTCGCCGGTCCGCGGACGCCCCTCCGCCACCGTTTCCCGCCGTCGGATGGGCGGTCGGTCTCGGGGCCCTGCTCCTGCTGATTCCGGGCGTCATCCTCACCCTGCACAGCCAGAAATCCCCGTTCGTCGTCAGCGTGCTTGTTCCCGGCTGCCTCACGCTCGTGCTGGCCGCCGTCTCCGCCCTGCTGCTCCGCTGCCCTCGTTGGGCCGGCCCCGTCACGGCCGCGGCCGTCTTGGCCGCCGGCGGATGGCACTTCGTGCGCGGTCTGCGCGCCGATCCGCACACCGCGGCATTCCACACCGACGCCCGCAAGGTAAACGCCCTTGCCGATTTTCTCTACGCCACGACCGGGACCAACGGCCTCACGACGCCCTACGTCGGCATCGACCAGGTCTCCGACGCGATCGACGGTCTGATCCTCCGTGTCGTCTGCTACGAACGGCACGGCCGGTGGGTGCTCTTTTGCTCCACTATCCCGACCGGGATCCAAGAGGACCGCGAGGAACTCATCCGCGAACGTGTGGCGCAGAGCGATTTTCTTTTCCTGACCGACGACCTCACCGTCGAGGGCTACTGGCCCTCCGACAAGCAGCTGCGCCGACTCTACCCTGAGTTGAAGGCCTGGTGTGAAGCTCATCTCCAGCCCGCGGAATCCTTCACCCTCTTCGGCCGCGCCATGACCCTTTACCTTCGGAAAGAACTCCAGCCGGCCCTGCCGCCACACCGCCACTGACGCCGCCCGGGCACCCTTGCCTAATCAATCGCCGGCAAACGCGCTTCGGCCGATGGAATGGCTTACCATCGCGGTGGTCCGCTGAATCGCATCGCCAACCGACCGGCGGACGTTTTTGCTGCGCGCATGAAATGGCTGATCATCGCCGTGGCCCTGGCCCTCACGAGCCTGGGCGTGTACTGGCAGCTGAACACCACCAAGATATCCTACATCAACGGATTGGATGCCTACGTCCATCTGCCCAACCAGGAGTTCATCCTGGTGAAGGATTGCTACGTCTTTGCGTGGCGGAAATCCATCGCGACAGCCTACCCGCTGCTCGGCGTGAATTCCCCAGAGGTCACGGCCAGCGTTCCGGTCCTCCCCCGCGAGGTCAGCGGCGCGGCCCTGCGCGCGCAGGCGACTGGCCCGGTCGTGCGCTTGATGGACGTCATACCCCAGGGCACCCGCTTCCGGCTGCTCTCGGTGCGCCGCGAGGAAAGCCGGCGGGCCGGGATCGTCATCAGTTACGAGATCAAGTTCCTCGACGAGGTGGACCGTCCGTACCAGCGCGTGGACATCCGCCCGGTCCTGCTGCCCGTCGCCCAGGCGGGCGATCCGCCGGCGATCGACCCGGCGATCGCGGTGCCGTGGATCAAGCGTTGATCACGCGAACGATGTCGCCCCACCTCAAGCTGGAGCTGCCGGTCGTCGCTTCGCGCCGGCTGCCCGAGATCGACGAACTCAAGGGCGTGGCGATCCTGCTGGTCGTCCTGTACCACGCGGGCGGAACGCTGGTCTGGGCAAACCTCCTTCATGGCGACCTTGGGGTGGACATGTTCGTGATCCTGAGCGGGATCGGCCTGGCCCTCGGCCGGCCGGCCACGGGCGCGCGGGAGTTTTTTGTGCGCAGGTTCTGGCGCATCCTCCCCGCTTACTGGATCGTGCTCTCGGCCTATTGGGCCCTGAACTCACATTTCCTCGAGAAAAAGTACACCGCCCTCGAGGTCGGCCTGCACTATCTTGGGGTGCATGCCTTGTTCGGCGACGTGTACGCCATGGGGATCAATGACTCGTTTTGGTTCATCACCCTGATCCTGGGTCTCTACGTCCTCTACTACGCCCTGCGCAAACTGCTCGCCGATCCCGGCAAGCTCCTGCTGGCCGGCAGCATCATCTCCGTGTCGCTGGCGATGCTCTATTTCTTCACCGGCCAGGCCGGGATCTTTGGCCACCTCGCCCTGCGCCTGCCCGGTTTCTTTGTCGGGCTCCTGGTGGGCGTCCTGCTGAAGACCGGTCGCCTCGACCTGCCGCTCTCCGGCCTGCTGGCCCTGGCGCTTTTCATCATCTCATACGTGCCGTACACGCAGGGCGTCGTGTTTCACACGTTCGTCGTGGGTGCCTTGCTGATGCTTTTTTATGTCCTCTTCCTCCGCCCGGCCCTGCCGGCCAAGGCGCGGGAGCTGACGGGCTCGGTCCTGAGTTTCTTTGGTCGTTATTCGCTGGAGATCTTCCTCATTCACCAGCCCCTGATCCGCGAATACGTCTATTACGGGCTCGGGCGTTTCTTCCAGGTCAATGTCCCAACGCCGGCCCAGCTCATTCCCGGCATGCTGATCGGTTTTGCGCTGACCCTCATCCTGAGCGTCGAGCTGCAACGTCTGCTTGGGCGCATCCTGCCCAAGGCTCCACCTGTCGGCGCGTCATGAACATCGTCGTAACCGGCTCCAGCAGCGGCATCGGCCGCGCCCTGATTGGCCAGCTCGTGGCCCAAGGCCACACGGTATGGGGTCTGGCCCGGTCAGCGCAGGAAACCGTGGACGGACCCGGGAGGTTGCACGCCGTCGCTTGCGACGTCAGCAACTGGGAGGCCGTGGCGAGCGCTGCGACCAAAGTGAACGAGGGCGCCGCCGGGCAGGTCGACGGCCTGGTCACCTGCGCCGGGATCCAAGGCGAACTCGGGCCGGCGCTGGCGGCGGACCCGCAAAAATGGAGCGCCACCGTGCGGGCCAACCTCGATGGCACGTATTACGCCATCCGCGCCTTTGCCCCGCTGCTGCAGCGTTCGCGCCGGGCCAAGGTCGTGTGCCTTTCCGGGGGCGGCGCCACCAAGGCCCGCGCCAACTTCTCCGCCTACGGCGCCGCCAAGACCGCGGTCGTGCGGCTGGTCGAGAACATAGCCGAGGAGACCCGCGGGCAGCCCTTCGACATCAACGCCATCGCGCCGGGGGCCATCAACACGCGCCTCACGGACGAGGTCATTCGCCTCGGCCCCGCCGTGGTCGGCCAGGCCGAGTACGATGCCGCGGTGAAGCAGAAAGCCACCGGCGGCGGCTCGCTCGAGCGTGCCCTCGGGTTGATCGAATACCTGCTGTCGGCGCAATCCGACGGCATCTCCGGCCGCCTGCTTGCCGCGCCTTGGGACCCCTGGCCGACGCTTGGCACCCACGCCGGCGCCTTGGCCAAGTCCGACGTCTACACCCTCCGTCGCATCCTCCCCGAGGAACGCGGACTTAAATTCGACTGATTTTCCACCATGCCCGGCATCGCCATCGTCGGTTACGGTTACTGGGGCCCCAAGCTCGTCCGTAACTTTCTCCAAAACGGCTCGTTCGCCCCCGTCGTCATCGTCGAGGAGAACGCCGACCGCCTCGCCCGCGGTCTCCGCGAAAATCCCGGCGCGCAGGGTCTCGCGTCGTTCACCGCGGCCCTCGGGCGCCCCGACATCGGGGCGGTCGCCCTCGCCACACCGGTGGCGACTCATCACCCGCTGGCCAAGGCGGCTCTGCTCGCCGGCAAGCACGTGCTGGTCGAGAAGCCCCTCGCCACGACCGCCGCCGATGCCGAGGAGCTCGTCGCCCTCGCCGCCCAGCGGCAGCTCGTCCTCGGCGTCGACCACACCTACGTCTACCATGCCGCCGTGCAGCGCATCCGCGAACTCGTGCGCGCCGGCGAACTCGGCCGGCTCGCCTACATCGACTCCAGCCGCATCAACCTCGGCCTGTTCCAGCACGATGTGAACGTGCTCTGGGATCTCGCCGTCCATGATCTCGCGATCATCAACACCCTGACCGACGAGCGCCCCGCATCCGTCCAGGCCATCGGGACCGCCCACCTCAACCAGGCCATCGAAAACATCGGGGTGCTCATCCTCCGCTACGCCTCCGGCCTCTTTGTCCACGTCAACTGCTCGTGGGTCTCGCCGGTCAAGCTCCGCCACATGCTCATCGGCGGCGACCGCAAGATGATCGTCTACGACGACCTCGACGGCAACGAGCCCGTCAAGATCTACGACTCCGGCGTCGTCGCCCGCACCGACGAGGAGCGCAACCGCCTGCTCTACGAATACCGTGCCGGCGACGTCTACTCGCCCCGGATCCCGCAGCGCGAGGCCCTCGCCAACCTCGTCGCCGACTTCGCCCGCGCCGTGCAGTCCGGCAGCCGCCCTGTCTCCGACGGCCGCTTCGGAGCCGACACGGTCCGCATCCTTGAGGCGGCCCAGCAGTCCATCAAACACCACGGCACCCCGGTCATGCTCACATGGAAATAGTCAACGAAGACTCCCCCCGCCGCTCGCTGGTCAACGTTCGCCTCGGCCAGGGCGCACGCATCTTCAACTTCGTCAACGCCTACGGCTGCGAGATCGGCGACGGCACCAAGGTCGGTTCGTTTGTCGAGATCCAGAAGGGCGCCAAGATCGGCCGGAACTGCAAGATCTCGAGCCACACCTTCATCTGCGAGGGCGTCGAGATCGAGGACGAGGTCTTCGTCGGCCACAACGTGTCATTCATCAACGACAAGTTCCCGGCCGCCACCAATGTCGACGGCTCGATACAGACGGAAGCTGACTGGAAGTGCGTGCCGACCCGCGTGAAGCGACGGGCCTCCATCGGCACGTCCGCCACGATCCTCTGCGGCGTTACCATCGGCGAAGGGGCCATCGTCGGTGCCGGGTCCGTCGTCACCAAGGATGTGCCCCCCGGCGCAACCGTGGCTGGCGTGCCCGCCCGCATCCTGCGCCGCAAATAGGTCTGGCGCAGGGCGGCCCGGCGGATTTCACTGGGGCCTCATTCCGTTCCGCCCTTGAAAGTTCCCTACTTCGACCTCCAGGCGCGCCTGCGCCCGCTCCGTCCCCAGCTCGACGCCGCCATCGCGCGCACGCTCGACAATTGCTCGTTTTGCCTCGGGCCCGATGTCGCCAGCTTCGAGGTGGACTTCGCCCGGTGGTGCGGGACGAAGCACGCGATCGGTTTCAACAGCGGCACATCCGCCCTGCACGTCGCCATGCAGATCCTCGGAGTCGGCCCCGGCGACGAGGTTGTCACGACTCCGTTCACCTTCATCGCCACGAGTTGGGCGATCGTCTACCTGGGCGGAAAACCGGTCTACGCCGACATCGACGAGGCCACCATGAACCTCGACCCGCGGTTGCTCGCCGGTGCCATCACGCCGCGCACCAAGGCGGTGATGCCGGTGCATCTCTACGGCCAGCCTTTCGACGCCGGGCCCATTCTCGCCACCTGCCAGAAGCACGGCCTGCCCCTCGTCGAGGACGCCGCCCAGGCCCACGGTGCCCGCTATCGCGGACAAGCGGTGGGCACCTTCGGCACCATGACGGGCTACAGCTTTTACCCGGGCAAGAACATCGGCGCCTGCGGCGAGGGCGGCGCCCTCGTCACGCACGACGAGGGCCTGGCCAAGCGCGCCCGTGCCATCCGCGAGCACGGTTCGAGCACACGCTATTACCACGATGAAATCGGGTACAACTACCGGATGGAGGGACTGCAGGGCGCCGTGCTCGGCGTGCAACTACCCCACCTCTCCGCCTGGAATGCGCGCCGCCGTGTGATCGCGCACCGGTACCACGAACTCCTCCAGGACACCCCGCTGCGCCTGCCGCTCGAGGCCCCGGACTGCGAGAGCGTCTACCACCTCTATGTCGTCCGCCACGCCGCCCGCGACCGCCTCAAGGCCCACCTCGAGGCCGCCGGCGTCGGCGCCGCCCTGCATTACCCCCATCCGCTTCACCTGCAGAAATGCTTCGCGCACCTCGGCTACAAACCCGGCGACTTCCCCGTCGCCGAGCGCGCCAGCCGCGAATGCCTCAGCCTCCCGATCTACCCGGAACTGACCGACGAGCAGGTCGACTACGTCGCCAGCTGCATCCGAAGCTTCAGGGATTGGTCACCGTGAGACCTACGGTCGACTCCATTCGTCGACCACGCTGATCTCCCCTTGGAACCGGGGCCCGCTCGTGCTCAGGCCTGGTCGGTTCTCGCCCAGCCAGGTTGTGCTGGCATTACACGGAAATACGTCGACTGAAGCGTCGATCAGCGTCGCGCCATCGAGTTGGAGCTGCAGTTGCGCACGCACCGTCTCCAAGGCCGACAATTTCGTCCCGAAGGAAATCGTGACAGTGTACGCTTGGAGTGGCTCTAGCTTGGTGGGCGCGGACACCAACGGCTGCGAACCCCAATGATCGAAGCCGAAGCGAACCCGCCCATCGGGAAGCGGTTCAATGAAAATGCCATCACCGATCCCCGTTGCGCCGGTCGAGACCAGTGGCAGGCCGGCGGCAGGTTGAATGGCCGGCCAGGTGAACCGTAACGATACCGGCTTTCCGGCCAGGAGGCCACGGATCGCGCGGCGCATCGGGCCGGGTTCATCGACCCCACGCGCAACAGACAGGACGTCTCCGCCGAATTTCCGCGCGCAACCGGTCACTGGCCAGGGCAGACAGGCAACATAGACCTGCGTCGCGTCGGCGGGATACGGTGGAAGTTCACATTGCCAAACGACCTCATCCTCCATCGCGATATGCAGTCCGGAGACGTCCGGCCCACCCAGCGCGGCATGGTGCAGCATCAGTTCGACCGGCTGGCGATAATCCCAAGCGAGCGGCGGCGAATGCAACCGCTCGGACCAACCCGCATGCAGCAGCGAAAACTGAATCCGTCGCTCATCGAGATACGTGATGCTCACCAGATCAAACCGCTCCCCAGTGCCGGAAATCAACAACGGCTCCGTCGCGCCATACCGATCCTGCGGCAACTGCAGGCGCACGCGCACCGGGCCAGTCGATTGGCGCACGTTATTCAGCCAATCCGCCGGCACCTTCAGTGTCCGCACCTGCGCGATCTGCCCGGTGAATCGCTCCGCTCCTTTGAGATATCGCGCCCTTCGGCCCAGCACGATCTGGTTGGACGAAGCCTGATAAAAGACCATGTCACGGTCTATGACGGACTTGCCATCGATTTCCACCGCCAGCCGGTGGCGCGCGCGTGCTGCTCCTTCTGGTTGCAGACGGTACCACGGATGGTCGGCCGGCGGGAATAACCCGCCATGATAGACCTTCAGCCAACGGGCGCGACCGGGCTGCAGGTCAAATTCCACGCTGCGGGCGGCGCCGTAATCAAGGTGGTCGAATACCAACCGGCCTCGACCCAGACCGGTGTATTCGATGAACAGGGCATCCATGTCCGGCCCTCCGCCGGTCACAAGCAGCGGCTCCCACTCGCCAGGCTTCCCGGGCGGAAATCGCACCATCAACTCCACTCCTCCTGGTTCTGCCCCCAGCAACCGTTGCACCGGCCACACGAAATCGCGGTTGATGATCCGAGCGAGTTTCCCATACTCGCGTGGATTTGATCCCTCAAAGAAGCCATGGACATGAAGGCTCGTGCAGAGGTTGAAGACCAACAACACCAGCAGCCATGCCACCGCCAATGGACCCGTCCTGCGCCACCCGATCTGCGGCAGAGCTGCGGCGATCGTCATCAACGTGAGCAACAGGAATACCGGATGGAAATCCAACTGATAGCGGTTCGCATGGGGCGGGGCCATGCATTCGATGACCATGGTGACTCCCGCCCACAACGCGCCCGCCAGGAACGGCAAGCGGAAATCCGCTACTGACGATGCGAGGCCTTGCCGCCGGGAAAAGACGAATGCAGCCACTGCCATCGCCATCAGAGGCAGGAACAGAAATTGACCATGCACCTGTTCCCGATTGATCCCGGCAGGATTGTCGCCGGGAGCGAAAAACGGGAAATACCAACCGACGCTCGGAGGCGTCAGGTAATACAATTGCAGGTTCTTCCCCAGCGATCCGAGCGTGAACGAAAAACCATCAGGATTTGATCCCTGCTGATAGCTAAGGCCAAATTCGATGGGGTTGCCGAAGCGCGCCCAGTTATACCAGGCGAGCGCGGTCAGGCAGAGCACCACGGGACCACCCGCGGCGATGCCGACCCGGAGCAGGCAACCCGCCGATGCCTCGGGCTTAACTCTCCGCCTTTGCCAGCATACCCAGATCGCCACAGCTCCCAATGCCAACAAGGCCCCTGGCCCAACCGTGGGACGCGATCCGATTGCCAGGCCGGCACAAAGGCTGGCAGCAGCCAACCACCGCAAGGGCTTCTCGGACCGCAGCCAAACCATGGTCAGACACCATAATCCGGCCATCGTGAATGCGATATTCGCGAGAATGGCTACCTCATAGAACAGGGGACGACGCAGGACTACCGGGTAACCGGCAGCGATCCCAAGCGCCGCCACAGCCGCTAACCAGTACCAACCGGGCACACCCGCGGCGACTCGGCGCCGCAATGCGACAAGCCAGCCAACGCTGAAGGCAAAGGCCATGCTCGCCCAGATCACGCCGGCTGCGGCGATGGGCAGATCCTGGCCGGTGAACAACCTCCAGGGCCAGAAGAGGAGCAAGGCTGGCGTAACCCCAAAATAGAGGTAGTACTTCCCGTCGTAGTAGCTCGCATCGAGCAGGAAAGGTACCGGAGCATCGGGACCATTGGGTGTCGTCACCGACACGTCCATCGCGAGCGACCCCTTCTCGAATCCGTCTACCAGCAGATTGTAGTAGTCCGCCTGTGCATCTGCGACCATTGGCGGCGAACCCGCCGTCCAGTGGAAGAACCAGACCACCGCGACCATGATTAGCGCGCCCAGTGCCAACGCGATGATGCGCGAAAAATTCATGCTGCTGTGCTTTGGTCCGAAAGGTCGGAAGCATCCGATCGAGGTTTAGGTTGGCAAGTCGCAATTCCCCGCATGCGGTGCGCCTGTTTTGTCAGCTTGATTGCCCCTCTGCCCTGCCTTTCTCTCAAACGATGTTGATTGCAGGGAACCAGACTCGCGTGCTCGTGACCGGCGGTGCCGGCTTCATCGGCTCGCACCTCACCGACCACCTCGCCGCCCTTGGCTGCCGCGTCACGGTGCTCGACAACCTTGTCAATGGCCGCCGCGAAAACCTCGCCGCCGCCCTCGCGACCGGCCGCGTCGACCTCGTGGTCGGCGACATCACCGACGCCGCCACCTGCGACCGCGTCGTTGCCGGTCACACCGCGGTCTTCCACCTCGCCTGCCTCGGCGTCCGCGCCTCCCTCCACGACCCTTTCAGCAACCACCAGGTCAACGCCCTCGGCTCGCTCCATCTCCTCGCCGCCGCCCGGCGCGCCGGCGTGACGCGGTTTGTCTATATCTCCACCAGCGAGGTCTACGGCAAGGCCCTCACCTTCCCGCTGACCGAGGCGGCCACGACCTGGCCAACGACCGTCTATGGCGGATCCAAGCTCGCCGGCGAGCACTACGCCGCCGCCTACCACGAGTGCTACGGCCTGCCGGTGATCCGCATCCGCCCCTTCAACAATTACGGCCCGCGGGCCCATTTCGAAGGCGACTCCGGCGAGGTCATCCCCCGCTTCATGCTTCGCGCCCTCGCCGGTCAGGCGCCGATCGTCTTCGGCGACGGCACGCACACCCGCGATTTCCTGTTCGTGAAGGATTGCGCCGAGGCCTTGGTCAGGATCGCCGAGACCGACGCGCTCGTGGGCGATATCGTGAATCTTGGCTATGGCGAGGAGACCCGCATCGGCGACCTCGGCCGCCTGGTCCTCGCCGCGACCGGCCGTACCGATCTCCAGGTGCAGTGCGAGGCCGAGCGCCCTGGCGACGTCCCCCGCCTCTGGGTGGACCCCGCCAAGCTCCGCGCCGCCACCGGCTGGCGCCCCCGCACGACGCTCGCCGAGGGCCTGCGCATCACGCTCGACCACTACCGTCAGCTTTATGCCGCCAACCCGCGCTGCCTGGAACAGATGACCACCCGCAATTGGGAAAAGCCATGAGTGCCCCCGCCATTCCCCTCATGCGCCCCGAGATGGGCGACGAGGAAATCGCCCTCGTCACGGCCACGATCCGCAGCGGCTGGATCACCCAGGGACCGCGCGTCCGCGAGCTCGAAGCCGCGTTCTGCGCCCACACCGGCGCCGCCCACGCCATCGCCGTCTCCAACTGCACGACCGCCCTGCATCTGTCGCTGCTGACCCTCGGGGTCGGTCCCGGCGACGAGGTCATCGTGCCTCCGCACAGCTACATCGCCTCGGCCAACGCCGTGCTCTACTGCGGCGCCCGGCCGGTCTTTGCCGACATCGAACCCGCCACCCTCAACCTCGACCCGGCGGCGGTCGCCGCGGCCATCACGCCGCGCACCAAGGTAATCATGGCCGTGCACCAGGTGGGCCGCCCGGCCGACCTGGCGGCGCTGGCCGCGCTCGCGCAACAGCACGGTCTCGCCCTGCTCGAGGACGCGGCCTGCGCGGCGGGCAGCGAGTACCGCGGCAAGCCCATCGGCCACAATGGCTGGTCGTCGCTCGTCTGCTTCAGTTTTCATCCGCGGAAAATCATCAGCACCGGCGACGGCGGCATGATCACCACGGATCGCGCCGACTTCGCCGCCAAGCTTCGCCTCCTGCGACAGCACGGCATGTCCGTGAACGACCTCCAGCGGCACGGTTCGAAGACGGTGGTGAACGAGGAGTATACGATCCTTGGCTACAACTACCGCCTCACTGACGTCCAGGCGGCCATTGGCCTGGCCCAGCTCCGCCGGGTGCCCGGGATCATCTCCCGGCGCCGCGAGATTGCCGCCCGCTACGACGCCGCCTTCGGCGACGTGCCCGGGCTCGCCCTGTTCCGCGAGCCGGCCGGCGTCCGCTGGAACCAGCAGACCTACCTCATCCGCTTCCCCGCCGCCAGCGCCGCCGTCCGTGACGCCTTCATGCAGCGCCTCCTCGACGAGGGCATTGCCTCCCGCCGCGGCATCATGTCCATCCACCGCGAGCCGGCCTTCACCGAGCGCTACGGCGGGCAGCATTTCCCGCACAGCGAGGCGGCCAGCGACCAGTGCGTCTGTTTGCCGCTTTACACCCAGATGACTGATGATGAGATCACTCGCGTGATCGATGCCGTGCGCCGGCACGCCCCGCGCTGAACCGCATGACCGCCCCCGCCGCCCAGCCCCTGCCGCCCAATCCCTACAACCCCTTTTGCTGGGTCGCAGGCCAGCCCGAGATCGGTGAAGGCACCTGGATCGGCGCCTTCACGCTGATTGACGGCCTCGGCGGATTGAAAATCGGCAAGGGCTGCAACGTCAGCTCCGGGGCTCAGATCCTCTCCCACTCGACGGTACGCCGCTGCGTCACCGAGCGCCGGCATCCCGAGGTGGACAAGAAGCCCACCGAGCTCGGTGACTTCGTCTTCATCGGCGCCAACGCCGTCGTCCAGATGGGCGCCAAGGTCGGCCACCACAGCGTCGTGGGCGCCGGAGCCGTGGTGCTCGAGGATGCCGAGATCCCGCCCTACTCCCTTGTCGTGGGCGTCCCCGCCCGCGTGGTGCGCGACCTGCGCGCCGAGATCGCAACCTGGAGCCAGCCCGGCCATGCCTAAGCTTTCCGTCGTCGTCGCCGCCTACAACGAGCAGGGCAACCTGCCGCTGCTCTACCAGCGCGTCACCGCGCTGGACTGGACCGCCCTGGGCCTTGAGGTCGAGTTCGTGTTCGTGGACGACCATTCGCGCGACCAGACACCCGTCATCCTGCGCGAGCTCGCGCGCACGGATCCGCGCGTCAAGGTGCTGCGCTTTGCGAAGAACTTCGGCAGCCACAAGGCGTTCACCGCCGGCCTCGAGCACTGCAAGGGCGACGCGGCCGTCATCCTCGCGGCCGATCTGCAGGACCCGCCCGAGACGATTCCACAGCTGCTGGAGAAATGGCGCGCCGGCGCCAAGGTCGTCTGGGCCGTGCGCGGGGAGCGCGAGGGCGTCCCGCTCTCCGACAAGCTCTTCGCCCGTTTCTACTACGGGCTCATGCGGCGCTTCGCGGACGTGCAGCCGCCGCGCGAGGGTGCGGATTTCCTGCTGGTGGACCGCTGCGTGCTGGAGCAGCTCCGGGCGACGCCGGAAAAGAACACCTCGATCCTGCTGCTCATCCAGTGGATGGGATTCCCGCAGGACTTCATCACCTACACGAAGGCCGCCCGCCACAGCGGCCGCTCAAACTGGACCTTCTCGAAGAAGCTCAAGCTCGCGATCGATTCCCTCGCCGGATTTTCCTATGCCCCGATCCGCGCGGCCTCGCTCATGGGCGTGCTCTTCGCGGTCTCGGGCTTCGGCTATGCGATCTTCGTCGCCGCCCGCGCCATCTGGTGGGGCAGCCCGGTGCAGGGCTGGCCGGCCCTGATGTGCGTCGTGCTCATCGCCGCCGGCGCCCAGTTGCTCATCCTCGGTGTGCTCGGCGAATACCTGTGGCGCACCTACGAGGAATCGCGCCACCGCCCGCGGTACATCGTCGAGGAGCGGATCAATCTCTAGCAACCGCACTCACGGCAGTGCCGGAGGCTGGACCGATTCGATCTCGAGGATTTCACCGGTGAACTTCGGCTCGCAGGTAGATGCGCCAATATCATTCACCATAAAGACGATGCTTTTCGGCTCAGTCGGGTAGAAGCTGGCCGGACGGGACCACACCACCGCGCCGTCAACCTCCACATGGAGCCAGTCGCGCAATCGCGCCTGCGCGGGCGGCATTGCCGCCAAGCTGGGCGCGAAAAGCGAACCCAAGGACACCCGGATCCGGACCTGACGGCTGGCATCCACCGCAATCGGATCGGACATGCAACCACCGATGCCCCAATGATCGTAGCCCACCCGGATGCGATTGGCGCCCTCGTACCGAATATAGACCAGGTCGGCCGCGCCCGTGATTCCCGTCACCACCAGGGGTTCGCTGACACCTTCGCGTCGCAGCGGCAGGCGCAGCGTCAGATCCACTGTCCCGGGATAGGGCTGGCTCAGGTTGTTCTTGTACGCCAGGATCGGCGGGAGCACGAGTGACTTCAACGACACGATCCCACCGCCAAAGCGCGGACCACAGGTCGAGCCGCCGATGTAGTTCACGCCGTAGGTGACCGAGCTGGGCGCGGCCGGATGGAATTCCGCCGGGCGCGACCAGACGACGCGGCTGTTCACTTGTGCAAACAGCCACTGGCGCAGGTTTGCATTGGTCGAACTCAGTTCCGCATCGGGCTTCATGGCCGGGTCATGGAGCGGCCCCGTTGAGAGTGTAACCGTCACCGGCTGGCTGTAGTCGACCTCGACGGGTTCGGACTCCATTCCGCTCACCGCCCAGTGGTCGAATCCCAGTCGGACCGTATGCGGAGAATCATAGATGAGGTACAACAGGTCACCCGAGCCGGTCGATCCGCTGATCAGTAGCGGCTCGCGGGCCCCGGTGCGATCCTGCGGGAGCCGGAGAACCATCTGCACGACCCCGGGATAGGGGTGCCGCAATTCCACGGGCTGACTGAACCACGAGCGGTTGACGGCGATCAGCTTCATGCGGATATCCCGACCGGCCAGATTCGCCCGCTGGCGTTCATTGTGGCCTTCCAGCTGGTAAGGCAGGTACTGCAGCGGATTGGGGCTCACCATCAGGAGATCGTGATCCGGCAGATTCGCGAAGACCGATTGCTCGCCGAGAAAACTCTCGGCATGGATGATCACCAATTGGCGCTGTTCGCCGGCCAACTGCAAACGCCGTGCCTCCTGCAAGGCCCGGTTCCGGAAATCCGTGGGGAAGGCCATGCCCAAGGGCTGGGCGAAATTCACTGCCGCCTGCGTGACCGCGACCAGCAGCACCACCGCAGCCACCCGCCGTAGCACCGGACCCGCCTGCCAGAGGTGTTCCAGCGCACATGCCCCCGCCAGACATACCAGCGGCACCACCATGCGGGCGCTCCGGCCGTAAACCACGAACGCCGGCCATACATCCGAAAGCACGATCAAACCGGCGAGCAGCGCCAGCGCACCGGCCACCCATTGGAGCCCGGCGCTTTTTCGTCGCGCGATCCACGCGCCCGCGACCACCAGCCCCATCCCCAGCAACGCCAAGGGCAGGAGCCAGCCTTCCGCCGCCCAGAAGTATTCGAGCAGCAGGTGCCATCCCCGGCCATAGTCACCCTGATTCACCGTCCCGGCAAAACGCAGGAAATCGCTCACGAGGTCGCTGCCCAATCCACGGGCGATCAGGACGATGCCCAGGATCGGCGCAACCAGCCCGGCCGCCGCCCAGCCCGCCCGCAGCGCCGCAAGCCGGATCCGCGGCAGCGCGAGCAACACGTGACCGACCAGCACAACAGCTCCAAACAACCAGGCTCCGTTATACGTCAGGAAACCCAGTCCGGCCAGGCACCCGCCCAAGAGCGAGCGCCGCCAACCGTCTCCGACCCAGGTCACGGCCAGCGCCAGCAGGCCGAAGGTCATGGCCAGGTCGTAAGGCAGCAGGTGACGCGCATAGGCGAAGTGCGTGTTGGACAAGGCGAGCAGCAGGGCGGCGGTCACCGCCTGCCGACTCGAGGCGCCGGCGGCGATGGCAATTCGCCAAACCAGGTAGATGTTCAGCACCGAAAAACCGGCGAAGAACAGAGCCGGCGTCACGTTGCCGGTCGCCAGATAGGTCTGCAGCGCGGCCGGGACCAGACTGATGACCTTGAAGAGCAGGTGATCCGCCGTGGCGAACAGGTCGCGGAATGCGCCCACGACGTCGCCGCCCTGCAACCGGCCAAAAGCATTGCTGGCCACCAGATATCGTTGCTCGTCCGACCAGTACAACTGTCCACCCCGCCAGACCAGGACCACCCGCAGGGCGGCCGCAATCGCCACGATGCCCACCAGCAGCCAGGCCCAGCGGTCGCTTGTGTGGTCGTTTGGTTTCATGATTGGGCACGCCGCCATTGCCGGTATTCGTCGACCGCAGTGGTCAGCCAACCCGCCAATCCGCCACCCCCGCCGGCCACCCACCAGCAGAACAGGGCCAGCGCGGTTGAGGCGCTGGCCAGCAGTCCGATCCACAATCGCGGCGATCCCACGAACTCAAGCACCACCTCGTGCTGGCCGGGAGGCACCGGCACCGCCACGAAATGATCCTTAGATGCCACCGGCTCCACGAGCACCCCGTCAACCTTCGCACGATATCCGGCGACCCATTGCCGGGGCGTCTCTATCCAGCCCGCCTGCCCGGCCGTCACCCGCGCGCGGAAGGGAATGAGTGACTGGATCTCAATCGGCGCCTGCTCGGGCCGGTACCGCGACACATGCAACCGGCCCCACGCACTGCCATCCCGCGGCATCGTGTTGCTGGGATTGATCTTGAGTTGCATCCGGTAGGACTCGGTGTGCTGGCCGGAATTGGTGACAGCCGTGATCGACGAGGCATGCTCGCCCAAGCCGAAGCCCGTTCCGACGTAGCCGCGATCGAGATAGAGTTCCTGATATCCCCGGGCGCTCTGCAGTATCAACCAGCCCGAACAGTCGATATCCGGCGGAAACTCGAAACGCAGAATCAGTTTTTCGCCGGGCTGCACCTCGAAGTTCGGACCGATGAAGACCCAATCCTTGCCGGTCTCATCGTCCATGCGGCTCGTCAGGATCAAGGTTTGTGCCTCCATGGCCTCCGCCTGGGCCGCAAGCTCCTTCGGACCCACGGCGACGTCACCCTTGGGGTCGAGCAGACGGGTTTCCAGCCAAGGGAACTGTTTCCCGTCGATGAATCGGAAGGACATCCGCAGCATCAGGTACGAGAACCGCCCCAGCGTGTAGTTGTCCGGCGAAAACCGGTTCATCATGATCGCCCGGGGCGCGCGATGCGAGAAGCCCATCTGCAACGCCTGCCGCGCCTCCCAGGCGCTCCAGCAACTGGCGGCCGCCAGCAGGCCGACGAGCCACCACCGACCGCGGCGGGCCCACGTCGCCGTTGACGCGAAGGCGAGGAAACCGGCGACGAGACCGCCGGCCACGAGCACCGGAACGAGCCGGTAAAGCATCGGCAAGGTCACCAGATTGCCAATCTGCGGTGGCGCAAAGCCCACGACAAACTCGCTCGCCCGGGGCAGACCCAGGACCAGGGCAACGATCAGCACCAGCGGAGCCAGGAGCAACGCCACGGCCAGGCTGCGCTTGAACCAGGCCAGCAACAAGGCGGCCCCGAGGATAAGCCAGATCGCGACGCCGGGTTGGCAACTCCCATAGGCCCGGATGCCGTCCTGCAGCGGCTTGAACAGATCCGCCCGCGCCGCCTGGTTCATCGCCAAGGCCTTGAGCAGGTAATCGTCCACCGCGAATCCCCGGCTCCGCGCCCAGCCCTGGGTGATCGCGGCCGCACCCAGTGCGCACCCGATCGCGAGCACGACCAGTCGAGCCGGAGCAACCTCGCCCATCCACCACCGGAGCGGAAGGACCCCCAGGCCGAATAATCCGAACCAGGCCACGATCCAGCCGGCCCACGCCGGGCTCGACCAGGCAGCCAAACCGAACCCGGCCGCAACCGCCAGCACCCCCAGCCAGCAGCCCCGCGCGAACAGCGCCACGGTGCCGCCGATCGCCAGGACGATGCCAAGCAGCAGGACGCCTTCCATTCGCGGATTGCCCCCCAGCGTCGAGGGCAGCTCGCTCATTCCGAGGAAATAATACGCGCTCAGGAGGCCAAAGACCGTCGCCCCGATCGCCGCTTTCCGCCACAGGGCGGCGACGGCCGCCGGATCGAAGATGAAGCGACCCAATTGAATGACGGCCGTCCCGAGGGTGCTGATGACGGCCAGCGGCGCATGTGCGTACCAGACCAAGGCCAGCCCCACGCCCAGCGCCACGTAGCCGCGGCCACTCCGGTCGGCCAGCGTTCGGGCGTTGCCAAAAAAGACGAGCGGCAAGGCCAGCAGGGCCGTGTACGTCATCTGCAATTCATAGAAATATATGGTGAGCAGCACCGCCGGGCAGAGCACGTACAAGAGCGCGCCGAACGCCGCCGACCAGCGCGCAGGGGCCAAACGGACCTGCTCGCCGGCAACCGCCGCCGAGATCCCGGCCAGGGCATAGTACATACCGAGCCCCGAACCGATGCCGCACGCCACGACGCCGAGATTCCGCACCGCGATCGGTGTCAGGCCTTGGGCGGTCAGCACATCGACGATCCCGGCGAGCCACAGGCAGAGCGGCGCCGTCCGGAAGAGGTTCATCGAGCCGTTGAACGAATACTCGCCCTGTCCCACGAGGACTGGAAAGACCCCCGACCGCAGTTGCGTGAGGAAATCGAGGTGGACCCCCGTATACCATGAAGCGTCGGTGCCGCCGACCATGAGATCGGTGATAAAGGGCGAAGTCGCACCGGCCGCACCCGCCACCACCAGCACCAACCGCCAACCTTCGCCGACCGGATCCGACGCACCCAGCGCCACGAGCCGGCGCCAACCGTGCCAGACCGCGCATACCATGAGCGCCGCATAGACGGACTGCGGCAGCGTCAAGGGCACCTTCAACCAGGGGCCCGAGGCAAGCAGCCAGAGGCAGGGACCGCCGAGTTCGAGGCCCCAGGGCAGCCAGGCCAGCCCAATCTGGAGGTGCCGCAGCCCGGCTGTGATCGCCCGGCAGAGCACCCAACCCGCCAGCAGCAAGACAAAGCCGGCGACCGTGAGCTTGAGATGGGCCAGGGCATCCATCCCGTACAAAAGGCCTGCTGCCAGGATGGACTCCCCGACGACTCCACTTGCGATCCTGGCGACAGCGATCGAACGGGGTGAAAGCGCGTGAGCCTGATTCATTCTCGCGCGGGGCGCCGGCCGCGCCGTGCCCCTGTTGGGATGTCGATCCAATGGCCGCTGGAACTGGACCGCAGAGTGGTCAAAGTTCGTCTGATCAATTCACTCGCGCTCGGAGCGTCAAAGCCATTCTTGGCCAAATTGCTCTTTCATCCCTGGGGTGGTTTGGCGAAAACCCGGCGCTGCATGATCACGAAGGTCAGTGCCATTTGCGCCGCGTTGGCGATGCCGGCAGCGAGCCAGCCAGGCAGGCCGAACACGCCATTCGCCAGCCAGAAAAACGCATACTGCACCACGAACGTGATCGCAACCATCCCCATGTACTCCGACACCTGCTTCGCCGTATCCGTCCGTTCGCAGCCAAAGGTCCACCACTTATTCAGCGAATAATGCAGCGCCAACGCCGGCGGGTACGCCAGCAGGAAGGCCGCGGTCGATCCCGCCCAACGGCCAAGCAGCCAGTTGAGCGCCATGAAGAAGATCATCACGATCCCGCCGACGACGGCGAAACGCACGAGCCGCCGGACGAGTTCTGGCTTGAGGGTCATGGACCCAAGGCAAAGGCTCCGCTCCCATGTCTGACAAGCTGCAAACGCCCGTGCGCCTCGCCATCATCGGTTGCGGCCTCATCGGGCACAAGCGCGCCGCCGCCCTCGCCAAGGTCCCGGGCGCGGCGCTCGTCGCCGCCTGCGACCTCGACGCCCGCCGGGCCGGCGACCTCGCGAAGGCCCACGCCGGTTGCGAGGCCGTGACCGACGCCGCCGCGCTCCTGGCCCGTCCGGACGTCGACGCGGTCATCATTTCCACGCTCAACGGCGCCCTCGCCCCCCTCTCCCGCGACGCCGCCCGCCGCGGCAAGCACGTCCTGGTGGAAAAACCCGGCGCTCTCGACGCCACCGAGCTCCGCGCGGTGCAGACCGCCGCCCAGTCGACCGGGGCCCGCGTCCGGCTCGGCTACAACCACCGCTTCCACCCCGCCCTGCGCAAGGCCCGCGAGATCGTCGACTCGGGCGTCCTCGGCCCCCTGATGTTCCTCCGCGGCCGCTACGGCCACGGCGGTCGCAAGGGCTACGACCGCGAATGGCGCGCCGACCCCAAGCTGTCGGGCGGCGGCGAACTGATCGACCAGGGCGTGCACCTGATCGACCTCGCCGGTTGGTTCCTCGGCGCCTTCCCCACCGTGGAAGGGCACGCCTCCACCTATTTCTGGGACATGAAGGTCGACGACAACGCCTTCCTCTCCCTGCGGACCGCGGCTGGCCAGACCGCCTGGCTGCACGTGAGCTGCACCGAGTGGAAGAACCTGTTCTCGCTCGAGATCTACGGCCGCGACGGCAAGCTCGCGCTCGACGGCCTGGGCGGCAGCTACGGCGTGGAGCGCCTCGCTTACTACAAGATGCTGCCCCAGATGGGCCCGCCCGAGACGACGATCTTCGAGTACCCGGGCGGCGACAGCTCCTGGGCCATAGAAACCGCCGCCTTCCTCGACGACATCCGCCTCGGCCGCGAGCCCAACCCCGGGCTGCGGGAGGGTATCGCCACCCTCGAAATCGTGGAAAAAATCTACCGGAGTAGCGGGTTTCCGCGCCCGTAGTGTCATTACCGAACGGAGCTGGCGGCATTTTCCGCTTCCCGCCCCCGGCCAAACCCCTTTTCTCGCACCATGATCATCACCCGTTCCCCGCTCCGCATCTCCCTCGGCGGCGGCGGCACCGACCTCCCCTCGTATTATCGAGACCACACCGGCTTCCTCGTCGCCGCGGCGATCGACAAGTACGTCTACATCACCCAGCACCGGACGTTCCAGCAGGACATCATCGTCAAGTACTCCAAGCTCGAGCGCGTGCAGTCGGTGGACCAGATCGAGCACCCGATCGTGCGCGAGGCCCTCAAGCTCACCGGCGTCACCGATCCACATCTCGAGCTCACCTCCATGGCCGACATCCCCGGCGGCACCGGCCTGGGCTCGTCCGGCAGCTTCACCACCGCGCTGCTCAAGGCGCTCCACGCCTACAAGAAGAACATCGTCTCCCCCGCCGAGCTCGCCGAGCAGGCCTGCGACATCGAGCTGAACAAGCTCGGCGAACCCATCGGCAAGCAGGACCAGTACATCGCCGCCATCGGCGGCATCACGGCGTTCACCTTCCACAAGGACGGCCGCGTCGAGTACCGTCCGTGCAAGATTGCCGAGGAGACGCTCTTCAACCTCGAGGACAATCTCCTGCTCTTTTTCACCGGCTACTCGCGCTCGGCCTCGTCGATCCTCAAGGACCAGAACGACAAGTCGAAACAGCACGACCAGGCCATGCTCGACAACCTGCACTTCACGAAGGAACTCGGCTACAAGTCGCTCGATGCGTTGGAGGGCGGGAACCTTGAGGAATTCGCCCGCCTGATGGACGTGCACTGGCAGCGCAAGAAGGCCCGCTCGTCCGGCATGAGCAATCAGCACATCAACGACTGGTACGACCACGCGATGGCCAACGGCGCCCTGGGCGGCAAGCTGATCGGCGCCGGCGGCGGCGGTTTCCTGATGTTCTACGCCGCGGACAAGACCCGGCTCCGCCATGCCATGCGCGAGAAGGGCCTGCAGGAGGTGCGCTTCCGCTTCGACTTCGAAGGCAGCAAAGTAGTCGCGCAGAACTGAGCCGCTTTCCAATCGCAGCGCCGGCCCTGCTCCGGCCGCTGTTCGGTCGCTTTGAACCGCATCCCAACCCCACCCCGCGATTCCATCCGCCTGATTGGTTGGGCGGTGCTGGCTCTGGCCTTTGGCCTGCGGGCCTTTATTGCGTGGCGCGGGGGCCAGCTGTTCTGGCCGGACGAGGATCGGTTTGAGGTCGCCCGCAAGGTCGCCGCCATTCTGCTCGATGGCCGGATTCATGAGGCGGCCAGCCTGCTTTTCAGCCAGCCCGACCACGTGCTTTTCAAGGTTGCGGCCCTGGTGCCTGCCGCGCTCGAGGGCGCCATCGGGTTTCCCGGCTGGGTGTCCGCGCTCTTTTTCGCGGCGGCTTCGACGTGGGTCCTCTGGCTGGTCGCCCGGGTGGCGCGCGCGGCCGGCGCTTCCGCCGGCGAGGGTCTGGTGGCGCTGATCCTCGCGGCCAGCACCACGTCGCTCTTTTATTACTCCCGGCACTTCCTCCCGTACGATTTCGCGCTCGGCCTTTTCCTGACCTCGCTGCTCACGGGACTGCGCGATGACACGAGCGCCCGGACTTCGCTGCTGACCGGGCTTTGGGCTGGTCTCGGCTTTCTGGCCTACAACGGCTACTGGTCCCTGGGCGCCATCCTGCTCGCCGCCCATGTGCTCCTCGCCCTGCCCCAGCCGCGGGCCATGGCGACCCGATGCACCTTTGCCCTGCTCGGTCTCGCCCTGCCGATCTTCTGCGTCACGGCGGTGGCCCGACTTCTCGGCCACGATTTTTTCGCACTGACGATCGCTTTTGCGGGCACGGCAAACCAGGGAGAGCTCGATCATCCGGTCAGATTCGCCGCGGATTTTTTCTGGGTGAGCGAACATGGCTTGGCCGGCATGTGGGCCTTGGGTTTGCTGCTGGCGGTGGTCCAGCTGGTCCGCGCGCCTTCACGCCGAACCATCCTCTGGCCGGGTCTCATCCTTGCCCTGGGCCTCCTGTTGCTGGTCCCGCCGGCCGTCTTCCATCACTTCGCGTTGACCGCGCGACACCTGCGGGTGCTCACGCCCCTGTTGGCGCTGGCGACTGCAGCCGCACTCTGCCGGTTGCCGGCGTTGCACGGCCGGCCGCGGCTGCTGATCGTTGCGCTGGTGCTCGTGGGGCTGCAGACTGGGTATAACTTCGCGGCGCCCCTGACACAGGTATTCCCCCGCGAGTTCGAGGCCGAGGCCGCCCTGCGCCTCAACGAATGGCGCCGGACCGATGTCGGACTTTACAAGCTGGTGAACGTGTCATTCCTCCACGATCCGGACTCGGTGCCGGCCGGACCTGATGCCGGCCGGGTGCTCTTGCGTGCAAGGCATCCTTTCGAGTTCGAGCCCTATCTCTTCGAGGGATACTCCACTCCGATCCGCGAGCGATATCTCGAGCGCGACCGTTCCATGCGGGTGGTGCGCCTGGACGCGGGGGGCCCGCCGATGGCCGGATATCCCAACGGCATGCTCGAACTAACCCTCAAGTTCCCGTCTGCGCCGCGCGGGTTGCTGCCCGAGCCGCTTCTCACGACGGGCGGGCCGGGCCGGGGCGATACGCTGTTCCTGCGGTATACCGGCCTGGACCAGGTTGTCGTCGGCCACGACCACATCGGCGGCGGCGCCACGCTGGCCCCGGTCCTGCCCCTCGACCGGCAGGCGAGCCACCGCGTGTTGGTCTTTTTCAGCACGTTTTTTGCGCCTGGCACCGATGCCCGCCCCGTGCAGCGCTTCGTGCTTTGGAACGAGCAAGTTCTGCTTGCCGGCCCCGCCGAACTGCATCCGACGACGCCGGAGCAGATTGCCATCGGTCAGAACTACGTCGGCACCTCAACGGCGATCCGCCAGCTGACGGCTGAGATCGTCAGTCTCCGCAGGATTCCGTTCGCCCGCCTCGGGGCAGCCTTCACCGCGCCACCGGGTGCACTCCGCCTCAGGCTCCTGCTCCACGGGGCGCAGCCCGGCCAGTTCGCCGAACCGCTGTTGAGCTCGGGGCCGGCGGGCCAGGGCGACCTCCTATTCATCCGCCGCGAAGCTGATGGCCAGTTCCGGCTCGGCCACGACAAATGGGGCGGCAACGCCCAGCTTTCCGCACCCTTTGCCGTCGATACGTCGCGCTCCGCGGAATTTCTCGTGGCAATGGGACCGTTTCTCGGGGGCACGGCCGCCGGCACGGACGGCGGGCTGCCGGCCCATCGCCTGTTCGCTCGTCACGGCGCGCACGTGATCTTCAACCGGCTCGTCACCTTCAACCCGTCCGCCGTCGCCGACCTGAGCGTGGGCGATAATCGCGCCGCGAGCACCAGCGTCGGATCGGCCCGGGTTGCCGAGTTTCTCGCCTGCGATCCCCTTCCCGCCTCGGCGCTGCTGGATCCGCCGTTCGCTGCGGGCCAGGGTCTGCGATTGAAGCTTCGGTTCTTTGGGCCAATGCCGCGGGACCGCGCCGACCCCATCGTAAGCCTGGGCCGCAGCGGGGCCGGCGACCTGCTCTTCATCCGCTTCGACGGCGCCGGTCGTTACCAGATCGGCCATGACCATTGGGGCTACAATCTCGCGCTCTCCGAACCGCAGGCGCTCCCGGCTGATGGGACGGTTGAGCTCACGATTTCGCTCGGTCCGCTGCACTCACCGGCAGGTCCGCCGGCGCTGCGCGAACGCCTCTACGTCGCCACGGCGGATGGCCCGCTGCTTGACCGCCCGGCTGGCTTCCACCCGGCTTCAGTCGATTCATGGACCGTCGGCTTCAACCGCATCGAAGCCTCCACTGCCGGCCAGTTCCTCGGGGCTGACGTCCTTGAGCAAGCGGCCGTTCCCGCGGACGAGATCCTCGCCCGCGTCAAACCATGAACCCATTGTCTTCCGCCCTATGAGTTCCCCCGCCCATCTTCCCGTCGCCCTCCTGGCTGGCGGCATGGCCACCCGGCTCCGGCCGATCACGGAGAAGATCCCCAAGCTGCTCGTCGAAGTCGCCGGCGAGCCGTTCTTTTCGCACCAGCTCAGGCTGCTCAAGCGGAACGGCCTCGACCACGTCGTGGTCTGTGCCGGTTACCTCGGCGACATGATCGTCGCGCAATACGGCGACGGCGCCAAGTGGGGCATGAAGATCGAGTACTCCTTCGACGGCGAGAAGCTCCTCGGCACCGGCGGCGCCCTGATCCGCGCCCTGCCCAAGCTCGGTGACGCCTTCTACGTGCTCTACGGCGACTCGTACCTGCCGATCGACTACCAGGCTGTCGGCCGCGCCTTCCTCGACTCCGGCATGCTCGGCCTGATGACCGTCTTCGAGAACCACGAGGCCTACGACGCCAGCAACGTCTGGTTCGCCGACGGCCGCATCGTGCACTACTCGAAAAAGGAAAAGGTCCCGCAGATGCGCCACATCGACTACGGCCTCGGCCTGTTCCGCGCCGCCGCGTTCGCCCCCTGCCCGCGCGACGCCGTGGTCGACCTGGCCGTCGTGCAGGCCGATCTCGTCCGTCGCGGAGAACTCGCCGGCTACGAGATGAAACAGCGCTTCTATGAGATCGGCTCGCACGCCGGCCTTGCCGAGCTCGACCAGCTGCTGCGCCGGCCGCCCTCGTGATTTTTTCAAGAACCTTGCTTGTCAACCGTCCCTAAATCCCAAAAACCAAATTATGTCATATTCGATCCAACACCTGAAAGAAACCGCCGAGATTGTCGCCAAGATCAACCCGGCCGATTGCGAAAAGTGCGTCCAGGAACTCGTCGGCGTCCGTAACCGCGGCGGCCGCCTCTTCATCCTCGGCGTCGGCGGCAGCGCCGCCAATGCCTCCCATGCCGTGAACGATTTCCGCAAGATCGCCGGCATCGAGTGCTACGCCCCGACCGACAACGTCTCCGAACTCACCGCCCGCACCAATGACGACGGCTGGGCCAGCGTGTTCGTCGAGTGGCTCCGCGGCTCCAAGCTCAACGGCAAGGACGCCCTCCTCATTCTCTCAGTCGGCGGCGGCAACCTCGAGAAGAACGTCTCGCCCGGCTTCATCTCCGCCATCCAACTGGCAAAGCAGGTCGGCGCCCGCATCATCGGCATCGTCGGCAAGGACGGGGGCTACACCGGCAAGCAGGCCGATGCCTGCGTGATCGTCCCCACCGTCAATCCCAACAACGTCACGCCCCACAGCGAGGCCTTCCAGGCCGTCGTCTGGCACCTCTGGGTCTCGCACCCCGATGTGAAGGTGAACCAGACGAAGTGGGAATCGGTCGCCGCGAAGCCCTGAACCGCCCCGGCCCCGCCGGCATTGTCGTCTCCGGCCGCGTCTGACCCGCGGCCGGATCGTCCTCCCCCATCATGTCCCTCCGTCCCGCCGTCTTCCTCGACCGCGACGGCACGCTCAACGTCCAGGTCGTGCGTGACGGCAAGCCGTATCCGCCCGACACGCTCGCCGACTTCCGCCTCTATCCCGGCGTGCCCGAGGCCTGCGCGCAGCTCAAGGCCGCGGGCTTTGCGCTCGTCGTCGCGACCAACCAGCCCGACGTCGGCCGCGGCAAGCAGCAGCAGGCGGTCGTCGAGGCCATGCACGCCCGGCTGCGCGAGCTGGTTCCCGCCCTCGACCTCATCCAGGTGTGCTACCACGGCGGCGAGGCCCACGGCCAGCCCTGCGCGTGCCGCAAGCCCAAGCCGGGCATGCTGACGGACGCCGCGCGGCAGCTCGATCTTGACCTGCCGCGCAGCTGGATGGTCGGCGACCGCTGGGGCGACATCGACGCCGGTCACGCCGCGGGCTGCCGCACGGTTTTCATCGACCACGGCTACGCCGAACGCGCCCCGGCCAAGGCTCCGCACTTCACCGTCCGCGACTTCACCGCCGCCGCGGCAATTATCCTTGCCCACCCCTGATACCGAACGTTTTCTCCAACCCCAAAACAACCCAACCCATGAAATCCCTGAACGACCTTAAGGTTCACCTCTACGCCGACGGCGCCGACAAAGCCGGCATCCTCGACCTCTACGCCAAGCCTTACATCAAGGGCCTGACAACCAACCCGACCCTGATGAACAAGGCGGGCATCAAGGACTACGAAGCCTTCTCGAAGGACATCCTCCAGACCGTCACCGCCAAGCCCATCTCGCTCGAGGTCTTCACCGACGACCTCGTGGACATGAAGCGCCAGGCGCTGAAGATCGCCTCTTGGGGCCAGAACGTCTACGTCAAGATCCCGATCACCAATTCGGTGGGCGTCTCCTGCCTCCCCCTCATCAAGGACCTCGGCCAGCAGGGCGTGAAGCTTAACGTTACCGCGCTGCTCACCCTCGAGCAGGTCGCCGGCGTCGCCGCCGCGCTGAACCCCGCCGTCCCGTCCGTCGTGTCCGTGTTCGCGGGCCGCATCGCCGACACCGGCGTCGATCCCATGCCGATCATGCGCGCGTCAAAGGCCCTCCTCTCCGGCCAGCCCAAGGCCGAGCTGCTCTGGGCCAGCGTGCGTGAGGTGATCAACATCTTCCAGGCCGAGGACTCCGGCTGCGCCATCGTCACGGTGCCCCACGACATCCTCGGCAAAGCCGCCAAGATGTACGGCATGGACCTCACCGCCCTGTCGCTCGACACGGTCAAGATGTTCGCAAAGGACGCCGCGGCCGCCGGCTACAAACTCTGATTGATTGCATTTGCGCCCACGGCAGGCTTTCGCCACTAGCGAGAGTCTGCCGTTTTTAGTTTTCATACATGAGGTCCCTTCTCCGTTCCGCCGCCCTGCTCCTGCTCTCCGCCCTTCCCGCCATTGCCGGCGAGATTGGTCCCTTCACCGGTCCTGAGGCCGACGCCGAGGCGGCGCGCCTGTACGAGCGCGCCAACAGCTTCGTCAACAACGTGACGGAAGGGCCCTTTTCCTACTCCTATGTCCAGTTCCACTGGAAGCGAGCCGGCTCGAACATCGACCGCGTCGTGCGCGCTCACCCCTCCTCCCCGACTGCCCACCGGCTGACCGGTGGCGAGCTCAAGGTCGGCCCCTTCGAACCCACCTACTTCAAGGAACGGGTCCTGCCCCGCCTCGAGGAAAAAAAGGTTGCCTCCTTCGACGCCGTCAATTGCGCCATCTTCCTCTACACGGAGGAGACCAACACCGATGCCGCCGCCAAGAAGCGCCTGCTCGAGGAGATCATCCTCACCCTCTGCCGCCAGGTCCGTTGGGGTGAGGCCCTCGCCTACCCAGTCCTCGACGACGAGCGCGCCTGGCTCTGGAACATCGTCACCCGCCAGGCTGTGACCTACCGCAACGACAAGCTGGCCACCGAGCTCATCACCAACGCCCAGAACGAGAACCAGCGCCTCCTGCTCAACACCCAGGCCGAAGCTCTCGGCTTCCGCGGTGAAACCGCCGAGGACCTCGAGGCCTTCCTCGGCAAGCACGCCGCTTATGCCGACGAGCTTCGCCTCGGTATCCTGCGCGGACTCGTGCGCCGCCAGAAGCACATCGACCGCGCCATCCAGGCCAACCGACCGCTCAAGGGCCTTTACGACGGAGTCGATGGCGTGCAGCTGCCCCGGGAAGAAGCGAAAAAGCCCTACGTGGATCTGGCCGCATTTTATGCCACTTTCGGGCCCAAGCCATCGGCCGAGGCCCGGGCGGCCTTCGCCCGTTATCACGCCTTCCTCGGGCGTTTTGCCCTCGCCCGCGACCTTGCCGCTGAATCTGTCTGGGTCACCGATGCCCTCGACTGGCTGATCGAGCAGGAGCGCTACGCCGATGCGCTGGACCTCGGCCGCAAGCACCCTGCAGCGACCGCCGATCTGGTCACGCTGCTGGCCCGGCATGGCCGCCTCGCCGAGGCCGATGCCGTGATACGCGAGGCCGGCGCCGGCGAGGAACTCGTCTTCGCCCGCACGCGCGGCCAGATGCTGTCCACCTCGGATGTCTTCATGGTGCGGGAGCACACCTTCGCGAACCTGGCGATCAAGAGCCCCAATCTCACCGGCCGCCTGATCTGCGAGTGGAGCCTCACCCCCGGCCGCGCCCTCCGCGGCGCCGCGCCGTGGGATGCCGTGGTCTTCAAGTTCGCCCCTGGTTTCGAGAATCTGCCCGAGCCCAAGGACAAGGACAAAGTCGAAGCCGCCGGACGCTGATCCGGCCCCGCTCGGTGAACATCCTTTTCGTCAATTACGGCGATTTCACCACCAACAGCCTGAACCACATCGGGGGGTTCGCCGGCTGGCTCACTGCCCATGGCCATGCCTGCGTCGTGGCCGTGCCCGAGGGACGCGACACGCTTCAGGTCATCAACGACCCACAATTCGGGGCGACTACCTATGCCGAGGCCCTCGCCGCCGGCGGAAGCCTCTTTCCCGACGGCCGCCCGGCAGACCTGCTCCATGCCTGGACTCCACGCGAATCGGTGCGCCAGTTCGTACTCGCGCACCAGCGCCTTTCGCCTGGAACGCGGGTCATTGTCCATCTTGAAGATAACGAGGAGCACCTGCTCGCGACCTTTGCCGGACGGTCCGTGGCGGAGTTGCGCAAGCTCCCCGACGATGATCTCGCCGCGCTGTTGCCGGCTTCCCTTTCGCATCCTGTGCGCTACCGACAGTTCCTCGGCATCGCCGATGGCTGGACGGTGATCACCCCCCGCCTGCGCGAATTCCTACCTGCGGCGAACCCAACGCTTGAACTTCCGCCCGGGGTCGACTTCACCCAGTACCACCCACAAATGGCGGAATCCGCGTTGCGCCGCCAATACGGAGCCACCGCCGAGGATCGCGTCATCGTTTTTACGGGCAGCACCACCTTCGCGACCGCGCCCGGCGTCCGTGAACTGTGTCGCGCACTGCATTTGCTGGAACAACGTCAGCTGCCTGTTCGGCTGATCCGCACCGGTTTCCACCCCGAATCGTTCAGCGCCGACTACGATTTTGACTGGCGGCGGCTCACGGTGGACGTCGGCTTTGTCGATAAGGCCCGGTTACCTGCCCTGCTCGCACTGGCTGATGTCCTGGTCCAACCCGGCCAGGCGGGCCCCTTCGACAATTACCGCCTGCCGTCCAAACTCCCCGAATTCCTCGCGATGGGTAAGCCCGTGATTGCGCCGGCCACGATACTCCCCGGCCTGCAGGACGGAATCCATGCCGCGCTCCTGACCAGCGGAAGCGGAGAGGAGATCGCTGATCGCGCCGCCGCCATCTTCCGCGACCCGGCGCTTGCCAACCGGCTGAGCAAGGGCGCACTCGCGTTCGCGCGCGCCCACTTCGACCTTGCTCAGATCGGACCGCGCCTTGTGGCGTTCTATTCCGAGGTTAGCCGCAGTCCTGCCCGAACCGTTTGGTCGGCGGCGACTGCCAATGCCAGTGAAGGCAGCCTGGCCGCCGATCGCCTGCGCCGGGACCTGGCTACCGTCCTGACCAACCGGCCGGAGTCCTTGCGGGCCCTGGAAGATCTTGCCACGCGATTGGAACAGCTCGAAGCCGGACAAGCCCGGGGCTCGAGCCACCTGCTCCAGCAGAAGCATAAGGATGAGCTCGAACTCGCGGCCAAGCGTGAAAAGCTTTCGCGAGAACACACGGCGAATCTGGAAAAGGAGCTCCTCAAGGAGCGCCAAGACCTGCGGGAGACGCGCCGGAAGCTGAATGAGACGCGCCTGAACCTGAATGAGACGCATCGGATGCTGCAGGAGGCGCACCGGAAGCTGCATGAGGCAAATCTTGCCCTGGCGGAAACCGCCCGCCAGCGCGACCTAGCCGGAGCGGAAGCCGCCAGCCAGCGTCGCCTCGCGAAGGACTTCCAGGCCGAGTTGGCCCGCAGCCGGGAGCAGGCTGCCGCCGACCAAGCACGTCAGGCCGAAGCCCTTTTCCAGCGGGAGCACAAAATCCGGCGGATGCAGTCCTCGTTCTCCTGGCAGGTTACCGCGCCGCTCCGAGCGCTTCGGCGTTTCTTTGAGTTCGTGGGCCTGCGCAAGGTCCAACCAACGCCCGTCAACCCGCTTCCGGCGGCATTGCCGGCTCCGCTCCCGTTGCCGGTGCCAGGTGTCCGCATCGAGATCGATGAGCCCCTGCTATGGCACCTGCCGAACGGCGTGCATCCGATTCGCGGATGGTGCCTGCTGGCCGGCAATGTCCCGCCAGCAAAGTTGCGCGCCCGGATCGGCGACCGCTTTATCGCCGGCACCGTGGGTCTCGCCCGAGCCGACGTCGCCGCCATCCACGGTATCGAAGCCGGGCGTAGTGGTTTCGTCGTGGAAGTCCTGTTCGAGCCGGGCGGGCACGATCTGATCATTGAAGCGGCCGACGACGACGAAAACTGGCATGAGCTCCATGCGGCCAAAGTGACGGTGTTTGCCACGCCTAGCCGGGGCACCCGCGAACCCTACGAACAGTGGCTGCAGCTTTACGAAGCCCGGGGCGAAGAGGCACTCGCACCGCTTCGCGATCAGGTCGCTGCCCTGGCAAACCCGCCCCTCATCTCGGTGATCATGCCGGTTTACAACGCACCCGAAAAGTGGCTGCGCCGCGCCATCGAATCCGTCCGTCAACAGGTCTACGAACGCTGGGAGCTCTGCATCGCCGACGATGCCTCGCCGAACCCCCAGGTGCGCGCCGTGCTCGAGGACGCCATGCGGTCCGATTCGCGCATCAAGATCGTGTTCCGTCCGCTTAACGGCCACATCTCCGCGGCCTCCAATTCGGCGCTCGAGCTGGCGACGGGCGAATTCGTGGCTTTGCTCGATCACGACGACGAACTGCCCCCGCAGGCGCTGGCCCGCATGGCGCTGGAGATCGATCGGCATCCGGAAGGGACATTCTTCTACAGCGACGAGGACAAAATCGACGAGACCGGCCGCCGTTTTGAGCCGTACTTCAAGCCCGATTTCCTGCCCGACCTCCTCACTGGCCAAAACTGCCTCTCCCACCTCTCCGTGATTCGCACCACCGCCGTGCGCGAGGTCGGCGGCTTCCGCCGCGGACTCGAGGGCAGCCAGGACTGGGACCTGGCCCTGCGGATCACTGAACGCTGTGGCCCCGCAAAGGTCCATCATGTCCCCGAGGTTCTTTACCACTGGCGGACCGTGCAGGGCTCGACCTCCCTTGCCGTCAGCGAGAAATCATACTCCGTCACGGCCGCGCGCCAGGCGCTTTACGACCACTTCTCCCGCCGGAAGCTGGCCGTGCAACTCCAGGAGGTCGACGGCGGCCATTGGCGCGTCATCTATCCGCTGCCGTCGCCGGCACCGCTCGTTTCGCTGGTCATCCCGACGCGCAATTGCGTTGACCTGCTTCGCACCTGCGTCGCCAGCATTCTCCAGCTCACCGATTATCCCGCGTACGAGATCCTGATTGTCGACAACCAGTCCGACGACCCGGCGACGCTGGCATGGTTGGGCGAGATCGTCACAATGGACTCCCGGGTTCGCGTGCTGGCCTACGACCGGCCCTTCAACTACTCCGCGATCAACAACTTTGCGGCGCAGCAGGCGCGTGGCGCGATCGTTGGTTTGCTCAACAACGACCTCGAATGCATCTCTTCGGACTGGCTGCGCGAGATGGCGAGCCATGCCGTCCGGGCGGAGATCGGATGCGTCGGCGCAATGCTTTACTACCCCAACAACACGATCCAGCACGCAGGTATCGTCCTTGGGCTCGGCGGCGTGGCCAACCACGCCTTCTGCCGCATGCCACGCGGGACCGATGGTTACATGAACCGGGGCCGGCTGGTGCAGAATTACTCCGCCGTCACCGCCGCCTGCCTCCTGGTTCGCCGCGAAGTGTACCTGCAGGTGGGGGGCCTTAACGAGCGGGACCTGGCGGTCGCGTTCAACGACGTCGATTTCTGCCTGCGGGTCCGGGCGGCCGGATATCGCAACCTCTGGACGCCGTTCGCCGAGTTCTACCACCACGAGTCCGCCAGCCGCGGTCTCGATGAATCCCCCGTAAAGCGCGCGCGGTTCATTTCCGAAGTCGAATACATGCAGCGCACCTGGGGCCCCCTCCTGGCGCAGGACCCGGCATACAATCGCAACCTCAGCGTCGACCTGGACGGGTTCAAGCTGGCACGGCCTCCGCGGCGGCCCATCGACCAGTCGGAGCCGGCCTCGACCTCGTGAGAACCGCGCTTAACGGCTGGTCCCTGCTCCTCGCGCTCCTGCTCGCCACGGCAGTGGCGCTTCCGTTCGCGACGACCGTGGATACGCGCCGCGACTTCTATTTCTTCACGGTCGAGCTCACCTCCGACCAGGCGGGCCAGACCCAAGTCTTCTTCGACATGGGTGCAGGCTACAATGAGCCCGAGTCGTCGCGCCAGCCGCTGCACCGGGAAGACCGACCGGTCGTCTACCGGTACATGCTGCCGACCGGACAGCTCCGCGCCCTGCGCCTCGATCCGATCGACCGTACCGGCCGGATGACGCTGGCGAACGCCCGCATCATCGACCACCGGGGCCGGCTGATTCATGCGTTTGCCGCGGACGACTTCCGCCCAATCCAGCAGATCGCCACGCTCGCCGAGCACGACGGACGCCTTGAGTTGCAGACCGAGGTGCCCGCCGGCGACCCGATCATCGAGCTTCGCCTGGAGCGACCGGTCGCGCTGCCCTGCGGAGCCCGGCAGGTGGTGCATGCCTTGTTGCCGCTTTGGCTGTCGATCCTGGCCACAAGTGTCGTGATCGCGATTGCGGCCGGCGCGGCGCGCGCGCGCCTGAGCCGCCTGTACGACCGGATCCGGCAGCGCCCGGTGCTCGCCCTCATGGTTGTCAGCGCCCTGGCCGTCGTCATCCAGTGCCATCCCGTCATCTTCTTTGGTCAGAGTTTTGCCTCGCCCGACAATGGCGGCCTGCTGCTCTACGACCGCTTCCCCACGCTGCCCGGCTATGAGACCCGCGACCTGGAGGAAGCGCGCAATGCCGATGTCGGCGCCTTCCTTTACCAGCACCTTTATTACCCGCAGCTGCAGGCCAACGCGCTGCTGAACCACGGCGAATGGCCGCTGTGGAACCGGTATGCGTTGTGCGGGGTCCCGCTGCTCGGGCAAGGCCAGAGCATGTTCGGGGAGATCCTGAACTTCCTGCCCCTGTTCACCGGCAGCGCGGCGTGGGCCTGGGACGTCAAGTTTCTGGTGGCCCGCTGGCTATACGGATTCGGGTTGGGCCTGGTGGTCTGGCGCCTGACCCGGCATGCCGGCGCCTCGCTGCTCACCGCGTTCGCAAGCGTCTTCGTGGGCTTCTTCACCTACCGGCTTTCCCATCCGGCGATCTTCTCGGTCTGCTTTTCACCCTGGATTCTGGTCGCCTGGCTGGTTCTGCGCGACGCCGCCAAGCCCCGGCAATGGCTTGCTGCCGTAGGGCTCCTGATGCTCGCCAACTGGGAGGTGTTCACCAGCGGTACCGTGAAGGAAGCCTACATGAACCTCGCCTGCATGAATCTTGCGGGCGTGCTGGTGGTGCTCTTCGCCGACGAGGCATGGCGCCAGCGCCTCCGGCGGCTGGCCGCCGCCGCCGTGGGTGGCGTATTGTTTCTGCTGCTGGCGGCGCCCTGGTGGTTGACCTTCCTGGACGCGCTCCGCGCCTCCCGGACCAGCTACGATTTCCCCGCCGCGATGCAGCTGGCCCCTTGGCAGCTGATCGGGTTCTTCGAGGACCTGTTCTACCGGCAGCTGATCCCGAACGAGAACCACGGCTATCCGACGGCAAACTTCCTCATCCTCGCCGGGCTGGCCTGGCTGCTGGCCTCGGCCTGCCTGCGCAGAGGCTGGGATCGCGGGACCGCCGCGATCGCGGTGGGTGCGCTTTTGCCCTTTGGCATGGTGTTCAAGCTGATCCCGGAAGCGCTGATCGTGAAACTGCCGTTCATCGCCAACATCCACCACGTCAGCAACACCTTCTCCTGCGCGCTGCTGGTGCTCGCGACACCCCTCGCGGGCTGCGGCTGGCACCGCGGCTGGCAGGCCGCCACAGAACGCCGCTGGAGATGGGAGTTCGCCGCCGCGGTGGCGGCGATCGGCCTTCTGGCCGGGGCCTACTTTCTCAACGTCAACCAGGTCAGCTGGAGTCCGTTCTTCCGCGGCTACGGCATTTCGCTCGGCCTTGGCCTGCTGATTCTCCTGCTGGGCCTCTGGGTGTGGTATCGCCGGCAACTCTTTCCGGTGACCGCCGTCGCCCTCCTCGGCAGCCTGGTGCTGTTCACCTGGCGCCACGGCCAGTATCTGTCGACCCCGTTCGACACCTACGTCTTCAACCCGAAGGTCCGCGCCGACCTGCACGCCGCCTCACCGGTCGTCGCCCGCGTCAACGCCCTCCTCGACGCGCCGTCGCGGCCGGCCGGCCTGGGCTACAATCTGTTTTCCGGCTACAACCAGCTCCTGCTCTGGGAGGGCATCTATGGCGTAGACGCGCTGCGCAACGGCTACTACGACGAGTTCGCGATCGCCGC
Organism: uncultured Opitutaceae bacterium; assembly: GCA_964355715.1. Lineage (GTDB taxonomy): Bacteria > Verrucomicrobiota > Verrucomicrobiia > Opitutales > Opitutaceae > UBA2377. The sequence goes on along the minus strand of CAYHEW010000022.1, from coordinate 2,128 downwards.
GGGGGCGAAAAAGATCCGCTGGTGGGATTCGTTCACCTGGAGCGAGGATGACATCTCCGGCATCCATGCGATTCAGGATCTGTTCAACGTGCGCTACTACCTGGCCTCGCACTCCGACTCGCCGCGCGAGATTCCCGGGCTGCAACGGCTCGGGCAATACGACCTCGACCTCTACGAGAGCGCGAGTGCGTGGCCCCGGGCGTTTTTCACCAATCAGTTCACGACCTACAATGCGCTCGAGGGCCTGCTCCGGCGCGTGCGCGGCACCGACCGGCGACCGTTTGCCGCGGTCGCCGAGGCCGATGTCGCCGCCGCAAACCTGCCGCTCACGCCTTCCCGCAATCTCGGCGGCCGGGTCGTCACGCCGGCGCAGGCTTACCGCCTCACGGCCAACACCACGCGGTTCACCGTCGAGGCCAGCGGCCCCGGGCTCGTGGTGCTGACGGAGGGGTACTACCCGCGCGACTTCCGCGTCACGGTCGACGGTGTGCCCGCCGGGTATTTCCGGGTCAATCACGCCTTCAAGGGCATCCCGATCACCCGCTCCGGCCGGCATGAGATCATGGTCGAGTATCGCCCGCACCGTTTCAACCTGGCCCTCGTGGCCTGCGCGCTGGGAATGATCGCCACGGCTGGCACGACCTGGTGGGTCCTCCGCTGGCGCGTCGCGCCTGGAAGTTCCGGTTGACGGTTCCACCCATCCTGGAATCCTCGGTCTGCGGCATGCCCACCCTCTCCGTCATCGTCCCGGTCTTCAACGAGATCGCCACCGTCAGGCCCGCGCTCGAGGCTCTCCTGGCCAAAACCATCCCTGGCATCGCCTTCGAGTTCATCGTCGTCGAAAGCAATTCAACCGACGGCTCGCGTGAAGCCGTGCTGGCGTACCGCGACCGGCCAGGCGTGACGGTGATTCTCGAGGCGCAACCCCGGGGCAAGGGTCATGCGGTGCGTGCCGGATTCACCCATGCCACCGGCGACATCATCCTGATTCAGGATGCCGATCTCGAATACAGCCTCGACGACTACGAGAGCCTGCTCGCACCGATCCTGCGCGGTGAGCGCACCTTTGTGCTTGGTTCGCGGCACGGTCGTGGCGGATTCAAGATCCGGCACTTCGAAGCCCAGCCCCTTCGCGCCTTTGTGCTTAATTCCGCGCACTGGGCCTTCACCCTGCTCATCAACGCCTCGCTCGGCATCTGGCTGCGCGATCCGTTTACCATGTACAAGGTCTTCCACCGCGACTGCCTCCGTGGCCTGACCTTCACGTGCAACCGCTTCGACTTCGACTGGGAACTGCTCATCAAGCTTGTGCGGGCCGGCCACCGTCCGGTGGAGATTCCGGTCAGTTACAATTCGCGTTCATTCGCCGAAGGGAAAAAGATTCGGATCATCCGGGATCCAATCACATGGCTCTGGGCGTGGGCGAAGGCGCGCTTTGGTCCGCTCTAGTTTCATGTTTCCGGACCGCTCGACCGATCGCTGACGATAGTTTACTGGTGAGCCCGTCGCACCTGCGTAACCGGAGTATTCCCTAAACCGCCATGGCCAAAATCCTCCTCGTCACCGGCTCCTCCGGCCTCATCGGTTCGGAAGTCTGCCACTATTTCTCCCGCGAGCTCGGCTACACCGTCCACGGGATCGACAACAACCAGCGCGCCGTTTTCTTCGGGCCGCAGGGTGACACCCGCTGGAACCAGCAACGCCTCGCCCGTGATCTGCCGGGCTTCGTCCACCACGAGCTCGACATCCGCGACCGCGCCGGAGTGCTGGCGTTGGTCAAGGCCGTCAAGCCGTCGGTCATCGTCCACACCGCCGCCCAGCCCTCGCATGATCGCGCGGCCGCGATCCCGTTCGACGACTTCGATACCAACGCCGTCGGCACGCTCAACCTGCTTGAAGCCGGGCGCCAGGCCTGCCCGGAATCGCCGTTCGTGCACATGAGCACGAACAAGGTTTACGGCGACGCCCCCAACTCGATCGCGCTGCGGGAACTGGAGACGCGCTGGGACTACGCTGATCCAACCTACGAACACGGGATCGCGGAGACGTTCACCATCGATCAGTCGAAGCACTCGCTGTTCGGCGCGTCGAAGGTCGCGGCCGACGTCATGGTCCAGGAGTACGGCCG
>CAYHEW010000021.1:0-73183 GCA_964355715.1 uncultured Opitutaceae bacterium | reverse complement strand
GCAGCGCCGGGGCGTGGGGCGTCGTCGGGCGCGTCGTCTGGGCCTGGGTCCTCCCCCTCCCCGTCACCGGCCTCGTCGGCTTCCTGATCGAGCTGGCCATCAAGTGAGGAAGGCCGGCTCGGGCTACGGGACCGAAACGATCAGATAGACGCCGCCGGCCAGCACCAAGCCGCCGCAGGTCCGACGCAGCCACTTGGCTCCAGGGGTGTCGTTCTGCCACGACAACCACCGCTGCACCCAGCTGCTCGACACGCCGGCTAAGCCGATCACCGCACAGTGGCCGAGCCCGAACAGCAGGAGTACGCCCACGGCGAACGCCGGCGCCGTCTGCGCCATGCCAAAGGTCACGCCCAGAACCGGCGCCATGAAGCCAAACGTGCACGGGCCCAAGGCCACGCCGAAGATGAACCCGAACAAAAATGCGCCCAGCGCCCCGCGGCGCGGCTGACCGGGCGCCGCCCGCCAGGCTTCCGGCATCGGCAGCACGTCGACCAGATGCAGGCCAAAGACGAAGAAGACCGCAGCCACGGCATAATTGCCCCAGGCCCCGAGGTCACCCAGCATGCGGCCCGCCGCCGTCGTGAGCACGCCGATGAGGGCGATCGACAGCAATATCCCCACGGCAAAAATCGTCGCCAGTCCCGCGGCGCGGCCGGGGCGGACCGCTCCCCCGCCCTGCAGGTAACCCACGATCAGCGGGATACTGGCAAGGTGGCAGGGACTGAGCACAATGCTGAGCACGCCCCAGGCAAAAGCCGCGGCCAAGGCTATGGCCGGTGCACCCGCCATAGCATCAGTCAGCCCAGAAAAGACGGATTCCAGGTTCATGCCTTCGGGGTGCCTTCCGTCGGCTTAGCGGCTTCATTCAAGCCGACCCCCAACTCCTCGAACTTGCCGAGAATGGCTTCCTTCGACCAATAGCCCTCGTGGCGAAAGAGCTCCTTGCCCGACGCGTCGTAAAAAATCTGGGTCGGGATCAGGCGGATCCCATATTCCGTGCTGGCGGCCCGGTTTTCCCAGACGTCAATGAACACGACATCGAGTCGGCCGGCGTATTCGGTGGTGAGTGCCTCCAGGACGGGCACCATTTGCTTGCAGGGGATACACTTCTTGGCGCCGAGGTCCAACAAGCGAGGCAATGATTTGGCCGCCTCGGCATGGGCACTGACGCCAAGGATGAGGCACAGGACAGGTAAGCTTAGGATCTTCATGAGGATTTTGGTTCCACTAGGAGAGATTCGACGCGTTGCACCACCGCCTGGACCGCGGTGTCGGTGACCGGAGTCTTGCCCTTCTTGAGGCCAAGATCGGTCACACGGACCGATTTCACGTGGGTGAACCCGGCAAGCTGGAGTGTCTTGGTTGCGCAGTCATGCGGGCAGCCATCGATCGCGATCAGTACCGGTGCCGCCGCAGCATTCGCCATCAGGCCGCTGACGCGTCCGCCGATGCCGGCGAGGCAGGACATCCAGGCCTTTCCCTCGGCGTCGAGCTGGCGGGCGGCGTGGTCGGCGAGCTCGCCGACATCCGCGGAGCCGGAACAGGGATAGACGAGGGCGGGCGGACCGGCCTCGGTGTTGCAACTGCACGAACATCTGGGAGCGGTCGTACTCATGGTATCATTCAGGCGAGCAGTTTTTTCATGTCGTCGGCCGAAGGCACCCGGCCGGCGAGTTTGACTTCGCCATCCACCACCAGCGCGGGGGTGAACATCACTCCGAAGCCGGCGATGGCGTTCAGGTCGGTGACTTTTTCCAGCGTGTACGGCACGCCGAGTTCCTTCGCGGCGGCTTCGGCGGTTTCAGCGAGGAGGCCGCACTTGCGGCATCCGGTTCCGAGGATCTGGATCTTTTTCATGGTTGGCGGTGGATGGAAAAATCAGGCCAGCGCGCCGTAGGCCCAACCGACAAGGGTCGAAAGCACGACGACGAGGCCGACATAGGCGGCAGTTTTCTTCGGACCGATTACGGAGTTGATCACGATCATGCTCGGCAGGCTCAGCGCCGGTCCGGCGAGGAGGAGCGCGAGTGCCGGCCCCTCCCCCATCCCGCTGCCGATGAGACCTTGCAAAATCGGCACCTCGGTCAGGGTAGCAAAATACATCAAGGCACCGGCAATCGCGGCGAACGCGTTGGCTGCGAGCGAATTCCCGCCCACGGACCCGGCAATCCAGTCGCTAGGGATCAAGCCCTCGTGACCCGGTCGGCCGAGCAGGAGGCCCGCCACCAGCACGCCGCCGATCAACAGCGGAAAGATCTGTTTCGCGTTGTCCCAGGATTGCGTAAACCACTCGCCGGCTTCGCCGGGCTGCCCGGCGGTCGCCCAGGTGAGACCGGCCACACCGATGAGCACTGCCAAGGTGGGTTGGGTGGGCACCAGGATTGCGGCCAGCGTGACGGCCGCGGCCGTTAACCCAAGCCGCACCGCCGACAGCGCAAACCAGCGCCACAGGATGAGGCCCAGCAAGGCGGCGGAAACCGACGTCAGCCACCATTTCACCCGGAACACCAATGCGAAAAAACCCGAGTCGCTGTCCGATCGACCCCAGTTGGCAAAAATCAGCACCGCCACCATTAGGCCGAAAAAGACCGCCGTCTGCCAAAGCGGACGCGTCACCGGCGGTTCGGGGAGTTGCGCGAGCTTGGCGGCCTTTGCCCGCTCCTCGTGGCGGAACAGCGCATGCATCGCCAGGCCAATCACGACCGAGAAAACCACCGCACCCACGGCGCGGGCCACACCCAATTGCAGCCCAAGCACCTTAGCGGTGAGGATGATGGCGAGGGCGTTGATGGCCGGGCCCGAGTAGAGAAATGCCGTCGCCGGCCCCAGGCCCGCTCCCATGCGATAGATGCCCGAGAATAACGGCAGCACAGTGCATGAGCAGACCGCAAGGATGGTACCGGAGACCGACGCGACGCCATAGCTGGCCGCCTTGGGCGCGTTCGGACCGAAGTAGCGCATCACCGACTGCCGGGAAACAAAGGCCCCAATGGCCCCAGCGATCCAGAACGCCGGCAAGAGACACAGGATGACGTGCTCCCGCATGTACCACTTCGTGAGCGCCAAGGCTTCCGTAAGCCCATTGTCGAAACGCGGCCAACCAAGCGGCAGATAGTAGAATGCCGCAAACACGGCGGCCATGGTGGCGAAAATCTGCCATTCTTTCCGGGAGTTCATGCGCACCTCGGGTTCAGCGGCAGCAGCGCCGCATCTCAACGGCCTCCCCCAGGCGGGCGGCATCGAGACATTCCATGAACGTGTTTACGCACGGCAGCGCCACCCGGTAGAAAACCTGCAGCCCGCGTTTTTCATCAATCAATACCCCGGCCGCCTTCAACACCGACAGATGCCGGGAGACCGTGGACCAGCTGGAGCCGACCGCTTCCACCAGCTCGCAGACGCACCGCTCGCCCTCCGCCAGTTCCCCAAGGATGCGGAGCCGGTCCGGGTGACCGAGGGCCTTGAATACTTCCGCCCGACCCTTGAGCTGACGCAGTCCGGCTTTGGTTGGCATGACCCCACTATTTCGCCGTTTTGCGAAATAACAAGCGGCCGGGCGCGTCCCATCCTACTCAGTAGCCGGTGTCTCCGGTCGGAGGTCGCTGGCTTATGCCCGAAACGGGCCGGTCAGCACTTGCAGGATTTTCGGCTTTCCCAGCCGATGACCTTGCCCAGCCGGTCGAATTCGAAACGGCAGCAATCCTGCAATTTCTTCTTCAACATCGCCCGGCCGCGCCGCACTCGCGCCTTCACGGCCGAGAGCGACAGGTTGAGCCGCAGGGCGATCTTGGCGAGCGGCAGGCCCTCCATCTCCGCCAGCCGCACCGGCTCACGGTATGTCTCAGGCATTTCCGAGAGAAAACGCTGCATCGTGAGCAGCACGGCGGCGCGCAGCTCGTCCGGGCCATCGGCCGGTTCCGCTGCCAGCGACGGCGGGAGCTCCGCAGTGGGCCGGCGGCGCCGGTAGTGATCGATCAGGGTGTTGCGGCCGATGCGGTAGAGCCAGGCCTCGAGACGCTGCGCGTCGGGCAGGCTCGCCCGCGAGCGGAAGACCTTCAGAAGGGTTTCCTGCGTCAGGTCGTCCGCCGTCGCCTCGTCCGGCACGCGCCGCCGGATGAAAGCGCGGAGCCGGCCGGCGAACTCCGTCACCGTCGCATCAAAATCCGGTCCGTTTTTTGCGAGCTGCACCATGGCTCAAGCCTTATGGGCGGTGATGAGGGCGCTGACGACAAAATCCCCCGCGCGCGGATCATCGGTCCACTCCCGGATGAGCGCCCGTGACGGCTCCTTGAGGACAATATCGATCCGCGTGAAGCCGGCTTCCGCCAGCAGGGCGCGCAGCTCCGACACCAGCGTGGCACCGCCGACGCAGGCGCCGATCGCCTCCAGCTTGGTCTTCATCTCCGCCGGCAGCGGCTGCGTTGCCACGATGTCGGCGATGGCCAGGCGTCCGCCGGACTTCAGCACGCGGTAAGCCTCGTGCAGCACCCGCGGCTTCTCGGGCGAGAGGTTGATCACGCAATTGGAGAGGATAAGGTCCACGCTCGCGTCGGCCACCGGCAGCGCCTCGATTTCCCCAAGACGGAATTCGACATTCTGGTACCCGCCCTTCCGGGCATTGGCCCGGGCCTTCGTGACCATGGCCGGCGTCATGTCGACACCGATCACGCGGCCGGTGCCGGCGAGCTGGCGGGCCGCGAGGAAGCAGTCGAAGCCCGCCCCGCTGCCAAGGTCGAGGACGGTTTCACCGAACCAGATCGACGCGATCGCCACCGGATTGCCGCAGCCCAGACCGAGGTCGGAGCCGGCCGGCACGGCGTTCAGATCGGCGGCCGTATAGCCCAGCTTCTCGCCGTAACTGGCCGGCGGCACCTCGGTTTCACCGCCGCCGCAGCAGCCGGTCGTGCTGCAGCCGCAGCCGGTGCCGGCCTGCTCGGCGATGGCACCGTAGCGCTCGCGGACATAGGAACGGACGTCGTCGTGATTGGGCAGGGAGGGTGTCTTCATGGATGATTTGGTTTCATCCCTGCTGACGCAGCCCAATCCGAAAGGATGCAGAATTTCTGCCGGGTCGTCCTACGGATTGCTGACGCCTTTTTTCACGGCGTCGTCGTGGCGGACGTCCTTGCCCTTCGCGAGGTAGATCATCTCCTCGGCGATGTTCGTCGCGTGGTCGGCGATGCGCTCGATGGATTTCGAGATGAACATGAGCTCGATCGCGCGGCTGATGGTGCCGGGCTTTTCGATCATGAAGCTGGTGAGCTCGCGGTAGAGCTGCTTGTTGAGCTGGTCCACCTGCTCGTCACGGCGGATGACGCCCAGCGCCTTCTCGGTGTCGAGATGCAGGAAGCAGTCGAGCGCGTCGCGGAGCATCTCCAGCGCCATGGTCGTCATGCGCGGGATGTCGACGTAGGGCTTGAGCGGCGGCTCGGCGGCCAGGCGCACGGCGCGCTTGGCGATGCCGACCGCCTCGTCGCCCACGCGCTCGAGGTCATGCGAGGCCTTCATGCCGACGATCACCATGCGGAGCTCGGTCGCGATCGGGGCGCGCAGGCTCATGTAGCGCACCGCCTCCTCGTCGATCTTGATCTCGAGCTGGTCGAGCTCGTCGTCGGCATCCACGACTCTCTTCGCGAGCGCGGTGTCGCCGTCCACGAGGGCCTTGACGGCGTCGCGGACCTGGCGGATGGAGGTCTCGCCCATCGTGATCAGGTGGGTGCGGAAGGTCTCGAGCTCAGCGTCGAAGAAGCGTTTCATGTACGGGGGGAAGTCGGGCTTGGGTTCGGTGGTCATGGCGGCGGGCGGCTCAACCGAAGCGGCCGGAAACATAGGCCTCGGTCTGGGGGTTGGCGGGGTTCATGAAGATGGTCTGAGTATCGGCATACTCGATGAGGCGACCAAGATAGAAAAACGCCGTCTTGTCGGAGACCCGGGCCGCCTGCTGCATCGAGTGGGTCACGATGATGATGGTGAATTCGCGCTTCAACTCGTGGATCAACTCCTCGACCTTGGCCGTGGCGATGGGATCGAGCGCCGAGCACGGCTCGTCCATCAGAATGATGTCCGGCTGCACCGCGATGGCGCGGGCGATGCAGAGGCGCTGCTGCTGGCCGCCCGAGAGCCCGAGGCCGCTCTCGTGCAGGCGGTCCTTGACCTCGTCCCAGAGGGCGGCGCCGCGGAGCGAACGTTCGACGATCTCGTCCAGCGCGGACTTGTCCGTCACGCCCGCGACGCGGAGCCCGTAGGCCACGTTCTCGTAGATGGACTTGGGGAACGGGTTGGATTTCTGGAAGACCATGCCCACGCGCTTGCGCAGCTCGATGACGTCGAGGTCCGGAGCGAAGATGTCCTGCCCGGTCAGCCAGACCTTGCCCTGCACGCGGACGCCGTCGACGAGGTCGTTCATCCGGTTGAAGCAGCGCAGGAGCGTGGATTTGCCGCAGCCCGAGGGACCGATGAAGGCGGTGACCTGCCGCTCCAGGACATCCATGGTGATGTCGAAGAGGGCCTGCTTGGCCCCGTAATGCAGGCTGAGATCCTGCACCTGGATCTTCGTGGCGGCATCGGGCGCGGGCTGACCCCGGCCGGCGGGCACGGTGACGGACCGGCTCGGACGACTGGTGGCGGCGGAAGGCGAGGGTGTTTCCATGTGGACGGGGGAGGAGGCGGAAGGAGCGGGCATCAGAAGGCGCCGGTTTGGTATTTCTTGCGGATGTGGTCGCGGAGGCGGATGGCGAAGAGGTTCAGGATCACGACGATCGCGATCAGGAGCAGCGTCGTGGTGAAGACCATCGGCTTGGCCGCCTCGATGTTGGGCGATTGGAAGCCCACGTCGTAGATGTGGAAGCCGAGGTGCATGAACTTGCGGTCGAGGTGGAAGAACGGGAAGTGACCGTCGAGCGGCAGCTCCGGCGCCAGCTTGACCACGCCGGTGATCATGAGCGGGGCCACCTCACCCGCCCCGCGCGCCATGGCGAGGATCACGCCGGTCAGGATGCCGGGCACCGACGCCGGAAGGACGATATTGACGAGGGTCTGGAACTTCGAGGCGCCCAGCGCGAGCGAGCCCTCGCGGGCGCCGCGCGGCACGGCGGCGATGGATTCCTCGGTGGCGACGATGACCACGGGAACCGTGAGCAGGGCGAGCGTGAGCGAAGCCCAGAGAATGCCGCCGGTGCCGAAGGTGGGCGTGGGCAGCATGTCGGGGAAGAACATCCGGTCGATGCCGCCGCCGATGAAGTAGACAAAGAAGCCGAGGCCGAAGACGCCGAAGACGATGGAGGGCACGCCGGCGAGGTTGTTGATCGCGATGCGCACCAGGCGGACGACCGGACCCTGCTTGGCGTATTCGCGCAGGTAGAACGCCGCCACCACGCCGAAGGGCGTCACCACGATGCTCATGATGATCGTCATGATGACCGTGCCGAAGATGGCCGGCCACACGCCGCCCTCGGTGTTGGACTCGCGCGGCTCGCCGTAGACGAACTCGGCGGCGCGGCTGAGGTAGAGCATGGTCTTGTCCCACTTGGACATCTGGTTCGGCCGGAAGGCGCGGACGATGGCGGCCAGCGGGACGCGCTTGACCTGCCCGTCCACGGTCGCGACCACGGCCGCATACTCGTCGGCCCGCGCCATGAGCTGCTCAGCCTCGAGGCGAAGCGCCTCATATTTCACCTGGTTCCGGGCGATGATCTCCTGCAGCGGAGCCTCGACCGCCGGCGGCAGGGTCGGGCTGCCGGCCTCGCGCCGGGCGGCCTTGAGCTTGAGGTTCGCGCGTTGGATCGCGGCGTTCACCTCGCCGATCTCGTCGCGCTGGATGGCCTTGGCGCGCACCGCGAGTTCGCGCGACTCGGGGCGCTTCTCGTTCAGCATCGCCCAGGCCCCGGCGGCGTCCGCCACGGGTTGGCCCTTGTGCTCGATGCCGCGGAGGAAGCCGTAGAAATCGCCGTACTCCTGCCGTTCGAGGGCGATCACATCGGAATCGACGCGGAAATTGGACAGCTCGGCATTGCGGATCCAGATGAAGTCGAAGCCGTAGACCTCGCGGCCGCCGACCTTGAACTGGGTCTGGGCGGCCTTGACGACCGTGCCCGCCGGGTCGAGGCGCTCCTCCTGCGTGTTGGTGATGACACCGAGGACCGGCCGGCCGTCGGCGCGGTCGGCGGTGACGATGTTGAACGGCCAGAAGAAGGTGAAGCCGCTGACGAAGACGAGACCGAGGAGCCCGACGATCAGCAGGGCGGCGAGCCCCATGGCGCCGCCCGTCAGCCAGATGAACTGGTCGCCGCGGCGCAGGAACTGGCCGATGCGCTGCGGGGCGCTGGTGGCTTGGGCGAGAGGAGAAGGGGCCATGGCTCGGATTTCAGACCGCCTGGTACTTTTCGCGCAGGCGCTGGCGGACGACCTCCGCCACGGTGTTGCAGGCGAAGGTCAGGATGAAGAGGAGAAGCGCCGCGACGAAGAGCACACGGTAGAGCGTGCCGTCCACCGGTGCCTCGGGAATCTCGACGGCGATGTTGGCGGAAAGCGTCCGCATGCCGTTGAAGGGACTGAAGCTCAGGATCGGCGTGTTGCCCGTGGCCATGAGCACGATCATCGTCTCGCCCACGGCGCGGCCGAAGCCGATCATGATCGCGGAGAACACACCCGGGCTGGCGGTCGGCAAGATGACCCGCCAGGCAGTCTGCCAGCGGCTGGCGCCGAGCGCGTAGGAGGCGGACCGGAAGGCCGGCGGGACGTTGGAGAACGCGTCCTCCGAGATCGTGAAGATGATGGGAATGACGGCGAAGCCCATCGCGATGCCGATGACGAGCGAGTTGCGCTGCTCGAACTGCTGGCCGAAGACGTCGAAAACCCACTGCTTGTAGTCGCCACGGAAAAACGCCGCCTCGACGATCGGCCCGAGCCCCTGGGCGAGCATGAACCCGAGCAGCAGCAGCGGGATGATGAGCCAAAGTTCGCGCCCCGCCGGCAGCCGCTCGCGCCAGGTGCGGGGGGTGATGGTCCACAGGAAGGCGCCGAGGAGCAGCACGGCCGGTCCCACCACGATGACCAGCATCGTGCCAACCATGATCTGCTCCAGCAGGGGCGCCAGCCACAGGCCGGCGAGGAACCCGATGACCACGCTGGGGAGCGCCGCCATGATCTCGATCATGGGCTTCAGGTAGGCGCGCAACGCCGGGTGCATGAATTGCGACGTATAGAGGGCGGCGAAGACCGCCACCGGGATCGCGAAGAGCAGGCCGTAAAATGCGCCCTTCAGCGTGCCGATGATCAACGGTACGAGACTGAACTTCGCCTCGAAGTCGTCCGTGCCACCGGTGCTCTGCCAGACGTAATCCGGTTCGTCGTAGCCCTCATAGTGCAGCTTGCCGAACAGGCTCCGGAAGGAGATCTCCGGATGCGGATTATCCACGCGGCGGAAATCCAGCCGGCCGGCGTCATCGAGGGCCAGAAGCGACGTGAGCTTCGGCGCGTAGCTGAGCTGCCGCACCGGTCCGTCGAGCTTGTACTCGAGCAGGGTGCGTTCGGAAGTGGTAAAATCGAGATGCACCGTCCCGTCCGCCGCGCCGACTACGAAGCCCTTGTCGCGGCCCGAGGGCTGGATGCGGGTCACCGCCGCCGGCAGGGATCGGAAGGAGTGGATCCGGCGGATCGGCTTGCGCACGTCGTCCGCCTCGGCCCTCACACCGAACCACGATTCCACGCGACCGTCGGCAAAGCCCATCAACAGGGCGGTGTCGCCGATCGCGTAGTCGAGCGCCGTGATCGGTGCCTCGAGTTCGTAGACCTGGAAGGGTGCCTCGCGGTCGTTCTCGAGATACCATTGATAAAGCTTGGCCGCATCGGTCGCCGCGAAGAGGCGGTTGTTCTCGTAATCGACGATCAGGCTGGTGATCCGGCCGGCGAGTTCGCCGCCGACGGACACGGGATCCTCGGGCGGTTCGTCCTCGATGAACTTGCCGGTCACGATGCGGCCATCGGCATCTGCCGCCGCATAGATCAAATCGCCGTTGGTGTTCTGGCGAAGATGGACTTGAGCGATGGCTCCGCCGTCGGCAAAGGCGGTCACCCAACCGAGGACGTTGAGCCCCGGCTTGACCGTCCGCCCGGTGGTCTCGTCGTACGTGACCTGAAAGCGGGTCGCGACGAAGCCGAGGCGACCGTCGTCGGTGCCGATGACGATGGTGCCGCGCGACGGCGTGCGGTAGGCGGTGGTGAAGCGGGGGGCGGCGCCGCCCTTTGGCGTGACCGCGAACTCCGACGTCTGCGACCGGTCGTCTGTCGCGACAAAGCGCACCGCCCCGCGGGCGGCATCGACGAAATAGTAAAAGGCCTCGTACTCATCCACCCCGAGCGCGAGGACCGTCGCGGGCGCGGGCGTCGCCGGCAGGGCCTCGCGGAACACCGGTTGCTGCTTCGCCGCGCGGAAGAGCGGCATCGCTTCGGCCCCGATGAACACGAAGATCAGGGCCACGATCACGATGATCGCCACGCCGCTGGTCCGGACGAAAATGTCGGCCGCCTTGTCGATCAACTTCACCCGCCGGGCGACCTGCTTGTTCACAAGCGGACTCCGCTTGGGCCTGGGCAAGGGATTCTGGGAGGCTGGTTCCGGCATGAAGGGAGGAGGAAGGGCGTGGACGGTTCGAGGACGGACCGGGCGGCAAAACGCGACAAGTGAAAACCCCGGAGGCCGTGTTACATTACGGTGACGCCTGAGCCTCACTCCCGCGGGGAACGCCCGACGCGAGGCGGAAAAAAGGCCCGGTCGTTGGCAACCGGGCCTGAATCAAGCATTTCGGCAGCTTACTGGCAGCCCGAGCTCTCGAGGAACTGGGCGGCCTTGGTGGCCGTCAGCGGGAAGTAGCCATCCTTGATGGTGTCGTCCTGGCCGCTCTTGGAGAGGACGAAGCGGATGAACTCGCGCACGATCGGGTCCGGGCCCTTGGAGGGATCGGAATTGATGTAAACGTACAGATAGCGCGCGATCGGGTATTTGAAGGACTCGGCGTTGACCTGATTGGCCTCGATCGGGCCGGCCTTGTCGGCAATGGCCACGGCGCGGACGCCGGAGGTCTTGTAGCCGATGCCGGAGTAGCCGACGCCACCGAGCTCGTTTTCGACGCCCTGCACCACCGAGGCGGAACCGGGCTGTTCCTTGACCGAGCTCTTGTAGTCGCCGTTCTTCATCGTGAGCTCCTTGAAGAAGCCGTAGGTGCCGGAGGCGGAATTGCGGCCGTAGAGCGAGAGCGGCTTGCTGGCCCACTCACCGGTCAGGCCGAGGTCGCCCCAGGTCTTGATGTCCTTGCCGCCGCGCTTGCGCGTGGAGGAGAAGATCGCGTCCACCTGCTGGAGCGTGAGCGACTGGATCGGGTTGTCCTTGTTGACGTACACCGCAAGGGCGTCGATCGCAACGCCGACCATGCGCGGCTTGTAGCCGTACTTCTTCTCGAAGGCGTCAACCTCCTCGGCCTTCATCTTGCGGCTCATCGGCCCGAGCTGGGCCGTGCCGGAGATGAGCGCCGGGGGCGCGGTGGAGGAGCCCTTGCCCTCGACCTCGATCTTCACGTTCGGGTAGATTTTCTGGAAATCTTCCGCCCAGTACGTCATCAGGTTGTTGAGGGTGTCGGAGCCGATCGAGGTGAGCTTGCCCGAGATGCCGGAGACCGGCGTGTATTCGGGCAGGTTCTGGTCGAGCTTGGCGGCCTGCGAGAGGCCGGTGGAAACACAGCCGGCAAAGGCCGCGGCGATCGCGAGTTTTTTCAGGTGCGGAATCATAAATGCTTTCGTTGGAGTGATGGGAGGAGGTTGGGCGGGATGGCGATCAGAAGTTGACCTGCATCATGCTGCGGAAGCCGTCGACGGTCGCCTTGGCGGACACGCCGGTGATCGGGATGTCCTGGGACTCGCCGGTCATGTAGCCGGCCTGGAGCTTGACCTCGTGCTTGGCCTCGTTGCCGACGATGTACCAATTCACGCCGAAGAACCACTCGGTGAGCTTGTCGTGCGTGCCGCCCGAGGCGGCCGAGCGGATGCCGTCGCCGAGCTGGATGCCGCGGCCGTCGGAATCGGTGAAGCTGTGGCGGATGACCGGCTCGAAGGCGCCGGTCCGGTAGGTTGCCATGACCCAGTAGCCGTTGGAGCTGGAGTCCTGGGTGGCCGAGGCGCCCTTCTGGTTATCGGAGCCGAAGTACTCGCCGAGCAGCGAGAACTGGCGATAGCGCCAGTCGGCGTAGATCGACCAGACCGTGAGGTCATTGCCCGTGCCCAGGGTCTTGCCGCCCTGGTCGGGCAGGAAGCCGTACGAAGCGCCGGTCGTGAAGGTGCCCTGATTTTCGGCAAAGGACTTCTTGTAGCCGACGTTGGCCCAGTAGGCGAAGGTGTTGTTGGCGGCGGCGCCGGTCGTGATCGTGTCACCGGAGGTCAGGCCCGTGGCCTCGGGATTGGTGATGGCGAACTCCCAGGTCAGGCCCGACGGGGCCTTGCCGAGCAGCCAGACGCCCTGGCGGTACTTGCCGCCGCCGAGCCGGCGGCCGTTATTGCTCTCGACGAAGTAGCGGGTGACGGTGGAGCGCTCGATGGCCTTCTGCGCGCCGCTGGAGACGAAGTACTCCTCGTAGCCGATCGGGGCCTTCTTGAAGCCGGCCTGGAGGGTCCAGGTGGGGTTGAAGATCTTCTCGATATAGGCGGCGTCGAAATTGTTGCTGCCGAAATCGTAGTTGATGAAGGACGACCAGTCGTTGAGGAAGCTGGCCTTGAAACCGACGCGGATGCGGCGGAGGAAGGCGTGGTTGACGGTCGCGGGATCGGCGGCCGTGCCGTCGATGTCCGTGTTGAGATTGACGTACTGGTACTGGATGCGGCCGCTGACCACGAGCTTGGTCAGGTTGGGGGTCTTCGAGGTCATGACCACGGCGGCGGCATTCTCGTTGGCCAGATCAGCGCGCAGGTCCTCGGCTTCCTGGTCGGTGAGGATGCCCTTGCGGACGAGCGCATCGATCAGCGCGGCGTTGTCCTGGGCCACGGCGGCGGTCCCGGCGATCATCAAGCTGCCGAGCAGCCCGAGGACTTTGGTTTTGATGGAGAACATAGTTGGGTTCGTTGGTGGTTGATGGTTCCGAATACACCCACGTTCTAGCCCACCAATGTGACGAACCCGTGTCGGCTTTGTCACAAAGCCGCAAAAGGACCGGGCCGACCGACGGTCGCACCCCGCCCTACCGCCGCCGTTGCTCGACCAGCGCGAGCATCAGGTCATTCTTCGACAGGCTGCCAAGCAGCTTGCCTTCGCCATCGACGACCGGAAGGCGCTGCAGGCCCTCCTGGGCGATGAACCGCCCCAGCGCGTCGGCCAGGGTGTCATCCGCCTTCACCCGCGGAAAATCCTCGCGGAGAATATCCCGGGCGATCACGAGCCCGGCCAGGCCCGGGTCGGCCAGGTAGGGCTTGATGTCGTGGAGGGCCACGGCGCCGACGAAGCGCCCCTGGTCGTCATTGACGTAAAGGTTGTTCACGCGGACCGAGATGAAGAGCTTGGCGATGTCGGCAAAGCGCGCACTCAGCGGAATCGTCGGCGGATTCGGCTTGGTCAGGTCCCCCACCCGGCCGATCTGCAGCGCGGCCTTCGGGTCCTCGGCGGCCTTGCGCTTCAGCGTCTCGCTGTAGAGCGAGTGCCCCTCGATCCCGCGCGCCGTGAAGAACGCCACCACGCTGCACAGGAGCAGCGGCAGGATGATGTCGTAGCTGAGCGTCATCTCGAAGAGCATGATCACCGCCATGACCGGCGCACGGCTGGCGGCGGAGAGGAACGCCCCCATGCCCACCAGCGCGAACGCCCCGGGGCTCGGGCCCGAGGACCACAGCGTCTGCACCGCGGAACCGAAGACGTAGCCGACCGACGCGCCCATGAACAGGGTCGGAGTGAACACGCCGCCCGGCGCGCCCGAGCCCACGGAGCAGGCGGTGGCGAGCCACTTGCAGCAGACGATGCCCAGCAGCACCATCCACGGGATCTCGCCGTTGAGGATCTCGACGATGACCGAGTAGCCGTTGCCGCAGACCTGCGGCACGTTGATCGCGATCAGGCCGACGAGCAGGCCGCCGAACGCCAGTCGCGCCACCAGCGGCAGCCGCGTGGCCAGGAACATCGCCTCGGCCTGCCGCAGCGACCGCAAAAACCACGGCGCCAGCGTGCCCGCGATGAAACCGAGCAGCAGGTACGGCACCATCTCCAGCGGCGACTCGAGCGTGAAATGCGGCACCTGGTAAAGCTGCTCCGAACCCGTCAGCACCATCATCGTCAGCGCCGCCGTCACCGAGGCGGCCACGAGCGGCCCGAGGCTTTCCATCGCGATGGTCCCAAGGATGATCTCCGCCACGAAAAATGATCCGGCGATCGGCGCGTTGTACGCCGACCCGATGCCGGCCGCCGCGCCGCAGGCCACGAGCAGGCGCAGTTGCTGCGTTGAGAATTGCCGCCAACGGCCGAGCAGCGAGGCCAGCATGGCCGCGGTCTGCACCATCGGGCCCTCCCGTCCGATCGAGCCGCCGGAACCGATGGTGAAGAGCGAGGCCACCACCTTGACCAATCCGGTGCGCAGCGGGATGCGCCCGTCGCCCAGGACGATCGCCTCCATGTAGTCGGTCGAGCTCTTGCCCTTGACCAGGTGTTTGCCGAACAGCAGCACGCACCCGGCGAGCAGCCCGCCCACCGCCGGCACCAGCAGGCGGCCCCACCACGGCAGGCGCCGCATGGATTCCACAATGCCCGCGCTCGAGTTGGTGAGCAGGAGGTGGATACCTTCCGCGCTCGCCGTGAACAGCGCCGCACCCAGCGCGCCCAGAAATCCCGCCAGCGCCGCCCACAACAGCGTCGCTTGCCAATCGGTGGGTTGCAGCCGCTCCGCCAGCCAGAGCCGCAACCGCAGCAGCCGCATAAGGCGGTCCATCAGCAGCTTCGCGGGATCGGTGACGACCTTCATCTCTGCCCGCACCGTAAGGGGCAGGCCGGCGAAAACAAGCCCGGGCGCGGCGAAAGATCAGGCGCCAGCCATCAACGCCCCAACCCCGTCACCCACGCCGTCACGGCCTGCACCATCGGCGCCGTGTTGCCCTCGGAATAGCCATGGTCGCCGCCGGGCAGCGTGACGAGGCGGGCCTTCGGGCCGGCGACCTTCATCACCGCCTCGGAATCCTGCACCGGCACGACATCGTCGGCCGTGCCATGAACGAGGAGCCACGGCACCGTCACCGCCTTCGCCGCGGCCAGCACATCGCCGATGCGGGCCATGTCGGCCATGAACTCCGCCGAAAGCGGGCAATCCGGGTTGTCCCACATGCAGCCCGCCCCAGGCGGGACCGCGCCGAACTCGCGCCGCGCGAATTCCGCCGTGTGGGCCATGCCCGCAAGCGAGACCAGAAACCGGATCCGCGGATCGCGGCTCGCCCGGAGCACGCCCACGGCCCCGCCCATGCTGTGCCCGGCGTAGCCAATCCGCCAGCCGGCCAGCGCGTCGAGCACCGCGCCGAGGTCCGCGACCTCCTTGGTGATCGTGCTCGCCGTGAATGAGCCCTCGGAAGCCCCGTTGCCGGAGAACGACACCCGCAGGATCGTGACGCCCGCCTTGGCCAGACCCTCGGCCAGCGCCACCAGATGCGGCCGCTCCTTGTTGCCGGTCACACCATGGCCGATGACGACCAGGGTATCGTTGCCGGCCGCGCCGGGATGCACGGTAAAATCAAGCCACTCGCCCTGGGCGTTGCGGATCTCTTTGGGCAGGCTGCGCGCGGGGGTGGTGTGGCTCATGGGTAAATATGCCGAATGCGACCGACCTCAGTCGATCGTATAGCTCTCCATCTCCGGCTCGCCCTCCTGCTCGGCCTGGGTGGTGAGCTGCACGAGGCTGCGCAGCGACGTGAAGTGCTGGCTGAGGTCGAAGTCGCCGCCGAGCCCGCCGATCAATTTGTCGAACAAGTCCTTCTTGTCGGCCTTCAGCGCCTGGATGCGCTCCTCGATCGTGCCGGCGGTCACCATGCGGTAGACGAAGACCGTGTTGGTCTGGCCGATGCGGTGCACGCGGTCCACGGCCTGCGCCTCGACGGCCGGGTTCCACCACGGGTCGAGCAGGAACACGTAGTCCGCCGCGTGCAGCGTGATGCCGGTGCCGGCGGCCTTGAGCGAGACGAGCATCGCCGCCGCGCCGGGCGCGCCCTGGAAGGACGACACGGGCTTCTGGCGGTCGAGCGTCATGCCCGTCAGCTCGAAGCGCGGCAGGTCGGGGAACTGCTCGATCATTGCTGCGCGCACGCGGTCGAGGAGCATGACGAACTGCGAGAAGATGACGACCTTGTGCCCGCTGCCCACGATCTCGGCCAGCTTCTCCATGAGGAGCGAGATCTTGCCGGAATCGCGCAGCGGCGACGTGCGCCACGGCAGCATGTCGGGATCGCAGCAGGTCTGGCGCAGGCGGGTGAGGAGGGCGAGGAAGCCGAACGACTTCTCCCGCATCGCCGCGCCGACGTCGTCGCCGAGTCGCTCCAGGCCCTCGGAGCAGATGTGCGCGTACTCGGCGCGCTGCACGTCGGTCAGCGGGCATAGCAGGTCCATCTCGACCTTCGGCGGGAGCTCGGTCGCGACCTCCTTCTTGGTGCGGCGGAGAATGAAGGGCGCCAGCTGCGCGCGCAGCCGTTCGAGCGTGCCGCCGCGGTCGGCGTGCAGCGCCGCCTCGAACGTGGACCGCGATCCGAGCAGCCCCGGCAGTAGGAAGCGGAAGATGCTCCACAGGTCGAGCTGCCGGTTCTCCAGCGGTGTGCCGGTGAGGACGAGGCGGTGCTGCGCCCGGACGGCGAAGCAGGTCTGCGTGACCTTGGCGTCGGGGTTCTTGATGAACTGCCCCTCGTCCAGCACCGCGTAGCCGAACTCGTGCGCGGGCAGCAGGGCGCGGTGCTTGCGCAACTGCGTGTAGCTCGCGAGCCAGACGACGTCGTCCGTCCGCGCGGTGAAGTCGTGGCCGGCCTTGAGCACGTCCACCTTGAGCTGCGGGAAGAAGCGCGCGACCTCCTCGCGCCACACGGGCACCACGCTCGCGGGGCACACGATCAGCGCCGGGCGGTCCGCGACCGGACGGGCGACGAGCAGCGAGAGCACCTGCAGGGTCTTGCCCAGGCCCATCTCATCGGCCAGCAGCCCGTGGCAGCCCACGTCGCAGAGGTGCGCGAGCCACTCGACGCCGCGCTTCTGGTAAGGGCGCAGCAGGTCCGGCAGCGGCGGCGGCGCGGCCGGCGGGGCCAGCACCGACTGGCGCCAGGCCTCGATCTCGGGCGAGAGGGTGAGCTTCAGGCGGGCGTCGTTGAACAGCGAGAAGATGAGGTAAGGCGACAGCGCGCCCTCGCCCTGCGTGTCGGCGACGTTGTTCTCCCACGCGTGGAACGAGGCCCAGCGCTCCGGCGTGAGCGCCACGATGCCGAGATTGGGCAAAATGACCGGGCCGCCGCCGCGCTTGAGGAGCGCGTTGACCTCGGCATCGGTCAGGAGCCGCTCGCCCGCGCGGAAGATCCACCGCAGGTTGAGCCCGGTGCCGTCGGCCGCGCCGTTGCGCCCCGGCTGCGCCACGCGTTCGGCCACGGCCTCGAGTTCGACGGTCCGCGTGCCCTTGAGCAGGTTCGCCGAACGCTCATCGAGCTCGATCACGAACAGCCGGCGCCAGGCCGGGAGCGTGACCTTGAGGAAATTAGGGATCTCCACCAGCGACCCGAGCACGTACACGCCCGTCTGCTGGTTGTAGTGGAAGTGCGCCTTGCGCGCGTAGGCGGCCAGGCCGATGAGCTTGGTGCGCTCGCCGGAGCTGACATGCCCGTTGCCGTCGGCATGCGCCGCCGCGCCCAGCGCGGGGTGGCGGGTCTTGCCGTCGGCCTCGGCCCAGAAGGCCTGGAAGGTGAGCCCCGCCGTCTTGGTCTTGAAGACCAGCACGAGCGAACGCACCGCCGCCGGCGCGGCGGCCGGCTTGGTGGATGCCGGCGGGGTCGTCGGGGCGGCTGCTGCCCGGGCCTGGCCCGTGGGCGCAAAGGTGCCGTTGCGATGGCCGTTCGCGGGGACGCTCTTGAGATTGGGTGGCACCACGGGCGTCCGCGGCGGCTCGCCGGGCAGCGGCGAGATCTCGTCCGCCACCAATTCCTCGATCTCGTGCAACCCCGCCACCGCCAGCGCGTGGGCGATTTCGCGGTCGGTCGTGGACGACCGCACGCTCAAGCCTTCAGCGCCCCATTCGATGACGGCATACTCATCGCGCTTGTCGACCCGACGATGGATAATTGCATCCTGCGCAGTGAGTTCCAGCTCCCTAACCTCGCCGCTGCGGTAGAGCTGCCGACCCGCTTCCAGCTGGTTTTCGCTAAACGCAGCGGCCCAATCGTTTTCGAGTTTTCCGAACCAAAACTCCAGGGATTGGGGAGTGTAGACGCGCTTGGGGCCGTGTGACTGCATCCGCGTAAAAGAGGTGACCGTAGAAAACCACCCGTGCGGTGCAACCCCTAAGTTTGGCGATTTTCCAGCTCGGGCCGTCTTGCCCGGGAATGTGCCCGAAATGTCACTGGAACGACACCGGTTTGACACCGAATCGGGGCTAAGTGGAGGCCCACCAACCATCTCCACGCCTCCGCTCCCGTGCACCTCGCCATCGTCACCGAAACCTTCCCGCCCGAAATCAACGGCGTGGCGATGACCTTCGGTCACATCGCCCGCGAACTGGGCCGGCGCAACCACCAGGTCACGGTCTACCGGCCGCACCGTCACGACCTGCCGCCGGGCGGTCCCGCCTCCGGGTTCACCGAGATCCCGCTGCCGGGCTTTCCCATCCCCGGTTATCCCCAACTTCGCCTCGGGCTGCCGGCGCAGGGACGGTTGCAGCGGCTCTGGCGGCGCAACCCGCCTGACCTCGTCCACGTGGTGACCGAGGGACCCCTCGGCGCCTCCGCCATCACCGCCGCCCGCCGCCTCGGGCTGCCGGTGACGTCGAGCTTTCACACCAACTTCCACGCCTACACCGGCGACTACGGCTTCGCCCCGCTGCGCCGGCTCGTGCTCGCCTGGCTGCGCCGCGTGCACAACCGCACGCAGCGCACGTTCGCACCCACCGAGGAGCTGTGCACCGAGCTCGCCGGTCTTGGATTCCGCGACCTCGCCGTGCTCTCCCGCGGCGTCGACACCGTGCGCTTCGACCCCGCCCGCCGCTCCCCCGCCCTGCGCCAGGGCTGGGACGCCGCTCCGGCCGATCCCGTCGTCCTGCATGTCGGCCGGCTGGCCCCGGAGAAAAACTATCCGCTCCTGTTCCGCGCCTTCGACGCGATGCGCGCGGCCAACTCCCGCTGCCGCTTCGTCGTCGTGGGCGACGGCCCGCTCCGCGCGCGCCTCGAGGCCGCCCAGCCGCATTGCCGGTTCACCGGCTTCATCCCGCGGCAGGAATTGGCGCGGCACTACGCGTCCGCCGACATCTACATCCACGCCAGCTTGAGCGAGACCTTCGGCAACGTCTTCACCGAGGCCATGGCGAGCGGCCTGGCGGTGGCAGGCTTCGACTACGCCGCGGCGCGCCAATTCGTGCGCGACGGCGTGAGCGGTCTCCGCGTGCCGTGCGACCGGCCCGACGACCTCGTCGCCGCGGCCGTGAGCCTCGCGACCGACGACGCCCTGCGCCAGCGCCTGCGCCCGGCCGCCCGCGCCGCCGTCGAGGCGCAGTCCTGGGACCAGGTGATCTCCCGCTTCGAACACGACCTCCTGACGGTGGCGGGCCACATCCCGAACCCGGAACTCCGGCAGGCGCCCGCCGCGCCCGCTGCATGAACCCGTCGCCCGCCCGCATTCTGGTGCTCACGGCCGGCTTCGGCGAGGGCCACAACGCCGCCGCGCGGAACCTCGCCGCCGCCCTCGATGCCGAAGGCGGGCCGGGCACCGCGCATCTCGCCGACCTCTTCGCCCTCGCCTCGCCGCGCCTGAACGCGGTCTCCCGTCGCGCCTACCTTGCCGCCATCAACCGCACGCCGCGGCTGTGGAGCCGGTTCTTCGCCTGGCTCGACCGCGCCCGGCCCCTGCCCCGCCACCTCTGGATCTTCCGCCGCGAACAGGCCTGCCTCGCCCGCCTCCTCACCGAGATCCAGCCCGCCGCGGTGTGCAGCACGTACCCCGTTTATGGGTTCATGCTCGATGCCCTTGCCGCCACGGGCAGCCTGCGCGCGCCGCACTGCAACATCGTCACCGATTCGATCAGCATCCACTCCCTCTGGCACCTCCCGCGCTGCGCCGCCTGGTACGTGCCCAATCCCGACACGGCCGCCGTCCTCGCCGACGCCGGGATTCCGCCGGAGCGCATCCATGCCCTCGGCTTTCCGGTGCCCGCGATCCTCGCCGACCAGGCCACGCCACTCCACCCGCCCAACCTCGCCGCCGGCCACCTCCCGCGGATCCTCTACATCATCAACTCCGGCACGCGCCACGCCGAGGCCACGGCCCGCCGCCTCATGGCCGAGCCCGATTGGGAGATCACCTGCGCGGTCGGCCGCGACGAAGCCCTCCGCCAACGCCTCCAGGCCCTGGCCGTCCACCGCCGCACCCCCGCCGTCATCCTCGGCTGGACCGACCAGATCCCGCGCCTTCTTCTCACCCACCACGTTGTCATCAGCAAGGCCGGCGGCGCCACCACCCAGGAGGCCGTCGCCGCCCGCTGCCCCATGATCGTCAACCAGATCGTCCCCGGGCAGGAGGAAGGCAACCACGAGCTGCTCCGCCGCCACCGCATCGGCGCCTACGCACCCGACCCCGACGCCGTGATCGCCGCCCTGCGCACCGCCTTCGCCGGTCGCGGCGCGCGCTGGCGCGAGTGGCGCGAGTCCCTCGAGCCCCTCGCCCGCCCCCACGCCGCCCGCGCCATCGCCCGCCACCTCCTCGCCCGCCATGGATAAAAAGGTCCTCCACGTCCGCACCGTCATCATCTCCGACGTCCACCTCGGCACGCCTGACTGCAAGGTCGACGAGGTGAACCACTTTCTCCGCCACACGCGCTGCGCGAAGCTGATTCTCAACGGCGACATCATCGACGGCTGGCAGCTGCGCCGCGCCGGGCAGTGGACCAAGGCGCACACGCGTTTCATCCGCATCGTGCTCAAGAAGCTCGAGAAGCGCGACACCGAGGTCGTCTACCTGCGCGGGAACCATGACGATATCCTCGCCGCCTTCCTGCCGCTGGTTTTCGAGAAGCTCAGCCTCGTCGAGGACCACGTGCACGAGGGACCCGGCGGGCGCTACCTCGTGTTGCACGGCGACGTGTTCGACACGATCACGAGGAATTTCGTCTTCCTCGCCCACCTCGGCGACTGGGGCTACCGGGCGCTCCTCGGCCTCAACCGGGCCTACAACGCCTGGCGGCGCTGGCGCGGGCTCGAGTACTGGTCGCTCAGCAAGGCGATCAAGGCCCGGGTGAAATCCGCGGTCAGCCACGTCTCCAACTTCGAGGATCACATCGCCGCCCTGGCCCGCTCCCGTGGCTGCACCGGCGTGATGTGCGGCCACATCCACACGCCGGCCGACAAGCGCCTGGGCGACATCCACTACCTCAATTCCGGCGACTGGGTCGAGTCGCTCACGGCCATCGTGGAGCACCTCGACGGCCGCTACGAGCTTCTCGACTTCGCCCGCTTCCGCGCGGAGTACCCGCCGCCGGAGGCCCCGGCCCCGGCAGAACTCGCCGAAGCCTAGGCGAATTCGACCGGGAGCAGAATAGCGGGTTGGCAGCGCCGGATTGTCGGTTAGGGATGATGCTGTCTCCCGCCATGGCTGAAGCTCCTCCGCCCGAACGCGATTTCGCCGGCCTTTACCGGGCCACGGTGGCGCCGCTGCGCCGCTACCTGGCGCGCATGCTCGGCGATCCCGCCGAGGCGCAGGACATCGCCCACGACGCCTACGTCCGGTACTACCGGTCCACCGCCACCACGCCGGCCGACCAGCCCGAGGCCCTGCTCTATACGACCGCGCGCCGCCTCGCGATCAACCGCCTGAAGCGCCGCCGCATCTCGCCTTTCGCCACGGCGCCGGCCGATCCCGAGGCCGCCTCTGCCGCACCGGGCGTGACCCAGGAAGTCATCGCCCGCCAGGAATTGCAGGACCTCGAGCAGGCCATCGCCGACCTGCCGCCGGGCTGCCGCGCCGTCCTGCTCCTCCGCAAGGTCGAACTCCTCTCCCACCGCGAGATCGCCGCCCGCCTCGGCATCGCCGTCAGCACCGTCGAAAAGCAGCACGCCCGCGCCCTGCGCCTCCTGCGCGTCGCCCTGACCCAGGACGCCCCCGCCACCCCCGCAACCCCCTCGAAGGAGGCCGGATCATGAATGCCCCAACCCATCCCCTCGCGGACGAAACCGCCGCGCTCTGGGCCGCCCGCCTCGACGGTTCCAACCTCTCCGCCGTCGAGCGCCAGAACCTCACCGCCTGGCTCGCCACCGCGCCCAGCCATCGTGGCCTGCTCGCGGACTACTGCCAGTTCTCGACCGATCTCGAACTGCTCCTGCCGACGCTCGTCGCCACCGGCGGCGCGACCCTTCCCGCCCTCGCGGCCCAGCGGCGCCGGACGCGGGTCTGGCTTGCGACCGGTGCAGCCCTGGCCGCCGCGGCCGCCGTCGCCTTTCTCGCCTGGCCCGCGGCCCCCGCCGAGCAATTCGAGAGCATCGCGACGCCCGCCGCGCATCGGCAGGAACTGACGCTTGCCGACGGCTCGCGCGTCGAGCTGAACGCCCAGACCAGCCTTCGTGTCGAGATCTCCGCCGACGCCCGCCGGGTGCAGCTTGCTTCCGGCCAGGCCTTTTTCCAGGTCGCCCACGATCCCAGCCGCCCGTTCACGGTCGAGACCCCGGCTGGAGCGGTGCGCGTCACCGGCACCGAATTCGACGTGCGGGCGGAATCCGCCGCCGCGCTCGAGGTCGTCGTCGCCGCCGGCGCCGTGCAGGTGCGCCCGGCCGTCCCGGCTGGCGGACACCCGCCGGCTCCGCTCACGCTCGGCGCCGGCGACCGCCTGCAGGCCGGACCGCAGGGCTTGGCGCGCACGAACCTGTCGGCCGCCGAACTCGCCGACGCACTCGCCTGGCGACAGGGTCAGGCGGTGTTCCGGGGCACGCCGCTCAGTGAGGCGCTGGATCGCTTTGCCCGCTACCACGGCGTCGGCCTCGCGGCCACCCCCGCCGCGGCCCAGCTGCGGATCGGCGGCCGGTTCAGCCTCGACGACCTCGACGGGTTCCTCGCCACCCTCGAGGAGATCCTCCCTGTGCGGGTTTCGCGCGGCCTGAATGGAACCTTGCAAGTGGCGCTGGCGGAGGCCAAGTGACACGGTTCCCGTCCGCCGCACCATGCCCAGCCGCCTGCCGCGCCGCCTCTTCCGCCGTTTCCTTCACCTGCTCCTCTGCCTCCCGCTGACCGGGGTGCTGCTGGCGGCGCCGGTGGCGTTTGACCTGCCGGCCCAACGCGCGACCGACGCGCTGCTGGCGTTTTCAGCCCAGGCCCGGACGGAGGTCCTGTTTTCCTTCGACGAATTGTCCGGCGTGCAATCCGCCGCCGTGCGCGGCGAGTACGAGCCGGACGAGGCGCTCATCCGCCTGCTCAAGGGCACCGGCTTCACCGCGCGGCGCAACCGCGCCGGCAAATTCGTCGCCACGCGCCTCGCCCGTTCCACCGGCGCGATCAAGGGCCGGCTCCTCGCCCCCGACCAAAGCGGTGCGCCCGGCGTGGCTGTCGTCATCGTCGGCACCGAGCGTCAGACGGTCACCGACCGGGCCGGCGCGTTCGAATTCGCCGGCCTCGCGCCCGCCGTGTACCGGCTGCGCGCCGCAGCCGAGACGTACCGCCCGGTGGAATTCACCGCCGTCCCCGTCGAGGCCGACCTAGCCACGGTCCTGCCCGCGCAGGTGCTCGAGCCCGCCGAGTCGCCGACGCAGCTCGAACCCTACCTCGTCGAGGGCGAGTCCACGCGGCGCGAACCCCTCAACCGCGGCGAACTCGCCCCGCGCACCGCCATCGGCAACCTCGACCTCGCGCGCACCGAGGACGACGTTCTGCCCTTCCGCGTCTACGACCGCGAGCGACTTGCCCGCAGCGGCGTCGTGGACCTCAATCAATTCCTGCAGCGCGAGCTGCTCGACAGCGACGCGACGACCCGCCCGCTGGAGCAGAGCGGCAACCGCAGCAGCTTCCTCGCCGGCAGCACCAACCTCAACCTCCGCGGGTTCGGCGCCGACGCCACCGTGATCTTGGTCAACGGCCGCCGCCTGCCCGAGTCCGCCGCCGCCGAATCCGGCTACCTCGGCACGCCCGACGTCAACTTCATCCCCCTGAGCCTGGTCGAACGCGTCGAGGTCCTGCCCGTCTCGGCCTCGGCCCTTTACACCGGCAACCCCGTCGGCGGCGTGATCAACATCGTCCTGCGCCCCGATCTCGAGGCGACGGAGCTGGCCCTCACCACCACCAACGCCCTCGGCGGCTACGATGCGCCGCAATCCTCGGTCTCGCTGCAGCACGGTCGCACGCTCCTCGACGGCCGCCTGCGGGTGCGGTTCAACGCCAGCATGGCCGCAACCCATCCGGCCACCGAGGCCGAGCTCGGGCACCGCCGGGCCCACCTCGTGACGAGCGCGGACCTCGGCGTGCCATTGTTCCGGGCGACGCCGAACGTGCGTACCCCCGACCTCGCGCCCCTCTTCGGACCCGGCTCCGCCCCCGTCACCTCCGTCGCTCCCGGGGCGGACGGCACCGGCGGCCTCGCGGCGTTCGCCGGCCGCGCGGGTGTGCGCAGCGTCGGGTTGTTCGATGCCGCCGGCGGCCTGGCCGTCGCGCCGGACAGCCGCGACCAGCCCTATGGCCGCCGGCAGCAGCGCGCCTCGTACTTCGGCTCGGTCGTCTGGGACGTGTTCCCGCGCCTGCAGGCGGGCGTCGACGCGATGTACACCCGCACGACCGTCAACCGCGGTTACGACGTGTTCAACGGCGACCTCTTCCTCGCCGCCGGCTCGACGCTCAATCCCTTCGGCCGCGACGTCCTGGTCTCGCTGAGCGAGACGGCCACCGCCCTCGGCGAGGACTACAGCGAGGCGCAGCTCGAGTTGTTTTCCACCGTCGGCGGCCTCCTGCTCAAGCTCCCCGGCGATTGGTCGGTGGCCGGCGACGCGCAGTATACCCGCAACACCGCGCGCTACCGCGGCCTCGCCGGCGTGGATGCGGCCCGGTGGCAGGAACTCGTCGACACGGGCGCCTACAACCCGCTGCGCGACACTCAGGTCCACGGTCCGCCGGCCGCGTTCTACGACCGGGCCCTGCGCTTCTTCGGGTCCAAGGACCGTTTCACCACGCTGGGCGACTACGAGACGATCGACACGGCGGTGCGGGTGACCAACCAGGCCTTCGCACTCCCCACCGGGCTCGGCACGATCAACGCCGGCGGCGACTACCGGATCGCCCGCCTGGCCGACTACACCGAGGCGGCGCATTTCGCCGACGGCACGCTGTCGGGCCAGTCGGTGCTCTGGCAGGGGCGCACGATCGAGCGCATCAGCCTGTTCGGCGAGGCACAGGCGCCGCTGCTCCCGGCCGCGCGGCTGCCCGCCTGGCTGCGGCTCCTCGAGGGCGAGCTCGCCGTGCGCTACGTCACCTCGGACCTCGCGCGCGAGGCCAACGTGGCGCCCACCTTCGGCCTCAAGGCCGACTTCGGCGGCGGCTGGTCGGCCCGGGCGTCGTTCACCACCGCGAACCGCTACCCGACCTCGGCGATGAGCCGCCCCATCCGCGCCGGCACCGGCGGCGGCCCGGGCGTCAACTACGCCTACATCTACGACCCGGTGCGCAACGAGAACTACAACGTCGAGGCCAGCGAGGACCCCAATCCCGCGATCGTCACCGAGGGCGCCGTGACCCAGACCGCCGGCGTGATCTTCCAGCGCGGCGGCCGCCACCGGCTGCGCGCGGCGCTCGACTTCGTCGACACGCGCAAGACCAACGAGCTCCTCTACCTCGAGCCGCAGATGGTGATCAACCTCGACGCCCTGTTCCCCGGCCGCATCGTCCGCGCCCCGCTGACCCCGGGCGATGCCCACGCCGTGGGGCAGATCCGTTCGCTGGTCACCGGGGTGGTGAACTCGTCCTGGCGGCATTCGCAGAACTGGAACGGCGCCGTGGACTACGCGTGGAACGAGTGCCTCGGCGGCACGCTCGAGCTGCACGCCCGGCTCGCCTATTTCCAGCGCTACGAGCGCCAGGTGCTGGCGACCTCGCCGGTCGTGGACCAGTTTGCGGCCCCGGACGGCACGGCCGCCGGCCTGATGCGCTGGCGGGCCAACTTCGGTGCCGGCTGGTCCAACCGCCGCTGGGGCCTGGGTCTCGAGGGCCAGTACTATCACCGCCGCCTGCTGCCGGAAATCGAGTGGCCGAGCCAGGGTTCGCCCCACGTGGCCGGCACCACGCAGTACGATGTGTACCTCGAGGCGGAGCTCGCCCGCTGGATCCGCTGGCTCGAGGGCCGCGCCGGGCTGCGCGCGCAGGTGCGCGTGAACAATGTCTTCGACGCCGCCTTCCCCGCCTACGCCAACGACGCCTCCGGCGCCGGCGTGCAGCCCTACGGCGATTGGCGCGGGCGCACCTACTCGCTGTCGGTGACCGCGGCGTTCTGAGCCCGCGGGATCCGTCCCGACACCTTTCCGCTTTCCCCGACGAGCGGCCGCTGCTTTGCTCCGGTCATGCGCATCCTCATCACCGGCGTCTGCGGATTCGTCGGATCCACCCTCGCCCGCGCCCTCGCGCAGTCCGGCGGCCACCGCCTGACGGGCCTCGACAATTTCATCCGCCCCGGCAGCGAGACGAACCGCGCCGAGCTGCGCCGCCTCGGTGTCCGCCTGATCCACGCCGACCTCCGCAACGCGAGCGACCTCGAGACCCTGCCGCCGGCGGACTTCGTGATCGACGCCGCGGCGAACCCCAGCGTCCTCGCCGGCGTCGACGGCCGGTCCAGCTCCCGCCAGCTCGTCGAGCACAACCTCGGCGGCACGGTCAACCTCCTCGAATACTGCAAGGCCCAGCGCGCCGGCTTCATTTTGCTGAGCACCAGCCGCGTATATTCGATCGCGCCGCTCGCGAGCCTCAAGGTCGAGGTCCGCGCGGACGCCTTCCGCCTCACCGAGACGGAGGATCACCCGCTGGGCGTGGGCCCCGCGGGCATCCGCGAGACCTTCGCCACCATCGCCCCGGTTTCGCTTTACGGCGCCACCAAGCTCGCCGCCGAGGCGCTGGCCCTCGAGTACGGCGAGACCTTCGGCTTCCCCGTCTTCATCAACCGCTGCGGCGTACTCGCCGGCGCGGGCCAGTTCGGTCGCGCCGACCAGGGCATCTTCGCGTACTGGATCAATGCCTGGGTGCGCCGGCGCCCGCTGAAGTACATCGGTTTCGACGGGCGCGGCCACCAAGTGCGCGACTGCCTGCACCCCCAAGACCTCGTGTCGCTGGTCGAGCGGCAGTTCAGCGCCGGCCCGCTGCCGGTCGAGGAACGGCTGATCAACTGCGCGGGGGGCGCCCGCTCCGCCCGCTCGCTCCGCCAGCTCAGCGCCTGGTGCGAGCAGCGCTTCGGCCCCCACGCGGTCGCAAGCGACCCGCAGCCGCGCGCCTTCGACCTGCCCTGGGTCGTGCTCGACGCCGCCAAGGCCGACCGCCTCTGGGGCTGGCAGCCGCAGACCCCGGTGGACGCGATCCTCGAGGAGATCGCCCGCCACGCCGAGCAGCACCCTGATTGGCTCGACTTGTCGGCCCCGCTGTAGCCTGACAGCGGACTTGCGATTCGCCCGGCGCCCGGTGTCAAATTCGCCCCGTGTCCGCCGCCGCGCCGCTCACGCTTTTCAGCATCGTCATCCCCGCCCACAACGAGGAGGAGTCGCTGCCGTCCACGCTCCGCGGCATTTACGAGACGCTCGAACGCGAACGGATCCCGCACGAGATCGTCGTCGTGGACGACGGCAGCCACGACCGGACCTGGGCCGTCCTGCAGGAACTCCGCCAGGCGATCCCCACACTGGCGCCGGTGCAGAACCCGGGGCCGAACGGCTTCGGCCTGGCGGTCGTCTGCGGCCTCGATCACATGCGGGGCGATGCCTGCGCGATCGTGATGGCCGATGCGTCGGACGCGCCCGACGATGCGGTCAGATACTGGCGGCTGTTGAATGAGGGCTGGGACTGCGTGTTCGGCAGCCGCTTCATCAAGGGCGCCGAGGTCGTCGGTTATCCGAAGGTGAAGCTCGCCGTGAACCGCCTGGCCAACTTCCTGGTGCGGATCGGCTTCAACATCGCGCTCAACGACACCACCAACGCGTTCAAGGCCTACCGCCGCACCGTCATCGACGGTTGCCGGCCGTTCCTCTCGCCGCACTTCAATCTCACGGTCGAGCTCCCGCTCAAGGCCATCGTGCGCGGCTTCAGCTGGACGGTGATCCCCATCTCCTGGCGCAACCGGAAGCTCGGCGAACCCAAGCTCAAGATCAAGGAGATGGGCAGCCGCTACTTCTTCATCTGCGCCTACGTGTGGCTCGAAAAATACTTCAGCCGCGGCGACTACCGCCGGCCCTAGGCCGCGAATTTGGCGCTTCCCTCCCCCGCGACTTACGCACTTAAACCTAATCCCTTTTACATGATCTATCTGCTCGGAGGTTCCGGTTACGTCGGCCAAGCCTATCAGGCCCTGCTCACCCGCCAGGGCATCCCCTTCCGCAACCTGCGGCGGGCGGACTGCGATTACACGGACCAGGCGGTGCTGACCGAACTCCTGCGGCGCGAAAAGCCCGACTTTCTCATCAACGCCGCCGGCTACACCGGCAAGCCCAACGTGGACGCGTGCGAGCTGCACAAGGCCGAATGCCTCTTTGGCAACGCCGTGCTCCCCGGCCGCATCGCCGCGGCCTGCGCCGCCGCCGGTGTGCCCTGGGGCCATGTCTCGTCAGGCTGCATCTACAGCGGCGCGCGCCCGGACGGTTCGGGGTTCACCGAGGCCGACACGCCCAACTTCACCTTCCGCACCAACCACTGCAGCTTCTACTCGGGCACCAAGGCGCTCGGCGAGGAGGTGCTCGCGGGACAGGCGAATGTCTACATCTGGCGCCTGCGCATTCCCTTCGACCACGTCGAGTCGCCGCGCAACTACCTGACCAAGCTCATGCGGTACCAGCGCCTGCTCGAGGCGACGAACTCGATCTCGCAGCTGCACGAATTCTGCGCCGCCACCTTCGCCTGCTGGCAAAAACGCGTTCCCTTTGGCACCTACAACGTCACCAACCCCGGCCAGGTGACGACCCGCGAGGTCGTCGCCCTGATCAAGGCCAGCGGCGTCTGCACCAAGGAGTACGAGTTCTTCCGCGACGAGGACGAGTTCATGGCCAAGGCCGCCAAGACCCCTCGGTCGAACTGCGTGATGGATTCCACCAAGCTCGCCGCCGTCGGCATCCAGATGACCGAAGTCCACGAGGCCATCGCCAGGGACCTGAGTCGCTGGCAACGGGCAAGCTAAGAGTCTCCCATCATGAACATCCTCGTCACCGGCGGCTGCGGATTCATTGGCAGCAACCTCGTTCGCCTGATTCTCACCACGACCGAGCATACCGTGCTCAACGTCGATGCCCTGACTTATGCCGGCAACCGGCATTCGCTCGATGACCTCGCAGGGAATCCGCGGTAC
Source organism: uncultured Opitutaceae bacterium (assembly GCA_964355715.1). GTDB lineage: Bacteria > Verrucomicrobiota > Verrucomicrobiia > Opitutales > Opitutaceae > UBA2377. Next base: position 43,451 of record CAYHEW010000021.1, on the reverse strand, counting down.
CGGTTCGCGCAGGCGGACATCACCGACGCCGCGGCGCTGGCGAAGCTCTTCGCGGAGTTCCAGCCCGACTGGGTCATGCACTTGGCCGCCGAGAGCCACGTGGACCGCTCGATCGACGGCCCCGGGGCGTTCATCCAGACCAACATCGTCGGCACCTATACCCTCCTGCAGGCGGCCCGAAAGCACTTCGAAGCGCTCACGGGCGCGGCCAGGGACCGGTTCCGGTTCCTGCACGTTTCGACCGACGAGGTCTACGGTTCGCTCGGCGCCACCGGGTCGTTCAACGAAAAAACGCCCTACGACCCGCACTCGCCGTACTCCGCCAGCAAGGCCGCCTCCGACCACCTCGCGCGCGCCTGGGCCGACACCTATCGCCTGCCGGTCCTCGTCACCAACTGCTCCAACAACTACGGCCCCTACCAGTTCCCCGAAAAGCTCATCCCCGTCGTCATCCTCAAGGCCCTCCGCGGCGACCCGATCCCGGTCTATGGCAAGGGCGAGAACATCCGCGACTGGCTCTACGTCGGCGACCACGCCGAAGCCCTCCTGACGGTCGTCGGCCGCGGAAAGATCGGCGAGACCTACAACATCGGCGGCAACAACGAGCGCCGGAACCTCGACCTCGTCCGCCTGCTCTGCAGCCTCCTCGACGAACTCCGCCCGCGCGCCGATCGCAAGCCGTACGCCGACCAGATCACCTTCGTCACCGACCGCCCCGGCCACGACCTCCGCTACGCGATCGACGCGACCAAGATCAAGCGCGAGCTCGGCTGGACCCCGAAGCAGGACCACACGTCGGGCTTCCGCCGGACCGTGCAATGGTACCTGGACAACCAGCCTTGGTGGCAGTCGATCCTCGACGGCAGCTACAAGCTCGAGCGCCTCGGGCACGGATAACCAAACCGCGAAGGCAACCTGACATTTTTCGCGTTACTTCGCGTCCTGCGCGGTTAACTCATTCTCCGATGAATCGAAAAGGCATCATCCTCGCCGGCGGCTCCGGGACGCGGCTTTACCCCCTGACGATTGCCGTCTCGAAGCAGCTCATGCCGGTGTACGACAAGCCGATGATCTATTATCCGCTGTCGGTGCTGATGCTCGCCGGCATCCGCGAGATCCTCGTCATCTCCACGCCGACCGACCTGCCGCTGTTCGAAAAGCTCCTCGGCGACGGCGCCAACCTCGGTCTCAAGTTCAGCTACGCCGCGCAGCCCAGCCCCGACGGTCTCGCCCAGGCCTTCCACATCGCGGGTGACACCGGCTTCCTCACCGGCCGCGAAGCGTCCGCCCTCGTGCTGGGGGACAATCTCTTCTACGGCGCCGATTTCGTGAAATCCCTCGCCGGCGCCGGCGCGCGCGCCCAAGGGGCCACGATCTTCGGCTACCACGTGGCCAACCCCACCGCCTACGGCGTGGTCGAGTTCGCCCCCGACGGCCGTGTGCTCTCCCTCGAGGAGAAGCCGAAGCAGCCCAAGTCCAACTACGCGGTGCCGGGCCTTTATTTCTACGACCAGGACGTCGTCCGTCTCGCCCGCAGTCTCAAGCCGTCAACCCGCGGCGAACTCGAGATCACCGACCTCAACCGCCTCTACCTCGAGGCCGGCAAGCTCCACGTCGAACTCTTCGGCCGCGGCACCGCCTGGCTCGACACGGGCACGCATGACTCCCTGATCGAGGCCGCCCAGTTCGTGCACGTCCTCGAGAACCGCACCGGCCTCAAGATCGCCTGCATCGAGGAGATCGCGTACAAACAGGGCTGGATCGACCGCACCTGCCTCGCCGCCAACGTCAAGAAGCTCGGCAAGTCCTCCTACGGCGACTACCTGCGCCGGCTGTTGGACTGAGGCCGCTTGGCTGGCCCGGGATTTTTCGACCCCGCCGGGCCCCCGCCACGCCTGTGGGCGTTCAGCGTTCGACGCTCAGCGTTGAGCTTTCCGGCGCGCTTCCTACGCCGGCCCGCCAGCGGTCCGGCGACCAGCGCCAGCGCCAGACGAAGTCGCCCGCGACCGGCGTCGCCAGATCCGACACTTTCGACGCGACCGCCAGCTCCGTGCCACGGGCCGCCGTGCTCAGGATCACCCGCAAATCCGCGGTGGCATAGGCGGTCTGACTCTCCTTCGCCGACATGCGTTGTCCGTCCAATCGCACCGCCTTCTCCGCTTTCCGGGGCAGGTCCGGGAATATGACCCACAACGGCCGCGTTGGCGCCAGCGCCACCACCCGGCCTGGCGCCACCGGCATCTCGAGGAGGCGCGGTTCCAGCCGGACGCCCGTCGCCGCGATCGCCAGTCCGCCCGCCAAGCCCAAAGCCACCCGCACGCTGCGCAGGCGCCAGCCGTGCCACACCGCCGCCACCACCAGCGCGAACAGGAGCGGAAAGGCCCACGTGAGGTAGTGGATCAGGCTGAAACGAAAAACCGTCGATGGCTGGAAATCGTTGTAGTTGACGTAAAGGATCCAGTTCAGCCCCAGCGTCGCCAACGCCGCCAGAGCGCTGACACCCTGGCGGCTCACCCACCAGACGGCCCCCGGCAGCGCGAGAAACAGCCACGGATACCGGAACAGCAGCGCCGTGCCGGCCTCGCCGAAGAACGTGCCGCCATCCACGAACAGCCAGTAGATCTTGTGCCAAAAGGGATAGGCGAAGAAGCCCACGGCCTCCCAGCTCATGCGCTCGTACGGCGTGGACCGGGCGCCGAAGACCGCCAGGTTCACAAGCGCGACCGCCGCCACGACCGCCGCGATTCCGGCGACCCCGCCAAACCCGCAAACGAGCCGCTGGCGCAGGTGCTGCAACCGCAGCACCGACCACACCAGCATCGGCGCGAAACAGGCCGCGTCGCCCGGCCGCACCCAATAGGTCAGCACGGCCAGGATCGTCAGCCAAGCGACCGCCCGCGGTCCCGCAGAATTGCACAGCACCGCCACGCCGGCCAGCAGCGCCGCCTGCGTCGCGATCGTGTTCCACGGCACGATCTGGGTCAGCACGAGCACGTCGCCATGCAGGCCCAGAAATGCCAGGGCCGTCAGCAGCGTGAGCCGCCGGTCCAGCCACCCCCGCGCCAGCCGCCACCAGGCCGCCGCCGCACCGAGGACCAGCAGCAGGTCCGGGATGAAAAAGGCATGCGCCGGCATGAGCCGCCAGGCCCATGCACCCAGCAGCGGATAACCCAGGGGATAATGATACCCCTCCGCCGTGAGTCGCCCCACCGCGAGTTCCTGGGCTGACTTCCAGTACGAATATTGGTCGGCCCAGGCCCACCAGCCGTATTGCTGGTCAGGCGACACGGTTCCCGGGTTGTGCGGATGGTGGCTGTAGACGCGGGTGTAGACCAACGCGAGGAGCACGAGCAGCACCCAACCCGCGCCCGGCCGGGCCAGGATACTCTCGCTTGCCGCCCAGGCGGCCGAGGCGCGCGCGCGCCACGCCGGCCTTATGATAGGTTCCATCGGCATAACTCCCCGCAGGCGCCTGGCATCGTCATCAAGCTGGAAATGCACGGATGCCGCCGCCAGGGCAAGACGCCAAACCGCGCGGGAGCGCCCGGGATTTTGTCCGTGCGCCCCGCGCCCGGCCCGGTTTACTGACGACAACCCGATGGAGGTCTCGTTCATCATCCCGCTCTATAATTGCCTGCCGCACACGCAGGCGTGCGTGACGAGCCTGCAGGCATCGTTGCCCCGGGGTCTCACCCACGAGATCATTTTGGTGGACGACGGCAGCACCGACGGCACCCGCGACTGGCTGCAGGGCCTGGGCGAACCGTTCCGCGTCGTGCTGAATGAGACCAATCTCGGCTTCGCCGGCGCGAACAACCGCGGCGCGGCCGTCGCCCGCGGCCGGCTGCTTGCGCTGCTCAACAACGATCTCGTCCTCGCCCGGGGCTGGCTCGAGCCGATGCTCGCCGTGCACCGGCGCCTGCGCCAGCCGGGCGTCGTGGGCAACGTGCAGCGCAACCTGCGCACCGGTCGGCTGGACCACACAGGCATCGGCTTCGACCACCGCGGCAAGGCCGGCCATGACACCGCCTACCCGCTCCTCGCCGCCCTCCTGCGCGGATACCGGCGCGTCCCGGCCGTCACCGGCGCCTGCCTGCTGATCGCCGCGGAACGCTGGCGCGCCCTCGGCGGCTTCGATCCGGGCTACGTCAACGGCGGCGAAGACGTCGACCTCTGCTTCCGCGCCCGCGCCGCCGGCTGCACCAACGCGGTCGCGCTCCGCAGCATTGTCCTGCACCACGTGAGCGCCTCCCCGGGCCGCAAGCGCCGCGACGAGGAGAACAGCCGGCGCCTGACCCTGCGCTGGCGCCGCGAAATCGCGGACCTCTCCGTGCGCGCCTGGGCCCGCCATCATCTCGCGACCCAATGGAGCGGCAGCCGCCACCCCGCCGGCGCCGCCGACGCCCTCGGCCTGCTGGCCTACCTGCTCCGCCTCCGCCGCCATCCCCCCGCACTCGCCCGCGAGGGCATCGAGCAGGCCATCGCCGCGGAACTCGCCCGCTGGGACGACCTGCTGGGCGCCGCGCCGGCGGTGACCTAGGCCCCGCTCCGCCGCACCTCGCGCACCACCGACTGCGGGCGCTGGTTCACGGTCAGGAACATCCGGCCGACATACTCGCCGATCAGGCCGAGCATCACGAGCTGCGTGCCCGAGAAAATCAGGAGCGCCGCCATGAGCGAGCCCCAGCCGAAGGCCGGGCCCTGCTCGGTAAAGTAGAGCCAGATCACGAGGCTCAGGCCGATCAGGCCAATGGCCGCCATGACCAGCCCGATCAGCGTCGCCAGGCGCAGCGGGAGGATCGAGAAATTCACCCACGCGCTCAGCCACAGCCGCACCAGCCGACGGAAGGTATAGCCGCTCTGCCCCGCCTGCCGCTCGGCGTGCGCGACCGGAAGCGAACCGATCCGCTGGGTCACCTGCAAAATGAGACCATCGATATACGGGTAGGGCCCGGCATGCTGCGCCACCTCCCGCGCCACGAAGGCCGTCACGCAGCGAAAACTCGACAGGTAAAACCCGGTCGGCTTGTCGAGGGCCCAGTCGGTCATGCGGTTGGTGAACCAGCTCCCGAGGTTGCGCCACCAGGCGTGCCGCTTGGTGTCGTAGTGGCCGAACACGACATCGAGCCCCGTGGTGCGCGCGTGCTGCCAGAGGCGCACGGCCTCCGCCGGCGGATTCTGGCCGTCGTCGTCGAGATTGACGACGTGCGCCCCGCGGGCGTGCCGCCAGCCGGAGAGCACGGCGTTGTGCTCGCCGTAATTGCGCGCGTGGTTGACGAAGGTGATCGGCACCCGCGCCGTCCGCAGGAGTTCCTGGCAGACCTCCGCCGTGGCATCGCGGCTGCCGTCGTTGACGAGCACGATCTCATGGCCGCCCTCGACCGCCAGCGCCTCGATCGCCTGCACCAGCGGGCCGATGGTGTCGGCGCTGTTGTAGAGCGGAATGACGAAACTGAGCGCGGGTCCGGCAGCGGAACTCATGAGGCGGAAGCCCAGCGAATGACCTCCCGGGCCACCCTGTCAACGTCGGCCAGTTCCAATCCCGGGTGCACCGGCAGGCACAGGACTTCCGCGCAGGCCTGCTCGGTGTGCGGCAGGTTGAGCGTCGCGTCCGCATAGGCCGGCTGACGGTAAAGGGGCACCGGATACAGCACGCCCGCGCGGATGCCGCGCTCGCCGAGATGGGCCAGGAGCGCATCGCGCCGCGGCGTGCGCACCGCAAACTGATGCCACACCGGGATGGCCCCCGGCGCCACCGCCGGCAGACGCAGCGGCGTCGATGCCAGCTGCGCCAGGTAACGCGCCGCCAGCTCGCGGCGCCGCGCGTTGCCCGCCGCGAGATGCGGCAGCTGCACGCGCAGCACGGCCGCCTGCAATTCGTCGAGGCGGCTGTTGCGCCCGGGGATGTCGCTCACGTAGCGCGTGCGCCACCCGTACTGCCGCAGCAGCCGCACCCGCTCCGCCACGGCGGGATCGCGGGTGAAGACCGCCCCGCCGTCGCCGAGCGCGCCGAGGTTCTTCGTCGGATAAAAACTGTACGCCGCCGCATCGCCCCAGGTCCCGGCCGGGCGGCCGGCGATCACTGCGCCGTGCGACTGCGCGCAATCCTCCAGCACCTTCGCGCCATGCCGTCGCGCCACCGCCATGATGGCGGGCAGGTCCGCCGGCTGGCCGTAGAGGTGGACCGGCACGACCGCCTTCACGGCGCCGGCCTCGCGGGCCAGCACCGCCTCCAGCGCAGGCGCCGCCATGAGCATCGTCGCCGGGTCGATTTCGACAAAAACGGGCCGCGCCCCCAGCTGCTCGATGGCCGCGACCGTCGCTGAGACGGTGTTCGCCACCGTTGCAACGCGATCGCCGGCGCCCACGTCGAGCGCGGCCAGCGCGAGCTCCAGCGCATCAGTGCCGTTGGCCACCGTGACGCATTCGCCGCCGCCATGGACGGCCGCGAACTCGCGCTCGAAGGCGGCGACTTCGGGACCGAGGATGTAGTGGCCGCTTACCAGCACGCGCTCGATCGCCGCGCGGATCTCGGCCGCATGCGCATCGAAGCCGGCCTTGGGGTCGGCCGTCAGCAGGATTTTCTCAGACATAGTGAGCCCCTTCCTTGCGGAAATATGCCAGGGTGCGGCGCAGCGCCGTGCGCAGGTCGGTGCGCGGCCGCCAGCCGAGCTTTTCGGCGATCAGGCCGTAGTCCGCGTAGAAATCACCGATGTCGATTTTGCGGCGCGCGGCCGGGAAGCGTTTGACGACGAACCGGCCGTCGCCGTTTTCCTCGACGAGCAGTTGCGCCAGCTGCTGCAACGTGACCGGCGGCGGGCCGCCCAGGTTGAAGACCTGGCCCTCAGCCGCCGGATTCGTCGCCGCGAGCAGCAGGGCCTCGACCGCGTCGTCCACGTAAGTGAAATCCCGCAGCTGCGCGCCGCCCCAGACCTCGAACGGCTGATCCTCGAGCAGGCGCCGGATCCACACGCCGACGAAGGTCTGGCGCGCGTCCTTGATGCGCATCCGCGGTCCGATCGTGTTCGTGAGGCGCAGCACGGTGCTGCGGATGCCATGGACCTCGCTGTAGAGGAGGTGATACTCCTCGCCGGCGAGCTTGTTGATGCCGTTCACGTCCACCGGCCGCAGGGGGTGCTTCTCATCCACGGGCAGGTAGTCGGGCCGGCCGTAGATCTGGCGCGTGCTGGCGAACACGACGCGGATCCCGGGGTTGGTCCGCCGGCAGGCCTCGAGGATCGAGAGCTGCGCGCGGCAGTTGATCTCGAGGTCGGTGTCCGGGTCGGTCATCGAGTCCATGTGGCTCGTCTGCCCCGCCAGGTTGAACAGGAAATCCTGCCCGCGGACGAAGGCCGGCAGGCTGTGGCGGTCGCGCACGTCGGAGTGGTGGATGGACAGCTTGCGCTCGAACCCGGCGACGTTGCGCGGGTTGCCGCCATACTCGGGGATCAGGCTGTCGAGGATCGTCACCTTGGCCCCGAGCCGCACGAGGGTGCGCGCGAGGTTGGAGCCGATGAAGCCGAGGCCGCCGGTGATCAGCACCCGCCGGCCGCGGAACGCCCGCGCATATCCGGGACCGCGTTTCATGGGCGTCGACCGACGGCCAGCACGGAGTTGCCCCAGGACAGGCGACCGCCGCGGCGCAACCAAGCGTGTTCGATCACGTTCATCGTGTCGCAGATTGCTTCCACAGGCGCCGGATACAAGCGCACATCGCTGTCGGCGGCAGCCGCGCTCAGGATCTTGCGCTGCAGCACCGCCAGCGGAAAGAGCAGCGTGTTCCAGTAGGTCGCGTACTCGACCGCAAAGCCGGCCGCGCGCAGCAGTTCCGCGGTCTCGCCGCGCGAGTATCGCCGCAGGTTGCCGACCGCGCGGTCGTGGTAGGAGTGCATCCAGCGATAGGCCGGCATGGTGAGCACGGCGACGCCGCCCGGGCGTACGACGCGGTGAAACTCCCGCAGCGCGGCCGTCGAGTCCTCGACCTGGCAGACGACGTCGCAGGAGACGACGGCGTCGAAGGCTCCCGCCGCAAACGGCAGCATCGTCACCGAGCCCTCGGTCACGGTGAGCCCGGTGCGCTCGCGCGCGAGTTCGCACGCGAGCGGCGAGAAATCGAGGCCGGCCAGCGCCCACTCCGGCCGGGCCGCGCGCAGCCGCCGGAGCAGGCCGCCGGTGCCGCAGCCCGCGTCGAGGACGGCTGCGCGCGCCGGCAGCGCCGCGCGGCCCAGCGCGGTGGCGACCACGCGGTGCAGGGCGCGGTAGTACCACATCGCGTCCTCGACCGCGGCCATCTTGCGGTATTCGACGATTTCCATATCGAAATCAGCCGGGCGGACGGCGCACCTCGATTCGGTCTGGCGGAGCGAGAAACATCTTTGCCTTCCACCTTCCGACGGCCAACGGTGGCTAACAAATCAAAAATAAATGCGTCTGAGCCTTTCCCCGGCTGCCTGTCGCCGTAGCTACCCCATACTCCTCGGCCTGACGGTCTTTCTGCTCCTCTCCGTGCTGCACGCGCGCTGGGACTGGTCCGCCTGGACCCAGCCGCGCGAACTGCTGGGCGATCCGCTGGAGATCTTCGCGCGCGTCCGCCTGGCCTCGGAGCAGCCGCTGCAGCCGTTCGTCGGCTTCACCGAGCTCCAGCGGCTGGGCGCGCCGTTCCGGGCGGACTGGGGTGAGTACCCGGCGCCGGACAGCATTGTGTTCTTCGTCGCCGGCCAGCTGGCGCGTTTCACCGGCGTGTTCGGCGCGGTCAAGCTCATCGCCGCGTTCATCTACGTCCTGAACGCCCTTTCGTTCTATTACTGCGCCCGCCACCTGCGCTGGCGCCCCGAGTGGGCGGCGGCTGGCGCCCTCCTCTTCGCATTCTGCAACTTCAACGTCCGGTGGAGTGTCACCCTGAGCTTCAGCCAGACCTTCACCCTGCCCCCGCTGGTGCTGCTCTGCGCCCATGCGGCCAAGACCGGGCCGCTGGCCGCGGGCGGACGCGGATGGCAGTGGCTCGGTGGGCTGCTGGGGATGTGGATCGGCATCGGCAATCCGTACCTCGCCTTCTTCACCGGCCTGCTGGGGGCGTCCACGCTGGGCATTGCGTTGCTCCGGCGCAGCCCGTGGTCGCGGATCCGTCCGCTCGTGGTCTTCCTGGCGACCCTCGCCGCGGTCTTCCTCGTCGCCAACGCCGGGTACGCCTGGCATCATTTCATCGCCGACGACAACCGGCCGCTGCTCCGCAACTACGCCGGATCGTTGCTCTATGCGCTGAAGCCGATCGACTGGTTCATACCGCCGGTCGATCACCAGTTCCCCTGGGCGGCGCGACTCGGGCAGGCCTACGTGAACCAGACGCAGGTGCTGGGCGAGTTCTTCGCCGGCTACCTGGGCTTCGTCGGCATCGCCGGGCTGATCGGGCTGGTCGCGCTGGCCGTGCGCCGCTTGGGCAGCCGGTCCGGCCGGGCGCTGCCTGATGCCGCCCTCGGCCTGTTGCTGGTCATGGCCTTTGCCACGGCTGGCGGGATCAACTCCTTGCTGGCCTTCGCCGGCCTCGACATCTTCCGCGCGAGCCAGCGCATCAGCATCTTCGTCAACATCTGGGTGCTCTTCTTCGTGGTCGGCTGGCTGCAGCGGCGCCTTCAGCCGGCCTCGCGCCGGATCACGCTGGCGGCCGCGCTGGCGCTGGCTGTTTTCGGCTGGTGGGAACAGGCGCCCGAACTCGGCACCGAGCGCTTACGGCGCAATCTCGCCCCGCTGTGGAGCGGCCTGCAATCCCTGACCGGCCGGCTCGAAGCCGACCTCGGGCCCGGGGCGATGGTCTTCCAGCTCCCGGTCCGCCAGTTCCCCGAGGCGGGGCCGATGAACCGCATGTTGGACTACGAGCATTTCCAGCCCTTCCTCGCGGATTCCTCCCTGCGCTTCTCCTACGGTCCGCTTGCCCACAGCCGCGAATTCGGCTGGCAGCAGTTCGTCTCCCGCCTGCCGGCCGCCGAGATGGTCGCAGCGCTCGAGGCCAGCGGCTTTTCCGCGGTGTGGGTCAACGTCAGGGCCTACAGCGACGGCGGCAACCGGATCGTGCGCGAGTTGCTGGCGCTGGGCCGCACGGAAATCGACCGCCAGCCGGGCACGCCGTTCCGCGTCGTCCGCCTGCGCCCCGCCGCGCCGCCGACGCGGCCCGACCTGGACGACCTCCGCATCAATCACGCCTGGGCCGATCCCGCGCCCAGCAGCCGGGCGGCGTCGCTGCTGGCGGTCAACGGCTGGTACCCCCTCGAGCAGGACGGCGCACGACGCTGGCGCTGGGCCGCAAAGCGGGCCGAGATCGGGATCTGGTGGCCCTCGAGCCAGCCGCAGGCCGTGCTCCGATTCAAGGCCGCCGTGCTCTACGACAATGTGCTCGAGCTGCGCCAGGCGGACCGGATTCTCCTGCGCCTCACCCTCGCCAAGGGCGAGGTCCGGAACGTCGAGCTGCCGCTGAGCCTCGCCCCGGGCAGCAACCGGATCCAGTGGATGATCCGCAACGAACCGGCCTACCCGCCCCGCGGCGACACGCGCAAACTCGGCTTCCGGATCGAGGATCTCGAACTCCGCCCGGCCGACGCCCCGCGGCGCTGACCAACCCTCGCCGTCCGGCCGCCGGTAATTCTTTGCCAAATGCCAGCGGGCGGCTTTCGCTCGTCGCCTGTCCCACGCATGCCACCTGCGGCCCAAGCCAAACCCGGCGGAGCATTCCGCTCCCGTTTCAACGCCCTGGAGGGCCTGTTCTTCGACGAGTTCGCCCCGGACTCCGTCTGGGTGCGCGAGACCGGCCTCATCCGCCTGCCGCCGCTCGACCGCGAACTGCAACTCGTGCTCCACGGCGAATACCGGCCGCACCCGCAGGCCCGCGGCCTCGAGACCGCCCTGCCCGGCCTCGCCTGCCTCCTCGACGGCCGGACGGTGGGGACCGTGTCCGCCCCGGCGCCGGGCCCGTTCGAGCTGACCTTTGCCGTCGCCGCCAAGCCGTCCGACGACACCACGCTGATCGAACTCCGCCTCCAGGGCGTAACCTTCACCAACGTCCTCGCCTGGCTGGGCCGCCTGACCGGCCTCGGGCTCTGGCAGCGGTTCCGCGCGCAAAACAAGAACCGCCAGCTGCGTTTCACGCGCCTCGAGACGACAGAGGGCGAGGTCATCTTCGACTTCGGCAACCGCAACGCTCCCTACTCCGCCGAATTCGCCCGGCACCACGCCCGCCTCGGCCTCAACGTCGCCGGCTTCCTCACCGCCGAGCTTGGCGTCGGCGAATCCGCCCGCTGCATGGTCCGCGCCGCCGACGCCGCCGGCCTCCCGACCGCGCTCGTCCCGCTGAAGCTGCACTGCAAGAACCCGCTCGGCGACCAGACCTTTGCCGCGCGCCTGCAGGAGGCCAACCCCCACCGCGTCAACGTCGTCCACCTCGACCCCCCGGCCTCGCGCGACCTCGACCACCACCATCCGACCTTCCGCCCCGGCAAGTACAACATCGCCTACTGGGCGTGGGAGCTCGCCGAGTTTCCCGATTCGTGGGTGCCGGCGTGCGCGTATTTCGACGAGATCTGGTGCCCGAGCGATTTCGTGCGCGAGGCCATCTCGCTCAAGGTCCCGCTCCCGGTGATCACGATGCCGCACGCCATCGGCTTCGCGCCGCCGCCGGCCGACGGTCGCGCGCACTTCGGGCTGCCGGCCGACACCTTCCTCTTCCTCGTCCTTTACGACCTCAACTCCTACACCGCGCGCAAAAATCCCCAGGCGGCCATCGAGGCCTTCCGCCGCTCCGGCCTCGCCGGCCGGGGCGCCGCGCTCGTCATCAAGGTGCACAACGTGGCCGGCAACGAGGCCGACCTCGCGCACCTGCAGGCCGACGTCGCCGACCTGCCCGGCACGGTCATCATCACCGAGACGCTGAGCCGCGAGGACGTCTACCGGCTGCAGGGCGCCTGCGACTGCTATGTCTCACTGCACCGTTCGGAGGGTTTCGGTCTCGCCATCGCCGAGTGCATGCTGCTCGGCAAGCCGGTCATCAGCACCGACTGGTCGGCCCCGGCCGAGTTCCTGGACGCGACCAACGGCTGCCCGGTACGCTACCGGCTGGCGCCGCTGGAGCGGAACCACGGCCCGTACGGCAAGGGCCAGATGTGGGCCGAGGCCGATCCCGACCACGCCGCCGACTGGATGCGCCGCCTGCAGGCCGACGCCGGCCTCTGCGCCCGCCTCGGCGCCGCCGCCCACGCGACGATCGTCGCCCGCTTTTCCCCCGGCGTCGTCGGCGCCCGCTACCGCCGGCGCCTCGAAGGCATCGCCTGCTTCTGAGGCTCGCCCGGCGGGCGAAATTTTCCTCGCCGGGACCGGTATATTTCGAAACTTTGGCCCCTTGTTTTGTCCTGAGAGTCTGCCTTTTCCGTCCGCCGCGGTCCGTTCCGGGCCGCCCAGTCCATGGTCTTTAGTTCCCTTCTCTTTCTCTACACGTTCCTCCCGGCCCTCCTAGGTCTCTACTACCTGGTGCCGCAGCGGTATCGGAACGTCGTGGCGCTGGCGGGGAGCCTGGTCTTCTACGGCTGGGGCGAGCCGATGTTCGTCGGCCTGCTGGTCGGCATCTCGCTCTACGGGTACTCCATCAGCCTGTGGATCGCGCGGCTGCCCCTCACGGCGGTCAACGCGCGCCGCGCGGTGCTGACCCTCGGCCTCGCCGGCTACCTCGGCCTGCTCCTCTATTTCAAGTACAGCAATTTCTTCGTCGAGCAGCTGAATGGCGTCCTCGGCTGGCTCCAGCAGGGCGGCATCGTGTGGACCCACGTCGTGCTGCCGCTCGGCATCTCGTTCTTCACGTTCCAGAAGATCAGCTACCTCGTGGACGTCTACCGCGGGACGAGCCCGCCGGCGCGGAGCATCGTCGATTACCTGCTGTTCGTCGCGCTCTTCCCCCAGCTCATCGCCGGCCCGATCATCCGCTACCACGACGTGGCCGCGCAGATCGTCGCCCGCGACCACAACCTCGACAAATTCCTCGCCGGCACCTGGCGCTTCCTCCTCGGCCTCGCCCGCAAGGTCCTCATCGCCAACCCGCTCGGGGCGGTGGCCGACACGGTCTTCAGCCAGAACCTCGACACGCTGCCCATGCCGTACGCGTGGGTCGGCATCCTGTGCTACGCGTTCCAGATCTATTTCGACTTCGCGGGATATTCCGACATGGCCATCGGCCTGGGCCGCATGTTCGGTTTCGAGTTCATCGAGAACTTCGAACGGCCGTACACCTCGCGCTCGATCACTGAGTTCTGGCGCCGCTGGCACATCTCGCTGTCGAACTTCATGCGGGACTACCTCTACATCCCGCTCGGCGGCAACCGGGGCGGCAGCTTCCGCACCGGATTCAACCTCTGGTTCGTGTTCCTCGTGTCGGGCTTCTGGCACGGCGCGAGCTGGAGCTTCGTCAGCTGGGGCGCCTACCACGGCTCCCTGCTCTCGCTGGAGCGCATGCTCGGCCTGAAACGCCTCGCCCGTCTCCCGGCGGTGCCGGCCACGCTGCTGACCTTCGGCCTCGTGCTCGCCGGCTGGGTGATGTTCCGCGCCGCGACGCTTGGCGACGCGCTCACGTTCTTTGGCCGCCTGTTCGCGTGGTCAAGCTGGGGCGACGTGACCCGCGACCTGGAACTGCTCTGGCCCGACCTGATCAACCACCGCACCTGGGCCGTCCTCGGCCTCGCCGCCTTCTTCAGTTTCATGCCCGAGCGCTGGTGGCGCCGCCGCGGCTGGGACGAGGCCCTGCCGCCCACTACGGCCCAGGCCGTCCTCCGCGTGGTCTTCGGCACGCTGTTCCTGCTCTTCGCCAGTGCTGCGCTGGCCAACCAGAGCTACAATCCGTTCATCTATTTCCGCTTCTGAGACCCGGGCCGCATGCGACTCAACTTCAAGTTCCTGCTCGTCTTCCTCTTCGCCTACTTCCTGGGCATGGTGGGCCTGCAGACCTACTGGCCATTCCTCCCGCCCGGGGCCGTCCTCCGCGGCTTTGCCAATCCGCTGGCGGCGCCCGAGTGGGACTGGGATTCGCTCAAGAGCGGCGCCTCGTTCCGCGCCGTCGAGGACAACCTCAGCGCCCGCATCGGCTTCTACAACCTGTGGGTGCGCCTCGACAACCAGGTCAACTACTCCCTCTTCGGCGAGACCCAGCGCCGCCCCGTGGGCACGCACGTGGTCGCCGGGCCGGACGACTGGCTCTACGAGCATCACTACATCACCTACGCCGTGAAGCCGGGCCACATGCGGGAGGCCGAGATGCGCCGGTCCCTCGAGCTCATGCGCCGCGTGCAGGACAAGCTCGCCGCCCGCGGCGTGCCGTTCCTGCTGGTCGTCGCACCCAGCAAGGTCGAGGTCTACCCCGAGAAGGTGCCCACGGTCTACTGGGGCGGGCGCGACCACACGCAGGTCACCACCAATTTCGAGCTCGGCCGCCCGCTGTTCGAGGAGTACGGCATCAACCTCTACGACGGCCCCGCCCGCTTCGCGGAGTGGAAACGCTCGATGCCCGACCATCTCTTCACGCGGTCCGGCACGCACTGGAGCTACTACTCCGCCTACCACGTGCTCAATGACCTGCGGGAGCGCCTGAACCCCGCCATGCGCCAGCCGCTGCCCGAGTTCCGCCTGCGCTCGCTCCGCAGTCGCAATCCGCTCGGCACCGACGAGGATCTCCTCGCGCTGATGAACCTGCTCGTGGACGAACCCTACAGCCACCCGTCGCCCTACCCGCGCCTGGTCCCGCAGACGATCGTGCCGCCGGAAAAACTGCCCCGCATCCTCTGGGTGCACGACAGTTTCGGCTGGGCGCTCATCGACCTGCTCTACCCGGCCAACGCCATGCGGCCGAGCGAGTCGCTCTACTATTTCCAGAACGCCTACGCGATCCCGGGCCCGCGGAAGCTCGACCGCGACCTGCGGAAGATCGAATGGGAAACCTACCTGCGCGACTTCGACGCGGTGGTGATGGTCTGGACCGAGATCGCCTTCGACTTCACCGGCTGGGGCTTCTTCGAGGCGGTTGACCGGAAGCTGCCCTGACCCCTCCCGCTCCGGCATGCGCACGTATCTGCAACGTTGCCACCCGGCGCACCTCTTCCTGTTCGCGGTGCTGGTCGTGGCCTTCGTCGCCTACGCGACGTTCCGGCAGCGGTTCGTCGGCGCCACCGACTGGTATGGCTACTACCAGCAGGGCCTCCTGCTGCAGCAGGGTCGCATCGCCCTGCCCGTGGACCTCCCGGTCGCAGATTTTCCGATCGCGGTGCCGATGGGCTACGTGGCGCTGGGCGACCAGGCCGTGCCGCAATACCCGCCGGGGTTCCCACTCCTCCTGGCCCTGGGCGGGTTTTTCGTCGGGCCGCTGCTCGTGCCGGCGCTGATCGGCGTGGCGAGCATCCTGCTCCTGTATGGCATCGTGCGGGACCTGACGGATCCGTGGACGGGCGCCGTCTTCGCGCTGCTCTGGGCCTTTTTTCCGATCGTCGCCTACGGCAGCACCTACCTGATGAGCGACCTCACCGCGGCGACCGGCGTCCTCGCCGCCTGGTGGCTGTACCGGCGGGACCGCGTGGCGCTTTCGGCGCTGGCGCTGGGCTTCAGCTTCGGCGTGCGCCCGACCAATGTCCTCTTCCTCCTCGCCCTGGCCTGGCCGCTGTGGCGGGAGCGCCGCCTGGTGCGCTACGGCCTCTGGCTGGCCGTGCCCTGCGTCCTGTTCGCCCTCTACAACCACCTCGTGTACGGCGCACCCTGGCGCACCGGCTACACCGGCATGGGCAACGAGCTCCAGCCCGAGGTGTTCCAGGCCCACCTCATGTTCTACCTGCGCGAGACCCTGCGCCAGTGCGGCTGGCCCCTGATCGCCCTCGCCGCCCTGGGCCTCACGGTGCGGCACCGCGATCGCTGGATCTGCGTGGCGTGGTTCGTGCCGTTTCTGGTCTTCTACGCGTTCTGGTGGGCCGGCGGCGACCGCTGGTGGTGGACCCGTTTCCTCCTGCCCGCCTACGGTGCCGTCTTTATCCTCGCCGCGCTCGGGCTGGCCCGGCTCCGCGACGCGGTGCAGCGCCTCCTGCCCAATCCGGCGTGGCGCCCCGTCGCGGGCGCGGTCCTCCTCGGAGCGCTGGCCATGACCCCGCTCTCCTACCTCAAGCTCACCCGCCGCGAGGGCGACGTCTGGGTCCGCCTGAAAGGCGTCGAATATCTCGAGGCGGTTCACCGCATCGGGCTCGTCGCCCCGCCGGGCAGTTACGTCGGCAGCATCGAGTTCGGCGGCGCGCTGCGGCTGTATTCGGACCTGCAACCCTTCCTCTCGACCTTCCCCACCTCCCCCGACCTCGTGGCCGAGGCGCACTGGCGCGGGCGGCGGGTTTTTCTCATGGTCGAACCCTGGCATCGCGACCAGGATGTCATCCGCCGCATGCTCGATCGCTTCCCGTCCCAGCGCCTGGCCGACATCCCCGTCTGGTGGGGCGTGCAGGTCCATGAGCTCCGGCCCGAGGCGTCCCGCTGACCATGTTCCTCCTCGACCTCTCCCACACCAGCCACACACAGGCGCGCACTGGCATCCAGCGGGTGTGCCGGAACCTGCACACGGCGCTGGAGGCCGAGGCCGCGGCGGTGACCTGGGATCCGTATGCCGCCCGCTGGCGGCCGCTCGACTCCGCCGAGCACGCGTGTCTGGCGGCCGAGGCGCCATCCGCGCGCCGCGGCGCTTCCTGGCCCTGGACCGCCCGCCTGCGCGGCCGCTGGCAGCGCCTGGCGGGATCCGCGGCCCCGGCCCTGCCCACCGCGGCGGGCGCGATCGTGCCCGAACTCTTTTCTCCCGCCGTGGGCGCGGCGCTGCCGGCGCTGTTCGCCGCGGTCGCGGGTCCGAAGGTTGCGCTCTTCCACGACGCCCTCGCACTCCGGTTTCCCGAGCTTTCCCCCGCCGGCACGGTCACGCGCTTTCCGGCGTACCTGCAGGAGCTGCTGGCCTTCGACGGCATCGCCGCCGTCTCCGCCGACTCGCGGGACACCCTGCTGGACTACTGGCGCTGGCTCGGTCGCAAGGATCACCCGCCCGTCATCGCCCTGCCGCTCGCCCTCGAGCCGGTGCCCGCCACGCCGGCCGCGGCGCGCGCCTCCGCCGAGGCGGTGGTGCTCTGCGTGGGCAGTCTCGAGGGCCGCAAGAATCACGTCACCCTGTTCGCCGCCGCCGAGCAGTTGTGGGCGCAGGGCCGGAAGTTCCGCCTGCAGGTCGTCGGGCTGACGCACCCGCAGACCGGGCGGGCGGCGCAGGCACGGCTGCAGGCGCTGCAGGCAGCGGGGCGGCCGCTCGAATACCTCGGACCCGTGGACGACGCCGCCCTGGAACGGGCCTATGCCGGCTGCACCTTCACCGTCTATCCGTCGCTTGCCGAGGGCTTCGGCCTGCCGGTGCTGGAAAGCCTCGCGCGCGGCAAGCCCTGCATCTGCTCCGGCCGCGGTGCGCTCGGCGAATCAGCGCGCGACGGCGGCTGCCTTACGCTCGACCACGTGGACGACCCCGCTGTCCTGGCCGCCGCGCTCGACCGCCTCCTGACGGGGCCCGCCGAACTCGCAACCCTCACGACCGCCGCCGGCGCCCGCACCTTCCGCACCTGGCCGCAATACTCCGGGGAGCTGAAGGCCTGGATGCGAACCCTGCCCCGGGGCGCAAATTCTTAAGCACGGATTTCACGGATTAGGCGGATGTGGCGGTGAGGGATAGCCACAGAAGGCACAAGAGGCGCAAAAGGATCCGGGTATTTTCTGTGCCTCTTGCGCCTCTTGTGGCAATCCAACCACCTCACATGCGCGCAATCCGTGAAATCCGCGTAATCCGTGGCTAAAGACCTCAGCGCACCCCGTGCCTCCGTGTGAGGTCCCCGCCTTTCGGTTTGCCAGCGGCCGACCCGGCCCCACAGTTGAACCGTCCCCATGGCGCTTTCCTTCTTCTCCAAGCACAAAAAGGCGGTGCTCAACCGTTGTCGCGACGACTATGCGACCAAGATGCGGTTGAAATACGCCCCCTATTACCACGCCATGGAGGCGCAGCAGGGGACCAGCATCCGGCTCGACGGGCGCGACATGATCATGCTGTCGAGCAACGACTACCTGGGCCTGTCCTTCCACCCCAAGGTGATCGAGGCCGGCCGCGCCGCCCTGCTCCAATGGGGCACCAGCCCCACGGGCGCCCGCACGTCCAACGGCTCCCGCGCCTACCACGTCGAGCTGGAAAACCGCCTCGCCGCCTTCCTCGGCCGCGAAGCCTGCCACGTGCACGCCGCCGGC
Organism: uncultured Opitutaceae bacterium; assembly: GCA_964355715.1. Lineage (GTDB taxonomy): Bacteria > Verrucomicrobiota > Verrucomicrobiia > Opitutales > Opitutaceae > UBA2377. The sequence continues at coordinate 25,142 of CAYHEW010000021.1, read as the reverse complement.
TACCTGTCCTGCATGTCGGGCATCGCCTCCTTCGCGCAGAAGGGCGACGTGATCTTCGCCGACAAGAACCTGCACTCCTGCCTCTGGGACGGCATCCGCCTCTCGATGGCCACGGTCGAGCGGTTCTCGCACAACAGCCCCGATGATCTCCGCGAGGTGGCCGGCGCCGCCAATCCCGACGCCCCCAAGCACCTCGTGGTCGAGGGCGTGTACTCGATGGAGGGCCACATCTGCCGCCTGCCCGAGATCTCGCAGATCGCGGACGACTACGGCTGCTTCACCGTGCTTGACGACGCCCACGGCTTCGGCGTCCTCGGCCGCCAGGGCCGAGGCACCGTGGACCACTTCGGCCTCAACGAGAAGGTCGACGTCATCTGCGGCAGCCTCTCGAAGTCCCTCGCCAGCACCGGCGGCTTCGTCGCCGCCACGCGCGAGGTGATCGAGTACCTGCGCACCAATTCCAAGCAGACGATCTTCAGCGCCGCGCTCAGCCCGAGCCAGACGGCCGTGGCCACCGCCGCCCTCGAGATCATGCAGACCGAGCCCGAGCACCACGAGCGCCTCTGGCGGAATACCAAGAAATACCGCGCCATGCTCAAGGGCCTCGGCCTCGACACATGGGACAGCGAGACGCCCGCCGTGCCGATCGTCCTCGGCTCGAAGGAACGCGTTTATCCCTTCTGGCGCGCCCTCCTCGAGAAGGGCGTGTTCACCGTCATGTCCATCGCCCCCGCCGTCCCGGCCGGCAAGGACCTGATCCGCACCGCGATCTCCGCGCTCCACACCGACGAGCAGCTCGACCACATCGCCGAGGCCATGGCCTACGCGGTGAAGAAGACCGGCTGAGTCGCCTCCACGCTGTAGCCGGGGTCGCTGACCCCTGCTGCAACGATCACCGACCCAATTCCGCCGCCACCTGCGCCGCGGTCTCGCGCCAGGTCGGCAACTTTCTCGTCGCGGCTGCCTCGGCCAGACCTGCGATCCACGCGTCATCGGTCAGCGCGCGCCGCAGGGCCGCGCGCCAGGCGGTCGCGTCGCCGACCGGCACGGGCACGCAGCCACCACCATCCGCGTTCTCCCGCAGGACCGGCAGGTCGCTGCAAAGGCACGGCACCCCGCGCCAGAGCGATTCCAGCAGCGGCAGTCCGCAGCCTTCGGCCCGCGTGGGGAAGACCGTCGCCCGCGCGACGGCGTAGAGCGCGTTCAGCGCGGCGTCATCCGCCGTGGGATGATGCTGCACCGCCCGCCCCGCCCGCTGCAGCCGGCGAATCCGGTCGGCGACAGGCCGGCCAAAATGCGGGTTCACCCGCCCCACGAGGTGCAGCGTGAATGCCAGGCCCTCGGTCCAGAGGGCATCGCAGACCTCCAGCAGAAATTCCTGGTGCTTGCGCGGCTCGAGGATCCCCACGCCCAGCAGCACCGGCCCGCGCGGCCCCGCCGGCCCCGCCCGCGTCATCCCGTCAAAATCCGCCCCGAGCGCCAGCGTCGCCACCGGCGGCACCGTCTCCAGCCCGAGCCAGCGCCAGTAGCCGAGCAGGTCGGCGCGGCTCGCGGCCGACACCGCCCACACACGGTCGAAGCCCGCGAGGAGCTTCAGATAGGTCGGATGCCGGGCGACGCTCTGCGGCCAGGTGATCTGCGGCCACTGCAGCGGGATCGCGTCGTGGAAGATCGCCGCCCGCCGGCACGACCGCCCCGCGAGCCAGGCCGTGAAGCCCGGGCGTTCCTCCTCGGAAAACAGCTCCGCCGTCAGCACCCAGTCGGCCGGCCCGGGCGCCACCGCCCGCCCCGTCGCGGCCTCGACCCAGCCCGCGTTGGTCCAGCCCACCGGCGTGACCGCCGCGCCCAGTTCGCCCCCGAGCCGCGCACTCACGCGCTGCAGCCCCGAGCGATGGCCGCTCCGGCCCGCCTTGGTGACGTCGAAGCAGATCATGTGATGCCGCCTCCGATGACCCGGTCGAATTGTGCGATCAGCCGCGCGGCGTTCTTGTGCGCGTCGAAATTCTCCTCCACCCACTGGCGCGCCGCGCACCGCAGCGCCTCGGCCAGGACGTCGTCGCGCGCGAGCCGGCGCAGGGCCTCGACCCAGGCGCCGGTCGAAGTCACGGGCGCCACCAGGCCCGAAACCATGTCGGTCACGGCCTCGGTCGTGGCCGCCGCCGGGGAGGTCACGACCAAGGTGCCGATGGACATCGCTTCCGGAATGACATTGGGGAGGCCGTCGCGATCGCCGCTCACGGCGATGATGCCGGTATGCAGGAGCACGTCGGCCCAGTTGAGCTGGTTCCAGACCTCGTAGTGCGGGATGTGGCCGACGAAGGTGACGCTCGCGGCCACGCCGAGCGAGCCGGCCAGCCGCTCCAGCTCCGGCCGCAGCGGCCCGTCGCCGACGATGCGCGCCTCGAACGGCAGGCCGGTCGCCTGCAGCGCCGCGTAGATGCGCAGCTGGTGCTGCAGGCCCTTTTTCTCGACGAGGCGCGCGACGCACAACAGGCGCAGGGGCTCGCGGGAGGCGCGGAGGTTTTTCATCACCGGCATGCGGTCGAGGCCGCGGCGGATGCAGAAGATGTGCTCGGAATCGAGACCGCGCTCGATCAGGGCCAGCTGCCCCATCTGGGTGGACGTGTGGATGAAGGCCGCGTGCTCGAGCTTGTCCTTGAGCCACCAGTCGCCGCCGTGCTCGTAGATGTCGTAGGCGTGAGCCGCGGCGCTGAACTTGTGCCCGTCGAGCCGCCAGAGCAGCCAGGCCGCCGTCGCGGGCGCTCCGCCCCACGCGGCGTGGATGAGGGTCGGCGGGTCGCGGCGGAAGTGGCCCGCGTACAGGCACGCGAAGCCGGCCCCGAGCATGTTCTCCCAGAAATTGAGCCAGGACGGCGGACGCCGCGTCGCGAGGCCGTGCAGGAGCTGCTTCAGCACCTCGGGCCGGCGCCAGGCTTCGTAGGGGATCATCCAGAGCAGCGTCAGCAGCTTCCACTTCGGGAACCTCGTGACCGGCAACCCGCGGTAGGTCCCGCCGCCGCCCCAGAGCGAGTAGAGCCGCAGGCGGACGCCGTGGGCCTTCATGGCGATCACCTCGCGCTGGAGAAACGTCTCGGTGGACTTCGGAAAGGTCGTGAAGAAATAGGCGATGACCGGTAACGCGGGCTTCAAGGTCGGACCAGCATGAACCCCGCGGTCGACCGCTCAACGCCGAACTTGGGGAACGGTGCGGCGAAATTGCGCTTTTCGCGCCGACCGGGGCGTGCTTGCCTGCGCTCAACCCCCTCCCACCGATGTCTGCCCTCGATCGTCTCCATGCCGCCGCGCGGCGCAATATCTGGCTGGGCCGGCTGGCCGTCGTCACCCGCGTGCTCCTCGCCCTCGGCTTCACGCCGTCCGGCTGGACGAAGCTGGTCGGAAACCGGTTCACCAACCTTGGGACCGACACGCCGGTCGGTTTCTTTTTCGAAGCCCTCTACCAGACGGGATTCTACTGGCGGTTCCTCGGCGCCGTGCAGCTGCTCGCCGCGCTGCTGATCCTCATCCCGCGCACGACCACTCTGGGCGCGCTGCTTTATTTCCCGATCATCGTGAATATCTTCCTCATCACGGTCTCGATGCATTTCCAGGGCACGCCGTACATCACCGGCCTGATGCTGCTCGGATCCGTGTTCCTGCTCTGCTGGGACTACGACCGCCTCGTGCCGCTCGTGTGGAAACGGCAGGACGCAGCGGGGTTGGAGGACCAACGGTCCGCCCGATAACAGCCTAGGGCATCGCCCTAGGTTTGATCGTCAGTTTTAGGCTTGAGGGCTGAAAGCCCGATCCATGGGGCGGGCCTTCAGCCCTCGATGTTGCATCGTAATTTTTCCTGGGGCGTTGCCCCAGGCTGTAATTGGGCGCGCCGCTGGCGCTGATGACGGCGACTGAGCGTCTAGCGTTCCGGCGAGTCCGGCGCCGGCCTCACTCCAGCTTCGCGCGCTCGTTGTAGAAGGCCAGGCAGCGGGCGTAGATGTCCTTGGGCGAGGCCAGGCCGAGCGCCTCCTTGGCGAAGGCGCGGGCGTCCTTCATCGTCATCGCCCGAACGAGAAAACGGACCCCCGGGATCAGCGGCGGGGTCATGCTCAGGGAATCCACCCCGAGGCCGAGCAGCAGCGGCACGAGGACCGGATCACCGGCCATCTCGCCGCAGACGCTGACCTCGATCTTCTGCCGGTGGGCCTCGTCGACGACCTGCTTCAGCGTCCGCAGCACCGCCGGGTGCGTGGGCTCGTACAGGTGCGCGATGCGGTCGTTCACGCGGTCGATCGCGAGCAGGTACTGGATGAGGTCGTTGGTGCCGATGCTGAAGAAATGGCACTGCTTGGCCAGCAGGTCGGCCGTGGCCGCGGCGCTCGGGATCTCGATCATGGTGCCGACCTCGAGCTGCGGGTCGAACGGCGTGCCCTTGGCCTTCAGCTCGGCCTTGCATTCGTCGAGCACCGCGTTGGCGCGGGCGAGCTCCTCGGCGCCGCTGATCATCGGGTACATGATCAGCACCTTGCCGTGGGCACTGGCGGCCAGGATCGCGCGGAGCTGGTCCTTGAAGATGTCGGTGTGCTCGAGGCAGAAGCGGATCGCCCGGAAGCCCATGAACGGATTGCTCTCCTTGGGGAAGAGGCCCGGGTTGCCGGCCATGGGCTTGTCGCCACCGAGATCGAGCGTGCGGATGATCACCGGCAGCGGCGCGAGCGACTCGGCGACGGTGCGGTAGGCCACGGCCTGCTCGGCCTCGGAGGGGATCCGCGAGCTGTTGAGGTAAAGGTACTCCGTGCGGAACAGGCCGACGCCCGCGGCGTTGTAGTCCTTCACGAGCTGGACCTCGTCCACCTTCTCGATGTTGGCCATCAGCGTGACCTTAACGCCGTCGAGCGTGACGGCGGGCTGGCGATTGGCCTCGAGAAGGCGGGTCTCGACGCTCTGGCGCTGCTCGCGGATCTTCCCGTACCGGAAAAGCGTGCCCTCGGAGGGGTTGAGGATGACGAGGCCGTCGTAGCCGTCGACGATCACCCAGTCGCCCGGCTGGACGCGGGCCGAGAGGTCGCGCACGCCGACGACGGCGGGCACCTTCATCGAGCGCGCCACGATGACGGCGTGGCTGGTCTTGCTGCCGGAGTCGGTGACGATCGCGAGGGCCGCGCTGCGGTCGATGCTGGCGGAGTCGGACGGCGAGATGTCGTTGGCGACGACGACGCGCCGGTCGGCGAGGCGGCTCAGGCTGTTCTCGGCCTGGCCGAGCAGGTTCTGGAGCACGCGCTGGGCGACGTCGCGCAGGTCGCCGGCGCGCTCGCGCAGGTACTCGTCGTCGATCTCGGAAAAGGCCTGGATGTACCGCAGGGAGACCTTGTTGAAGCAGGTCTCGATGTTGCGGCTGGTGGTCTCGAACTCGCGGATGGTCTCGCCGATCAGCGCCTGGTCCTCGAGCACCATGAGGTGCGCGTCGAAGATCAGCGCCTCCTCGGGGCCGATGTTCTTCTCGACCTCGTTCTTGATCTTCGTGATCTGCTGCCGGGTGATGACCAGGGCGCGCTCGAAGCGGGCGATCTCCTCGAGGCGCTTCTGCGGGTCGACCTCGTAGCTGGGCACCTCGACGTTGCTCTGGATGTAGACGAAAACCTGCCCATAGGCAATGCCCTGCGAGGCGGGGATACCTTGCACGATCACTTCCTGCTTGGTGCTGGATTCCGGCGGCATCAGGACCGTCCGCTGGGTCACGGCCGGCCCTTGACGATAACGCGCCGGGCCTCGCGCGGGTCAATGCGGATTTACGCCAAGGTCGTTTCCTGGACGAAGGCCGCCGCACCCCAGGCCGCGCGCACGGCCGCCGTGAGCGGCGCCGCGTCGTGGCCGGCGGGCAGGAGCGCAAAGCAGGCGCTGCCGCTGCCGCTCATCCGCGGCGTCACGCCCTGCGCCCGGAGATGGCCGAGCAGGGTTGGCAGGGCAAGGTGCTTGGCGAAGGCCACGGTCTCGAGATTGTTCGCGAGCAGCGCCTCGGCCGGCGCCGCAGCGTCGGCGCACCAAGCCGCCACCCGCGCCTCGGCCGCGGCCGCCGGGACGTAGGCGGACGGTCGCGCCGCGATCTGCCTGTAGGCCCAGGCCGTGGCGATGCTGAAGCCGGGTTTGAACACAAGCACGCGCCGGCCCGTCAGCCGGGCCCGAGCCGCGGTGCCGAGCGCCTCGACGCGCTCGCCCCGGCCGCGCATGACCACCGGCGCATCCGCGAGGAACAGCGCGCAGTCTGAGCCAAGTCGCGACGCCAAAATCGCCAGCGACGGCGCATCGAGCGGCTCGCCGGCCAGCCGGTTCAGCGCGCGCAGAGCCGCGACCGCATTGCTGCTGCCGCCGCCGAGGCCCGCGCCCATCGGAATGCGCTTCTTCAGCGTGAAATGCACGCGCTCCGTCCACGCCGTCACCGTCGCAAAGAGCTCCGCCGCGCGCAGCACGAGGTTGGACTCGTCCACCGGCACCGCCGGATCGTCACAGACCAGCACCCCGCGGCTGCCGAGGCCGGGGCCGAGGGTGCGCGCCGTGAGTTCGTCGCCCCAGGCCAGCGGCGCCGCCACCGACACGAGATCATGAAACCCATCCGCCCGCCGCCCCGTGACCGCGAGGTAGAGGTTGAGCTTGGCCGGGGAAAATACAGTGACGGTGCTCACGACGGGAACGACTCTCATCACAACGCCCACGGCGACGCGCGGCCAGTCTGTTTTCCGGGCCAAACGGGAAATCGGTTGATCGCGGTTTCCCCCGTATTTTGCCTTTGGATTTCCCGGCGAATGTCTCCATTACTCGTCACCCCCGACATGCCCTGCGAACTCATCCTCGTGCTCGACGCCCAGTCGCCCCGTGAAGTCACACCCGCCCTCCGCCAGCTGCAGGGCACCGTCCGCTGGGTGAAGGTCGGGCTGGAGATGTACACGGCCTGCGGGCCCGATTGCGTGCGCGAGATCGCCGACCTCGGGTTCAATGTCTTTCTCGACCTCAAGCTCCACGACATCCCCAACACCGTCGCCAAGGCCGTCGAGTCCGTCTCCCGCCTCCCCATCCGCATGCTCACGCTGCACACGGGCGGCGGCCGCGAGATGATGCAGTGGGCCGTCAAGGCCCAGCAGCAGCACGCCCCGCAGGTCCTCCTGCTCGGCGTCACCGTGCTCACTTCGATGAGCGCCGCCGGCCTCAACGAAATCGGCGTGCCCGGCCAGCCGGCCGACCAGGTCGTGCGCCTCGGCCGCCTCGCCGTGGATTCCGGCCTGCGCGGTCTCGTCTGCTCCCCGCTCGAGCTCGCCCCGCTCCGCGCCGTCCTCCCGGCCGACGTCGCCCTCGTCACCCCGGGCATCCGCCCCCGCGACGCCAAGGCCGACGACCAGACCCGCGTCATGACCCCCGGCGAGGCCGCCCGCGCCGGCGCCAGCCACATCGTCGTCGGCCGCCCGATCTTCAAGGCCCCCGACCCGGTCGCCGCCGCAAGGGCGATCCTCGCCGAACTGAAGTAATACCGGATTGAGGATACCGGATACCGGAGAGTTTCCCCAGCCACAGAATATCCTCGCCCATAAAACTTTCCGGTTTCCGGTATCCGCTATCCCCAATCCCAAATCCCATGTCTCGCACCGCCGCCATACTCCTCGCCGCCGGCAGCGGCCGGCGCATGCAGGGCGCCGTCGGCGATAAGGTCCTCGCCCCGCTCGCCGGCCGTCCCGTGTTCGCCCATTCCGCCGCCGCCTTCATCGCCAGCGGCATCGCCGATTTCTACATCGTCGTCTACCGTGACCAGCGGCAGATGATGGAGCTCTCCGCCTACGCCCCCACCCCGTCGCTGCTCGTGCAGGGCGGCCGCGAACGCCAGGACTCCGTCATGGCCGCGCTCGACAACCTGCCCGGCGACATCGCCCACGTGTTCATCCACGACTGCGCCCGCCCACTGGTCCGGCCCGAGCAGCTCGTCGCCCTGCACAAAATCGTCCGTCGCGAATCCGCCGTCGTCCTCGCCCACCGCGTGACCGACACCGTCAAGGAACACCGCGGCGAGGGCCGCCTGCGCACCCTCGACCGCGCACGCCTCTGGGCGATGGAGACACCCCAGGTCTTCGCCCGCGACCTCATCGTCCGCGCCTACGCCGCCGCCACCCGCCGGCGCCTGGCCCTCACCGACGACGCCGCCGCGGTCGAACGCCTCGGCCACCCCATTGCCCTCCTCGAGAACCCGCACGCCAACCCGAAGCTGACGACCCCCGCCGACCTCGATTGGCTCGAATACCTGATCGCCCGCAGCGCGAAGGAATGACCACCATGCCCAGCCTCCGCATCGGCCACGGTTACGATATTCACCGGATCGTCGCGGGGCGACCGATGATCTTGGGCGGGGTCAAATTCGACACCGACTACGGCCTCGACGGTCATTCCGATGCCGATGCGCTCACCCACGCCATCTGCGACGCGCTGCTCGGCGCCGCCGGCCTGCCCGACATCGGGCACTTCTTCCCCAACAACGATCCCGCCTACCACGGCATTGACTCGCAAATCCTGCTGCGCCGCGTCGTCGGCGAGCTGCGGGACCGCGGCTACACGATCATCAATATCGACGCCACCGTCATCGCCGAGAAGCCGAAGCTCTACGGCCGTATCTCCGAGATGAAGGCCGCCCTCGCCCAGAGCACCGGCCTCTCCTCCGACGCCATCGGCCTCAAGGCCACGACCAACGAGGGCGTCGGCGACCTCGGCCGCGCTCTCGCCATCGCCGCCCACGCCGTCGCCCTGATCGCGAAGGCGTGACGCGGCAGGTCCAGGATCGAATCCCACTGTAGCCGGGGTCGCTGACCCCGGTCGTCCATCAACCCCCGGGCTCAGCGAGCCCGGCTACAGCCGAGCCATGCGCAGAGCCCGTCGACAATCATGTGGCCTCGCACCCCCGGTTCGCTCAAAACCACCTCATCGCGTCCATGCTCCGCCTTTCGCCTTCCGTCCTCCGCCTCCTGTCCTCCGCCCTCCTCGCCGTCCTCCTCGCCGGCTGCTGGTCGCGCGAATCGCCGGTCGACGCCGGTATCCGGACCCAGGTGCTGTACCGCGGGCTCGGGGCCGACGTGGCGGAACTTGACCCGCATCTCATCTCCGGCCTGCCGGAGATCAACGTTGTCACCGCCCTGTTCGAGGGCCTCGTCGCCGAGGACCCGCAGGACCTGCACCCCGTCCCGGGCGTAGCCGCCAGCTGGGACGTCTCACCGGACGGCCTGACCTACACCTTCCACCTGCGGCCCGACGCCCGCTGGTCGGATGGCTCGCCCGTCAACGCCCAGGACTTCGTCGCCTCCTACCGCCGCGTGCTCACACCGTCGCTCGGCGCCGACTACGCGAGCATGCTCCACGTCGTGCAGCGCGCCGAGGCGTATCACCGCGGCGACCTGAAGGACTTTGCCCAGGTCGGAATCACCGCCCGCGACGCGCGTACACTCGTCATCGCGCTCGAGCATCCGGTGCCGCATTTCCTCAGCCTCCTCACGCACCCGGTGTGGTTCCCGGTGCCGGTCGCCGCTATTGAGCGCAGCGGACCGCTCGCGCAGCGCGGCGGCAGGTGGACCCGCCCGGAAAACTTCGTGGGCAACGGCCCGTTCGTCCTCAAGGAGTGGTCGCCGGGCAACGTTATTGTCGCCGAGAAATCCGCCACCTACTGGGACGCCGCGCAGGTGCGCCTGACGGCGATCCACTTCCACCCGGCCGACAGCGTGGAGGCCGAGGAGCGGGCCTTCCGCGCGGGGCAGTTGCACATCACCGAGGCGCTGCCCGTGAGCAAGGTCGACGCCTACCGCCGCGACTTCCCCGGCGTGCTGCGCATCAGCCCGTTCCTCGACACGTATTTCTACCGGCTCAACGTCACACGCCCGGTCCTCAACGACCATCAAGTGCGCCAAGCATTGTCGCTCGCGATCGACCGCACGGCCATCGTCGAAAAGATCACGCGCGGCGGCCAGCAGCCGGCCGTCACCTTCACCCCGCCCGGCACGGCCGGTTACGCTCCGCCCCCGGGGCTGGCGGGCGACGCGGCTGCCGCGCGCGCGCTGCTTGCGGCGGCCGGTTACGCGGAGGGCCGCGGCCTGCCGACCTTCGACCTGCTCATCAACAGCTCGGGCAACCACCGCGTCATCGGCGAGGCCGTGCAGGAGATGTGGCGCCGCGAACTCGGCGTGCACGTCAACCTCGTCAACATGGAGCAGAAAACCCTCCTCACGATGCGGCGGACGCTCGATTACCAGATCCTGCGCTCCGACTGGGCGGCCGATTATCTCGACCCGGCGGCGTTCCTCGAGGTCTTCACCGCGCAGTCCGGCAACAATCACACCGGTTGGGCCAGCGCCGACTACGATGCGCTGCTCTTCGAGGCCGAGCGCACGCCCGACCCCACGGCGCGCCACGCCCTCCTCCGCCGGGCCGAGGCCATTCTTCTGCAGGAGGCGCCGATCATCCCGGTCTTCCACTACACGACCGTGCGCCTCGTGCACGGGTCCGTCCGCGGCTGGCACGACACCCCTCTCGACCGCCACCCGTACAAGCACGTGTGGCTGGAGCCGTGAGGCCCCGTTAATTGTTCTCGTTATCGTTCTCTTTCTCCCAACCCCGCATCATCCATGCAAATCAAGGAAATCGCATTCAGCTGCTATCCGGTCACGGACATGCCGCGCGCCCAGGCTTTTTACGAGGGCGTGCTCGGACTGAAAGCCACTGCAAACTACCAAGGCGACGGCATGCACTGGGTCGAGTATGACATCGGCGCCGGCACCCTCGCCCTCGGCATGGCCCCCACGATGAAACCGAGCGCGACCGGTTGCAGCGTCAGCCTCGAGGTCGCCGATTTCGACCTAGCGATTGCGGAGCTCAAGGCCGCCGGCGTGAAGTTCGTCTTCGGGCCCTTTGACACCGGCGTCTGCCAGATGGCCTTTGTGAGTGACCCCGACGGCAACTCCGTCGGCATTCACAAGCGCAAGTAGATCCGACCGCACGATCCGCGCAGGGCACGCAGACGGCGGTTGAACCGCGGCGCGGGACTGCGCAGTCTGACCCGCGATGAGATCCGGCCGCACGCCCCCCCGCCGCCCCACCGTGGCCATCTGGCTCCGGTGGACGCTGGGCGTCGCACTGGCCGCCGGACTGGGCGGCTGCGCACCCCGCGAGCAGGAAACGGCCACGGCCACGCTGCGCATCGCGCAGCGCAACGAACCCGGCGACCTCGATCCGGCGCGGGCCACGCTGCCGGATGACTTTTTCATCATCCGCGCCCTGGGAGAAGGCCTCGTCACGCCCGACCCCGCCGGCGGCCCGCCGCAACCCGCAGCGGCAGTGCGGTGGGAGGTTTCCCCGGATGGGCTGGTCTACACGTTCCACCTGCGCCCCGGCGCCCAGTGGTCCAATGGCGAACCCGTGGCCGCCCAGGACTTCGTCGCCTCGTACCGCCGGGTGCTCGAACCCGCCACCGCCGCCCCCAAGGCCGGGCTGTTCGACCTCGTGCACGGCGCCGCGGAGTACCGACGCGGGGAGCTCAAGGATTTCGCCCAAGTGGGTTTCCGCGCCCCCGACGCCGCCACGCTGGAGATCACGCTCGCCCGCCCTGCCCCGCACTTCCTCGCCTACGCGGCCAGCGGGCCGTGGATCCCCGTCAACCCGCGCGTCGTCGCGCAGCACGGTCGGGATTGGACGCGACCGGGTAACCACGTGGGTAACGGCCCCTTCACGCTGACCGAGTGGCGCGCCAACCAGCGCATCGGAGTCACCCAGCTCGCCGGCTACTGGGACGCCGCGACCGTCCACCTCGACGCGATCCACTTCCTCGCCTTCGACAATGGCGACGCCGAGGAGCGCGCCTTCCGCGCCGGCCAGCTCGACGTCACGATGGCCGTGCCCTACACGAAGCTCCCGGGCTACACGGAGCCCGGCTCCCCGTTGCAGCACTCCGCCCTGCACGAGACGCGCTACCTCGCCTTCAACACCACGCGCGGCCCGCTGGCCGACCCGCGCGTGCGCCGCGCCCTCGCCTTGGCCGTGGACCGCGACGCGCTCGTCAACCGCGTGCTCCAAGGCGGCCTCACCGCCGCGTACCACTTCGTCCCACCCGGGCTCGGCGGCCATGCGCCGACGGCCCGGCTGCGCGAGGACGCCGCCGAGGCCCGGTGCCTGCTCGCCGCAGCCGGTTTCCCCGGCGGCCAGGGATTTCCGAAACTCGAACTCACCGGCTGGACGCAGACCGTCGTCCTCGAGGCCGTGCAGGCGATGTGGAAGAAGGAACTCGGCATCGAGGTTCGCATCGCGGTGCGCGAGGCGCGCGTGCACCTGGCGTCGCTCCGGCAGGGCACGTACGACATCGGTTTCATGACGGCGATCCCCGACGTCGCCGACCCAGCCAATCTGCTGGCCGAGCTGCGCAGCGATTCGTCCGCCAATCTGCCGCAATGGCGCGACCCCGCCTACGACGCCCTGCTCGCCGCGGCCGAGGCCGCCCCGACCGCCGCCGAGCGCCAGACTCGCCTCGCCGCCGCCGAGGCGCGCGTGACGGCGGAGTGCCCGGTGGCGCCGCTTTACTTCAATGCGCGGAATTATCTCCTGAGCCCGGCCGTGCACGGGTGGCTCGAGGATGCGATTTGGACGCGGTACTACAAAGGGGTCGCCCTGCAGCGGTAGGCTCGGGGCGAACGCTCAACGTTTAACGCTTAACGCTGAACGTTCAGATTTGGAATCAGGGCCGAAGGCCCGGCCTTTAACAGCCTAGGGCGAAGCCCTAGGTTTGGCCCGCAGCACACGGCGAGCGCATTCACACGTCAATTTTCCTGGGGCTTCGCCCCAGGCTGTTATGGCGGCGCACCGTTGGTGCTGGTTGAGCTGCCAAGGTGACGCGCCGGCGGCCCTGGTTCGGCACTTCAGCGTTCGGCGTTAAACGTTGAGCGTTCCGCAAGCTCGCCCGCGAGCTTGCGGCTCCGCCATTCCCTCGTACGGTTCCGCCGCGATGCGTCCCACCACCCTCGTCTGCTGCCTTGCGCTCGTTTTGGTTGTCGGTCTCGCCGGCTGCGGCCGGTCGGGGCAGCCGGCAAGCGACGCCACCGCGGGCACCACGGCGGCCAGGAAGCCGATGATCTTCCGCATCGGCAACGGCTCCGAGGTGCAGGACCTCGACCCGCAGGCCGTCACCGGCGTGCCCGAGCACAAGGTCATCATGGCCCTGTTCGAGGGACTCGTGACCGAGCACCCCAAGGACCTCAGTCCGATGCCCGGTCTCGCGGAGTCGTGGACCATCTCCGCCGACGGCCTCGTCTACACCTTCACGCTCCGCCCCAATCTCCGTTGGTCGAACGGCGACCCGATCACCGCGCCCGAGATCGTGGAATCCTTCCGCCGCATCCTCTCGCCCACGCTCGCCTCCGAGTACGCCTACCTCGTGTACAACTTCGTCGCCGGCGCCCGCGACTATTACGAAGGCCGGCTCACCGACTTCGCGCAGGTCGGCTTCAAGGCCCCCGACGCCCGCACCTTTGTCGTCACGCTCAACCACCCCACGCCCTACCTGCTCAAGATCATGGCCAGCCACTACTCATGGTGGCCCGTGCCGACGCATATCATCGCGAAATACGGCCCGCTCGACCGCAAGCGTCTGCCCTGGACCAAGGCCGGCAACCTCGTCGGCAGCGGGCCGTTCGTCCTCGAGTCGTGGGAACCCAACAAGCTCATCTCCGTCGTCCGCAACCCGCACTACTGGGACGCCGCGACGGTGAAGCTCGACGCGATCCACTTCTACCCCACCGAGGACCTCGCGACCGACGAGCGCATGTTCCGCACCGGCCAGGTGGACATGACCTACGAGCTGCCCAACACGAAGATCGACGCCTACCGCCGCGATTATCCGGAGTCGCTCCAGATCGACCCCTACCTCGGCGTCTACTTCTACCGCTGCAACACGGCCCGCCCGCCCCTCAACGACAAGCGCGTCCGCCAGGCCCTCGCCCTCGCGATCGACCGCGAGTCGCTCGTCCGCAACGTCACCCGCGGCGACGAACAGCCCGCCTACGCCGTCAGTTATCCGGGCAACTCCGGCTACACCGCCCAGGCGCGCCTCACCGGCACCATCGCCGACGCCCAGCGCCTCCTCGCCGAGGCCGGTTACCCCGCCGGCCAGGGCTGCCCCACCATCGAACTCGTCTACAACACCTCGCAGAATCACCGCGCCATCGCCGAGGCCATCCAGCAGATGTGGCGGAAAAACCTCGGCGTGAACGTCGAACTCAGCAACGAGGAGTGGAAGGTCTACATCGACCGGCAGCAGACGAAGAACTTCATGCTGCAGCGCGGCGGCTGGATCGCCGACTACCTCGACCCGCACGTCTTCTTCGAGATCTGGGAGACCAACGGCGGCAACAATAACACCAACTGGTCGAACCCCGCCTACGACCGCCTCCTCCACGCCGCCCTCGCGGCCAAGACCGACGCCGAACGCTACGCGCTCTACCAGCAGATGGACGCCATCCTCGTGGACGAACTCCCCGTGATCCCGATCTATTACTACACCAAAGTCGCCGCCCGCAGCCCCCGCCTCAAGGGCTTCTATCCTACCCTCCTCGACAATCATCCGTACAAGTACATCTCCCTCGAGGATTGAACCGCGGAGTTTTTAACCACGGATTGCACGGATTTGGCGGATGTGGCGTTGAGGGATGGCCACAGAAGGCACAAGAGGCACAAAAAGTTCAGGTTCTGTTTTGAGCCTTTTGTGCCTCATGTGGCTATTCGATCAGGTCACATCCGCCATATCCGTGTTGGCAAACCGCCGCCGTTTCCGCTGAATCCCTGCCGATGCTCCGCTTTGTCCTTCGCCGCCTGCTTGAGATGATCCCCGTCCTGTGGGTCATCGTCACGGCGACGTTCTTCATGATCCGGTTCGTCCCCGGCGGGCCGTTCACGGCCGAGAAGGCGGTCACGCCCGAGGTCCTGCGCAACCTCGAGGCGCACTACGGTCTCGATAAGCCGCTGCACCGCCAATACCTCGACTACCTCGGCAACCTCCTGCAGGGCGACCTCGGACCCTCGTTCAAGTACGCCAACCGCACCGTCAACGAAATCATCGCCGACAAGCTGCCCACCTCGCTCGAACTCGGCCTCCTCGCCCTCGCCGTCGCGCTCACGGTCGGCCTGACCCTCGGCGTCCTTGCCGCCATCCGCCGCAACACCTGGCTCGATTACCTGTGCTCGTCGGTCGCCATGACCGGCATCAGCGTGCCGACCTTCGTGCTCGGTCCGCTGCTCGTGCTGTTCTTCGCGATTTACCTCGGGTGGTTCAACGCCTCGGGCTGGTACGGCCCGGCCGACCGCGTGCTGCCGGCTGCCACGCTCGGCTGCGTGTACGCGGCCTACGTCGCCCGCCTCACCCGCGGCGGCATGCTCGAGGTGCTCGGGCAGGACTTCATCCGCACCGCGCGCGCCAAGGGCGCCTCCGAGACGCGCGTCGTCTTCCGCCATGCGCTGCGCGGCGGGCTCCTGCCGGTCGTGTCCTTCCTCGGACCCGCGATCGCCGGCATCCTCACCGGCTCGTTCGTCATCGAGACCATCTTCCAGATCCCCGGCCTCGGCCGCGAGTTCGTGAACAGCGCGTTCAACCGCGACTACACCCTCGTGCTCGGCACGGTGATCCTCTACGCCACGCTCATTATCGTCCTCAACCTCGTCGTGGACGTCGTGCAGGTCTGGCTCAACCCGAAGCTGAAGTTTGAGTGACGCCATGCCGAAGCCGACTTCGCTCCCCGCGGCCGCTGCACCCGTCGAACTCGAGGCGGGCCACTCCCCGTGGAGCGACGCCTGGCGCCGCCTGCGGAAGAACCGCCTCGCCGTGGCCGGCGCCATCGTCCTCTTGGTTCTCGGCGTCCTCTGCGCGTTTGGTCCGTTCTTCGCCCAGTCCTACCAGGAGCAGAACCTCGACCTCGGCGCCACGCCGCCGTCGGCCGCCCACTGGCTCGGGACCGACACCCTCGGCCGCGACCTCTTCGCGCGCATCCTCTACGGCGGCCGCATCTCGATCCTCGTCGGTCTCGTCGCCACCTTCGTCGCGCTGGCCATCGGCGTCGTCTACGGCGCCGTCGCCGGGTTCTTCGGCGGCAAGATCGACAGCGTGATGATGCGCCTCGTGGACATCATGTACGCCCTGCCCTTCACGATCTTCGTGATTTTGCTGATGGTGTTCTTCGGCCGGAACATCGTGCTGCTCTTCGTCGCGATCGGCGCGGTCGAGTGGCTGACGATGGCGCGGATCGTCCGCGGGCAGATCCTCACGATCAAGAAGATGGAGTTCATCGAGGCCGCACGCTCGCTTGGTTTCGGCAAGCGCCGCATCATCTTCCGCCACATGATTCCCAACGTGCTGGGCCCGATCATCGTCTACACGACGCTGACGATCCCCGCTGTCATGCTCCTTGAGGCTTTCCTGAGCTTCCTCGGCCTGGGCGTGCAGCCGCCGATGAGTTCGTGGGGCGTGCTGATCAAGGACGGCGCGGAGAAGATGGAGGAGTTCTGGTGGCTCCTGGTCTTCCCCGGCACGGCCTTCTCGCTCTCGCTCTTCTCCCTCAATTTCGTCGGCGACGGCCTGCGGGACGCGCTGGATGTTAGGTCAGCGAAAGATTGAGGCCGAGTTTTTGAACCACGGATTACACGGATTTCACGGATCTGGCGGATGTGGCGGATGTGGCGGCGAGGAATGACCACAAAAGGCACAAGAGGCACAGAAAGCTCTGGGTATTTTCTGCGCCTTTTGTGCCTCTTGTGGCTATCCTAACAAGCTGCATTCGCCGGATCCGTGAAATCCGTGTAATCGTGGTTAAAAATTCCAGCCCCATCCGCGGTTGACCCCATTTCCCTCTGGCGTCCGTCCGCTGTCCTCTGTCATCTATATCCGTCCACGCACCATGACCCTTCGCCGCTTTCGCCCCTACTTCGCCTACCTGCGGCCGGTGCGCGGTCCACTGATCGTGGCGATCATTGCGGGGTTGCTCTACAGCGCGGCCACCGGCGCGGGCCTGCCGAGCATGATCAAGTACGTGTTCCCGGCGATCTTCGACGGCGCGCGCCGCGACCTCACCCTCGGCGCCGTCGCCCTGATTGCGGCGTACATCCCGTTCATCTTCCTCCTCCGCGGCATCTTCGCGTACGTCAACGGCTACTACATCCAGTACGCCGGCACCCGGGTACTCGAGGCGCTGCGCGTGGCCTATTTCTCCAAGCTGCAGGTCCTGCCCTTGTCCTTCGTGCAGAGCCGGCAGACGGGCGACCTGCTCTCGCGCGGGCTCGCCGATACGACCCAACTCCAGAGCACCCTCACCCTCCTCGCCAACGACGGCATCAAGCAGCCCGGCACCCTGGTCGCGGCCCTCGGCTGGCTGGCCTACGAATCGTGGCGCGCCGAGGGTGTGGGCATGATGCTCGTCTGCCTGGGCATCGTCCCGCTCACCGTCCTCCCCATCCGCTACATCGGCCGCAAGATCCTCCGGCGCGCGGAGCAGCTCCAGCATGAGGTCGGCACCCTCACCGGGCACTTCGCCGAGAACCTCGCCGCCGCCCGCGAGGTGCGCGCCTTCAGCCTCGAGGCCCGCGAGACCGGCCGCTTCGCCACCGGCAGCCGCAGCCTCCTCCGCCTCCAGCTCAAGATCGCCAAGTACGCCCAGGCTCTCAGCCCCGCGATCGAGATCGTCGCCTCTCTCGGCATCGCCGGCACCTTCCTCTACGCGTACTCCGCCGGCATCGACCGCGACTCCTTCCTCGCCGTCATCACCGCCCTCTACCTCTGCTACGAGCCGATCAAGAAACTCGGCGCCCTCAACAACGAGCTCAAGCGCGGCGAGGCCTCGCTGCAGCGGCTCGAGGTCGTGCTCAATGAGCCCGTGGCCATCGCCGATCCGGCCGACCCGGTGACCGTCGGCCGGCTCCGCGGCGACATCGCCTTCGCCGACGTCTCCTTCGCCTACGGCGACAATCCCGCCCTCGCCAATATCACCGTCGCCATCCCCGCCGGCACCGTCTGCGCCCTCGTCGGCCCCAGCGGCGCCGGCAAGACCACCTTCGCCAATCTCGTCCCGCGCTTCTACGAGGCCGCGGCCGGCAGCGTCACGGTTGACGGCCTCGATGTCCGCCGCCTCCGCCTCGCCGATGTGCGCCGCAACATCGCCCTGGTCTCGCAGGAGCCCGTGCTGTTCAACGACACCATCTACCAGAACCTCCTGCTCGGCCGCCCCGAGGCTACGCGCGACGAGGTGATTGCGGCGGCGGTGGACGCCCATGCCGACGATTTCATCCGCACGCTGCCGCAGGGCTACGACACGATCGTCGGCGAACGCGGCGCCCTGCTCTCCGGCGGCCAGAAGCAGCGCATCGCCCTCGCCCGCGCCTTTCTGCGCAACGCCCCCATCCTCATCCTCGACGAAGCAACCAGCGCCCTCGACTCCGGCAGCGAGGCGGCGGTGCAGGACGCGCTCCGCAAGCTCGTCGTCGGCAAGACCGTCCTCATCATCGCCCACCGCTTCAGCACCATCCGCGACGCGTCGCTGATCCTCGTCTTCGAACAGGGCCGCATCACCGCCCGCGGCACCCACGCCGAGCTTTACGCCGGCAACGCGCTGTACCGCTCGCTCTACGACCGCCAACAGGGCACCGGGTGACGAATCTTCCGAACCAACCACGGATTGCACGGATGACACGGATCGGAATCTTCCATCAACCCATGGCCACATAAGGCACAGAATTTAGAGGTATTGTTCTGTGCCTTTTGCGCCTCTTGTGGCCATCCATTGACGGCCGTCTTCATATCCGTGTCATCCGTGAAATCCGTGGTTAAAAAACTCCGTCCCTAGTGTCCGCAGTTCCGCACATCCTTCTCATCCGCCGCCGCTATCTCGGTGACCTCGTGTTGCTCGGGAGCGTGTGCCGCAACCTGCGGCTGCACTGGCCCGAGGCGCGGATTTCCCTGCTCGCCGAGCCGGCGTATGCTGCGGTCGCGACGCTCAATCCCGACATCGCCACCGTACTGACCTTTCCGCAGCGCCTCGCCCAATGGCCGCGACTCCTGCGCACGCTGCGCGCGGCGCGATTCACGCACGTGCTCGATTTCGACAACACCGACAAGACCGCCTGGCTCACCCGCTGGACCGGCGCCGCGGTGCGCGCGACCTACGACCGCGAGACCAATCCCTTTCGCCACCGCTGGATCTACACGCACGCGGCCGCGGTCACCGACGCCGACTACACGTCGAAGCACATCACCGAGACCTACCTCGCCCTCCCCGCCGCGATCGGCGTGCCCATCGTCACGCGCGAGGTTGGCCTCGTGCCCAAGCCGGCGGATATCGCCTTTGCCGAAAAACTCACCGGCGGGCCGAAATCGTCGGCGCCCAACCGTCCGCGCAAGATCCTCCTCCACCCCGGTAGCCGCAGCCCGTTCCGCCTGTGGCCGGCCGACCGGTTCGCGGCGGTCTGCGACCTGATGCAGGACCGGCTCGGTGCCCAGGTCTTCGTCGTCGCCGGCCCCGCCGAGAGTGCGCTCGTCAGGGAAATCCGCCGCCACGCGCAGATGCACCTCGTGGCGGTCGAGCAGCGGCTCACCACCGGTCAATTCGCGGCGCTGCTCGCGCAATTTGACCTCTTTCTCTGCCACGACAGCGGTCCCATGCACATCGCCGCCGCCGTGGGCGTGCCGGTCGTCGCCCTCTTCGGTTCGCAGAACACCTCAATCTGGCGTCCGCTGGGCGACCGCCACACCGTCCTGCAAACCCCGCTCCCCTGCACTTGCCTGCCCGACACCCCCACGCCCTGCGTGAAGACCGACTCGTACCGCAGCTACTGCGTGCGCAAGCTCACCGTCGACGAAGTCTTCGCCGCCGTGCAGCGGAGTTTGTGACCTCCGAGCCTGACCATGCCTGACCTCCCCAGCGTCACCATCGCGATCCCGACTTACAATCGGGCCAAGCTGCTTGCACAGACGCTCGACGGGCTGACGCGGCAGGACTACCCGGCGGACCGGCTCGAGATCCTCATCATCGACAACAACTCACCCGACGATACGCGCGGGACGGTCGCACGCTACGCCGGCACGCCGCACGTGCCGCGGCACGTGCTCGAGGCCCAGCAGGGCGCGAACTACGCCCGCAACCGCGCCCTCGCCGAGGCGCGGGGCGAGATCATCGTTTACGGCGACGACGACATCCTCATGGGTCCCGGCTGGCTGCGCGCGCTGATGGCGCCGTTCGCCGCCGACGCCGACGGCCGCATCGGCGCCGTCGCGGGCGAGGTCGAGCCGATCTTTCCCGACGGCGCCCCCGACTGGGTGCGTTCGTTCCACGGCCTGCAGGCGCTGCGCCCTGACGCCGGGCCGACGGCGGATCACCAGGTACCGATGAGCGCCAACCTCGCCTTCCGCCGCGACCCGCTGCGGGCGACGGGCGGTTGGGACATCAACCTCGGCCGCAAGGGCGGCCGCGTGTTCGGCGGCGAGGAGAACGGCCCCATCCGCCGCCTGCGCCAGGCTGGCTATGCGGTCTGGTTCGCCCCGGCTGCGCGCGTGCAACACCAGATGCCCGCCGTGCGGACCACATTGCGCTACGTCAAGCGCCACGCCTTCGACTCCGCCTGTTCGCGCGTCGTCGGCCGGGTGAACATAGATCGCGCGGAGGGCCGGTCGTCGGTCGGCTACCTGCTGTCGCGGTTCGTGGGCAATATTTTCAAAGCGGTGGGCTTCGGCCTCGCAGCGCTGCTCAACTTCATCATCGCCCGCCCCGATGCCGGCAAGAAGGCCTTCGTGCGAGCCTGGCGGTCGTGCGGATACCTGTACCAGATCCCACGTTCGCTGTTCGGCGGGTGAGGAAACGGGCTCTCGCGCCTGTCCTCCGTAGGCTTGGCGAAGGAGGAGAGACGCGGAGTGCGCGGAGTTTTGACCACGGATTACACGGATCTGAACGCCAGAGCATGAGGATGGCCACAGAAGGCACAAAAGGCACAGAATCCTGATGTATATTTTTGCGCCTTTTGTGCCTCTTGTGGCCATCCCTCTACGCTCCATCCGCATGATCCGAGCAAACAGTGGTTAATAACTCCGCGGCCTCCGCGCCTCCGCGAGAGGCCAAGAATTGGATTCGCCCGGCTCCGGTTCCTCCTCCTTACTGTTTCCCCGTGGCCAACCCCCTCCCCATCTCCGTCGTCATCGTCGCCCGCAATGAGGCGCAGACGCTGCCGCGGTGCCTCGCGAGCGTGCAGGGGTGGGTCGCGGACATCCTCGTCGTGCTCAACCACACGACCGACGGCAGCGCGACCATCGCCCAGCGCCTTGGCGCGCGGGTACTGCAGACGGAATGGCGCGGGTTCCGCGACACCAAGAACTGGGCGCTCGACCAAGCCACCCAGCCCTGGGCGCTCTGCCTCGATGCCGACGAGGAGGTCTCGCCCGCGCTGCGCGACGCCATCGTAGCCTTTTTCACCCGACCGGACCGCGATGCCTTCGCCGGCGCACGTTTTCCGCGGAAGGTGTGGTTCATCGACCGGTGGATCACCCACGGCGACTGGTACCCCGACCTCAGCCTGCGCCTGATCCAGCGGTCCCGCGCGCGCTGGGGCGGCGACCAATTCGTGCACGAAAAGATGGATGCCGACGGCCCCGTGGCCGACCTGCGCGGGGACCTGCACCACTACTCCTTCCCGACCCTCGCGAGCCACGTCGCGAAGATCAACCCGTTCGCCGACCTCTTCGTGCGCCAACAACAGGCGCGCGGCGTGAAATTCTCTCTCGCCGCCACGATCATTCGGCCCGGCTGGCGCTTCGTGCGGGCCTACGTTTTCAAGCTCGGGTTCCTCGACGGCTTCCCCGGCTTCTACATCGCCTGGGCCACGGCCTTCGGAGCGTTCGTCCGCTACAGCCGGCTGTACGAGGCCGAAAACCGCCGCGAGCCCCATGCCTGAGCAGCCGCATCAGTTCAGCAAACTCGCCGAGGAGCTCATCGGCGACCTGCGCCACGTCCCCTTCGCCGAGCCTCGTCGCCAGGTCAAACGCCCGACCCAGGCCCTGACCTCCCTGGTCGAGGACATCCTGCAAAAGCACCACATCGGCCGCGACGCCCCCGAGCACACCATCCGCAACGAATGGGCCCGGCTGGTCGGCACCGCCAACGCCAATTATTCGCACCCCGTGACCATCGAGCGCGGCCGCTTGACCGTGCTGGTCTCGCACGCCGTGGTTCGCAACGAGCTCTTCATGCACAAGGATGCCATCGTGGCCAAAATCAAGGCCCTGCCCGGGTGCAAGGACGTGAAGAGCTTGAACTTGCGGACGGGTTGAAGCGTGGGAATCCGGGTTTCTTAACCACGGATTTCACGGATGGCACGGATTCCGAACCCAATCCATGGCCACAGGAGGCACAGAATCCTGATGTATCATTTTGTGCCTTTTGTGGCCATCCCTCCACGCGTCATCCGCCAGATCCGTGTCATCCGTGAAATCCGTGGTTAAAATTTTCGCTTGCGCCGGCCCCCCGGGTTTCGGAGCCTTGCCTCTTGCGTCAGTGGATACCCGCCGGTTGCGGGTGGCCACCATGACTGGTCCCGCTTCGGCGGGATTGGAACGGTGACGCCGGCTCTGGGCCGCCTCAACGGCCCCGGGCGGGTGGCACGGAACCTCCCAAGGTTCCCTACAGTCGTGCAAATCAACAACTAAACCAATGCCCACCACAGTCGTTAAGCCCTCGATCATCGCAGAATACAAAACCCACGAGAAGGATACCGGTTCGTCCGAAGTCCAGATCGCGCTGCTCACCGCCCGGATCAATCACCTGACCGAGCACCTCCGCACGCATCGCAAGGACTTCCACTCGCGCCGCGGCCTCCTCCAGATGGCCTCCCGCCGCCGCAAGCTGCTCGATTACCTGAAGAAGCACAATCTTCCGAAGTACAACGAGCTCCTGCAAAAGCTGAGCCTCCGCCGCTAAACCACTTTGTCACACGGGCGACCCGATCCGCGGGTCGCCCGTTGTCTTTACCGACACTCGCCGCTTCGACCGGGACATTTCCGTTTGCCGCCACGGCAAACCACCCCCACCCGGGGGCGCCAAACGGAAATCTCTCGTGTCACGCACGAGGAGACCAAGGTGGGTTGTTACAACCCTCAATCCCAGGCGTCCGCCATCCCGGCGACGCCGCCTCCGCTTCCGGAGGCCCGGGCCCGTTCAGTCGTGTGTCGCTGACCGTACCCGTTCCCATCCGAGACACTTATCCGCAGCAATGAAACAGAAACATATCGTCGAAGTGCCCGGCTTGGGCATCAAGTTCTCCACGGGCACCTTTGCCCAGCTCGCCAATGGCGCCGTCAACGTCAACATCGGCGAGACCAACGTCTTCGTCTCCGCGTGCGTCGCCCAGACGATGCGCCCCGGCCAGGACTTCTTCCCCCTGACCGTCGACTACCGCGACAAGTACGCCGCGGCCGGCCGCTTCCCCGGCGGCTACTTCAAGCGCGAAGGTCGCCCGACCGAGCGCGAGATCCTCATCTCCCGCCTCTGCGACCGTCCCTGCCGCCCCCTCTTCCCCGAGGGCTTCCTCAATGAAGTCCAGATCATCGGCCAGCTCATGTCGGCCGACCTCGTCAACGACTCTGACATCGCCATGGTCAACGGCGCCAGCGCCGCCCTCGCCATCTCCGACATCCCGTGGGGCGGCCCCATCGCCGCCGTCCGCGTCGGCCTGATCGAAGGCAACTTCGTCGCCAATCCCACCATCGAGCAGATGTACGGTTCCTCGCTCGACCTCATCTACGTCGGCAACGCCAAGGACATGCTGATGATCGAGGGTTCCGCCGACCAGATTCCCGAGGAGGAATTCGTCAAGGCCCTCGAGTTCGGCCACCAGGCCATCCAGCCGATCGTCACCGCGATCAACGAACTCGTCGCCCTCGCCGGCAAGCCGAAGGCCACCTTCGCCCTCGTCGGCGCCACGCCCGAGGCCCGCGCCATCATCGAGCGCGTCGTCCCCGCCCAGCGCATCTCCGAGGCCATCTACGGCCTCGATCGGCCGATCCGCAACGCCAACATCAAGAAGCTCAAGGAGGAGGCCAAGGCCGCCCTCACCGCCGAGCTCGGCGCCGACAAGTTCACCGATGTCGACCTCAACGTCGTCTTCGAGGACCTGCAGTACAAGGCCTACCGCCAGACCGTGCTCGCCAAGGGCGTGCGCTCCGACGGCCGCGGCCAGAAGGACCTCCGCCCGCTGTATGCCGAGGTCGGCATCCTCCCCCGCGTGCACGGCTCCGCCACGTTCCAGCGTGGCGACACCCAGAACATCGCCGTCACCACCCTCGGGCCCACCAAGGAAGCCCAGGACATGGACGGCCTGACGGGCGGCGCCACCTCGAAGTCCTTCATCCTCCACTACAACTTCCCGCCCTTCTCGGTCGGCGAGACCGGCCGCTTCACCGGCCCCGGCCGCCGCGAGGTCGGCCACGGCGCGCTCGCCGAGCGCTCCCTCGTCCCGGTGCTCCCGCCCGAGGACGTCTTCCCCTACTCCATCCGCGTCGTCTCCGAGATCATGGCCTCCAACGGCTCGACCTCGATGGCCTCGATCTGCGGCGGCTGCCTCGCCCTCATGGACGCCGGCGTGCCGATCACCGCGCCCGTCGCCGGCATCTCCTGCGGTCTCATGACCCAGAACGCTGCCGACGGCTCCATCGAGAAGTGGGTCACGATCACCGACATCCTCGGTGAGGAAGACCACTTCGGCGACATGGACTTCAAGCTCGCCGGCACGACCAAGGGCATCACGGGCTTCCAGCTCGACCTCAAGATCAACGGCCTGCCCTTCGAGATCGCCAAGACCGCGATCTTCCAGGCCCGCGACGCCCGCATCGAGATCCTGAAGGTCATGCTCGCCTCGCTCCCCGCGCCGCGCGCCGACCTCTCGAAGTACGCCCCGCGCATCCAGACGATCCAGATCGACCCCGAGAAGATCGGCCTCCTCATCGGGCCCGGCGGCAAGACCATCCGCCGCATCACCGAGACGACGGGCGCCCAGATCGACATCGCCGAGGACGACTCCGGCAAGGCCTTCATCTACTCGAACAACGGCGAGGCCATGGCCCGCGCCAC
>CAYHEW010000020.1:0-73625 GCA_964355715.1 uncultured Opitutaceae bacterium | reverse complement strand
CGCATGAGCATGAGCGGGCGGATGGCGTTGAGCGTGTCGAGGAAGTTCGGGTAGGCCAGCACCGTGCCGTTCTCGGTCGTGGCGCTGAGCATGAGGCCCTGGGTGATGCCGCTGACCCACATGGCCGCGACGTAGAGGAGAATGCCGACGAGGCCGGTCCAGAAATGGAGATTGGCCAGCGAGACCGAATACAGCGGCTTGTTCCACAGGCGCGGGAGCAGCCAGTAGATCATGCCGGCGGCCATGAAGCCGTTCCAGCCGAGGGCGCCGGCGTGGACGTGGCCGATGATCCAGTCGGTGTAGTGGCCGAGGGCGTTGACCGACTTGATCGAGAGGAGCGGTCCCTCGAACGTCGCCATGCCGTAGAACGTGACGGCGGCGGCGAAGAACTTGAGGACGGGATCGGTGCGGAGCTTGTGCCACGCGCCGCGGAGGGTGAGGAGGCCGTTCAGCATGCCGCCCCAGGAGGGGGCCCAGAGCATGAGCGAGAACGTCATGCCGAGGTACTGCAGCCAGTCCGGCAGCGCGGTGTTCAGCAGGTGGTGCGGGCCGGCCCAGATGTAGATGAAGACGAGGGACCAGAAATGCACGACCGAGAGGCGGTAGCTGTACACGGGCCGCTCCGCCGCCTTCGGCATGAAGTAGTACATGATGCCGAGGATCGGCGTCGTGAGGAAGAATGCCACGGCGTTGTGCCCGTACCACCATTGCACGAGGCCGTCCTGGAGGCCGCCGAAGATCGGGTAGCTGTGGAGCAGCGACGTCGGGATCGAGAGGTGGTTGACGATGTAGAGCATCGCCACGGTGATGATCGTCGCGATGTAGAACCAGATCGCCACGTAGAGCGCGGGCTCATGGCGACGCGCGAGGGTCCAGAAGAAGTTCACCGCGAAGACCACCCAGATGAGGGCGACGGCGATGTTGATGGGCCAGATCAGCTCGGCGTATTCCTTGCTGCGCGTGAGGCCAAGGGGAAGGGTGATCGCCGCGGCGACGATGATCGCCTGCCAGCCCCAGAAGTGGAGATTGGACAGGAAATCACTCGCAAGGCGCGCCTTCACGAGGCGCTGCGTCGAATAGTAGATGCCGGCGAACATCATGTTGCCGACAAACGCGAAGATGACCGCGTTGGTGTGCAGCGGGCGCAGCCGGCTGAAGGTCAGCCAGGGCGTGTCGAAGTTGAGGCGCCAGAAATTGAGCTGCGACGCGATCAGGACGCCGACGAGCATGCCGACGATTCCCCACACGAGGGTGGCGTACAGGAATTGGCGGACGATGCGGTCGTTATAAACAATGGTTACTTTTTGTTCGGACATGGTGGGCGGGAAAACGGCTGGAAACGAAACCGGGACGGGTGTCACTCGCCGGCGGAACGGCGGTCACCAGTCCCAGCCTGGCCGGCTGGTTTGCGGCTGGCGAGCACGACATGCGGGGTCTCGTCGGCCAGGGGCAGCAGGGCCTCGCGCTCGGCGCTGCTGAAGCGCCGGCGGGAGTTTTCCCGGAGGAAAAATACGATGAAGGTGAAGACCAGGCACAGGCTGATCGTGAGGGTCAGAGGGATGACGGACATGGGGGGAAAGGGATCAGCGGGTGTTAAGGTGGTGGGTGGCCTCGGGCTTGCCGGCATGACGGGCGGCGCGGCCGTGATGGTGTTTCAGGTATTCCTTGGCGGCCAGCCAGTTTTCCAGGTCGCGGCCGGGCAGGCAGCCGCCGGCGAGCCAGATGTAATAGGCCGCCTTTTGGATCTCGGCCTCGGTCGGCTCGGGCTCCGGATGGGTGTGTGGATCGTGCATGGTGTGATGCGGGGTGTCCTGACGCCGAAACTCTAGGTCAGGATCGTGAATCCCGCTCCGCAGCGCTTGCCCAGGCTTGTGCATATATTGCACTGGCCAAGAGATGCGTCGCAAAAGATGCGCACGCTTGGCCAAGTCCTGCGGAGCGACATTGCCTGGGGGCTGACATACTGAAGCCATGCAGGAAGAAGTGTTTAATACGCTGCGCGCCCGGCGTCCGCAATTGCGGCAACACTGGGAAACCCTGCTGCGCACCGAACGCGCGTCCTCGCCGCTGGCGAACCCGGAAGCGCTGATCTTCATGATGGACTGGACCCTCGACCGCGTGTTCGAGGCGATGCGGATGACGACCGCCAAGCTGCACACCGCCAGCCCGCGGCCCGAATGCACCTGCGGCCTCAACCCGCTGCTGGTTTATTTTGCGACGATGGAGCAGGTCCTGATCGAGGGGCTCATTCTGGCCCAGGTCGAGGTCACGCACCGCCCCGCCCATCGGCACGAGGCCGATCTCGCCCACCTCAAGCTGGCGATCGAGTTCGTGGCCAGCCGCGAGATCGGGGCCTTCTGCGCCGTTTGCCAGCATAAGCAGGTGCCCGACAGCGCGCACCACCAGCACGCAACCTCAGTGCGCTGAGCCGGCGTGGATGCGCTCGCGGTAGGCGGTCGGCGCCTCGCCCGCGATCTTCCGGAAAACGCGGTTGAACTGCGACAGCGACTGGAAGCCGGCCTCGTACGCGGCCTCGCTGATGCGCTTGTGCGGATTCAGGAGCAGGTTCTTGACCTTCTCGATGCGGACGCGCGCCAGGTAATCGGTGAAGGTGAGGCCCGTGGACTTCTTGAACGTCTTGCAGAAATAGAACGCGCTCATGTTCACCGCCTGCGCGACCTGGTTGAGCGAGAGCGCCTCGTCCTGGTGCTCCGCGATGTAGACCCGCGCCTTGGCCACCGTGGGCGACTCGGCAGCCTGGTCGCGCACCGTGAGCTGGTTGCTGAGCGATGACAGGTGCTGCGCGAAGATCGAGAGCAGGCGGATGATGGACTCGTACTGCGGCTTGGTCAGCACGCGCGTCTGAAAATACATTTCCTCGAGTTTCTTCATGTCCACCTGCGTGCCCCAGTTGATGAGCTGCCGCGTGGTGCGCTTGAACTGGGCCTTGGACGGTTTGTGCAGTAGGATCTGGCCGGTCTGGAGGAACGCGATCAGGTTCTCGCCGACGCGGATCGGCACGGCGGAGTCGCAGAGGCCGGCGAAACACTTGAGCGTGGTCGGTTCCAGCTTGGCCTCGTCCTCGACCTTGCGCTGGAGCTGGAGGCACGCGGCGCAGCTCTGGTTGGTCTGGGCGACGAGGGCGCAGAAGGGATTTTCCTTGGGATCGCCGTGGTGCGGCCGGTCGAACGCGTCGATGGGCCGGAGGCTGAGCGGCAGGCCGGTCGTCTCGCGAAAGGCCTTTTCATAATCGCGATAGATCTGCGACGTGCGCAGCTGTCCCACGAGGGCTTGGCTGTATTTGGTCGGGCTAGGCGATTCCATCGCGGGCAGAATAGGTCAGTGTTTGTTCGGCGCGCAATGAGGAAGCGGTCAGAAATGAGCCCGACGCATCATGTATATTTGCCGCCTTCATAACGTTCCGAAAATCCGGAGCATCGTTGCCGCCCGGCCAAAGGCCAGTCAGGCGGCGATGGACAGTCGGAACCGACCGGGCCGATCAGCGCAGCGCGATGCTGCGTTGATCCGATTCCCGGAACGCGGCCACGACCACGCCTGCGATGTTGTTCGCATTGACGCAGAGGTAGTCGGCGCGGCGGTTGTTGAGGCCGGCGGTGCGCCAGCCGTCAGCCGTGCGGGCGACCAGCACGTGCGTGATCGAGTGGTTGGCGGAGCTCCGGAACATCACGGTCATCCCGCGCTCCAGGCGATCGTACGGGCGCGGCTGCACGACTAGAAGCGTGCCGTTGGGGTAGAGGGGGTGCATGGACTCGCCGCGACCGCGGACGACGAAGGCGCCGGGGTGGGCGGCTGCGGCCTGACGCGCGAGGCGGGCGGCTTCACTGGCGGGGCGCATTTCCAAGCGGGGCGAGGCGGCGACATAGTGGCCGGCGACGTATTTCTCCGCGGGCGCGGCGAGGCTCGACAGCGGGGCAATGACACTCGAGAGCAGGACAAGAACCGCGGTGCGAGGGTGGACGAGCCTGGGCACGACCCGATGTTGGACCCGCGATGCGCGTGGGCAAGCCGCGGACCGTGAGGTTCATTCCTCAGGCCGGTTCAGGCCCGTTGTCCCGTGATCAATTATTGAAACGGAACAGCGCGACGTCGCCGTCCTGGAAGACGTAGTCCTTGCCCTCGAGGCGGTACTTCCCGGCCTCGCGCGCGGCGGCCACGCTGCCGAGGCGGGTGAGGTCGGCATAGGAGACAATCTCGGCCTTGATGAAACCCTTCTCGAAATCCGTGTGGATCACGCCGGCGGCCTGCGGGGCCTTCCAGCCCTTGTGGATCGTCCAGGCGCGGACTTCCTTCTCGCCAGCGGTGAAATAGGTCTGCAGGCCGAGCAGCTCGTAGCTGGCCTTGATGAGATTGGAGACGCCGGAGTCGGAGACCCCGAGGTCCTTGAGGAACTCCTTCGCCTCGTCGGGCGAGAGGTCGATCAGCTCAGCCTCGATGCGGGCGCTGATCGGCACGTAGGCGGCGTCGTGGTGGGTCTGGACGTATTTCGCGACCTGCTGGACGAACGGGACCGCCTCGGCATTGGCGAGATCGCTCTCGGCCACATTGCAGGCGAAAAGGACGGGCTTGGCGGTGAGAAGCTGAAAGAGCTTCATCAGGGCCTGTTCCTCGGGCGTCGCCGTGAGCGTGTTGGCGGTCTTGCCGGAGTTCAGGTGCGGCGAAAGTTTCTCCAGGAGAGCCATTTCCGTGATCGCCTCCTTGTCGCCGGACTTGGCCTTTTTCTGGGTCTTGTCGATGCGCTTCGCGACGGCCTCGAGGTCGGCGAGGACGAGCTCGGTCGTGATGACCTCGATGTCGCGCACGGGGTCGACGCTGCCCATGGTGTGGACCACGTCGGGATCCTCGAAGCAGCGGACGACCTGCACGATGGCGTCCACCTCGCGGATGTTGGCCAGGAACTGGTTGCCGAGGCCCTCGCCTTTGCTGGCGCCGGCGACCAGGCCGGCGATGTCGACGAACTCGATGACCGCGGGGATGACCACGTTGGTCTTGGCGATCTTCTGGAGGACGTAGGCGCGATCGTCGGGCACCGTGACGACGCCGACGTTGGGATCGATCGTGCAGAACGGGTAATTGGCCGCTTCCGCCTTGCGGGAACGGGTGAGGGCGTTGAAAAGCGTGGACTTGCCCACGTTCGGGAGACCGACGATACCGGCTTTCATAAAGGGGTTGAAGGAGCCGGGGGACTCGGGGCTTGACAAGCTATTTGTCGGGCGGTCTGCTCCACGGCTTTTCCAATCAAGCAACGCATAGAAATCAACCGCACATGGCACTCAAAATCCGTCTCACTCGCGTAGGCACCACCCATCAGCCGCATTACCGCGTGGTCGTCGCCGAAGCCCGTTCGCGTCGTGATGGCGATCCGGTCGAGTCGATCGGCACCTACGATCCCCGCGCCAAGGCCCGCGGCTTCAATGTCGACCTCGCCCGCGTGGACTACTGGCTCAGCAAGGGCGCCAAGCCCACCGATACGCTGCACGCCATGATCAAGCGCGCCCGCCGCGCCGCCGCCGCGACGACGGCCTGATCCCCTCCCGAGTTTTCGCACCGAATCGCCCCGCCTTCACCGGCTTGGGCGATTTTTATTTTCCGGCCTCTGCCCGCCCATGCACATCGATGTCCTGACGCTCTTTCCCGGCATGCTGGACGGCTTTCTCAACGAGAGCATTCTGGGCAAGGGCATCGAGTCCGGCCGGCTGGCGGTAAAGGTCCACGACCTGCGCGCCTGGACCACCGACAAGCACCGCACCGCCGACGACCGTCCGTTCGGGGGCGGGGCGGGGATGGTGATGAAGCCCGAGCCCGTCTTCGCGGCCATCGAACAACTCCAAACCCCCGGCTGCCGCCGCATTTACCTCACACCGGATGGCGTGCCGCTGTCCCCGGCTCTGGCCGAGGAACTGTCCCGCCAACAGCACCTCATTTTGCTCAGCGGCCACTATGAGGGCATTGACCAGCGGATCCGCGATCAGGTCATCGACCAGGAGGTCAGCATCGGCGATTATGTGCTCACAAATGGCACCCTGGCGGCCGCGGTTTTGATCGATGCGCTGGCCCGTTTCATCCCCGGTGTACTCGGGGAGGAAAAGTCATTGACGCACGAAAGCTTCACCAGCAAGTTGCTCGACTTTCCTCAATACACGCGTCCCGCCGAATACCGGGGCATGTCCGTTCCGGAAGTCCTGCTCTCCGGAAACCATGCCGAAATCGAGAAGTGGCGGCACGCGCGTCAGGTGGAAAAAACCCGTCAGGTCCGACCCGATTTACTCAAATAACCGCAAAGCCATGAACCCGATCATCAAAGAAATCACCTCCGCGCAGGTTAAGAAAGACAACCCGGCGTTTCGCGTCGGCGACGGCGTGAAGGTGCACACCAAGGTCCGCGAGGGCGACAAAGAGCGCATCCAGATTTTCGCCGGCATCGTCATCGCCATCAAGGGCCACGGCATCCATGAAACCTTCACCGTCCGCCGCATCAGCTACGGCGAGGGCGTCGAGCGCGTGTTCCCCGTGAACTCGCCCATGATCGAGAAGATCGAGGTCGACCGCGAGTCCGAGCCCATGAAGGCCCGCCTCTACTACCTGCGCAGCCGCACCGGCAAGGCCGCCATGGCCATCAAGGGAAAG
Source organism: uncultured Opitutaceae bacterium (assembly GCA_964355715.1). Taxonomy (GTDB): domain Bacteria; phylum Verrucomicrobiota; class Verrucomicrobiia; order Opitutales; family Opitutaceae; genus UBA2377. Next base: position 66,980 of record CAYHEW010000020.1, on the reverse strand, counting down.
CGCCTCACCCACAAGGCCGCGACGCCCGCCAGCTAAGCACACCGCTCGTTCTTCCTTTCGACGCGAACCCTCCCGGGGTTCGCGTTTTTTTGTCGCCAGAATCTGCTTCCCCGCGGTCGGGCGCGTCGTAAGGTCGGGGGCAAGATTCCCATGACCCTGCAAACCCACCTCCTGGCCAAGGCCGCCAATCAGGCCCGCGGTCTCGCGATCGACGCCGTCCACGCCTGCTCCTCCGGCCACCTCGGCCTACCGCTCGGCGCCGCCGAGATCGGCGCCGTCCTTTTCGGTCACGCCCTCGTCCACAACCCCGATCGCCCGCGCTGGCTCAACCGCGACCGTTTCATCCTCTCCGCCGGCCACGGCAGCATGTTCCTCTACTCGTGGCTCCACCTCAGCGGCTACGCCGTCCCGCTCGATGAGGTGAGGAAGTTCCGCGTGCTGCACAGCATCACCCCGGGCCACCCCGAGTTCGGCGAGACCCCCGGCGTCGAAAGCACCACCGGCCCGCTGGGCCAGGGCATCGGCAACGCCGTCGGCATGGCCGTCGCGGGCCAGATGGCCGCCGCGCGTTTCAACACCGCGGAACACGTGGTCTTCGACTACCACGTCGTCTGCCTCGCCGGCGATGGCTGCATGCAGGAGGGCGTCGCCATGGAGGCCGTCGCGTTCGCCGGCCACCAGAAGCTCGACAACCTGATTCTCATTTACGACGCCAACGACGTCACCCTCGACGCCATGGCGGACCGCACCCAGAGCGAGAACGCCGCCGCCCGCTTCAAGGCCGTCGGCTGGGATGTGCAGACGATCGACGGTCACGACCTCGCCGCCGTCCTCAAGGCCTACAACAAGGCCAAGAAATCCAAGAGCGGCAAACCGCAGCTCATCATCGCCAAGACCCAGATTGGCCGCGGCATTCCCGAGGTCGCCGGCACCGCCAAGGGCCACGGTGAGGGCGGCGCGAAGTTCTCCGCCACCGCGCGCGCCGGTCTCGGCCTCCCCGCCGACGAGCACTTCCACGTCAGCGACGACGTCCGCGGCTACTTCGCCAACCACAAGGCCCGCCTCATCCGCGCCTGCAACAAGTGGCACAAGACCTACAAGGCCTGGCGCGAGGCCAACCCGGCCCAGGCCGCGCTCCTTGACAGCGCCAGCCAGGCCCCCGTCGCCGCCGACCTGCTCGCGAGGATCCCGGCGTTCCCCGCCGACGCGAAGCTCGCCACCCGCGCCGCGGGCCGCGATGCGCTCCAGCCGGTCGCCGCCGCTCTGCCGCTCCTCATCGGCGGCAGCGCCGACCTCTACGGCTCGACCCTCAACTACATCGCCGCTGACAAGGATTTCGACGCCACCAATCGCAACGGCCGCAACATCCGCTTCGGCATCCGCGAGCACGGCATGGCCGCCATCGCCAACGGCCTCGCCTACGACGGCCTCTTCCGTCCGTCCGTCGCCACCTTCCTCGTTTTCGCCGACTACTCGCGTCCGTCCATGCGCATCGCGGCCCTCTCGAAGCTGCCGGTCGTCTACATCTACACGCACGATTCAATCGGAGTGGGGGAGGACGGCCCGACGCACCAGCCGGTCGAGACCGTCTCCGGCCTGCGCCTGATCCCAAACCTCGATGTCATCCGTCCCGCCGATCCGGAAGAGACGGCCGGCGCCTTCGCCGCCGCCCTCGAGCGCACCGACGGCCCCACGCTGCTGGCCCTCACGCGCCAGGCGGTACCGATGCTCAACGACATCCCGGTTGACCAGCGGCGCCAGGGCGTCCTCCGCGGCGGCTACATCGCCGTGAAGGAAACCGCTCCGCTCACCCACATCGTCCTCGCCGCCGGCAGCGAACTGCAGCTCGCCCTCGCGGCGGCCAAGGAACTGGGCGCCGGCGTCCGCGTCGTCTCCCTGCCGTCCTTCTCCCGCTTCGATCGCCAGTCCGCCGAGTACCGCGAAAGCGTCCTACCGTCGTCTTGCCGTGCCCGCGTGGCCGTCGAGGCCGGCGTCACCGGACTCTGGGCGAAGTACACAGGCCTCGATGGCAAGGTCGTGGGCCTGGATCGCTTCGGTCTCAGTGCTCCCGCGCCCCAGGTCTACCAGGAGCTGGGCGTGACGACCGCGGCGGTCGTGGCCGCGGCACGTTCGCTGGGTTGAGGTTATTTCGGGGATTTCCGCAAACCGGACTTGCAATAGTAGTTAGCATCCTAACTATCAGCTTCCTGATAGTTATCATGCCGGACCATTCCATGCCTTATCTCCTCCTCAAAGACCTCCCGCGCTACGAGTGCCTGCTCGAGGCGGCGCGCGAATTCCCCGACCTCGATCCGTCGGCGGCGGAGGCCTTTTTGCAGCTCCTGCGCACCAGCGACGAGGCCTACGGCTTGAATGCGCGGAACATGGCCGCCCATGGGATCTCAGCCGGGCGTTTCAGTGTGCTGATGCTGCTCTGGCGCGGGGACCGCACCCGTTGCGCGGCCGGACCGGCGGCCGGCGACTGCGGGCCGCGCACCCCGGCGAGCCTGGCCGATGCCTGCGGCGTCACGCGCGCCACGATGACCGGGCTGATCGACACCCTCGAGCGCGATGGCTTCGTCAAGCGGGAACCCGACCCGGCCGACCGCCGCATGATGACCGTGCAGCTGACCCCCAAGGCCGAGGAATTCCTGCTCCGCTATCTCCCGACCCATTTCCGGATCACTTCAGCCATCATGGGCGTTCTTTCGGAGGCCGAGCGTAAGACGTTCGTGCGCTTGCTCGTCAAGGTACAGCAACAGGCCTCGACCCTGGCTGCCGCCTCACGGCCGACGTAACTTTGAAACTTTTTCACCCCACACCGCTTCTAACCACCACACCATGTTCAAGAAAATCATCATCACTGCCGGCGGGCTCCTCCTGATCGTCGGCCTGCTTGGCGGAATCAAGGGCATGCAGATCGCCGCCCTTATTGCCTCCGGGGCGAATGCCTCGATGCCCCCCGAAGTCGTCACCACCATCGCGGTGACCGAGGATCGCTGGGAACCCACCCTCAAGGCCGTGGGTTCGCTCACTGCCGTGCAGGGCGTGACCGTCGCGGCCGAGTCGCCCGGCAAGGTCGTCGGCATCCACTTCGAGCCCGGCGCGACGGTGCAGGCCGGCGACCTCCTCCTCCAGCAGGACACCTCGATCGAGGAGGCGATGCTCCGTTCCGCCGAGGCGAGCATGGCCCTCGCCAAGGTCAACCTCGCCCGCGCCCAGGAACTCATCGGCAAGGCCACCATCGCCCAGTCCGAGCTCGACGCCGCCGACGCCCAGTTCAAGCAGGCGCAGGCCCAGGCCGACAACGTGAGGGCCACCATCGCCAAGAAGACGATCCGCGCGCCGTTCTCCGGCCGCCTCGGCATCCGCCTCGTCAACCTCGGCCAGACGCTCAAGGAGGGCGAGGCCATCGTCTCCCTGCAGACGCTCGACCCGATCTTCATCAACTTCACCCTGCCGCAGCAGGAGCTCGCCCGCCTCAACCTCGCCCTCACGGTGCGTGTGACCAGCGACGCGGCCCCGGGGCAGACCTTTGAGGGCAAGATCACGGCGATCAACCCCGATGTCGACGCCGCCACCCGCAACGTCCGCGTCCAGGCGACCCTCGCGAATCCCTCCGCCGTCCTGCGGCCGGGCATGTTCGCCAGCGTGGCCGTGGTGCTGCCGACGAACGATGCCGTCCTCGCCATCCCGGCCACGGCGGTGCTCTACGCGCCGTACGGCGACTCCGTGTTCGTCGTCGAGGACGCCAAGGAGGGCGGCGGCAAGGTCGTGCGCCAGCAGTTCGTCCGCCTGGGCGTCACTCGCGGCGACTTCGTGGCCGTCAAGTCGGGCCTCAAGGCCGGCGAGACTGTCGTGACCACCGGCGTCTTCAAGCTGCGCAACGGCGCGGCTGTCGCCGTCGACAACGCCCTGTCGCCCGAGTTCAAGCTCGATCCCAAGCCGAACGATTCCTGAGGGCCGCCACCACACCAACGCCCGTTTCCCGGCCGCGCGTCCCCGCGTGGCGTAGGCCGGCAAGCGACCCCCACCCATGAAATTTACCGACATCTTCATCCGTCGCCCGGTGCTGGCGATCGTGGTCAACCTCGTGATCATCATCGCCGGCTTCCAGGCCATGCGCACGCTCAACGTGCGCCAGTATCCCCGCAGCGAAAACGCCTCCGTCACCGTCACCACGGTGTACGTCGGCGCCAGCGCCGAGCTCGTCCGCGGCTTCATCACCACGCCTCTCGAGCGCGCCATCGCGGCGGCCGACGGCATCGACTACATCCAGTCGCAGAGCAGCCAGGGCGTCTCGACCATCACCGCCCGCCTCAAGCTCAACTACGACGCCACCAAGGCCCTGGCGGAGATCGGGTCCAAGGTCGACCAGGTCCGCGGCGAGCTCCCGCCCGAGGCCGAGGTGCCGGTCATCAACATCGAGTCGGCCGACAGCCGGTTCGCCTCGGCGTACCTGAGCTTCAACTCAGACGTCCTCGAGCAGAACGAGATCACCGACTACCTTGTCCGCGCCATCCAGCCGCGGCTTTCCGCCGTGACGGGCGTGCAGCGCGCCGACATCCTCGGCGCCCGCACCTTCGCCATGCGCGCCTGGCTCAAGCCCGAGCGCATGGCCGCGCTCAACATCAGCCCCGTCCAGGTGCGCACCGCCCTTGCGGCCAACAACTACCTCGCCGCCGTCGGCAGCACCAAGGGCTCGCTCGTGCAGGTCAACCTCACGGCCAACACCGACCTGCGCTCGGTCGAGGAGTTCAAGCAGCTCGTCATCCGCGAACAGAATGACAGCGTCGTGCGCCTCGGCGACATCGCCGACGTCGTGCTCGGGGCCGAGGACTACAGCGCCGACGTGCGCTTCTCCGGCCAGACCGCCGTCTTCATGGGCATCTGGGCCCTGCCGAACGCCAACTCGATCGATGTCATCAAGGCCGTCCGCGTCGAGATGGAGTCGATCCAGAAGGAGCTGCCCAGCGGCGTACAGGCGGTCATCGCCTACGACGCCACGGACTACATCAACAACGCCATCAACGAGGTCGTCCACACCCTGGTCGACACGCTGATCATCGTGGTGATCATCATCTTCCTCTTCCTGGGCACCTTCCGCTCCGTGCTCGTCCCGGTGATCGCCATCCCGCTCTCGCTTATCGGCGCGATCTTCCTGATGCAGCTCTTCGGATTCACGATCAACCTGCTGACGCTGCTCGCGATCGTGCTCTCGGTCGGTCTGGTCGTCGACGACGCCATTGTCGTCGTCGAAAACGTCGAGCGCCACCTGCGCAGCGGCGAGTCGCCGATGGATGCCGCCATCCTCGGCGCCCGCGAGCTCGTCGGGCCGATCATCGCGATGACCATCACGCTCGCGGCGGTGTACGCCCCGATCGGCCTGCAGGGCGGCCTCACCGGCTCGCTCTTCCGCGAGTTCGCCTTCACCCTCGCCGGCGCCGTCACGATCTCCGGCATCGTCGCCCTCACGCTCTCCCCGATGATGTCGTCGCGCCTCCTGCGCGCCTCCGACGAGGAGCACGGCTTCGCGGGCATGATCAACCGCCACTTCGAGAAGCTGAAGGCCTTCTACGGCCGCCTGCTCGACATCGCGCTCGCCAACCGCCGCTACGTCTACGCCGTGTGGATCACGCTCGGCCTGCTCGGCTACGCGATGATCACCCAGTCATCCGGCGAACTCGCGCCCACGGAGGACCAGGGCATCATCTTCGGCATCGTCGACGCCTCGGCCAACGCGACGCTCGACCAGACCGCGAAGTTCACCGCCGCCGCCAACGAGGCGCTCCAGACGATCCCGGAGAAGGACTTCATGTTCCAGATCACCTTCGCCAGCCAGGGTTTCGGCGGCCTCGTGCTCCAGCCCTGGGAAAAGCGCGAGCGGACGGTCTTCGAGATCATGCCCGAGGCGCAGGCCAAGCTGGCCGCGATCCCCGGCATCCAGATGTTCCCGGTCACGCCCCCGGCTCTCCCCGGCGGCGGCGACTTCCCGGTCGAGTTCGTCATCGCCTCCACGGCCGACACGGAACAGATCCTCAAGTTCGCCCACCAGATCCAGGAAGCGGCGATGAAGAGCGGCAAGTTCTACTTCCCGCCGATCATCGACGTGAAGATCGACCAGCCCGAGGCGGAGCTCATCATCGACCGCGAGAAGGTCGCGAACATGGGCCTCAACCTCCAGCAGGTCGGCGCCGACGTGGCCTCCGCGATCGGCGGTAACTACGTCAACCGCTTCAGCATCGCCGGCCGCAGCTACAAGGTCATCCCGCAGGTCAAGCGCGTGGACCGGCTCAACCCGGACCAGCTCACCGACATCTACGTCACCGGCCCGGGCGGTCAGCTCGTGCCGTTGAGCACCTTCGCGACCATCCAGACCAAGGTCGTGCCGCGGTCGCTCAACCGCTTCCAGCAGCTCAACGCGGTCAAGATCTCCGGCGTCGCCGGCCTGCCGCTCGACCAGGCCCTGCGCCTGCTCGAGGACGAGGCCGCCAAGATCCTGCCCAAAGGCTACAACATCGACTACACCGGCGAATCGCGCCAGCTGCGCATCGAGGGCGGAAACGCCAAGTTCTGGACCACGATGGGTCTCGCCACGATCCTCATCTTCCTCGTGCTCGCGGCGCAGTTCAACAGCTTCCGCGACCCCATGGTCATCCTCCTCGGCTCCGTGCCGCTGGCGATCTTCGGCGCCTCGATCTTCATGTTCCTGAAGATGCCGGCCCCGAACGTGCCGTTCTTCACCGACGGCTGGACGACCACGTTCAACATCTACTCGCAGGTCGGCCTGGTCACGCTCGTCGGCCTGATCGCCAAGAACGGCATCCTCATCGTCGAGTTCGCCAACCAGCGCCAGCTGGCCGGCGCCTCGAAGTACGAGGCTGTCCACGACGCCGCCCTGACGCGCCTGCGACCCATCCTCATGACCACCGCGGCGACCGTCGCCGGCCACTTCCCGCTGACCCTCGTCTCGGGTGCCGGCGCGGCGGCGCGCAATTCCATCGGCCTCACCCTGGTCGGCGGCATGACCATCGGCACCGCGTTTGCGCTTTTCGTGGTCCCGGCCCTGTACATGCTGATTGCCAAGGAACGCCAGGCCGAAGACCGCGCGGACGCAACCGCTTCCGTGCCGGTCCCGGCCCCGGTCGCCAAATGATTGTCCCGTTCGCCCTATGAAATCCGTCCCAACCACCCTGCTCGCCGCCCTGATGCTGGCCGCCAGCCTACCGCTGGCGGCCGAGACGCCGCCCTTCCAGCGTGATGGCCAGCCCGATCCCGATTTCGCGGTGCCGGAGGAGCTCAGCCTGACCTACGCGCTCTCCTTCGCGCTCGATAACAACTACGCCATCCGCCAGGCGCAGGAGCGTATCCGCGAACAGGAGGGCATCATCCTCGAGGTCCGCTCGGCGCAGATCCCGAACCTCAGCGCCAGCGCCGACTACACCCGCAACGCCAAGGACGTCTCGGCGTCCATGCCCGCGCAGACCCGCGACTGGGGCGTCGGCGTGCAGGCCACGCAGGTGATCTACGCCGGCGGCGGGGTCGCCGCCTCCGTCAAGGGCTCGAAGCTCGCCCGCGAGGCCGCCGCCCTCGAGCTCCAGGGCGTCATCAACGAGCAGCTCCTCCTCGTCCGCCAGCGTTTCTATTCGGTGCTGCTCGCGCAGCAGCGCATCGGCGTCCAGGAGGAGAACGTCAAGCTGCTCGAGGAGCAGCTCAAGGACGCGCGCAACCGCTTCGAGGCCGGGGCCACCTCCAACTTCGAGGTCCTCCGGGCCGAGGTCGCCCTCGCCAACGGCCGCCCGGCGCTCATCACCGCCCGCAATTCCTACCGCGTCGCGATCGAGGAACTGCGCCAGGTTCTCGGTTTCGCCAACGCCAGCGGCTCCAACGTCACGAAGGTTCCGCAGTTCGTGGGCACGCTCGAGGCCGGCGCGCAGCCCGCGTATGACCTCCGCGATGCCCTGGCCCGCGCCCGCGCCCAGCGGCCCGAGCTCCAGCGTCTCGCCCGCCTCGACGAGGCCGGCGAGCAGCAGGTCGTCGTCGCCCGCTCCAATTATGTCCCGCAGGTCGCCGCATTCGGGCGCTACGACTGGGTGCGCGGCGGCCCCTCCACCGGCTGGAGCGACCGGCGCGACGGCTGGACCGCCGGCGTACAGGCCTCCTGGGATGTATTTGACGGCCGCGCCACCGCCGGCCGCGTCGCCCAGGCGAAATCCCGCCTGATGCAGACCAAGCTCGCGCTCGACGAGACCACCCTGGCCATCGACGTCGAGGTCCGCCGCGCCCATTCCGCCCTCACCGAGGCGTGGGAACTCGTCGAGGCCTCCGGCAAGGTCGTCGAGCAGGCCACCGAGGCCCTCCGCCTCGCCAATGTCCGCTACGGTGCGGGCACGGCCACCCAGCTCGACGTCCTCACCAGTCAGGTCGCGCTGACCGACGCCCGGCTGAACCAGCTCATCGCCTTCTACAACCACAACGTCGCGCTCGCCGCCATGCGCAAGGCCCTCGGCGACCCCGATCCGCTGCTCTAGTGCGGTGGCGCGGGCGCGCCGCCGCCGGTTGCGTTTGCCGCAACTCCTGTCGCCCCCCGGTGTCTTTGCCCAGCGCGCATGAATAGGCTCCTCCGCTTCGTCCTGATCGGCTTGGTCACCCTTGCCGGGTTGTTGGTGATCGCCACGCTCCTGGCCTTCACGCCGGCCGTCCAGACCTGGGCCGCGCGCCGCGCCCTGGCCAACCAACCGGGTTACCAGGTCACCCTCGGCCGCGTGGCCGCGGGCCTGCAGCAGGTGCAGCTCGAGTCCGTGCGCTTCCAGTCCGGTGGCGCCGTCCTGAACCTGCCGGCCGCGACGGCCGATCTCGCGGTCATCGACGCCATCGGCCGCGACCGGCTCGTCATCCGGCGCCTCGTCGCCCGCGGTTGGATCCTCGACCTCACGGCGGTGAACGGCGCGACGCCAGCCGCCGGCGCCGCACCGGCGACGCCCGAGGCTGCGGCCACTGCGGTCGCCTTGGTTTTCCGCGGCATCTTCACCGACCTGCGCCTCCCGGCCGACCTCGCGGTCGACGGGGTGGACCTCGCCGGCGAGGTCATCTTGCCCGGCCCGCCCGGCCAACCGGCCACGCGCGCCCAGGTCACCGTGCAGGGTGGGGGACTCGCCGGCGGCCGGGAAGGCGCCTTCACCTTTGCCGCCCGCTTCGCGCTCGCCGGGGCGGACTCGCCGGTCCGTTCGCTCGAGGTCAATGGACGCTTCGAGGCGACCATGGACACGCCCCGGACCTTCACCCGCCTCGGCGCCCGTTTTAATGCCCGGGCGGCCGGACCCGCGCTGTCGTCGGATGTACAGCTCACCGCCGAGGTCATCGCCGCGCGCGTGCCCGGCGGAGAAAACTACACCCTCAACGTGCAGTCGCTCGGCAAGCGCCTCGTCGACCTCCAGGCCAACTACCCGGCCGAGAGCGCCCGCTTCGGCGGCGTGTGGAAGCTCGATGTGCGCGACACCGATCTCGCACCGTTCGCCCTCGGGCGGCTGCTCCCGGCCTTCGAGGCCGTGGGTGCGGGCATGTTCGAGTCGGACACGGCCTTCGATGTCGTTCACGCCGCGGGCCGGCTCCAGTCGTCGGCCAGCCGCCTCGGCATCTTCCGTCCGGAGCTCGAAGTCGTCGGCGTCGTCGGCCTGTTCAGCGAATTCGACGTCACGCTCCATCAGGGCGCCGTGCGCGTCGATCGCCTCCTCCTCAATGTCAGCCGCCCGGAGCCCGTCCTCGCTGTCCAATCGCAGCAGGCCTTCGAATTCAAGCCGCGCACGGGCGAGCTCAAGGTCGCCAATCCGTCGGCCGACCTCGTCGTCATCCGCCTCCAGGACCTGCCGGTGCGCTGGCTGGCGCCCTTTGCGCAACCCTACGTGCTCACGGGCGGGGCGATCCGCGGCGAACTCACCGCTGGTGCCGCCGGCGGCGGCCTAGTCGTGCGCACCCGCACGCCGCTGCGCCTCGACGGCCTGGCCCTGGCCGACCACCAGCGGCCGTTGCTCGCCAATCTCGATGTCGAAGCCGAGGCCAGCGCGGAGTATTCGCCCCTCGGCTGGCAGGTGGACCTGTCCGCGCTGCGCTTCGGTCTGGGTGCGACGCCCTGGCTGACGCTTGCGGCCAAGGCCGGCCGGCGCGCCGGCGCCGACCAGCCCATCAAGGCCACCGGCCGCTGGAGCGCACTGCTTCCGGCTCTGCTGCAGCAACCGATCCTGCAGGGCACCGCCAACCTCACGGGCGGTCGCGGGCAGGGTGACTTCACGGTCAGCCTGGGTAGCAGCCGGGAATTGCAGGCCAACCTGCGCTTTGACGAGTTGGCCGTTTCGACGGGTGAGAGCCTGCCGACAATCTCCGCCGATCTCCGCGCCGACACCGCGGCCGATGGTCGGACCGCATTCAATCTTCCGCTCGTCATCAGCCAAGCGGCCCGATCCCGTCAGTCCGATCTGACCGTCGCCGGATCATTGCAGGCCCAGGGCGACAGTCATCAGGTCGAGGCCCGGGTCACGAGTCGCGAGGTTTTTCTCGAGGATGTTCAGGTGCTGGCCGCGATCACCGCCGCGACGTCCGAGGCGGCCTCGACGCCGGCGGGCGGTGGCACCGAACCCCAGCCGTTCTGGGCCGGCTTCGGTGGCCGGATCGAGCTGGCGCTGCAACGGCTCCATTTCCTCGACCAGTTCGAGGTGAGCAACGTCACGGGCACCGTGCGGCTCGAGCCCGGTTCACTGAAAGTCCCGGAGATCCAGCTGGGGCTGGGGCAGGAGGGGACGGCCAAGATGGCGGGAGGCCTCGCCTTCGAACCCGCCTCCAACCAGCCGTACGTACTCGACGGTGACCTCAGCGTGCACGACTTCAACCCGCGCCCGCTGTTCGCCTCGCTCGGCTCCGGGCAGGCGGCCACGGTTGACGGCCGCTTCGACCTTTTCAGCCACCTGACCGGTCGCGCGGCGACCCTGCCGGAGGTCCTCGGGTCAGCCCACGGTGCCGTCCAACTTACCAGCAAGGGGGGTACCTTTCACGGCCTGCCCGTCAACGTGGCGAGCAAGGCCGAGTCCACCAGCCGCATCGCCGCCGGCGTGGCCGCGGTCGGCAGCCTGCTGGGATCCGTCACCGGCAAGAAGGAATATGCCGACATCGCCAACCGTGCGCAGGCGGTATCAGAGGTTTCCCGGCTCCTCGCGGCAATTCCGTACGACCAGCTTAGCGTGAAGGTCACGCGCGATGATGCCCGCACCGCCCTGCTCGAGGAGTTTACCCTCATCTCGCCCGAGTTGCGCCTTTCCGGGGACGGCCGGGCCGCGGTCCAGCCGGGCGCGTCGATTCTCGATGGGGCGCTCGCCATGGAATTCAAGCTGCGGGCCCGCGGGCGGGCGGCGCACCTGCTGAAATATCTCGGCACGCTCGAGGGTGAGCCGGACGTGCTTGGCTACACCGGTTGCAATCTCCCGCTGCGCATCGGCGGCACCCTGCGGGCGCCCGATACGAGCGAAATCAACCGCACGCTCACCGCCCTCGCCCTGGAAAAGTCCGGCGCCGGCGACCTGCTCAACAAGCTCCTCGGCGGCGGGAAGTAAGCCCGGCGCATTCGCGCGGTGCCAAACCGCTTGCCTTGCCCGGGTCAATCCACTGAAACGATGTCATCTTGGCTTCGTCGTCCCCGACCTCGTCGCGCCCCTTTCTGCCCTCCGGCATCACCGTGCTCAATCGCGCGCTGGGCGTCTGGACCCTGCTCGGGTTGGGGTTCCTTTACCTGCCGATCGCGGTCCTCGTCGTCTATTCGTTCAACTCCTCCCGTCTGAACATCGTCTGGGAGGGTTTCACCCTCGACTGGTACGCCCGCCTCTGGGCCAACGGGCCGCTGATCAAGGCGGCCAAGAACAGCCTCATCATCGCCGGGGTCAGCACCGCCCTGTCGGTCGTCCTCGGCACTGCCGGCGCCTGGCTGCTCCATCGCTACCGTTACCGGTTCGCCCGCGGCATCCAGACGCTCGTGGCCATCCCGATGGTCATGCCGGAGATCCTGATGGGCATCAGCCTGCTTATCCTCTTCGCCTCGGCCGGGATGCGCCTCGGATTCACGAGCGTCATCATCGGCCACGTCACGTTCTGCTTTCCGTTCGTGCTGGTCGCCGTCCAGGCGCGGCTCCAGGGCCTGGACCCGGCCCTCGAGGAGGCGGCGCTCGACCTCGGGGCGACGCCATTCAAGGCCTTCTGGTTCGTCATCATCCCCAGCCTGCGGCCCGCCATCGTGGCCGGCGCGCTCATGGCCTTCACGCTGTCCATGGACGAGCTGATCGTGACCTATTTCATCCGCAGCGCCGCCTCCACCACCTTGCCGATTCAGGTGTATGGGTTGGCACGCGTTGGGCTTAACCCGATGCTCAACGCGCTGTCCGCGGTCTTCATTTTGGCGACCGTGGCCTTCGTGCTTTTCTCCGCCTACCTGAAAAAACTGAACCCGCGCTGATCCCCTCCCACCATGAACCTGCTCAAAACCGCCCTCGTCGCCTTGTCCGCCCTGATCGGCTCCGCCGGCCTGCTGGCCAAGGGTGAACTCAACCTCTTCGGCTGGTCCGAATACATCCCGCAGGAGGTCCTCGACGGCTTCACCGCGGAGACCGGCATCAAGGTCAACTTCGAGACCTACGCCTCGAACGAGGAACTGCTCTCCAAGCTCGTCGCTGGCGGCTCGGCGTACGACCTCGTGCAGCCCTCCGACTACACCGCCGAGGTCATGATCCGGCGCAAGATGCTCGCCCCACTCGACCTCGCCAAGCTCACCAACCTCGGCAACATCGACCCGGCGCTGATGAAGCTCCCGCACGACCCGGCCGGCCAGTACACCGTGCCCTACATGACCGGCACCGTCGGCATCGTCGTCAACACCGAGAAGGTCAAGACCCCCATCCGCGGCTACAAGGACGTCTTCGCGCCGCAGCACAAGGATCGCCTCGTCGTCCTCAACGACAACCGCGAACTCGTCACCTGGGCCCTGTACTCGCTGGGTCACTCCGCGAACGACATCAGCCCGGCGACCCTGGCGAAGGCCCGCCCGGTCGTGGCCGAGTGGGTGAAGCTCGTGAAGGTCTTCGACTCCGACAGCCCCAAGACCGCGCTGCTCAACGGCGACGTCGACCTCGGCATCGTCTGGAGCGGCGAGGCGGCCATCCTCTGGAACGAGGACCGCAAGTTTCAGTACGTCCTCCCCGCCGAGGGCGCTCACCAGTTCATCGACGTGCTCGCGATCCCGGCCGATGCGAAGAACCAGGCCGAGGCGCACGCGCTCATCAACTACATCCTCCGCCCGGAGGTCTCGAAGCTCATCTCGGCCAAGTTCCCGTACACCAACCCGAACCTCGCCGCGCGCAAGCTGCTGAGCTCCGACGAGCTGGCGAACCCCGCCAGCTACCCGAAGGAGGGCAAGCTCGAGACCTTCCGCGACATCGGTCGGCTGGCCGCCGACATTGACCAGCTCGTCACCGACCTGAAGAGCGCGCAGTGAACGCGCCCGACGCGCAGAGCACCCATCCCGCCACGACGGGCCACGACCGTCGCCAGCCCGGCTGGCGGGCCTGGGCGCTGCTCGCACCGATGGTGGCTTGGCTCGCGCTCTTCGTCGTCGTCCCCACCGTCATCCTCTTCGTCTACAGCTTCTGCGAGCGCGACGAAGTGGGTGGGGTGGTCTTCAGCTTCACCCTCGACAACTACGCGCGGGTTTTCGACCCGGTTTACCTGCGCATCTTTGTCCGCTCCATCGGGTACGCCGGCATCACCACGCTCATCTGCGTGATCATCGGCTATCCGATGGCGTATTACATCGCGCGGGCCCCCGAGGCGCGCCGCAACCAGCTCCTGCTCCTGGTCATGGTGCCGTTCTGGACCAGCTTCCTGATCCGCACCTATGCCTGGATCACGATCCTCAAGCAGGAGGGCCTGCTCAACGGCCTGCTGCAGGCGATGCAGCTCACGACCTCGCCGTTGTCGCTGATGTACACCCCCGCCGCCGTGGTCATCGGTCTCGTGTACGCCTACCTTCCATTCATGATTCTGCCCATCTACAGCAGCGCCGAGAAACTCGACCACTCCCTGGTCGAGGCGGCCTACGACCTCGGGGCCGGGCCGCTCCGCGCCTTCGCCAGCGTCATCATCCCGCTCACGATGCCCGGCATCGCCGCCGGCACGCTGCTCGTGTTCGTGCCCGCCATCGGCATGTTCGCGATCACCGACTTGATGGGCGGGGCCAAGGTGCCCATGATCGGCAACGTGATCCAGAACCAGTTCATGCAGGCCCGCGACTGGCCCTTCGGGGCCGCGCTCGGCGTCGTCTTCATGCTCATGTTCGCCGTCACCTACCTGCTCCTGCAGCGCCGCGGGGCGCGGATCCACGAATGAGTCCCGAACGGCCCGCCATGATCGAGGTCCGCGGCGTGACCAAGCGCTTCGGTGACTTTACCGCCGTCGACGACGTCAGCCTCTCCGTGCGTGCCGGCGAGTTCCTGACGCTCCTTGGACCCTCCGGCTGCGGCAAGACGACGCTGCTGCGTCTCCTCGCCGGCTTCGAGTTTCCCGATGCCGGCGCCATCCTCCTCGATGGCGCCGATGTCACCTGCCAGCCGCCGTACCGGCGCAACGTCAACCAGGTCTTCCAGAGTTACGCGCTGTTTCCGCACCTCACCGTGCGCGAGAACGTCCGCTTTGGCCTGCGCATGCAACGGGTCCCGGCCGCCGAGGCCGAGGCGCGCATCCGCGACGCGCTCGGCATGGTTTCCCTGGGCGAGGTCGCCGCGCGCCAGCCCGACCAACTCTCCGGCGGCCAGCGCCAGCGCGTCGCGCTGGCCCGTGCCATCGTCTGCCGGCCCAAGGTGCTCCTCCTCGACGAGCCCCTCTCGGCCCTCGATGCCAAGCTCCGCCACACGATGCGGCTCGAGCTCAAGCACCTCCAGCGCCGCCTGGGCATCACCTTTGTCTTCGTCACTCACGACCAGGAGGAGGCCCTGACGATGAGCGACCGCATCGCCGTCATCAACCGCGGCCGCATCGAGCAGCTCGGCACCGCCACCGAGATCTACCACCGCCCGCGCACGCCCTTTGCCGCCGACTTCATCGGCCAGGCCAATTTGCTCAGCGGCGCCGTCGTTGCCCGTCATGGGCTCACGGCGCACGTCCGCCTCGACGGCGGCCTCGAGTTGACCGTCTCGGCGCTCGAGCTCCCGGCCGATGCGACGACGGCCCTCGTCTCGATCCGCCCCGAGAAGATCCACATCTCCCGTTCGCGGCCGCAGACCGAGAACGTCTTCGAGGCCCGCATCGAGGAGGAGATCTTCCAGGGTGCGACCGACCAGCTCCGCCTCGTCACCGACCAGGGCACGCGCCTCCAGGCCCTCGTGGCCAACGAAAGCGCCATGAACGAGGCCTTCCACGAGGGCGACCGCGTGTTCTGCGGGCTGCATTTCGACGACCTCGTGATTGTGCACGCTGAGTGAAGCGTGGCTTGGATTGGCTCACGCGGAGACGCGGAGCCCGCGGAGTTTTTAACCACGGATTTCACGGATCACACGGATAGCTAAAACGCGGATGCTGCCCACGGGTATAGCCACAAGAGGCGCAAAAAGCACAAAATCGGACCAAGGCATATGACAGGAGGTAGCGGAGGAAACAGACGGTCTGCATCCTAATCTCCGCTTCCTCTGCTTCCTCCTGTAATTTGATTGGGTCCTTCTGTGCCTCTTGTGCCTTTTGTGGCCATCCTATCACGCTCCATTCGCCAGCTTGGTATCCGTGAAATCCGTGTAATCCGTGGTTAAATATGCTCCGCGCTCTCCGCGTCTCCGCGTGAGCCGGATTGACGGCTTGCTCCCGGCGGTGTCACCCTGCGGTGTGATCGCCTCGGTCGCATTCCGGAATTACAGGGCGTTGCGCGGAGCGCGGCTGGCGCTGCAGCCGTTCAATCTCCTCATCGGACCCAACGGCAGCGGCAAGACGAGCCTGATCCAGGCAGTGCTGCGACTCCGCGACCTCGCCGTGGCGAAGCCGGACTCCACCCGGAGCCGGCATCGGGCGTCGCCGGCCGGTTCATCCGAACTCGTTTTCAAGTTCAATCGACCCTACGCGCGCCTCCGCGTGCGGCTCCGCTGCGTGGATGATGAGACCTGCAACCTCCTGGAGATCACGCCGACGCGGGCATCCGGCAGCGCGGCGCTGCGCCGACAGCTGACCGCCATCCGCGGCTACCATTTCGACCATCATGCGATGTACCAACCGGGTGCGCGGGCCGACGGCGCCGAGCTCGACGCCAACGGCGGCAACCTGGCCGCCGTGCTGCACCGCCTGCAGGCGGACGCGCCGGCGGCCTTCGCCCGGCTGCAGGCCGAACTCGTGCGCATCATCCCCGAATTCGGCCGCATCGAATTCGACGCGCCGAGCCGCACGAGCATCGAGTTTGCGCTGCGCCTGGCCGACGACTCGGAGCTCGTGCGCGCGGAGAATCTTTCGCAGGGCACGCTTTACCTGCTCGGCATGCTGAGCCTCGTTTTCGATCCGACCCCGCCGCCCGTGATCTGCATCGAGGAGATCGACCGCGGCATCCATCCGCGCCTGCTGCGCGAGGTGCGCGATCACCTGTACCGCCTGAGCTACCCGGCCTCGTTCGGGGAGAAACGGCCGCCCGTGCAGGTGATCGCCACGACGCACTCGCCGTACCTGCTCGACCTTTTTCGCGACCATCCCGAGGAGATCGTCATCACCCACAAGCACGGCAACCAGGCCGGCTTCGAGCGACTGGCCGACCGGCCGGACCTGCCGGGTCTCCTCAGCGAGGGTTCGCTCGGCGACATGTGGTTCAGCGGCATTCTGGGCGGCGTGCCGGACGAACCATGAAGGTCGCGCTCCTCAGCGAATCCCCGGCGGACGAGGTTGCCGTCCGCGTGCTCGTGGAGTCGGTTCTAGGTCGCCCCATCACCCAGGTGCACCCGGGCCTCCGCGCGCGTGGCTGGCCCAATGTCGCGCAGGTGCTGCCGCCGGTCTTGCGCCACCTGCATTTCAACACGGATGCCGCCGGGCTCGTTGTGGTGGTGGACACGGACGACAGCGTCGTGCACACGGCCGGGCACGAGGCGCCGGGTTACTTCCATCCGCAATGCCGGCTCTGCCAGCTGCGGGCCACTTACCGGCAGACCGTGAAGCGCCTGCCGCCGGCCCGCGGACGCAAGCGCGTCCTGCGGTGCATCGGCGTTGCCGTGCCGGCCATCGAGGCCTGGTATCTGTGCGGGCGCGACGACCAGGTCACCGAGGCCGCCTGGCTCCGCGGACAGGAGCGGGGACGGGTGCCCTACACGCGGGCCGAGCTCAAGATGCGCGTCTACGGCACCGACCGGCCGTCGCTGCCGCTCACGATCAGCTGCGCGCTGCGCGAGGTGCAGCGGCACCGCCGCGACCCGCGGCGGCTGGAGGCGGATTTTCCGGATGGCTTCGGCGCCCTGGCCCGGGACCTGCGCAGCTGGGGTACACCGCCTTCGAACGTAACCTGAAGCGCCACGTCCAACCCTTCATCCGCCCATGCCGCACGAATACGATCTGGAACAGCTGCAGCGCAAACTCGGGCGGCTCGAGGCCGAGCTGGCCGATGCCCGCCGCCTGCTGGAGCGGCTGACGACGGCGAGCATCGCGGCGCCGTCCACCTCGGAGTCACCGGTTGAACCGGAACGGATTGCAGCCGTCGTCGCCCCTCCGGCGACACTGGCGTCCGCCGCAGAGCCGCCCTTGCTGCCGCCGCTGCTGACGGCGGCGACACCTCCGGCGCCGGCCTTCGCTCCCGTCAAGCAAGCGTCGTCAGCGGCTCCCAGCGGGTTGCGGGTCTGGCTGGAGGGATTTGGTCTCTGGCCGCCGACCGGCGATGCCAACACCGAGGCCCGGCTGGGTGCCTGGTGGGCTACGCGCCTGGGCGCATTGCTGGCCGTCATCGGCGTCGTGTTCTTCGGCATCTATGTTTCACGCAACACACCGCCGGTGGTGAAGCTGGCCGAGCTCGTGGTGGTGGCGCTGGCGGTCTTCGGCTCAGGCCTGCGGCTCGGTCTCCGTTGGCCGCGTTTCGGCCCGGTCGTGGCCGGAGCCGGGCTCGCGCTGCTCTATTTCGCGGCTTTTGCCGCCTACGCGGTGCCGGCGGTCAAGGTCATCGGCGATCCACTGACGGCGACGATCGCGCAGTTCGTGGTCGTGGCTCTGGTCCTGGGCTTTGCCGGCTGGCGTCGTTCCGAAACCACCGCCGGGATGGCCGTGGGGCTGGGCTTTGTGACGGCGTTCTTCTCCGGCTACAGCGGGCTGGAGGATTTTTCCCTCTGGTCGGCGGTCGCGCTCGCCGCCGGCTCGGCCGGCCTGCGATTCATGACGGGCTGGCGCAGCCCGATGCTCATCGCCCTGCCTTTGGCCTATGCGGTGTACGTGGTGCAGGGCTTCACGGTCTGGGTGGCCATGCGGCCCGGGCCGGAGGCCGCGGTGATCTGGCAGCCCTTGCTGATCTTGCTGACGATTTTCCTGCTGCCGGACGCCCATGCCGCCGTGCGCGGCGTGGAGCTGAAGCACGACGACCGGGTGTTGCAGAATCTCAACACCAGCGTCGCCATTGCCGCCGCCCTGCTGGTTGCCCCGCGCATCCTGCAGATGCATCAGCTGGCGGTGCTCTGGTTTTGGGGCGGGGGCGTGATGCTCGCCCTGGCGGCCTTCTGGTGGCTGCTGAGACAGCCGGGTTCCCTGGTACCGGTGGTGGCCTGCAAGGCTGCCGGCCTGATTGCGCTGGGCGTGATCACGGAATACAGCGGACACCTGCGCTGGCTGGCGTTGCTGATGCAGGCGTTCGTGTTGCTCACGGCCGCGCGGGTGACCGAGGTGCGCGGACTGCGTACGATGACCCGGGTCGTTTGGGCGCTCTCGCTGCTGTTGCTGATCCGCTCGCTGATCGGCGGCGGGGCGCTGACCGAAGCGCCCTTGCTGGTGTACCTCACCTTCGCGGCGGCGTTGCTCGGTTACGACCAGCGCTGGCTCGGCGCGCCGCGGGGGTTCAGCCTCGTGGCGGGTGCGGTCCTCGGTGTGGCGGCCGGTTATGCGGTGCGGGCCAACCTGCCCGCCGGCTGGCTGCCGGCGATTTTCATGGGCGTTGCGCTCCTGTTCGGGGCGGCGGGTGCCGTCAGCCGCGGCTGGCGCGGACCGGCGGTGGCGGCGGGCTTTGTCGCCCTGGCCGCGCATCTGTCGATGTTCGTCTTTCCGGTGCACCAGTATCCGATCGCGTGGCTCTGGGGCAACGAGGCGGCCTTGCTGGTGGGCGTGTTGGCCATCGGCGCGGTCCTGACCCTGCGGGCGGCAATCGTCGACGGCACCGGGTTGGGGCCCTTGCTGCGTTTCGTCACGACCCTCCTCGCCATCCTCGTCCTGCAGCGCGTGCTGTTCGCCGGCCTCGCCAAGGGTGAGGCGCTGGCGGCAACGGTCGGCGTGGCGCTCATGCTCCTGGCGGTGAGTCCGCGGTTGCCGATCTGGCCGCTGGTGCCCGGGGCGGCGATCGGCCTGGTGCTCGGCTGGGTGCAGCACCGCCCGTTGAAGGTGCGCGTCGACGACACCTGGCTGCTGCTGGCGGCCACCGGTGCCTGGGCGCTGCCGGTCATCTGGCATCTTTCGTCGCGCCGCCAGGAATTGCTGGCCACGCCGCGTCAGCGCCGGTTCCTCGGCTGGCTGCTGACCGGGTTGGCGACGTGGTTCAGCCTGCAGGCCCTGCGCGCGAACTTCTCGGGCCCGGCCCTGCCGGCCGTGGTGGCCGTCGAGGCGCTCGCAGTCTTCGTGCTGGGCTGGCGGCTGGGCTTGCGTCCTGCGTTCACGGCGGCTTCGGTGATGCTGCTGGCGGGAGCCGGCTGGATGGCCCTGGCTTTGGCGGGGTCGGCGGGTTGGCTCGTGCATCCGGGGCTGGCCGGCACCGGCGCGGTCGTCCTGCTCGCGGCGGTGGCGCTCGCCCAGCCGGTCGTGGGTCGCGACCGGCCCGAAACCGATGCTCCGACCTGGCGCGCGCGGGCGCGCTGGCTGCATGCCATCGGCGTACTGGGTCTCCTGTTCTGGGTGGCCCTCGCGCGCCGCGATGCGCTGGCGCCCTACGCGACCGTGCTGTGGGGCGGGGTGGCGATCGCGATCTTTGTGGTCGGCCTCTTCGCCCGCGAACGTGCCTACAGGCTCACCGGCCTCGCCGGCCTGGCGCTGTGTGTGCCGCGGATGTTCTTCGTGGACCTCGATTCGACGCTTTACCGCATCGTCGCATTCGTGGCGCTCGGTCTCGTGCTGCTGTGGGTTGGATTCTCCTACCACCGGTTCCGTCACCTTATCGCGAGCCCGGACGGGCCGGACGATCCGCCGCCAAAGTCCGATTGATATCCTTGCCAGCCGGCCCCACTGTAGAAACCTACCCCTCGGACATGATCCCCCCGCTAAAGCCCCGGCGTTCCTATCTGCCCGTCTTCTGGGAAGTCATCGCCTCGCTCATCGCCCGCCTGCTTTACCGGGTCCGCTTCCGCGGCCACGAGCACATCCCGGCCAAGGGCGGCGCGGTCATCATCGCCAATCACCTGTCGTACGTCGACCCGGTGTTGCTGCAACTGGCGTGTCCGCGTCCGATTCGGTTCATCGGACACAAGAGCCTGCGATCGAATCGGTTCTTCGACTGGGTTTTCCGCCTGAGCGGTGCCCTCACCATCTCGGCCGGCAAGCCGGCGGAGGCGATCCGGCTGGCCATCAAGGCCGTGGAGGCCGGCGAGATCGTGGCGGTCTTTCCCGAGGGCCAGATCTCGCGCACCGGCCAGCTCATGGGGATCCGCCGCGGCTTCGAGGTGATCGCCCGGAAGGCCAACGTCCCGATCATCCCGGCCTACATCGACGGCGTGTGGGGTTCGGTCTTTTCCTTTGCCGGCAATTCCTACCTCTGGAAATCCCCGCGGCTCATGCCGACGCCTGTGTTCGTACAGTTCGGCGCGCCGATCCCGCTGGAGCAGGCCACGCCGGCCCATGCGCGGAAACTGCTGCTCGACCTCGGGGCCGAGGCGTTCGACGAGCGGCCGGTGCTGCGCCGGCACCTCGGTCGCGAGTGCGTGCGCGCACTGGTCAAGCGTCCCGGCCGGCTGGCCATCGTGGACCGCACGGCCGAGCGCAAGCCGGTCAAGGCCGGCCAGCTCGTCGCGGCGGCGGCGGCCCTGTCGCGCCACCTCCGCCGCACCATCCCGGAAAAGCGCGTCGGCATCGTGCTGCCCCCCGGCGCCGGCGCCTTCATCGCCAATCTCGCCGTGCTCTGCGCCGGCAAGATCCCGGTCAACCTGAACTTCACCGCCGGCCGCACCGCGCTCGAGGCCAGCATGAAGATCGCCGGGGTCGTCACCGTCCTGTCGGCCGATGCCGTCCGCCAGAAGGTGCCCAATTTCCCCTGGCCCGAGCGCACGCTCGATCTGCGCGTGGTGATCGCCGAGATGGGCGGCAAGAAGGCGATTTTGCCCTGGCTGGTCCTCGCCTGGATTCTGCCCAACCAATGGTTCGCCTCGCTCCTCGGCCTGCCGAAGGTGGGCGACCGCGAGGAGGCGGGGTTGCTCTTCACCAGCGGCAGCTCCGGCGAACCGAAGGGCGTCGCCCTTTCGCACCGCAACATCCTCGCCAACTGCACGCAGATCTCGTCGCTCTCGATTTTGCCCGAGGACGCCTCGATGGTCGGTTGCCTGCCGCTGTTCCACAGCATGGGCTTCACCGTCACGCTGTGGTACGTGCTCATCCGCGGGTGCCGGGTCGTCACCGTGCCGAGCCCGCTCGACACCCGCCGCATCATCGAGGCCATCCGCGACGAGGGCGCCACCGTGCTGCTGGGTGCGCCGACCTTCATCCGGCCCATTTTGCGCAAGGCCCAGCCGGGCGAGCTGCGCTCGCTGGAGCTCGTGGTCACAGGGGCGGAAAAATTGCCGGACGACCTCTACCGGGAGTTCCTCGAGCGCTTCCACATCGAGATCATGCAGGGCTACGGCCTCACCGAGACCACGCCGGCGAGCAACATCAACCAGCCGCACCCGCCGATCACGACCGCCACGGCCGAGCCGCAGATCGGCAAGCGCACCGGCTCCACCGGCCGCCTGCTGCCCGGCATGACCGTGCGCATCGTCCATCCCGAGACCGGCGAGGAGGTGCCCACGGGCGACCAGGGCATCGTGTGGTTCAAGGGGGCGAATGTCTTCAGCGGCTACCTCGACGACCCGAACAAGACGCAGGCGGCCTTCCGGAACGGCTGGTTCGTCACCGGCGACCTCGGCCGGCTCGACGACGAGGGTTTCCTGTTCATCGAGGGCCGCATTTCCCGCTTCTCGAAGATCGGCGCCGAGATGGTGCCACACGGAACCGTGGAGCAGAAGATCGCGGAAACCTTTGGCTGGGACGAAAACGAGGGCTACAGCACCGTGGTCATGGGCGTGCCCGACACCGCCAAGGGCGAGGCCCTGGTCGTGCTGACCACCCGCGACGTGACCAGCGACGAGATCCGCGAGAAGCTCCTCGCCGCCGGCCTTCCGGCACTCTGGATCCCGAAACGCATCTTCAAGGTTGAACACATCCCGGTGCTCGGCACCGGCAAGCTCGACCTCAAGGGCTGCCGCGACCTGACGCTGCAGGTGCTGAGCGCGCAGACGACGGTGTAGGCGGGATCTTTTCGAAACCGATCTAGCGGGGGGAAGGCGCCGGGTCGGTTTCCGCATCATCCTCGATGATGACGAGCGGCCCGAGGATCACGCGACCCTCCCGGACCTTCGGCCGCTGGGTCTCGACGGTGGCGGTGGACCGGCCGAAATAGTCGGCGCCGACCAAGCCCATGCGCTTGAGCGCCGTGCCGAAGTTGTTGCCCGGCGAGCGCACGTTGAGGTGGGCCGTCCACACCGCCCGGCGTTTCTCGCCCGGCGCCAGCGGCGCCTTCAGGTCGTAGGCCTTGAGGATGACGAAGTACCGCTCGGTGCTCAGGTCGGAGCGCAGCGTGGTTTCCTCTGCGCTGCCGAAGATGCGCTGCTCGTACTGCTTGAGGCTCTTCGTGTAGCCGAGCAGTTTGGCGCTGTTCGCGGTCGCGTAGTCGCTGTCGAGCGTGTCGGTGAAGCGCTCCGTCTGCTCGAAGCCAAGCTGCCGGTCGATCTCGCTGCCGGCCCCCAGCCACGCGGCGGTGCCATCGGTCTGGCTCTTGGTCTCGTTCTGGAGCGCGCGCTCCTGTGACTGGTCGAGCGAGAGCGTGACCTGCCCCTGCATCTCGGCGGCGCTGGTACGCGGCGTGGTCGTGCCCCAGTGCACCACGATGAGCAGGTCGGCGCCCTGGGCGTCCGGCGCGGGGAAGAACTGCTGCCGCGCCAGCTCCGGCGCGAGAAACTCGGCGACGCGGCGGAAGGGCATGCGCTCGATCGAGCGGTCCACCGTCTGCCCCGCGACAAAAGTGCCCTCCATGAAGACGTAGCTCTCGGTGCGCACCTTGGGCCCGTCGAACTTGCGCTGGGTGTAGGCCGCATCGGCACTGGCGCTGACGGCCACATGCTCATCGGCCGACAGCACCACCGGCCCCACCACCGTCAGAACGGCGAGCGAACTCCAAAAGCCCTGGTGCAAGGGAAACGGCAAAACGGCGAAGTGTGTCTTGTCACGTACCGCGTGACAATGCACTTGGGTCGGCGGGACTGGGTTCCTTCCGCAAGACGAGGTATTTGAGGACGGTGTCGCCGCAGTTGCGGAGGCCGTGGAGGTGCCAGGAGGGGCAGTAGAGGCTGGTGAGGGGGCCGACGACGCGGCGATCGTCGTCGAGCGTGAATTCGCCCGTGCCCTCGAGGACGAACATGAATTCGTCCTCGGCGTGGCGGTGCGGCTCGTGCATGCGCTGGCCGGGACGGACCGCACTGAGCTTTACGGTGTTGCCGCCGGCGAAATTCCGGTCGGCGAACCAGTACTGATGACCGACGGGCACCGGCTCGGCCCGGTCGGGGTGATAGGCATTTACGCAGCGCTCGATGGGATAGCCGGGGACGGGTTGGGGAATTTGGTTCATGGATCGATTGGCTTTGGGCAGCGCCCGACCCGCGGCAATTACGGTTTCGCCAGCACCGTCGGTGCGGGCGCGGGGTAGGTGCGCTTGAGCAGTTTTTCCGGCACCGGGATGATGCAGATGTTCATGTCGCGACCGTCTTCAGAGATCATGGCGGACTGGATCTGGATGCGCGTGCCGTCGGGGCTGAAGGTCGGGTGCGGGTGGTCCGCGGCGGTGGCCTTGTGGCCGGCGGAGAGGAGGATCACCTCGTCGTTGGTGCGATCGATCAGGTAGAGACTGCGGGCAAAGTCGTCGCCGACAGCCCAGCGTCCGTCGGGCGAACCGTGGACGTGCCAGAGACCGCTGCCGCTCTTGGTCTGGCCGGCGATGCGCATCTCGCGCGTACGCAGGTTGACGATGCCGAGGCCGGTGGGCTTCTCGCGCGAACCGCACTTGCCCCACGCATCGGTCAGGTCGGGGTCGCGGTGACCCATGATGGCGATAGCCACCTCGGCGGGCGTGATGATGGCCTCGTGGGTGACCCATTCGAAATCCGCCTCGGGATAGAGCGGCCGAAGCCCGGTGCCCTCGCCGCGCACGGTCCAGGTGCGCTGCGGCGATTTTCCGCCGGTTTCCCAGCAGAAGACGATTTCGCCTGGCACCCAGGGATTCGTCTGCACGTGGCCGATCTGGAAGGGCACGGCGACGACAAACGAGACCTCGCCCGTGCGGAGGTCCATGCGCCCGAGTCCGTTCGGACCGGCGCCCATGTTGCGCGGACCGAAGTTCGCCTCGATCTTCGTTCCGGCTGGGAGGTGCTTGGCCGATTCCTCGGGGCCGACGCGGAAGAACGCGACCTGCTCGTCGGCGTCGAGTGCCATGTCGCCGCCGGCGCCCCAGGCGAGCGGGATGGTGCCGCAGACGCGTTCATAGACCTCGGCCGCCTGCACGGTGCCGGCGGCGCTGTCGGCGAACAGCTTGTCCAGGTCGACCTCGATGATCTGCGAGGGACCGCGCGCGTTCTTGGCCGTCGGGGCGGCGCCGGTGGCCGGCTCGGCACCGGTGACGGCGGCGGGGGCGGCGAGGAGCTGCGGGCGGAGGAAGTAGAGTTTGTTCGACTTGGCGGCGAGGCAGAGCATGCCGGCGTAGCCGTGCTCGGTCACCTGCACGATGACGCCGCTCTCCTCGTGCACGGCCATGGCCTGGCCGCGCACGCGGCTGGAGCGGAAGACGAGCCACTGGCCGTCGGCGGTCCACTGGCGGTGAGTCTGGTAGATCTTCGAGTCGCCGTTGGCGGTGCTCGTCAAAAACGTCAAGGGCACGCCGGTCACGGGGTCGATGACGACCTTCTTTTCCGACGGGAAACGGTCACCGATGCGGCCGGCGGCAGGCAGGGCGGCCAGGGAGGCAAGCAGCAGGGTCATGGCAAGACGGGGCGGGGGAGCGATCATACGCGGGAGGGGTTGGGCGCACGGAGGTGCGTTGTCGGGTCAACCTCGGACGATCCGGCGCTGCGCGCAACCGGGTGGCGGAGGGGACAGTTCGACTACCTGCCGGGTATCGGGCGAGTGACGCCAATCCACGCGCAGAGAATTGGCGTGCGCTGCCGTGGGGCCTGCATTCACTCAGGGCCTTTCCTGTCGTGCCCCGCCCCCCTGCAGTCCGGCTGATCCGCCGTCTTTCCCTCGTGGTGATCCTCGGGGCGGCCGTGGTCCTGTTCTGGCCCGAACGGCCGCCGGCTGCGGCCGGCGTGGAGGCGTCCGCTGCACCTGTGGAGCACGCCTATGTGCTGCGGCTGGCGGCGCCCCAGTCCTACCTGCCGGGCTCACTGCCGCAGGGCGTGGGGCAGCCGCTGCAGGGGCTGGCGCAGGTGGTGGCGGACTTCGAGGCCCGGTTTCCGGACACGCGGGTGGAGATCATTGCGGTGCCGATCGAGCGGGAGTTTCTCGTCACCCAGCTCAGCGGTGGTGCGGCGCCCGACATCGTGGCCGTCAACGTCGAGGACGTGTGGGTCGACGCGCAGAAACAGTGGTATGTACCGCTCGACCGCTTTCTTGAGCAGCCCAATCCCTTCGTGGTGGCCAAGGGCGATCCCCGGGCACCGGGTGCCCGGCAGTGGTGGGACATGTTTGTCTACCAGGCGATCACGCGCGGCAAGGCGGCGCCGGACGGCAACAACTACTGCATCAGTCTCGACATGGTCGAGACCGGCATCTTCTACAACAAGACCCTGTTCGACGCGCATGGCCTTCGACCGCCGGAGAGCTGGTCGGAGTTCATTGCCCTGCTGCAGCGCGCGCAGGAGCTCGGGCTGACGCCTTTGCTCACGAATGTCGACTGCCTCGCCGACTGGGGCTCGGACCTCGTCTTCGATCAATTCTACCGCGACCTGCTGCCCGGCATCGACGTGAAGAAAGACGACCCGGTGCGGGCGGCCTACCTGCAGGGCTACCTGGATCCCGAGGAACTCGCCTTTCTGCAGCGCCAAGGCTTCTTCACCCGGCGCGATCCGCGCTATGTCGAGGTGTGGCGCAAGCTGGGAGAACTGCGGCCCTACCTGACCAAGGACATCAACAACCAGGATTTCGTGCGCGAGTTCGTGACGCAGCAGGCAGCGATGATCTGGAACGGCAGCTGGTTCGTCTACCGCCTGCATGCGGACAAGCAGCTCGGCTTCGACTGGGGCGTCTTTTATCCGCCCCCGATGTTTCCGGCCGACTCGCCGTATGCGTCGGGCTTGCCGATGTGCGTGATCGGCGGCGTGGGCAACCAGCTGGAGGTGACCAACTCGGCGCTCAGCGACACCGATCCGGCGCTGCCGTTCGCCGAGCGCATGGTGCGTTCCCAGCGGTTGCAGCGCGTGGTGGCGCTCCTGCAGTTCATCTGCCTGCCGGAGAATACCGCCCGCATCGTGAACGAGTTCCAGGCGTTCGTGCCCAATATCGTCGGGGTGCCGGCCCACCCGCAGCTCGATCCGTTCGTCGAGATCCTGAAGCGGCGCTATACGACGACCAAGTGGGTGTATTCGTTCGACCTGCGCTTCACCGACATCCTCAAGCGCACGCTGCACCTGTACCTGACCGGCGCGATCACGCTGGACGAGTTCATGCGCTGGCAGGAGGGCAACGTCGCGACTGCGAGCGGCAATTTCGTGCAGCGGATGAGATTCGACTTCGCGCCGCTGCAACAGGAGTGGGAGCGCATGGCGTCGGTGCGGGCCGGCTTCAGCGATCTGCCAACCCCGCCGCCTGACCGATGAAGGCGTCCAATCTCAATCCCGCCCGCCTGCGCTTCGCCGCGGGCTGCCATGCCCTCCTGCTGCCGAGCGTGCTGCTGCTCCTGACGTTTGTGTACGTGCCGGTCACGTGGGCGTTCGTCAAATCGCTCTACGAATTCGAGGTCGGCAGCCCGGCGCGCTTTGTGGGCCTCGCCAATTACGACGAGTACCTCTTCGCCGATCCGCCCACCTGGCCGTCGGTGCTGACCATGTTCCTCCTCACCGCGGTTGGCGTGGCGGTGCGGCTGACCTTCCCGCTCGTGGTGGCGAAGTTGATCCATTCGCTGCCGTTCGAGCGCACGCGGTATATCTACCGCCTCGTCTTCCTCATCCCGATCGTCGTTCCCGGCGTGGCGGTGCAGCTCCTGTGGTCGCGGATGATCTACGCCGACTACGGCCTGATCAACGAGTTCCTCCGGACCGTCGGTTTGGCAGACTGGGCCCACGCGTGGCTCAACGACCCGGAGACCGCGCTCCTGGCGCTGATGTGCTTCGGCTTTCCGTTCGCCGGCGGCTTCGAGGTGCTCATCTACTACGCCGGGCTTTCCGCGATCCCGGAGAGCGTCAACGAGGCCGCGGCGCTCGAGGGTTGCACGGGCGTGAGCAAATTTCTCCGCATCGACGTGCCGCTCGTGCTCAGCCAGCTGAAGCTCATTCTGGTCCTCACGGTCATCGGCGGGCTGCAGGGTTTCGAGGGCATCCTCGTCCTGACGCAGGGCGGGCCGGGCTTCGAGACAATGGTCCCGGGCCTGTGGATGTACTACAACGCCTTCTCCTTCCAGCGCATGGGCTATGCCTGCGCCATCGGCGTGCTGCTGTTCGTCGCGATCTTGGGCCTGACGCTGCTGAACCTCCGCTATTTCCGCTCGGCAGAGGAAGTGCAGGGAGGGTCGTCATGAGCCGCGCCCGGCTCTTCGCCATCCATGCGGTGCTCGTGTGCACCGCCGCGCTGACGCTGCTGCCGTTCGTCTTCGTGGTAAACAACGCGCTCCGCGATAATTTCGAGTATAACCGTACGTTCTTCGGTCCGCCGGATGCATTGATCGGAATCGGGCGGGCCGGCTGGCGACAGGTGACGGGTGATGATCGTCCGCTGTCGGTCCAACTCGAGAGCGGCGAGGTCAGGTCCATGACTCCGGGCGCGGCTGCGGCGCATCACTGGGACAAGCTCACGCTGGGCATCCGCCGGGCCTGGACGGTGCTGCGGCCGTATCTGTTCAATTCCTTCGTTGTGTCCGGACTCACGGCTCTGGGTGTGGCGGCGCTCGGATCCGGGACCGCCTACCTGCTTGCGCGGTACCGGTTCCTTGGGCGCGACTTTATCTTTGGGTTCATTTTGGCGACGATGATCTTCCCCGGGGTGCTGACGCTGGTGCCCAGTTTTCTCCTCGTGAAGCAGTTGGGGCTCCTGAACACCTACTGGGCGATGGTCCTGCCGTACGTCGCGGGCGGGCAGGTGTTCGCGATCTTCGTTTTTCGGAGCTTTTTCACCGGCCTGCCTGAGGAGCTCTTCGAGTCCGCCCGGCTCGACGGCGCCGGCCACTGGGGCCTGTACTGGAACATCGTCCTGCCGTTGTCGCGTCCGGTCTTCTCGGTCGTGATCATCATGAACATCCTCGGCACCTGGAACAATTTCTTGTGGCCCTTCATCGTGAACACCAATGACCAACACCAGGTCGTTGCCTCCGGCCTCTACACCATGGCCCGCTCCGGCGTGGCCTCGAGCTCGAGCACGATGTACGCCGCCTACGTGCTGAGCAGCATTCCGCTGCTCCTGATGTTCATCTACGCCACCAAGCCCTTCATCCGCGGCATAACCAGCGGCGCGGTGAAACTGTGACCGCGGTCATCGATCTTAAACCACGGATTACACGGATACCACGGATCCAATCCTATAAAACCACTGATATACACTGATGAGCACTGATTGGGATCAGTGATGATCAGTGTGAATAAGTGGTTAACCCGGATCGTGGTCTGGGATCGGATCCGTGCAATCCGTGTAATCCGTGGTTAAAAACTCCGCGGTCGCACTCAGCTCTTTTCCGCGAGGTCCGTGCCCGGGTTGTCCGCCGGCGCGAGGTTCTTCCACCAGTAGCGGTAGGTGCCGGCGACGCCGACGGCCAGCAGGGCGGCGGTCCACGCGAAGGCGGTCCAGGAGCGGATCATGAACTGCATCGTCATCAGGAACAGCGCGACCTGCGCGAGCATGATGAAGGGGATGGAGAGCAGGTCGTTGCGGTGTTCGCGGTCGTTGGCGGCGCGCTCGGCCGCCGGCAGTTCGGCGCGGAGCGGGCCCCAGGCGCCGAAGGGGCGCGTGGTGCGGTAGAAGTGGCGCAGCGTCTCAGGCGCGGTGGGAGCGGTGAGGAGCGAGCAGATGATCGTGCTCGCGAAGGAGAGGGCCGTCATCGCGAGGAGCTGCTGCCACTCGACGAGCGTGGGCAGGAAGATCCGCTGCAGGATCGCGCCGAGGCAGCCGAAGGCGGTGCCGCCGACGACCCCCCAGCCGTTGCAGCGCCACCAGTAGAGGCGCAGGACCTGCGGCGCGAACATGCCGGCCGTGAGGCTCATCGAAAGCCAGCCCCAGAGGTCGTTGATGCTGCCGGCGTTCACGCCCATCCAGAAGCCCAGGACCAGAATGAGGGCCGCGGAACCGTAGGAGGCGAAGAGCAGCTCGCGGTTGCCGGCGGCGGGTCGGAGGCGGTCCTGATAGATGTCGCGCACCATCATGGCCGCCGCCTGGTTCACGGTGCCGGTGAGGGTGGACATCATCGCGGCGAGCATGGCGACGAGGAAGAAACCGCGCAGGCCAGCGGGGACGCTGTTGATGAGAACGGCTGGCAGGATCTGCTCCGGATTGATGGTGCCGTAGACGCTGACCATGGGCAGCTTTTCCTTCCAGGTCGGTCCGAGTACCGTGGCCAGCTCGGCGGCGACGGCCGGGGCGGCCTCGGGCCGGTGGACGATGTCGCTGGTCACGTCGTGCCAGTAGGCCGGCGGCGTGTCGGGATAGTGCCGGTGCACCACCGCCGCCGCCTCCTGGAGCAACGCGGGCCGCGGGAAGAACCGCTCCACGAGGAAGAGCCCCAGCACCGCGAAGCTGATCATCAGCGGCCAGCGGAAGGCGATCAGCAGGCCCTGCATCATCGACTGCAGCCCGCACTCGCGGTCGCTGCGGGCGCCGAAGTAGCGGCTCTCGGCGCCGGTGCCGAGTCCGCCGATCACGTTGCGCAGCAGGTAAAACATGGCGAACATCAGCAGCGTCTCGTACATCTCGTAGCCCCGCGGCATCGTGGTGCGCACGTGCGGCACGCTCGAGGTCCAGTAGGCGTTGCCCGTCACGCGCTCGGCCAGCGCGTTGAGCGTGGCCAGGTCGGGCGTCGCCTGCCAGGCGATGAAGCCGATGAGAAAGGCCGCCGCGACGATGATGAGGCCCTGCACGAGGTCGGTGAGCACCACGCCGTAGAAGCCCGACAGCATCGTGTAGACCGCGCAGATCGCGATGAGGACGGCCGTGACGAGCATCGGCGGGTACGGGACGAAGAGGCCCACGAAGAGGCTCGTGCCCCGGATGAGGTACGCGAGCATGCCGATGCTGAGCAGGATGTACATCAGGGCTGTCAGCAGGCGCATCCAGTTCGCGGCGCGGCTGTGGCCGAAGCGGTAGGTCATCCACTCCGCCGCCGTCATGCAGCCGGAGCGCCGGTGCCATTTGGCGGTGAACGCCATCATGAAGGGCAGGATCAGCGCCACGCCGCCGCGGAACTCGATGAACAGGCCGCGCGGCCCGAGCATGTAGAGGAACGACGTGATCATCATCGTGCCGGTGAGGTCGAACCAGCTCACCATGCCGGCCATGCCGAGCAGGTACCAGGGCAGCGAACGGCCGCCGAGGAAGTATTCGTCGAGGTTCCGGCTGGCCTTCCGCGTCATGATGACGCCGACCACAAGGGTCACCAGGAAGTAGCTGCCGATGATGACCAGATCGGTCACACTGAGGGATGGCATAGGGGGCGGGGAACGAAGGTTCCGTGGATACGCGGCGCGGGACAGTTGCGCAAAAGTAAAAATCAGAACGGACTCCGAATGATCATGCCGCCGCCGTTTTCACGCGCTCATCGTTCACTTGCGCACGCGGAGCCGCGGAGGGCGCGGAGGCGATCTGGCGCACTCCGCGCCCTCTGCGCCTCCGCGTGAGACGGATTGGGGCAACGATCACCGAACGTGGGAAAGGTTAGGCATGAGGCCGCGTAATCCCCGCCAGCACATTTGCTCAATTCGTCCGGGCGCCGTGTTTCGTGGTGCGTCCTGGCGGACCTTTCGCGCTTCACTTCCCCTGCTCCCATGAATTCCAAGCAACGCGTCCGCACCACTTTCGCCCGGGGTATTCCCGATCGCGTGCCGATCAACTACCTCGGCAACGCCGGCATCGACGCGCGCCTCAAGGCGCACTTTGGCCTCGCGGCCGACGACCACGAGGGACTCCTGCGCGCGCTGCGGGTGGACATCCGCGCCGTGCACCCGCCGTACCGCGGTCCGAAGCTTCACCCCGACATCCCGGAGCGAGGCATCCTGACCGATGAGTGGGGCATCCGCCGCACCTGGGTCGGGCACGCCTCGGGCGGCTACTGGGACTACTGCGACTTCCCGCTGCGCGACGCGACCGAGGCGGAAGTCGCGGCGTGGCCGCTCCCGTCGCCCGACGACTACGACTACAGCGGCGTGCGCGCGGAGTGCGAGCGGCACCGCGAGTTCGGCGTCTACACCGGCCACGCCGGCGTGCCCGACGTGATCAACATGTGCGGGATGCTGCGGACGATGGAGCAGATCCTGGTGGACCTGATCTCGGACGAACCGGCCGGCCTGCTCTTGGTGCGCCGGAAACTCGACATCCAGTTCGAGATCCTGCGCCGGACATTCGAGGCGGCGCGGGGCGGCATCGATTTCCTTTGGCTCGGCGAGGACCTCGGCACGCAGATCGGACCGACGCTGAGCCTGGATCTTTATCGCCGCCAGCTGCGGCCGTTGCACCAGCGGTTCGTCGACCTGGGGAAGGCGTACGACGTGCCGGTGATGGTGCATTCCTGCGGATCGAGCAGCTGGGCCTTCGAGGACTTCATTGCGATGGGCGTCGGCGTGGTCGACACGCTCCAGCCTGAGGCGACGAACATGGCACCGGCCTACCTGAAGCAGAAATTCGGCGGCCGCCTCGCCTTCCACGGCTGCATCAGCACCGCCGGCCCGGTCGCGTACGGCACGGCGGCGGAAACGGCCGACTACTGCCGGCGCACGCTCGAGATCATGATGCCCGGCGGCGGCTATTGCTTCGCCCCGACGCACATGCTGCAGGACAACTCGCCGACGGAAAACGTGCTGGCGATGTACGAGACAGCGTGGAAGTACGGGGGGTACTAGGGCGCGTAGGGATATTTTGCCTCGGTAGGCCGCGAGCTCGCTCGCGCTCGAACCGCGCCCGCATGCGGGCTGCCTACGGATGCCTTCCTGGCAACCTACCGGCCGCCGCGGCCGAACAGCGCCACGGGCACCGTCGCCAGCAGGATCTTCACGTCGAGCCACAGCGACCACTGGTCGATGTACTCGAGGTCGAGCCGCACCCAGTCCTCGAAGCTGGCGATGTCGTTGCGGCCGCGGATTTGCCAGAGGCAGGTGAGACCGGGCTTCACGCTCAGGCGGCGGCGGTGGGCGGTGGCGGTGAAGCGGTGGACCTCCTCGACCGGCAGCGGACGCGGCCCGACGAGGCTCATCTCGCCGCGCAGCACGTTCCAGAGCTGGGGCAGCTCGTCGAGGCTGTGCCGGCGGAGGACGTGGCCCAGCCCGGTGACGCGCGGGTCGTTGGTGATCTTGAAGACCGGGCCGCTCATCTCGTTCCGGCTGGCGAGACCGGCCTTCAGGGCGTCGGCGTCGACCCGCATCGTGCGGAACTTGTAGAGCGTGAATGGCCGGCCGTTCAGCCCGGCGCGCTCCTGGCGGTAGATCAGGGGCCCGCGCGACGAGACCCGCACGGCCAGGGCGGTCAGGAGGAAGAGCGGCGCGAGCAGGATCAGCAGTGCGGCCGCGCCGACGTAGTCGAGGACCTGCTTGGCCAGCAGGTGGCCGGGGCGCGCGCTTTGGGCGTGGTAGTAGAGCACGGGCATCCCGCCGAGTTGGTCGACGGTGAGGCGGAAGGGGGAGGCGACGGCAAGGCCCGGGTGGATCACGACCTCGACGCCTTCCTCGTCGCAGGCGGCGAGGACGGTCTCGACCTGCGGCTCGTCGAGGCCCTGGAGGCTGAGCATGACGACGTTGACTGAGTAGGCGTGCAGGGCGGTCCGCAGGCGGCCGGCGGCGTCGGGCGGGCGCGGGTCAATCTCCGCGGTGGTGACGAGCAGCTCGCGCTCGGCGGGAGTGAGGCCCTGCTGCAGGCGGGCGATCGCCTCCGGCGTGCCGGCCCAGAGCGCGCGTAGATCAGCAACGCGGCGAAGGCCCCGCCGAGAATGATGACGGACCGCGCGAACTGGACGCGCACGATGAAGAGGAAGATCACCACGGCGAGCACGGCATAGGTGCAGCCCTGCATGATGAGCAGGATCGTGGCCCCGCGACCGCCGGGCCGGGCTGCGTCGTAAAAGCCCTGTTGCTGCAGGAAGACCGGCCCGGCGATGCCGGCGAGCAGGAGCAGCCAGACATAGTCGCCGAAGCCCTGAAGCTCGGGCAGATCGAGGAACGGGAACCGCGAACGCAGCGCGTAGGCGAGGGCGAGGGCGAGGGCGCAGAGCAGGCCGTCGGCGAGCTGCCAGAAGTGGGTGCGGGATTGTTGCGGGCGGGTCAGCACGGCTCGGGGGCGACGCCGGCTAGAGGTTCTTGGCGTAGGTGACGCCACGGGCGTCGACGAAGAAGAGGCGGTCGGGCTGCACCTCGACGAGCTTCAGGCCGAAATTCCGCTCGATCACGTCATTGACGCGGTAGACCCGGTCACCGATGAGGACCTTGCTGTCGAGGCCGGAGAAGCGCACGCCCATGATGCGGAGGTTGTCGAGAAAGACGAGCACCTGCTGGTCGGGCGTGACCGCTGGCGTGACGGCCGCAGGCGACGGGGTAGCCGGCAGCGGATCGGGTTTCACCGGCGCGGGCTTGGCGGCGACGGGTGCCGTCGGCGTCGGGACCACCGGAGCGGGGGCGACCGGGGTGGCGACCGCGGCTGGCGTCTTGGCGGGGACGGCGGCTTGGACCGGAACCGGGGCCGGCGCGGGTTTGGTCTCGGCCGGCTGGGCCTCGGCCGTTTTCTCGGCGGGCGTGGGAATGGAGAGCACCACCTGCGGGGTCGTCTCCTTGGCCGGGGCCGGTGCGACCGGGATCTGGGCAAGGGTCGTGGGTGCGGCGGGTGCTGGTGCGGCGTCGTCGCGCAAGAGATAGACGGTTGCGACGACGGAGAGCACGATGAGGGCGGCGGCGCCGGCGACGATCAGGATGAGCGTCTGCGACGACATGGGCTTGCCCCGGTGCGCGACGGTGTGGCCGCCGGTCTGGCCCGGCACAGGCGGCGCGTAGCCGGCGTCGTCGGCCTTGCGCTGGCGTTGGGCGCGCTTGAGGGCTTCGTTGATCAGGCTCATGGGCGCGTCACGACGTGAGGTTGGCGGTGTCGCGGATCGCGCGGCGGGCGTCCCAGTAGTTCACCTCGTCGGAGCCGCGGATGTAGGACGAGAGCATGGCCTTGTCGCAGAGATTGTTCACCACGCGCGGAATGCCCTTGCTGGCGCGGTGGATGGCCTTGAGGGCCCACTTGGTGAAGGCGGGCCGGCCGGAGCCGCCGGCGAGGGTGAGGCGGTGTTGGATGTAGTGCACCATATCATGGTGCGAGAGCGGGTACAGCTCGTAGTGCACCAGGATGCGCTGCCGGAGCTGGCGCAGTTCGTCGCGGCCGAGGACCTCCTTCAGCTCGGGCTGGCCCATGAGCACGATCTGCAGGAGCTTCTGCTTGTCGGTCTCGAGGTTGGAAAGCAGGCGGATCTGCTCGAGGACGTGGAAGGAGAGGTTCTGGGCCTCGTCGATGATGAGGACGATGTCGCGGCCGCGCTCGATGCGCTCGAGGAGCACCTTGTTCATCTGCGCCACGAGGTCGACCTGGCTGCGGGCCAGCTTGGTCTCGCCGAGCTCGGTGAGGATGGCCTTGAGCATCTGCGTCTCGGTGACGCGCGGGTTGAGGATCAGCGCCGTGTCAAAATGTGCGCTGTCCAGCTCGTTCAGGAAACGCCGGCACAGCGTGGTCTTGCCGCAGCCGACCTCGCCGATGAGCACGATGAAGCCTTTCTTCTCCTGCACGCCGTATTTCAGGTGTTGCAGGGCTTCCTGGTGGGTGGGGCTGAGATACAGGAATTTCGGATCAGGGGTGATGTTGAAGGGCATCTCCTTGAACCCGTAAAAGCTCTGATACATGCGTGGGGGCAAATTGGCCCGTCCGCATCAAAAGGCACGCCAAAAACCACCCCGGGCCCCGCGGCCGCACCCTGAAAAGATTTGCGCGGAAAATGCGCGCGCCGTTTATCTCAGGCGCCCGTGAATCTGCGCCGCGTCATCATCTGCCTCTACCTTGTGCTCTTCCTGGGCGCAGGGGCGACGTCCGGCTATTTCCTGTGGCAGGCCCGCGAGGAATACGGCCGCCTGCGCCGCCTCGAGGCCGACACCCGCCGGCGCCTGGCCGAGGCCGAGGCCCGGCTGAAGGAACAGGAGCGCATCCTCGACCGCCTGCGCAACGACCCGGCCTACGTGGAAATGGTCATCCGCCGCCGGCTCTTTTACGCCAAGCCCGAAGAATACATTTTCCGCTTCAAAGACTGAGACCGCCGCCATGTCCACGCCCCCGCTCCTCGCCCAGTTCCGCCACGCCGGCCAAGGCCAGGTGTTCGCCCATTTCGACGCCCTGCCGCCCGCCGGCCGCGAGCGCCTGCTGGCCGAGGCGGCGGAAATCGACCTCGCCGAGGTCGAGCGACTGACGCGCACACTGCTGCACGCCGGCACGGCCGGGGCCGACTTCTCCGGCCTCCAGCCCGCGCCGTACGAGCGCCGGCCGGAAGACGGCGGGGTCGCGGCCGACTGGGCCGCGGCTAAATCCGCGGGCGAGGCGGCCCTCCGCGCCGGGCGCGTCGCGGCCTTCACCGTCGCGGGCGGGCAGGGGACGCGCCTCGGCTACGACGGGCCCAAGGGCACCTTCGCCGTCACCCCGCTGCGCCGGAAACCGCTGTTCCAGGTCTTCGCCGAAAAGATCCTTGCCGCCGGCCGCCGCTACGGCCGCCCGCTGCACTGGTTCATCATGACCAGCCACCAGAACCACGCGGCGACCGAGGCCTTCTTCGCGGAACACCGCCACTTCGGGCTCGATCCGGCCCGGGTGCATTGCTTCCGGCAGGGCCGCATGCCGGCCGTGGACTACACCGGGAAAATCATGCTTGAGGCCCGCGATGCCATCGCGCTCAGCCCCGACGGCCACGGCGGCTCGCTCCGCGCCCTCGACCGCAGCGGGGCGCTCGACCTGATGGCGCGCGAGGGCATCGACACCCTGAGCTACTTCCAGGTCGACAACCCGCTCGTGCGCGGGATCGACCCCGCATTCATCGGCTGGCACCTGCGCCGCGGTTCCGAGATGAGCAGCAAGATGGTGCCGAAGGCCTACGCCGCGGAAAAAGTCGGCCACTTCTGCATCCAGGACGGCCGCCTCGTGGTCGTCGAATACTCCGACCTCCCGATGAAAATGCAGGAGGAGACCGACGCCGCCGGCCAGTTGCGCTTCATCGCCGGCAGCATCGCGATCCACATCCTCGACCGCGAATTCATCCGCCGCGTGGCCCGGGGCGGGGAGGGCGCGGCGCTGCCGTTCCACCGCGCCGACAAGAAGATCCCGACCATCGACGCCGCGGGCCAGCCCGTGAAGCCCGCCAAGGCCAACGGCGTGAAGTTCGAGATGTTCGTCTTCGACGCCCTGCCGTTCGCCCGCAACCCGGTGGTGATCGAGACGCACCGGGCCGACGATTTTTCGCCCGTGAAGAACGCCGAGGGCCTCGACTCACCCGCGACCTGCCGCGCCGACCAGTTGCGCCAGTTCGCGCGCTGGCTGCAGGCCAACGGCGCGGCCGTGCCCGTCG
The DNA here is from genome assembly GCA_964355715.1 of uncultured Opitutaceae bacterium. Classification (GTDB taxonomy): domain Bacteria; phylum Verrucomicrobiota; class Verrucomicrobiia; order Opitutales; family Opitutaceae; genus UBA2377. Next base: position 29,494 of record CAYHEW010000020.1, on the reverse strand, counting down.
ACGCCACCGGGCTCCCGGCCGCCGCCATCGAGGTCAGCCCGCTCTTCGGCTACGATGAGGACTCGTTCGCCGATGCCTGGGCGCGCCTCCAGCCGAAACCGGCGATTGCCGACGGCCTCTATCTCGGTTGATTTCTCCTCTCATGACGACCTCCGCAGCGATCCAACAGGCGACCCGTGATGGCAAACTCCTGCCCGCGGCCGCGGAAAACATCGCCACGTTTCTTGCCGCGCCGCTGCCCGCTTGGGCCAGTGCGAGCATCGCGGAACTCGTGACCCGCGGCGAATGGGGCGAGCTCAACGACCGCTTCTACCGCTACCTCGAGTTCGGCACCGGCGGCATGCGCGGCCGCACCATCGGCGTCGTCACCACCGCGGCGGAAAAGGGCACGCCCGGTCTGCTCGGCTCGCCCGAGCATGCGGCCATCGGCAGCAACCTCCTCAACGACCTCACCCTCCTGCGCGCCGTCATCGGGCTTTTCCGGTACACGCAAAAGCATTTGTGCAACACCGGCGTGAAGGACGCGCCCCGGCTCGTCATCGCGCACGACGTCCGCCACTTCTCCCGCCACTTCTGCGAGCTCGCCGCCTCCACCTGGTGCCGCCTCGGCGGCGACGCGTGGATCTTCGACGGGCCGCGGCCCACGCCGCAGCTGAGCTTCTCCGTGCGCTGGCTCAAGGCCCACGCCGGCGTCGTCATCACTGCGAGCCACAACCCGCCCCACGACAACGGCTTCAAGGCCTACTTCGGCGACGGTGCGCAGGTCGTGCCGCCGCACGACCAGGGCATCGTCAACGAGGTCAACGCCGTCCCGCTCGGTGACCTGCCGGCGTATCTGGCCACGGACCTGGCGCGCGTCGTCACCCTCGGTCGCGAGGCCGACGACGCCTACCTCGACATCGCCGCGACGGGCGCGGTCGATCCCTCCGTCTTCCGCCGGGCCAAGGTCAAGGTCACCTACACCAACATCCACGGCACCGGCGCGATCCACACGGTGCCGCTGCTCCTGCATGCCGGTGCCGACGTGCACGCGGTGAATGCGCAGCTCGATTTCGACGCGCGCTTCCCGACCGTGAAGTCACCCAACCCCGAGAACCGCGAGGCCCTGGCGCTCGCCGTGGCCCAGGCGGAACGCCAGGGCACCGACCTCGTGCTTGCCACCGATCCCGACGCCGACCGCATGGCGGCCGCCGTGCGCCGGCGCGACGGGAAATTCGAGCTGCTCACGGGCAACCAAGTGGGCGCGCTCCTCACCGACTACCGCCTCGCGAAGTACAAGGAGCTCGGCCTCATCCCGGCCGGCGGCTCCGACCGCGTCTGCGTCATCAAGACCTTCGTCACCACCCAGCTGCAGGACGCCATCGCCCGCGCGCACGGCGTGAAGGTCATCAACACCCTCACCGGTTTCAAGTGGATCGCCGCCAAGATGCGCGGCTACGAGGAGAAGGTGCGCGCCGCGATGGGTCCCAATTTCGACTACGATGCCGCTCCGCTCGCCGAGAAGGCGCGGCTCCAGCAGCAGCACGGTTCGTTCTACGTCCTCGGCAACGAGGAGAGCTACGGCTACCTGCCCAACGACGCCCTGCGCGACAAGGACGGCAACTCCGCCTGCCTCATGTTCGCCGAGCTCTGCGCCGCCGTGAAGGCCCGCGGCCTCACCGTGCCCGAGTACCTCGACGAGATCTACCTCAAGTGCGGCTACTTCCTCGAGGGCGTGATCAACCTTTATTACGAGGGCGCGAGCGGCAACGCGAAGATCCGCCGCATCCTCGACACCTACCGCGCATCTCCGCCCCAGGCGTTCGGCGACGTGGCGGTGACCAAGTTCGAGGACTTCGGCCGCCAGGACATCCGCGACGCCGACGGGGAGCTCATCCCGAAGCAGGACCTCTACTTCGTCACCCTCGGCAACGGCTATACCTTCGCCGCGCGCGGCAGCGGCACCGAGCCGAAGATGAAGTTCTACGTCTTCGCCAGCGCCAAGGTCGCCACCGCCGCCGACCTTCCGGCCGTCAAGGCGCAGACGCGCGCCACCCTCGACGCCATCGTCCAGCTGATCGAGGCCGACGCCCGCCGCCGCGCGGAAGGATGAGAGTGGGGTTGTAGCCGGGGTCGCCGACCCCGCGCCCGGCCTCAGCGAGGCCGGCTACAGCTCCAGCGTAATCCGTCCATCCCGCTTGTTTCCGATTGGCTTGCCCCGGCGTCATGGCAATGTGCACCGCCAAGGCGCCATGGGTTTTCCCCGCATCATGCTCTTCCTGTCCGCCGCGTCCCTCGCGGCCGCTCCCGCGCTCGCGGTGGACTTGCAGCGGCTCGTGGCCAATTCGCCCTTCGCCCCGGCAGGGACGCCCGGCCAGGCCGGAAACACCGCCCCGCTCGAGTTCCGCGGCGTCTTCATGGACCAGGGTGAGCATTTCTTCAGCGTCTTCAACCCCGCCACCCGGGCCTCGGTCTGGGTCGCGCTCAACGAGGCCGGTCAGGAGTTCTTCGTCCGCAGCTACGACGAGGGCGCGCAGACCATCGTCGCAGAATTCAAGGGCCGCAGCCTCACCCTCAGCCTCAGCAAGGCGCCGATGGTCGCCGCCGGCCCCGCGGCCCCGGCTCCGGCCCCGACTGGAACCGTGATACCGACGCCCGCCACGGTTGCCGCGACCGACTCCGCCGAGGCTAAGCGCCTCGCCGACCTTGCCGCCGAGATCCGCCGTCGCCGCGCCCTGCGCCAGCAGGCCGCGCCCCCGCCTGGCACCGCCGCGCCCGCCCCACCTCTCCGCAAACCCTAGCCATGTCCACCGCCCGCATCTACGCCTTCACCCTCCTCGAGATCCTCGTTGCGCTCGCGATCGTCGGCCTCCTCGCCGGCCTCGCCATCAGCAACAGCGACAAGATCTTCGGCCAGAGCCAGGAGGCCGTCGCCCGCGTCTTCGTGCGCGACTCCCTCAAGACCTCCCTCGTGCGCTACCGCATCGACCTCGGCGACTACCCGTCGACCAACGAGGGCCTCGCCGCCCTCCTCGCGGCCCCCGCCGGCAAGGCCGAGCGCTGGCGCGGACCCTATATCGAGGTGCCCGGCAACCGGGTGCCGACCGACCCCTGGGGTGAAGCCTACCGCTACCGCTTCCCCGGCACGAAGAACTCTGGCGGCTACGACCTGTATTCCGTCGGCCCCGACAAGACCGACGGCACGGAAGACGACGTCGGCAATTGGTGAAGTCCCGGCAGTCGCGCAGCGCAGATTTGGGTAGCGCCCGGCCACCCGCCGGCGGCTTCACCCTCATCGAGATCCTCCTTGTCCTCGCCCTCCTCGCGCTGTTCTCGGCGCTGTTCATCCCGGGGGTGAATTCGATCCTGCGCCAGATCAACGAACGCGGACCGGAGCAAACCCTCGCCGAAACCGTTCTCGCTGCCCGCGGCGCCGCGCTCGAGTCCGGGAAAACCGTCACGCTCACCTACGATGCGGAGCGGCGCGCGCTCCGCGCCGACAACGCCGCGGTGTCCGATCTGGTGTTCGAAACCGGCAGCCAGGTCGCGCTCCTCCCGCCGGCGACTGGCGCGGTGATTTTGCTCGGCGGCCAGGCGGTGGAGACCGACGAGCTGCGCCGCATCCGCTTCTTCGCCGACGGCACCTGCGATCCGTTCCGCGTCCGCCTGCAACTCGACAAGGCCCCGGCGCGCATCTGGCAGGCCGACCCCTGGACCTGCGCCCTCAGCCCGGAAAAGGCAGCACAATGAATTTCGGGACGTTATTTTTCTCTCGCGGAGGCGCGGAGGGCGCGGAGCTAAAGACCTCTGAACTGGACTCAAAAATAGGGATGAAATCAGAGTTCACTGGTTCCTCCTCCGCGCCCTCCGCGCCTCCCCTCCTTCGCAAGGCCTACGGAGGGCAGGCGCGAGAGCCCGTCTGGAAACAAAACGCGTTCACCCTCCTCGAGGTGCTCGTCGGCATCGCGATCCTTGCCATGGCGGCGGTCGTGCTCGGCGCGGCCTACGTCAACACGATGTCGGCCCATGCTGCGGTGGCCCGGCGCGCAGTGGACGGGCCGGGCATGGAATACCTGCGCGAGGCGATCCTCAACGAACCCGACCGCACCAAAGTGGAGCAGGGCGGCAGCGTGCCGCTGCCCGATGGCCGACAGCTGCAATGGACCGCCACGCTCGAGGAATTGCCCGTGCCGGACCTGTTTCGGGTGGAAGTGCGCGGCCGCATTGATGGCGCGAAGGAGCCGGAGGAATTCACCCAGACCGTGAACCTGCTGCGTCCCACGTGGTCGGACCCGACCCGGCGCGAACAGCTCCGCGTCCAGTGGAACGAACGCCGCGAGGAGGCCGAGCGGCCATGACCCGGATGCGTCCAGTCCGCGGCTTCACGCTGATCGAGACCCTGCTGGCGGCGGCGTTGCTCGGCGCCCTGCTGCTGGCGCTGAATTTCTTCGTCTTCTCCATGGCCGAGATCTGGGGCCGCGGGGCGGAGCGGCGCCTGTTCGAGCAGCATGTGCGCGCGGTGACGCGCGAGGTCGAGGAACTCATCCGCCGCGGCGCCCTGCCGCCGCTGGCGGCGGATCCGACGGTCTTTGCCCGGGAGATCCGGCTGGCCAGCGGCCGGCGTGAGGCGGCGCTCAGCTTTGAATTGTCCGAGGGCAGCCCGCGGTTGCCCTGGCCGGGTGCGGCCCTGCCCGATGTCGTCTGCTCGCTCGTGGTCGAACCCGCCGGGCTTGTGCTCTACTGGCAGTCGCGCCTGGAGGAGAAATTCGCCGACGCGACGCCGCGGCCGTGGGTCATGACGCCATTTGTGCGGACGCTGGCGTTCGAATACCGGGATCCGAACGGGGGCGCCTGGCGACGGCAGGACAACCTGCAGCGCGACAGCGGCGGACGCTGGGCGCTGCCGGCGCGCCTGCGCTTGGGCTTTGTCCACGGCGAGATGAAAGCCGAGACGACCGTCACCCTGCCAGCGGCCCCGGGACCGCTGTCGCATTTCTGAGCATGAAGCCGCGCGCCGAAATGACCCTTCCAGGACACGATCCGCGCCGCGGGGCCATCATCGTGCTCGTGTTGGTCACGCTGCTGCTCGCTTCATTTTTGCTCGCGGCCTTCATCCGTCGCACCGGCACCGAGCTGCTGGCGGACGCACGCGCGGCGGAGCGGAGGCAATTGCGGGCCGAGGCGTATTCGGCGCTGGAGTCGCTTATCGCCATCCTGGCGGCCGATCGGGCCGAGGCCGGCGCGTGGCATCAGCCCGATCCGCGCTGGGCGGCCCTGCTCGAGGCCGGCGTGTATGCGCCCGCGGTCGGACGCACGCTCGAGATCGTGCTGGCGGACGAGTCCGCCAAGATCTCCCTCCCGCGCGCCGATGCCGTCACCCTGCAGACCGCGCTGGAAGGCGCCGGGGTGGTGCCGGCGGAGGCTGAGCGGATGGCGGTGGTGCTGCGGGACTGGATCCGCGCCGGGCGGGCGGACGAGCCGCCGGTGGCCGAGGCGCCTGACTATGCGGGCGAGGACCCGGCCTATCGCCCGGCCCGGCGCGCCTTGCGGAGTTGGGGCGAATTGGCGGCGGTGCAGCTCGACCGGCCGGTGTTCTTTTTGGCGGATGGATCGCCCACGGCGGCGTTCCGCGCGTTCCGCGACGATTTTTCGCTGCATGCCTTCAACGTGACGAATCTGAACACAGCCACCCCGAGCGTGTTGCTGACGCTCGGTCTGGGTGCGGCGGAGGTGACGGCCCTGGCGGAGCACCGCGCGCGGCCGCTGGATCCTGAGGCCCCGGGATACTTCCGCTCCGTGGCGGAGGCGGGGTCGGTGATTGGGGCGGCGGCCGACGGCACCCGTTTCGGCGCGGAGGTGGCGGCCTGGCGCATCGGAATCACCATCCGGCAGGGCGCGATCGCCTATCGGATTTTGGCGGTCGTCGCCGCCCCGGGTGCGGCGGTTGCGCCGGAGCGGGCGGGGGAGAGCGCCCCGGCGGATGGCAACGCGGCGCCGCCCACTGAACGCAAAAGATTGGACTACCCGTTGGCGGTGTTGGAGATTCGCGAGGATCCCGACCCCTCGGAAATGCCGTCTCCCGCCCTGTGAACCCGCCCGCCCAATCCTCCCGCTCCCCGGCGGACGCCCTCGTCTGGCTGCCGGCGGAGGCGTTTTTCGTGCGGCGCGTGACGCTGGACCCGATCGCGCCGGCGCCGGCGCAGGTGGAATTGGGCTTGGAGATCGCTGCCCCCTTTGCGCTCGAGCAGCTTTACTACGGCTACCACGCGGCGCCCGACGGCCGGAGCGCGCTCGCCTTTGCGACGCACCGGCGCCTGTTCCCCGGCGATGGCTGGCCGCAGGCGGGTGTCGTGCTGCCCGTTTTCGCAGCCCTGCTCGGCGAACCGCCCGGGGCGGAGCGCGTGCGCCTCTGGCAGGCGCCGGGATGCGTGATGGCCGCGGCCTGGGATGGGCGGTCTGCCCTGCCCAATCTCGTGTTGGCGCGCGCGGTCGCCACTGAGGACGAGGCGGTCGTCCGGGCGGCTTTGCTTGACGAAGTCGTGCAGCGCCTCGGCGGCCGGCGGCCCGAAGTGGACGAATTTGCCGGCCCCGTGACCGTGAAGCCGCTGCCGTCGGACCGCGGCTGGGAGTTGACTCTCGCCGGCCGGGGCACCGGGCGGTCGTTGCGTACCGCACTCGCGCCGGAAGCGCTGGCTTCAATGGATGTTCGTGACAAGACCGTGCTGGCGACGCGGCGGCAGGCGCTTCGGCGGGAGGTCATCCTGTGGCGCACGCTCGTGGCTTGCCTGATCGGCTTGGCGGCGGGTGCGGTGCTGGAGGCCGGCTTGTTTGCGACCGACCGGGTCTTTGCGCGCTGGAGTGCCGAGCAGGCGGGGCGCGCCGGCGAGGTGAGCCGCATCGAGACGGCGCAGGCCCTGGGCACCCGGATCGAGGAGATGACGGCGCGGCGGCTGCGGCCGATGGAAATGCTGGCCCTGGTCAATGACGTGCGCCCGCCGGCCGTGCGGTTCGTGCGCTGTAGCACGGCGGGGCTGACCACTTTGGAAGTCGAGGGTCAGGCGGCCGACGCCGCCAGCGTCGGGACCTTCGAGGCCGCGCTCAAGGCGCTGCCCGTGCTGGCGGCGGCCGAGGTGCGCGACGTCCGCCTGCGCGAGGGCGTGACCACGTTTCAATTCACGGCGACCTTCAAGCCGGAGGCGTTGGTAGGGGAGGACAAGCCATGAAGAGGTATTTTCTCACCCGCACCGTGCGCGAGCAGGTTCTCGTGCTGGCCTTTGTGCTGCTCGCCGCCGGCGCCTGGCTGTTCGGCGGCGTCGGCCGCGTTCGCGACCGGTGGCTGGAGTACCGTTCGCTGCGGGCCGGGCAGGAGACGCAGGCGGCCTGGCTCGCCAACCGCGAGGCGATCGAGGAACGCGCTGCGGCCGCCGTGCACCAGCTTGAGCCGGCCCAGACGCTCAACGGCACGCGCCTCGTGGGCGAACTCAACCGCCTCGCGACCGCCGCCGCCCTTTCCGCGGAAGTTTCCGGTCAGCGCACCGAGCGCACGGCCCAGTTTTCGTTTCACTCGGCGCAGGTGAGCTTCCGCCGCGCCGACCTCGGTGCCCTGGTGCGCTTCTACGAGACGCTGGCGGATCGTTCCCCGTACGTGGGGATCGAGCAGATGACGCTCACGAACGACCGCGGTGCGCCGGGCCAGGTCAACGCCACCTTCCGGGTCGTCGCGGCTGAGCTCGTGCGTTAATCCGGAACCATGCAGTTGCACCGCGAAGATGTGCGAACCCCGATCCGTCTTACAGGAGGTAACGGAGGAAACGGAGGATCGCTCTCTGTGACCTCTGTTACCTCCCGTAAAACGGTTTGAGTGGCCTTTGCGGTTAGTTCACCCGTTCGAAATTTCGTGTAACGGCTCGCCGGCCGCTGGCGTCTTGCATCCTGAATGCGTTTGGCCCCATCTTCAGTCGTGGTTCCCCCCGTACCCCGCCTGCAAACCCTCTGCCTGGGTTTCGCTTTGTTGGCCGGCGCGAGCGGACTTTTCGCCGCGGTGGATCCGGCGACGAGCCTGACGGCCGACCAGCAGGCGTCCCGCTTTCTCTCCCAGGCCACCTTCGGCGCCACGCCTGAGTCCATCGCCGAACTCCGTGGCCTGGGCTACGATTACAGCCGGTGGATCGACCTCGAGGCCGCCAAGCCGGCAAGCTCCGCCGTCGCCCTGCTGCAGGCCGCCAAGAACGCCGGCCAGATCACCACCTTCGACCGTGCCACCAACCGCCGCGCCCGCACCCAGGTCATGCTCGCCGGGTCCGACCAACTGCGGCAGCGCGTGGCCTACGCCCTCAGCCAGATCATGGTCATCTCCGACTTCGAATCGGCGATTACCAACGGCCAGGAGGGATCCAGCAGCTACTACGACCTGCTCGCGCGCAACGCCCTCGGCAGTTTTCGCACCCTGCTGATGGACGTCACCCGCCATCCGATGATGGGCCGGTACCTGACTCACTATAAAAACCGCAAGGCCAACCCCACCGCGGGCACCCAGCCGGACGAGAATTACGCCCGCGAGGTGATGCAGCTCTTCACCATCGGGCTCTACCAGCTGACTGCGGATGGGACCATCGTCACCGATGCCAGCGGGCGCCCGGTCGAGACCTACACGAATCCCAACATCTCGGAGTTCGCCCGGGTCTTCACCGGGTTCACCGATGAGAACAACAATGCCAACGCCGTCGGCACCGGCACCGGGCGGACGGATTTCCCTTCGGCGGCGCAGAACTACACGCAGCCCATGCTGATGTGGGAGCTCCAGCACGATCAGGGCAGCAAGACACTCCTGGCGTATGCGGGTGCCCGCAAGCCGGTCCTGCCGGCCAACCAGGGCGGCGTGCAGGACGTGGCCGACGCGCTCGACAACCTCATCGAGCATCCGAGCACCGCGCCCTTTATTTCGCGCCAGCTTATCCAGCGGCTCGTCACCTCGAATCCCAGCCCGGCCTACGTCGGGCGCGTGGCCGCGGTTTTCGTGAACAACGGCGCCGGGCAGCGCGGCGACCTGCTCGCGGTCGTCCGCGCCATCCTCCTTGATTCCGAGGCAAGGAACCTGTCGTCGATCGCGCAGGCCAACTCCGGCAAACTGAAGGAGCCCTTCCTGCGCGTCACCGGCCTGCTGCGGGCGATGCGCTACACGGTGCAGGACGGCACGCTGCCCTACGACTTCGGCTCGACCATTTCCGAATCAACCATCGGCCAGTTCCCGCTCGCGTCGCCTTCGGTCTTCAACTTCTACCTGCCGGATCACCGGCCGCCGGGCCCGATCGGCGATGCCGGCCTCGTCGGACCCGAATACCAGATCCTGACCTCGGTCTTCGCGGTCACGCTGCCCAACGCGCTCTACACCCTCACGCAGACTGGGGCGGGGCGGTTCGCCCTCAACCTCGCGGAACAGGAGACGCTCGCAGCCAATTCCGCCGCGTTGCTCGACAACCTCAACCTCCTGCTGGCCCACGGCACGATTAGCGACGCCACGCGCAACGCCGTGCTGGCGGCCGTGAACGGCGTGACCACCGCCATGGTGCCCTCGGGCAGCACCCTCAACCAGACCAAGGCCCGGCTGGCCGTGTATCTCGTGGCGACCTCGCCGGACGCCGCCGTGAGTAAGTGACGCCATGAAGCCTCCCGCCACCCCTCCGCTCTCCCGCCGCGAGTTCATCGGCCAGGCCAGTTGCGCCGGGGTGGGGGCCACCGCCCTCTTCTCGACCCTCCTCAGCCTGCGGCTGGCAAACTCGCTCGCGGCGCAGACTGCGCCCTCGGACTACAAGGCGCTCGTCTGCCTCTTCCTCGCCGGTGGCAACGACTCGTTCAACATGCTCGTGCCGACGACCTCGGCCGAATACAACGCCTACGCCGCGGCCCGCAGCGGGCTGGCGCTCGCGCGCGAGTCGCTGCTGCAGGTCACGCCCGGCAACCTCGGCGGGCGCACGCTCGGCATCCATCCCTCGATGACCGAGGTGCGCGACCTGTTCAACGCAGGCCGCCTCGCGTTCGTGTCCAATGTCGGTTCGCTCGTCCGCCCGACCACCCTGGCCGACTACACGGCCGGCCGCTACCGGCCTGTCTCGCTCTACTCGCACGCCGACCAGATCAAGCAGTGGCAGACCTGCATCCCGGACCAGCGTACCGCCATCGGCTGGGGCGGACGCGCCGCCGACATCATCCGCTCCCTCAACACCCCGGGCGTCGTGTCGATGAACATCTCGCTTTCCGGCCAGAGCATCTTCCTCACCGGCCAGCAGGTCTTCACCTACAGCATCAACTCCAGCGGGGCGACCGCCCTCACCGGCTACAATCCCATGGCCGCCAACAGCCTCACTGCGCTGCGCTCGGCTGCGGTGGACAGCCTGCTCGAGGCCGATTACCGCCGCATCTTCGAGAAATCCTTCGGCAACTCGTCGCGTGACGCCGTGGATGCCTACTACGAATTTGCCGCGGCCTTGGCCGGCTCGACGCTCACGACGCCGGTGCCGACCGGCAACAGCGTGGCCTCGAACCTCGCGATGGTGGCCCGCACCGCCGCGGCCGGCGGGCGCCTCGGGGCGCGACGGCAGGTATTCTTCGTGCAGTTTGGCGGCTGGGACCACCACAACGAGGTGATCAACAACCAGACCACCATGCTGCGCACCGTCAGCCAGGCCGTGGACACGTTCTGGCAGGCGCTGGGCGAGGTCGGCCTCCAGAACAACGTCACGCTGTTCACCGCGTCCGACTTCGGCCGCACCCTCAAGTCGAACGGCAACGGCTCCGACCACGCCTGGGGCGGCAACCACTTCGTCCTCGGCGGCGCGGTGAAGGGCGGCAACGTCTACGGCAACAAGGACCAGGGCTACTATCCCGACTTCCAGAACCTCGCGCAGATCGACACCGGCCAGGGCCGGTTGATTCCCGGGGTCGCGGTGGACGAGTATGCGCGCGACATGCTGAAATGGTTCGGCGTCGGCGACAGCGACCTCAACTACGTACTCCCGGCCTTCAGCAGCCGTTTCGGCGGTCGGCCGGAGCTGGGGCTATACGGCGCCTCGACCCCGGTGACGGGCGGTGCCACGGTGACGCCGACGACCCCGCCGGCGATCTCGACCGTGGGTGGTGGCGGTGGTGGTGGCGGCGGTGCGGTCTCGCTCTGGGGCCTCGGCGCCGCTGGTGCGCTGCTCGCGCTCAAGAAACTGTCCGACCGCAAGGCGAAGCCAAAGGCGAGCTAGGTTCGTTCCGGCGTTGCGCGGTGCCGGCGTCATCCCTCCAATGCGCCGCGTGGACACCACCGGATCCAGATTCGCGTCCCCGCTTGGCGCTTACGGGCGGCAGCTGCGGCAAGTGCCGGTGATCTTTCCGGCGCTGGGGCTCGCGACGCTGGTGATCCAGCTGAACCCGGGCTGGCGCAACGTCCTGATCTACGAGCGCGGGGCGCTCGCCGCCGGCGAATGGTGGCGCCTGTGGACGGGGCATCTCGTGCATTTCGGCTGGCCGCATTTTCTCGCCGACACGGGCCTGCTGCTCCTCCTCGGGTGGGCGTTTGGTGCGAAGCATCCGTGGGCGAGCCGGTTGGGCTTCGTCCTGATGCCGCCGTTCATCGCCGCGGTGATCTATTGGTTCGATCCGGCGATGGGTCGATACGGCGGACTCAGCGCGGTCGACCTCGGCCTGCTGCTGCTCTTCGCGGTCCAGAATTGGGAGCGCAAGTGGACCGACTGGTTCTGGCCCGCGGTCGTCGTGATTTACGTTGGCGAGGTCGTCCTCGAGATCGCCCACGGCGGCCAGGGTGGGGGCATGATCGGCTTCGACGACCCGACCGTCCGAGTAGCAACCAGCGCCCACCTCGCGGCGGCAGCGTACGCCTTGGCCGCCTGGATCGTTGACCGAGTCGTCAGGAAGCGGAGCGGCCGGTGATGGGTGACGCTTCCGCCCCAGACAGAACTAGGCACCATGAATCACTCCCCTATGGCACCAGTCGGCATGATTCATCCGCATCCGAAACTAAGTTCTCGCTCGGCCCGCGTGTCGGGTCTGAACCGTTCGGCAAAATGAAAGACCGAGTATCAATCCGTCCTGTTGAAGCTGACGATCTCTCGATCTTCTTCGTTCATCAGCTCGATCCCGAGGCCACCAAGCTCGCCGCATTCCCCTCAAGGGATCGAGATGCGTTTTTCACCCATTGGACCACCAATATCCTCGGCAATCCCGCGGCCGTAAGCCGCACCATTCTCGCGGGCGCCCAAGTTGCCGGAAACATTGGCGCATGGACCGATGCCGCATCCAACGACCGGCTCATATGCTATTGGATCGGTCGTGAGTTCTGGGGCCGAGGTATCGCCTCCGCGGCGATGGCGCAGTTCCTTCGCTTTGAGTCGACGCGGCCACTCAGTGCCCGCGTCGCTAAGCACAATCTCGGTTCGATTCGCGTGCTCGAGAAAGCAGGGTTCGCTCGCGTCGGTGAAGATGCATTTTCCGCACCGAGCGGTGCCCGCGTAGAGGAGTTACTCTATATTCTCGTCGCATGACTCCATTTCCGCCGAACAAGCGCCCAGAGCCAATGTCGGGGCTGCGTCCCGCCATGGCTCTTCACTGAACGTTGGGCAGAAATTCGGACGCGACCTATCGCCAGTGAGGAAAGCGGTGTGCTCAGGCCTTCTTCACGAAGCACGCTTTGAGCGCCATGGCTGCACCCTCGATCTTGCAGTCGATCTCGTGGTCACCGTCGACCAACCGGATGTTTTTCGCCTTGGTGCCTTGTTTGAGGACGCCGGATGAGCCGCGCAGCTTGAGGTCCTTGATCAAGACGACGTTGTCTCCGTCAACCAACACATTGCCGTGGGCGTCCTTCACGATTTGAGGTGTGTCGGGAGCGGCTGCCTTGGGCCACTCGTGTCCGCAGGTGCCACACTCCCAGTGATCGGGATGGCTGAGCACATCGGTCATCGTGCAGGCAGGGCAGGTCGGTTTGGTCATGGGGTGAAAGTGGAGCACGACCGGTGTCGCTAGTTCAAGACGGCATCGTGAAACCGGCAATAATGGGCCAAGCCCGACTTTGCCAAGTCGCCTCGGCCTTCTGCCTTACCCTTGGCCGGCTCCGGCCCTAAAATTTGAAGCTCGTACTGACTTGGAAGACCGCCGACACGATCGCGTAGGCGATGAAGGCGACGAAGGCGAAGGCGGCGAGGAGGACGCCGGTGGAAATGATCTGGGTGAAGGCGCGGACCTGCCGGCTGAGTTCGTCCTGGTAGTTCTGCGCGATGCCGCGCAGGCCCGGGGCGAGGTGGCCGGTGCTTTCGCTGACGGCGAGGCGGTCGATGACCAGCGGCGGGAAGCAGCCGGTGCGGCCCAGCGCTTGGGAGAGGCTCTCGCCCTCGAGCACGCGGCTGGTGGCCGTGCCGAAGGCCGCCTGCAGCGCCCGGTTCGGGATGGTGCGCTCGGTCATGCGCAGCGCCTCGGCGGTCGTGATGCCGTTTTCGAGGAGAACCGCCAGGGTCTGGCTGAAATTATGAACGGTCGCGGAGGTGACAAACCGACCGACGAACGGCACGCGCAGCAGGAGCGCATCGGTGCGCAGCCGTCCGGCGGGCGTCAGGCGCCAGCGCCAGAGCGCGGCCGCCCCGAGCGCGCCGAGGATCAGCGCGGGCAGGCCGTAGTGCAGCACGGCGTCGGACAGGCCCACGAGCAGCCGTGTCGCCCAGGGCAGTTGCCCGCCGAGCGAGTTCAGGAGCGTCTGCAGCCGCGGCAGCAGGAAGAAAATGAAGAACAGGATGACGCCGATCGCGACGCCGCAGATGAGGAGGGGGTAGGCGAGCGCCGTGACGATGAGGCGCCGCATCTCCTCGCGGGCGGTGTAGTGCTGGATCAACCGCGTGAGGACCTCGCGAAGATTACCCGTCGCCTCGCCGGCGGCGACCAGGCTGACCGTGTGGCTTGGAAAAACCGCCGGTTGCGACTGCAGCGCCAACGACAGCGGCAGGCCCTCGCTCAGGCGCTCCCAAAGAAAACCACACAGCGCGCGCAGGCGCGGTTCCTGGAGGCGGCGGCCGAGCAGGCGCACCGCCTCGCCCGCCGGCATGCCGCTGCCGGTGAGGTCGGCCAGCGCCTGGAGGAACGGGAGTTGCAGGTCGGCGCCGAAGGCCCGCGTTGACCGGCGCGCGGCGCGTGGGGTGCCCCCGCCATTGGCCTCGCTCGCCTCCGCCAGACTGATCGGCTGCAACCCGCGCGCGGCCAGCACCCGCGCGGCCTCGCGCCGCGAGGGCGCGTCGAGCACAGCGCTCACGGTCTGGCCGTCGGCGTTGCGCGCGGTGTAGGCGAAGGAAGGCATGGTGGAATTGCGGATTGCGGATACCGGAAACCGGATAGGGCGGAGGGCGGATTGCGGATTGAGGATACCGGAAACCGGATAGGGCGGAGGCTTTGGGTCGGTTCTTTCCGGTCTCCGGTATCCGCTATCTGCAATCAAGAAGTGACCGTGATGACCCTCAGGATCTCGTCCAGCGTCGTCAGGCCGGAGCGGACCTTGGTCCAGCCGGAGAACTCCAGTGTGCGCATGCCGTGCTCGCGGGCGCACTTGGCGAGGGCGCGGGTGCTCTCGCGGCGGACGATCAGGTCGTGCATCGCCTCGGTGGGCTTGAGGATCTCGAACAGGCCGACGCGCCCGCGGTAGCCGGTGCCGCGGCACCGTTCGCAGCCGACCGGGCTCATGAGCTCGGTGACGCCTTCGCCGAGGTGCGGGTCGAGGCCGAGGACCCCGAGGGTCTCGCGGACCTTGGTCGCGCTGATCGGCGCGGGCCGGGCGCAGTCGGGGCAGAGGCGGCGCACCAGGCGCTGGGCGATGACGAGCTCGATCGCGGACGCGACGAGGAAGGGCTCGATGCCCATGTCGATCAGGCGCGTGATGGCGCCCGGGGCGTCGTTGGTGTGGAGGGTCGAGAACACCAAGTGGCCGGTGAGGGAGGCGCGGATGGCGATGTCGGCCGTCTCGCGGTCGCGGATCTCGCCGACCATGATCACGTCGGGATCCTGGCGCAGGACGTGCCGCAGGGCGCTGGCAAAGGTCAGGCCGATCTCCGGCCGCACCTGCATCTGGTTCGCGCCGGGGACCTCGTATTCGATGGGGTCCTCGACGGTGACGATGCGCAGGTCGGTGGAATTGATCTGGCGCAGGAAGGCGTTGAGCGAGGTGGACTTGCCGGAACCGGTCGGGCCGGTGACGAGCACGATGCCGTGCGGGTACTCGAGGATCTTGATGATCTGGGCGCGCTCGGCCTCGTCCATGCCCAGGCGCTCCATGGTGTAGGCTTCCTTCTTCTGGTTGAGGAGGCGGAGGGAGACGCTCTCGGCGTAGATCGTCGGGATGGTGGAGACGCGGATATCGAGGATGTTGTCGCCGGCGCGGTAGTTGATGCGGCCGTCCTGCGGCAGGCGCTTCTCGGAGATGTTGAGGCGCGCCATGATCTTGAGGCGCGAGATGATGGCGTCCTGATAGCGGAGGAGGTTCTCGGGCACGGAAACGGGGACGAGGAGGCCGTCCACGCGGTAGCGAATGCGAAGCTGGCCCTCCTGCGGCTCGAAGTGGATGTCGGTCGCGGCGTCGTCGATCGCCTGCTCGATCACCTCGCGCACGAAACGCACGACGGCGGCATCGGCGTCGGCCTCGGTCGAGGCGGGCGCCTCGGCGGCGAAGGCGGGGGAATTGGAATCCTCGATGCTGCCGGCGCCGACGCCGTAGTTTTCGACGACGAGCTGCCGCACGCGGTCGGCCGGGGCGAGGTGCCAGCGGACGGGGCGGGGGGTGAAGATGGCGATCCAGTCGCGCATGTCGGCGTCGGGCGGCCAGACAGTGGCAAGGTGGAGCGTGTCCGCGGGAGCGTCGGCTCCGGCGGGCGGCAAAATCGGCAGCACCTGATAGTCGTGGACCAACCGCGCGGGCAGCAGGGGCAGGGCAGCGGGATCCGGGGCGACGGTTTGGGCGACGGGCAGGCCGCTGCGGCGAGCGAGATCGGGCACGACCTGGCCAGGGTCGAGATTCTGGAGGGCGGCGAGCAGGTCCTGGCGTTCCCCGCGCGGCGCCTCGAGGAGGCGGCGGCGCTGTTCGGCGTCGGGCCAGTCGCGGAGGAAATCCGGCGCGGAGGCGATCGGGGCGGGCATGGTCACTTGGCGGCCGGCGGCTGGAGGGCGGATTCGATGCGGGCGCGCTGCTTTTCCGGGAGCTGCTCGATCTGGCGGAGCGCGGGGGCGTTGTCGGCCGGGGTGTTGGTCAGGATCGTTGGGCGCAGGAAGAACACGAGGTCGGTGCGGGAGACTTCCTTCGAGCGGCCGCCGAGGAGGTCGCCGATGATCGGGATCGGGCCGAGGCGGTTGCTGCTCTTCGTGTCGGAGGTGCGCTGGAGGCCGCCGAGCACGATGATCTCGCCGCTGCGGACGCTGACAAAGGACTCGGTCTCGCGGTTGCCGACGCGCGGCTGCGGATTGCCGTCGATGGTGATCTCGCCAAGCACGTCGTCCACGACCTGCTTGATGTCGAGCTGCACCGAGCCGTCGGTGCCGATGAGCGGCTTCACGACCAGCTCGATGCCGATCTTCTGCTGGCCGACGGTGCTGCGGTAGCCGGTGCCGACGATGTTGCCGGAGGAGGTGGTGGAGCCGTCGTTGAGGTAGCTGCTGATGACGGGGCGCTGCTCGCCGACGAAGATGCGGCCCTCCTTGTTGTGGGTGGTGATGATGTTGGGCTGCGAGAGGATGGTGGCGTTGGACTTCCGCGGCGTGGTCGAGAGGGCAATGGTGGCCGCGAGGTCGGTTTCGCCCGGCGTGGGCCGCGAGAACACGGCCTCGGTCACGCTCGTGCCGGCGCCAGTGCCGGAGAACCCGACGAGTTTGCTGCCCTCGAGGCGCAGGCCGAGGGTGCTGATGCCGGACGAGTTGGCGTCGGTGAGGGTGACCTCGGCGATGACGACCTCGATGCGCACCTGGGCGAGGAGGACGTCGATCTTGGCGACGAGGTCGTTGATGAGGCGGATGTCGTCCACCGTGCCGGAGACGACGAGCGAGTTGCTGCGTTCCTCGGGCAGGATGGTGAGGAGCGCGCTGAACTGGTTGGATGACTCGATCGCGAGGCCGAGCGCGGCGACCGATATCGCGGGCGTTGCGGCGGCCGGGGAGGTGGCGGCGGGCGTGGCCCCGGCGACGCGCGGAGTCTCGGCGCCCTGCTGGCGGGCGGCGTTGTTCTGGCCGGTGACGAGCTGGGTGAGGATGGTGGCGACGTCCTTGGCGGCGGCGTGCTTGAGGAAGAGGACCTCGTTGCGCGTGTTGGGGTCGGCGCGCACGTCGAGCTTGGCGATCAGTTCGTCGAAGAAACCGTGCTGGCGCGGGTCGGCGATGAGGATGATCTGGTTCGTGCGGTCGTCGGGGTTGTACGACGTCGCGGAGCCGAGCTGGGTCTGGAGCGGGCCGGTGAGGATGGCGCGCATCTTGTTGACCACGTCGCTGGCCTTGGCGGACTGCAGCGAGTAGAACTTGGGCTTCAGGCCGGCGAGGAGCGGCTGGTCGAGCTTGGCGACGAGGGTCTCGATGCGCTGGAGGTTGCTGACGGAGTCGGTGATGAGGGCGGCGTTGCTCTTGTCGAACACGACGGGCGGGGAGCCGGCGGCGGGGTTGAGCAGGCCGCCGATCTGCGGCATGAATTCGCCGACGCGGAGGAACTCGAGCTGGAAGAGCTTGCTCGCGGTGCGGCCGCTCGGGGGTAGGTCGAGGGTGGACCCCTCGATGAAGTCGGGGGCCTCGGACTTCGCGGCGTTGAGCGGCGTGACCTTCAGGAAGCGCGTGCCGAGCGGGGTGATGGCGATGCCGTTGAGGTTGAGCAGGGTTTCAACGGCTTGGATGGCCTCCTGGCGGGAGACCTTTTCCTTGAGGTTCAGCGAGAGGGTCACCGCGGGGAGGTTCTGCGGGCGCAGGATCGTGCGGCCGGTGAGGAGCTCGACGGCGCCGAGGATGTCGTCGAGGCTGCCGCCGGGGATGGTGAGCGGCCCGACGAGGTCGGTGGACGCCAGCGTGCGACCGGCGGGGGCCTGCGCAGCGAGAGGATCGGTGCCGGCGAGGGCCAGGACCAGCAGGAGGCAGGAGCAGCCGCGCGTGGGGAAGGGGAATTTCATGGGTGCCTGGGACGGGTGCCGGTGACTCGGACCTTGGCAGGGATCAAATCCCATCCCCGGTGCATGACAAGCCATGGCTTGTCTTGGCCGGAACCGAAAGGCACGCTGGCGGGTCAACCTAGGCTCCTCCATGGCCCTTTTGTTCCCGGCATGACTTCCACGACTCCCGGACCAGCGCTGCGCCTCCTGCTCTTCGCCGCCCTCGTCGGCTGGGGCCTCACCGGCAGCCGCCTCGCGGCCACCACGGTGGTACCACCGGAATTTCCGGAGCTGGTGAACGGCTCGGATTACGTCGTTCGGGCTAGGGTCAAGGCGGTCACCGCCGAAGCCAGCGTCAAGGACGGGAAGGAGCTCATCCATACCAAGGTCGAGCTTGAGGTCCTGGAGGTCATCGCCGGCCAGCCGCCGGAACCGTTGGTGCTCACGATGCTCGGCGGGCAGGTCGGCGACCGGAAGCTCACGGTGCAGGGCGCGCCGGTCTTTTACGTCGGCGCCGAGGACGTCCTCTTCATCAAGGGCAACGGCCGCGCCTTCAGTCCGCTCTACGCGATGATGCACGGGCAGTACCCGGTGATGGCCGACGCGAAGCGCACCGGCCGCCGGTATATGAACCGCAGCAACCTCGTGCCGTTGCTCACCGCCGACGAGGTCGCGATGCCGATGGCGCAGGGGGACCTGGCCGAACGTCTCCGCCGCCTGCGCGATCCGGGGCAGGCGCTCACGCCGGAACAGTTCGTCCAAGCCATCAAAAGCGCTCGCCGCGCCTACCGCCGATGAACGCGCCGTACCGCCTCCGTTTTTGCCGGCTCGGCCTGCCGCTGGTTCTCGCGGCCCTCGCCGCCGCACCGCTGGCGGCCTTTGACCTGATCACCGGGGACAACACCCCCTACGTGATCGCCTGGGAACAGGGCACCATCGCCATGCAGCTCAAGCTGCCGGCGCCCACCCGCACCCTCACCGACGGCGCCTCCTCCTACAACGCGAGCGCGCAGGCCGCGCTGCAGACCTGGAACGGCATCGTCGGCACCGTCCAGTTCACCTCTTCGGTCCAGCTCGCCGGCGCCCACACCGAGGGCAACCGCCTCAATGAGATTGCCTCGTCCGACAAGGTGGGCGGCGAGGATTTCCCGGCCAATACGCTGGCCGTGACCGTCTCGTACACGATCGGCGACAACCGGGTCGAATCCGACATTGTTTTCAACTCCGCCTACACCTTCGACTCCTACCGCGGGCAGATCCGGTCCGACGCCTACGACATCCAGCGCGTCGCCCTGCACGAGCTGGGGCACGTGCTGGGTCTCGGCCATCCCGACGAGGCCGGGCAGACGGTGACCGCGGTCATGAACAGCCGCATCGGCAACCTTTACGAGCTGCAGACCGACGACATCACCGGCGCCCGCACGCTTTACGGCGCGCCGGCGAGCATCCCGGCCAACGACAGCTTCGCGAACGCGGTCACCGTCGCCGTCACGAGCGCGAGCGTCTCGGTCACGGGCACCAATATTCAAGGGAGCAAGGAACTCGGCGAGCCCAACCACGCCTCAAGCACCGGTGGTCGCTCCGTCTGGTGGCGCTTCACCGCCCCGGCCGCGGGCAAGTTGACCGTCACGACCCTTGGCAGCAACTTCGACACGCTGCTGGCCGCCTACACGGGCACGGCGGTGGGCAGCCTGACCGGGCTCGCCGGCAATGACGATGCCGAGACGCCCCAGCAGAACCCCCGCGACGATCGCATCCGCACGAGCACCATCACCTTCGACGTCACCGCCGGCACGACCTATTACCTCGCCGTGGACGGCTGGGATTCACTCTTCGGCCAGGTCACCCTCAACCTCGCGCTGGCCGCGGTTGCCGGCACTGCGCCGACCATCACGACGCAGCCGGTCGCGCGCACGGTGACCGCCGGCACCGGCACGACCTTCAGCGTGACCGCCACCGGTGGAATCCTGACTTACCAATGGTACTTCAACGGCAGCGCCATCACGGGCGCGACCGGCCCCGACTACACGATCGCCAGCGCCCAGTCCGCCAACGCCGGCAGCTACCACGTCGTCGTCTCAAACTTCTACGGCTCAGTCACCAGCAGCACCGTGCAGCTGACCGTCAACCCGACTGTCATCGTCACAACTCCCACGACCGGCGGCGGAGGAGGCGGTGGTGGTGGCGGCGCCCCGAGCACCTGGTTCCTAACCGCGCTGGCGGCGCTGGGCCTGCTGCGGCGGTGGCAGCGACAGGCGGCGGCAGTCTCGCTTCCCGCCAGGTAGGTTCGGTCCTTTGTCTCTCGCGGAGGCGCGGAGGCCGCGGAGTTGACGCCAATCGCTCCGCGACCTCCGCGGCTCCGCGAGAGCTTCTACGGCGTGCGCCCGCCAAGCAGCGCCCGCAAGCGGGCGGCCTACCGTAGCGGGGATTGGTGGGCGGCTCTACGATTTCGTCAGCGGGTAGCGGTCCACCAGCCGCCGGATCTCGTCGCGGGTGGAATCGCGGACGATGACGAGGAGGCGGTCGGCGCCGACATTGCGCACGAGCGCTTCGACTTCCTCGGCGCGGGCGTAGACCTGTAGGGACTTGCCGGCGGCGAGGATTTTGCGGAGCAGGTCGTACCATTGGTCGAGGCGCTCGTGGCCCGCACCGGGTTGCCACTGGATCGCGCGGAGCTCGCGGATCTCCAGCAACGCGTCGAGATGCGGGATCATGCCAAGGCCGTCGACGTGGAAGAACGAGTAATCCATCGCCGCAATCTGATCGCGGATGTGCGGGATCAGGAACTGCCGAAACATCTCAACCGAGATGCTGTACGACACGTCCTCCTGCAGCGGGAAGGTCGTGCCCGGGGCCCAGACGCCCACCCAACCGATGCCGCCGGGGTTGCCGGACGTCTTGATGAGGTTGCTGATGTCGGCAAAGGCCCGGAGCCAGAGCGCCTTCAATCGGGTCATCGCCCGCGCGACGTCCGCCGGCCGGTCGATCAGGTCCATCATGAAATTCTCGCCGCCGTAGAGCGCCGCCATGAGGTCGCTCATACCCTCGAGGGCGAACGGCGCGACAAAATGGTGCCCGCGGGCGTGGGCCACGCTGCGTCGGGTGAGCTCGCGGATGTGGGCGTAGATCGGGGAGTCGAGGGTAAAGTCCGTGTCGAGCACCTGGTCGAGAGTCTCGAAGCGCGGGTTCGCCCAGATGGTCTCCGGGTCCACGAACACCAGCGGGCATCCGACAACCCCCGCCATCGCGCTCGAACCGTGATCCACGTAATGATAGGGCACCGCGACGCCGTAATGCTCCGTGGCCTCGATCTCCCGCAGCTT
This sequence comes from uncultured Opitutaceae bacterium, assembly GCA_964355715.1. GTDB lineage: Bacteria > Verrucomicrobiota > Verrucomicrobiia > Opitutales > Opitutaceae > UBA2377. The sequence goes on along the minus strand of CAYHEW010000020.1, from coordinate 8,046 downwards.
GCGCTCGATGATGAAATCCCGGTCGAGCCAGTGGCGGTTCAGGTCGTCGGTCGCCGGCAGGACCGCGCCCGGCCGGAGCGCGGTCGCGAGAATCAGCGGATATTCCTGGCTGCCGCCATCCCACCAGTTGCGCAGCGCCGCCTCGACCGCGCGGGGAAGCAGGCTGGCCTGGTCGGGAGCACCCATGGTCAGGTCCGCGGGCGCGGCACCTCGAGGATGCCCGCGCAGCCGGGCTGGCGGTGGGCCTCCTCGATGAAGGCCAGCATGTTTTCCAGCGGCACGTCGCCCTCGACCGCGTGCGACGGGGCGAAGACGTAACTCCCCGCGGCGCCGCGGGTGAGGAGGTCACGGGATTCGGCGCGGACCTCGGCGACACTCTTTTTCGGGAGGGTGATCTGCGTCGAGAGCCCGCCCCAGAACGACAGCCGGCCGCGGTGGCGGTCGAGGAGGGCGCGGACGTCCATGACCTCGGGCTGGAACGGGTTGAAAAGATTCACGCCAAGCTTGGCGAGATCCTCGAAGAGCTCGTCCACGTCGCCGCAGGAGTGGATGACCTGGAACTTCCCGGCGCCGCGCACCGCCGCGTAGACGCGCTTGAGTCGCGGCGCGATGAAGGTGCGCCAGGCGGCGGCGCCCATGATCAGGCCGTGCTGCTGGCCCCAGTCGTCGCCGCAGTACACGGCGTCGATGTCGTACTCAAGGGCGTGACGGATGAGCTCGAGGTTGTGATCGGTGATGGCGTCGAGCAGGTCGTGGACGAATTGCGGCTGTTCGATGAAATCCATCAGCAGGTTCTCCATGCCGCGCAGCGACCAGGCGCGCTCGAAGAGCGAGAAGTCGATCGCGAACATGCGGAAGCGGTCCGGCTGCCGGGCGATATCCGTGGCGATGGGCCCGAAGATGCGTGGGTCGCGGGCCGACGGGAACTGGTAGCCGTCAAGCGTGGGCTCGGGGAGGACGCAGCCCTCGACCATGCCGATGTCCTTGTCCTGCGAGCGGTCCCAGACGACGCCGAAGCGATCGCGGATGCGGTCGTGGCCCAGATGTTCGACGACTGGCATCTGGCTGCCGAGGCCGAGGATGTGGCTGTTGACGTGCTGGTCGAGGTCGGCGGCGTCGATGCCGTAATGGTGGCAAAGCTTCTCCGCCGCCTCGGCCGTGAACCAGAACGACCACGGGACATACGGCGGCCGTTCGCCGCGGAGGACCGTGGCGACGACGTCGCGTTTGGAGGGAGATTGGGCCATGGTTCGAACCCTCACCGCGCGAAGACCTCGTCGCGGAAGGCGAGGAAGTTGGCGAGGGGGACGTCGTTGCCGACCTCGGTGGAACTGCCGATGAGGAGGCGGCCCTCGGAGCCGGTCTCGGCGATCATGCGGCGGGTCTCGCGACGCACCTCCTCGGGCGTGCCGAACGGCAGGAGGTGGGTGACGTCCACGCCACCGGCGAGGATGAGCTTCGGGTACTGCTTGCGGATCTCGTAGATGTCCATGCCCGCGGCCTTCTCGATCGGGTTGAGCCCGTCGATGCCGGCGGCGACGAGGTCGGGCAAGATGTCCATGATGTAGCCGTCGGAGTGGAAGATGACCTTCAGCCCGTTCCGGTGGCACTCGGCGCAGATGCGGGCGACGTCGTCGAAGAAGCCCCAGGCGCGGAAGGTATCGAGGGAGAACATGAGGCGGCCCTTGAAGGCGACGTCGCTGTAGATGACGGCGAGATCGGCCTGGTCGGGGTGGGCGGTGCGCTGGATGTAACGCTGCTGCGCGCGCTCGATGGCGCGGAACCAGCGCAGCATGAGGTCGGGGGCGTCGGCCCAGAGATAGCTCAGAGCCTCGAGCCCGCAGTGATAGCCGAAGAGCGCCTCGTTCACGGCCGTCGAGGGCGTGCAGGCGATGTGGACGGAGCCGTTGAGGCGGGCGAGGATGCCGGCCTGCTCGGTGCGGGCGGCGGCCCGCTCGGCGGCAGTCGGGGCGGGTTGGCTTTCGAGGCGCTCGATCTCGCCGGGGAGCCAGGCGATCCATTCGTCGACGTCGGTGCGCGCGTGGTGGGAGACCCAGTTGGTCCACCGCTCGTGCGTGTGCGTGTTGCCGAAGCGGTCGACGGTCGTGGACCCGACGACGGCGGGCGTCATCAGGAAGCGCGTCGCGTCGATGCCTGCGCCGATGCCGCGGCAGAGGTGGCCGAAGTCGTCGGTGCCATCGAGCGGATGGCCCGCGAAATGGCTGATGACGGCGTCGTTGGCGAGGATGTCGTAGATGGGCGTGCGCGCGGGGCGGCGGCCGGCGCAGGCCTGGCGGACGAGTTCGGCGGATTCCTTCATGGGGAGGAGAATTACTTCTTGGCGCGCTTGGCGGGCTTGGCCGCGAGGTCCTCGTTCTTCTCGATCTCGACGCCGCCAACCGTGCGGCGGGCCTCGACCATGGCGTCGGCGCGGACCTGGTAGTCCGAGGGGTAGAGGATGCGCTTCACGGCCTTGACGCTCGTGTGGTTGCGGGCGGTCTCGATCAGCGTGACGGCGCGGCGGCCGGCGATCTTTTCGGCCTTCGTGCCCTTGGCGGCGAGACGCCGGGCCTTGGCGAGGATGAGGCTCTCCTGGGGACCGAGGATCTCGCGGAGCGTCTTCAAGGGGTCGGTGCGCAGCTTCGACCGGTCCACGCCGCCGCAGAGCAGTTCGGCGCGCAGGAGGTTCTCGAAGCAGTAGGCGTAGTTGAACGGATGCACGATGTGCGGGGCATCGGGCAGCGTCGGCGGCCACTGGCCGTCGGAGTTGTAGGAGTTCGTGAGGTGGTACCACGCGAGGCGGAGGCGTTCCTCGGGGAGGCGGGAGCGGCGGAGCTTGGCGCGGACGAGGTCCTGCCAGGGGCGCAGGAGGCGGGCCATGGGCGTCTGCGCCCAGGTGGAGGCGTAGGCGCCGTGCCAGGCGCGGTCGTCGTCGAAGGAGATCGTTTCCGGCAGGGGCGGCAGCTGGCAGGCCTCGTCGAACGTGCAGAACGAGCCCATGCCCTGGCAGGCGGTGAGGAGCGCGATGAGTTTCTCGCGGGAGTCGGGCGTCTCCTCGAAGACGTTGTCGGGCTTGTTCTGGTACTTGAGGCGGAACCAGCCGTTCGTGCCGACGTACTCGGCGTCGTCGGCGAAGATGATGAGCGCGCCCTCGGGTTCACCGGGGTTCTGGGCGGAGTACTGGCGGATGAGGTCGAGGTACTTCTCGAGCGTGTAGCCCTCCATGCCCATGAAGTAGCGCACACCGAACTGCGCGATGCGGTCGGTGCGAAGGAACATGCGCAGGCTGTCCTTGGGCACGCCGGCGATGGCGTTGAACGGGAAATGGATGGCGCGCTCGGTGCCGGGCAGGTCGTAGGCGAAACCGAAGTGGTAGAAGGCGCGGTCCTTCGTGTGCTCCTTGGCGTAGATCTCGGGGCGCAGGGGCTTGCCATCCGGGCCGCAGGAGCGGCTGTAGGCCTCGAAGTCGCCGATGACATTGGTGAAGCCGGCCGCGGCGGCCTGCGCGGGCACGTAGGAGCGCCAGCCGCACTCGGGATTCCAGAAGCTGCGCGGGGTGATGCCGAGGTGGCGCTGGAAGGCCTCGTTGGCGAAGCGCAGGGCCCAGATGCCGTCCTCCTTGGGGAAGTTGGGCAGCATGGGGTGGGCGTAGGGCGAGCCCATGAACTCGCAGCGGCCCTCGGCGATGGCGCGCTTCAGCTTGGCGAGCACGTCGGGGCAGCGGTGCGCGATCTCCTCGATCGTGTAGCCGGAGGCCTCGAAGACGAATTTCACGTCCGGGAAGCGCTCGGCCATCGTGTCGAGCAGCATCTCGTAGCTTTTGCGGATCACGAACTCGTAGCGGTCCGGGGTCAGGTAGGCGTAGCTGAGGTTCGCGTGGAATATGACGACGTATTTCATGGCGGGTAAGGGGGCGAAAGGGTCAGCCGCGGCCGACCGACGCGAAAACTGGCCGAACGCGGCCGGCGTGGCGAACCGCATGCCTGCGCACAAATTGGCAATCTCTGGGCATTTCCAGATGCCGCCTCGCGAGACGCAAAAACAGGCTCATGGCGCCAGTATGCGTCACCGCCCGGCCGGCGCCGAGCCCGGGGGTTTTCTTCCTGTAGGGCGGAGGGCAGGCCGCGGTAGGCCGCCCGCTTGCGGGCGCGGCTCGGACGCGCGCGCGGCGGAGAAAGATTAGGAGAAAGAGGAAAGAGAAAGAATCGGGTCAGCCCTGGCTGACCCAGGCGGCGAGGGCCGGCGGGAGCGGGACGCGGTCGCGGAGCTTGAGGGACGTGCTGACGTGCTCCGTGCGGAGGCGCGCGGCGAGCTTCTCGATGGGGTTGAGGCGGAAGAGCTCGTAGGCGATCGCGAAGGAGTTCTCGGTGAGGGGCTCGGGGCGGACCGTGATGCGGACGCGGTCGCCGACGCGGAGCGGGCGCAGGTATTCGGCGCTGCTCTTCGCGACCGGCACCACGAGGTCGTGGGCCGAAAAGAACTCCGCGACATTCAACCCGGCCGCGGCCAGCGCCTCCTCGTACGCCTCGTGGCACATGGCGAAGTAGTTGGGGAAGAAGACCACCCCGGCGGCGTCCGTGTCGGGAAAGTGAATCGTGCGAAGGTAGGCGAAGGGCATCCCACAAAAGCGTGGTGAAATCGCGAAAGACGGCGAGCCGGTTTACGGGGTTCATAAACCGCGAAGGTCGCGAATGCCGATCCAATCTTACAGGAGGCAACGGAGAGAACGGAGCAGGGATCAATTCCGAACCTCTGTTTCCTCCGTTACCTCCTGTAAAAATGTTTGGTCCTGCATCCCGACCTTCGCGGTTGAAATCCTCCGCGGTGAATCCCAAAACACGCTGCCATGACCAAGAACGAGATCGCCGACGTGCTGGACGAAATTGGCCTGCTGCTGGAGCTCAAGGGCGAGAACCCGTTCAAGATCCGCGCCTACCAGGCGGGGGCGCGGGCGCTGGAGGCGCTCGAGGCGGCGGAACTGGAGCGGCTGATCGCGGCGGGCGAGCTGGGCACGATCAAGGGGTTCGGCGACGCATTGGTGCAGAAGATAACGGAGCTGCACGCGACCGGGCGGCTGGAGTTCCACGAGAAGCTCAAGGCGTCCATCGCCCCCGGCCTCGTCGAGATGCTTTCGATTCCCGGCCTCGGGCCGAAGAAAATCCGGGCCCTGCACGCCAAGCTGGGCATCGCCGATATCGCCGGGTTGACTGCGGCGTGCATGGATGGACGCGTGGCGCAGCTAGACGGGTTTGGCGAAAAGTCGCAGGAGAAGATCCTCGCCGGCATCCGGCATCGTGAAGCCTACGGCCAGCGGCATCTCTGGTGGGATGCGCAGGAGGTGGCCGCCCCGATCCTCGCCGGTCTGCGGGCGCTGGCGGCGGTCGAGCGGGCGGAGGCGGCAGGCAGCCTGCGGCGCGGGATGGAGACGATCGGTGATCTGGACTTCCTCGTGGCGGCGGCCGACAGCGCGCCGGTCGTGGCGTGGTTCACGGCCATGGCGGGTGTGAAGGAAGTCACGGCCCAAGGCGAAACCAAGGCGAGCGTGCGCCTGCAGGACGGCTTGCAGGCCGACCTCCGCATCGTGCCGGCCGACCAGTTTGTCTTCGCGCTGCATCATTTCACGGGGTCGAAGGACCACAACGTGCTGATGCGCCAGCGCGCGTTGGCCCGCGGGCTGTCGCTGAGCGAATGGGGTCTCGTGCCAGCGGAAGGCGAGGGGACGGCGAAGGAGAAGGCGGCGAGGACGAAAGCGGAAAGCGGAGACCGGAAACCGGATAGCGGGACGGCGATTCGCACAGAGGCGGAGCTTTTTGGGGCGTTGGGGTTGCGGTTTGTCCCGCCGGAGTTGCGGGAGGGGCGGGGTGAGATCGAGGCGGCGGAGGCGGGGGAGTTGCCGCGGCTGGTCGAGCTGGCGGACCTGCGCGGGGCTTTCCACAACCACACGACCGAGTCAGATGGGCGCAACACCCTCGCCGAGATGACGGTTGCGGCTGAGGCGCTGGGCTGGGAGTACCTCGGCATCGCGGACCACTCCAAGGCGAGTTTTCAGGCCAACGGCCTGAGCGAGGAGCGGCTGCGAAGGCAGATCGCGGCGATCCGGCAGCTCAACGCGGGGAAGCAGTACAAGACCCACGTCTTCGCGGGCGTGGAGTGCGACATCCTCGCGGACGGGCGGCTGGACTACGACGACGCGATGCTGGGCGAACTGGATTACGTGGTCGTCTCGGTGCACAACGCGATGACCCAGGACGAGGCCACGATGACGGCGCGGATCATTCGGGCGATCGAGCACCCGGCCGTGACCATGCTCGGACACCTGACCGGCCGGCTGTTGTTGCGCCGCGAGGGCTATGTGGTGGATGCGGCCAAGGTCATCGACGCGGCGGTGGCGAACCGGGTCATCATCGAGCTCAATGCGAGCCCATGGCGGCTCGATATGGACTGGCGCCTCTGGCGCAAGGCGGCCGAGAAGGGCCTGCTGTGCGCGATCAACCCCGATGCCCACGAGACCGACGGCCTGCGCCACGTCGCCGCCGGGGTGAACAGCGCGCGGAAGGGCTGGCTGGTGCACGAACAGGTGTTGAACACGCGTCCGCTGGCCGGCGTGCAGCGCTGGTTTCGCGAGCGGAAATAGGCGTGCGGTCACTTTTGGCTTTCACGTGTGGCCGGCACGCCTAACCCTCCTGCCATGATCAAGGTCTTCGTCTCCGGCTGCTACGACATCGTCCATGCCGGTCACGTGCAGTTCTTCCGAGAAGCCCGCGAGCTGGGCGACCATCTCACCGTGTGCTTTGCCTCGGCGGAGGTGCTCTGGAAGCACAAGCGGCGCAAGAGCTCGCTGCCCGACGAGCACAAGCGGGCGCTGATCGCGGCGCTGCGCACGGTGGACGAGGTCGTCATCGGCGAGGGCCTGGAAGAGGGCATCGATTTCCGGGAGCACTTCCTGCGCATCCGGCCGCAGGTCCTGGCGGTGACGGAGGACGACAAGTACGCGGACCTGAAGCGGGCTTTGTGTGCCGAGGTGGGTGCGAAATACGTCGTGCTCCCGAAGACGCCGCCGGAGTTCAAGCCCATCTCGACCACGGAGATCGTGCGCTACATCCGCGCGCCGCAGGAGGCGCCGCTCCGGGTGGATTTCGGCGGCGGCTGGCTGGACGTGCCGCGGTTTGCGCGGGCGGGCGCCTACGTGGTGAACTGTGCGATTTCGCCGACCGTGTCGCTGCGCGAGTGGCCGTACGAGCGCAACGCCGGCCTTGGCGGCAGCGGCGCGTGGGCCCTGTTGAACGGCCGGGATGGCGTGAATTCGGAGCTGGACCTCGGCGTGGGCTGGCAGGATCCGGCGGTGATCAGCGAGACGGGGCTGTGCGTGTGGCGCAGCGGTCCCCGGCCGGATCTGGAGTTCAAGAGCGACGGCGCGTTCCTGGGCGGTCGCATGGCATTGTTCTGGACCGGGGCGTCGCACGACACCCCTTCGGTCGTGAAGAACACCCGCGATCTCGATGCCATTGTCCGTGCGGGCCAGGCGGCCCGCGACGCGGCCTGGGCCTCGAGCCTCGAGGGCCTGGCGAACGCCGTGCGGTTGTCGTATGCCGAGCAGCGCATCGAGGGCATGGACCCGCTCGCGGAGCAGGTTGCGGGCGTGAAGCCGCTCGCGATGAAGTACTGCGGCGGCGGCTTCGGCGGGTACGCCCTTTACCTGTGCGCGTCCCAGGCCGACCGCGATCGCCTGTGCACGCAGCCGGGTTTCCGGGCGATCGAGCCTTACGTGCTGTCGGGTCGGTGAACGCGTCTCCGCGAGAGCCGGTTCGCAATTAGCTTACCGCACGACGCGGGCGCTGCCGCCGGCCATGAGCTTTTCGATCTCCTTGCGCGTGCCCATCGACGTGTCGCCGGGAGTGGTCGAGGCGAAGGCGCCGTGCGCCGCGCCGTAGTCGACCGCCTTCTGCGGGTCGTTGGCGGAGAGGAAACCGAAGGCGAGGCCGCTGGCGAAGCTGTCGCCGCCGCCCACGCGGTCGAGGATCTCGAGCTCGGGGTACTTGCGGCTCT
>CAYHEW010000019.1:0-78115 GCA_964355715.1 uncultured Opitutaceae bacterium | reverse complement strand
GCAAGCTGACCCTGAACGTGGAATTCGAATACCTGAAGGAACGCTACAACGCCAATGATTACGACTGGATCTGGAGCGACTTCGCGGGTTGGAAGGCCGCGTCCACCTCGGGCGCCTACGGCTCCTCCACCGCCACCCTCACGACGCTGATCCCGACCAACGTCGGCAACGGCCTGACCCCGACGACCGTCATCAACGGCGTCTCCTACGTCACGCAGCCCACGACGACCCCGACGCTCGCCTACACCGGCAGCACGACTTCGTACATCTACCTGAAGCGCACGGCCACGAACGACCTGTGGCTGCCCGCCTACACCAGTGTCGAGCGCGGTGCCCATTATACCAACGCGGCCGGCACCTGGGTCCATGACGAGGCGTTCAACTACACGGCCCGTGGCGCCTACAATGACAACGAGGACGAGGTCTTCACCGTCACCGCCGACATCACGCCGTTCGAATGGATGGACGCCCGCTACGTCTACACCAACGACCGCGCGATCAACAACTCGGTCGGCCAGGGTGGTGCCGTTCAGACCCCATACGCCGACGGCGTGCACTGGAACATCGGCCTCGGCAACCGCTCCGGTTACTGGCGCTACACGCAGGTGCACAACCTCGACCTCGTCTTCAAGTTCGACGTCTTCGGCATCAAGAACAAGGTGCTCACCGGCTACCAACGCTCCACGTGGACGCAGCAGTACCTCGGTGGCGCGGCGCAGACGGACCTTAACTGGGCGTTCCTGCCCGGTGCCCGCAACACGGAGGCCAACCCGGATTACCGTGGCACCAACATCGCCAAGTATGAATTCGGCGGCGTGCCGGTGAACCAGGTTATCCGTGACCGCAACGGTGCCATCAAGCCCGTCCGCCAGATCTTCAACAACTGGGACCCCGGCTACGAACTCGCGCCCGACATCAACCAGTACTTCCAGGACGACCGCAATGCACTCGACGGCTACACGCCGATCCTCGAGGGCATGTACGTCAACTATCAGGCCTCGCTGCTCGAGGATCGCCTGACCGTGCTGGCTGGCTACCGCGAGGAGAAGCGCTGGGAGCGCATTCAGGCCCAGGTGAATAATTTCCCTTGGTACACCTACTTCGCCGACATGCACCTCGACCCCGTGGCCTACCCGGAAAATGTCTGGGGTCACTCGGTCAACTACCAGAAGACGATCGGCCTCGACCAGAAGGGTGACTCCTGGATGGCCGGTGCGTCCTTCGCCGTGACCAAGAACCTGAACGTCTACGCCACCACGGCCAAGATCTTCAAATTCAACGGCGGTGTGGTCGGTGGCATGTTCGTGGGTGATGAAATGCTCGTCGCCCAGGGCATCATCGACGAGTACGCCGCCCGCGGCCTCGCTGGTCAGTTCATCTACCGCGGCCAAGCGATCACGCAGGCGTCGCAGATCAAGTCCCTCTTCGAGGCCCAGGGTTACTACAAGCTGGTCCCGAACGAAGAGGGCAAGAACTACGAAGTCGGTGTGAAATACACGACCGACGACAACAAGATCGTGGGCACCCTCTCGATCTTCAGCGCCAACCGCATCAATCGTCGTGAAGACGACGGCGTCGCGCAGTCGAACATCAACGAGCCGATGAACTACAACACGAACCCGATCTGGATCGCGGGCGCCGCCCGTTCCGGTCTGGTCAGTGCCTCGGCCGCCAACACCGGCCGTACGTTCCGCGTGCGTTCCTACGGCAACAAGGTCGAGATCGAAGGTGCGGAAGCCGAGGTCATCTGGACCCCGATCCGCAACTTCCAGGCCCTGATCAACGCCTCCTGGATGCCAACGGCCGAAACGGTCGAGGACGTGCGCCCGATCTACTCGAAGCCCGGTTCCGACTACTACAACAACGTCCTCAACGATCGGCAGAAGGTGGATGCCTACATCCTCTGGAACGCCCGCGTCGAGAACGTGCCGGAATACCGCTTCAACATGTTCGGCAAGTACACGTTCACGGACGGTCCGGCCCGCGGCCTCGCGCTGGGCGCCGGCATGCGGTACTCGTCGGAAACGGTGGTTGCCCGCTCGGTGGACTGGAATCCGCTCAAGGGCGGCTACCAGGCCGGCGACTACCTCGTCTTCGACGTGACCGCCTCCTATCCGTGGGAGTTCCTAGGCTACAAGTTCAAGACCTCCCTCGGCATCTACAACGTCACCGACGAGAAATACTCGGAAGGCTCCTTCGCCCTCTCGCCGGCCCGCAATTGGTTGCTCAGCACTACCCTCAGCTTCTGAGTGTGGTAACCGTATACCGTTGATCAACCTCCCAGGGCGGCGGCTTCAAGCCGCCGCCCTTTCCCATTTATCAGATTTTCCACTGGTCTATTCCGGCGCCGCGAAATGGAATGCGCCTCAGACTCTGGCCGCGCCCGTCCCATGAAATCTGCCGTCCTCCTCGTCCTGATCGCCGTCCTGGCCCTGGCGGGCTGCCTAGCCGGTTCCGGCACCCGGGCGCGCATCAAGGAGAAGACCGCCGCCTATGCCGCGCTGACCGCGGCGCAGCAGGCCAAGGTCGCGGAAGGCGTTGTCGAGGTGGGATTCACGATGGACATGGTGTACATGGCCCTCGGCCGGGCCCACCAGGTGCAGGAGTCGAATCTGCCGGAGGGCCGGGAGACGATCTGGACCTACCGCAACATCATGCTGCCGTCGACGATGAGCGCGCTGACCGTCAACCCGCCCGGCCAGAGCAAGGGCAAGTACAGCCCCGGGATGAATGCCGCCTCCATCCCGATCAACGCCGCGGTCACCAAGGGCTTCCCGGCACCGTCGGTCGACAGCCTTCCTGATCCCGCGGTCGAGACGCTGCACGTGATCTTCCTCAACGGCGTCGTCTTCGAGCTGAAGCTCGCGCGCTAGCGCCCCGGCCATGTCAACCGAACCCCCGGATCCCCTGGATGCGCTCCTCGACCGCCGCGGCGCCGCCCCGCCGCCGGAGAACATCGACCGCACCGTCTGGCGCCGCATCGCCCTCCTCGAGAGCGCCGAGCCGCCCCGCGCCGGCGCGCTGATCGAGACGTGGTTCGCGCGCTGGCCGTTCGCGACGCTCTTCCTTGTGAGCTGCGCGCTGGTCGGCCTCTTCCTTGCCGAGGTCCGCGTCAACCAGCGCGAGCGCGAACGCAGCGAGCAACTGGCCCGCAGCTACCTCGTGCTGATCAACCCGCTGCTCCAGGCCCCGGCCGGGCCGCCCAAGCCATGAGACGCACACTGCTCATGCTCGTGCTCGGGACCGCGGTCGGCGCCAGCGCCTACTTCGGCCACCTGCACTTCCGCGCCCCGGCCGGCGACCGCACGCTCGACCATCACCTCGCGTGGATGCAGTCGGAGCTCCAGGTCACCGACGAGCAGCTCGTCCGCCTGCGCGCGCTGCACGAGGCCACCGAGCCGCAGCTCCGGCTCCTCGCCGCCCAGGTCGTGCAGTTGCAGGACGAGCTGGCCGGCTTCGAGCAGAACCGCCGCGCCCGGGCCGAGGTTGACTTCCTCGCCCTGGGTCGCGTCATCGAGACCCGGCGCAACGTGTATCAGGAATGCCTCGATGCCACCCGGCGGCTGGTGCTGGCCTCGGCCGACCTCATGACGCCGGAGCAGCGCCGCCACTATCTCGCCCGGGTGGCGCCCACCCTGGCGACCGAAGCCGCCAAGTCGCTGTAAATGGAAACGTCCCGCGCCGAGGCCGATGCGGCCAGCCTCCGCGCCCTGCAGGCGGGCGAGGCGGCCGCCCTCGACCGGTTGATCGCCCGCTGGCAGGTCCCCTTGCACGAATTCGCATTCCAGTATCTGCGCAACCGCACCGACGCCCAGGAATTGGTCGCCGAGGTGTTCGTGCGTCTCTACCAGCACCGCGACCGCCTGCGCGCCGGGACCGTCCTCTCCGGCTGGCTCTTCGCCACCCTCTCCCACCTCTGTTCAAATCACCAGCGCTGGCGCCGCCGGCACGCCACCGTGAGCCTCGACGAGACCGGCGACGACCAGCGCCCGCCTCCGGCCGTGCCCGACCGGCCCGAGCTTGAACCGGACCGCACGCTGCAGAACACTGAGGCCATGGCCGCCCTGGAACAGGCCCTGGCCGACCTGCCCCACGATCTGAAGGTCCCCCTGCTGCTCCACCACTACAACAAGATGTCCTACCAGGAGATCGCCACCGTGGTGGACTGCTCCGTCCGCGGTGTCGAAACCCGGCTCTACCGCGCGCGGCAACGCCTCCGCCTCTCCCTGGATCGTTACCTCGGCGACGGCTCCGCCGCATGAAACCCGCCGGCTCCCGCCCCGCCTCACCTGTTCACCCCAACGCCATGAACGCCTGCCGCATCCTGCTCTGCCTCGGACTCGTGTCCTTTGCACCGGCGGCCCCCATCGTGCCCCCCGAAGATGCCGAGCCGATCGCGATCACCCAGACCGAGCCCGCCGCCTTTCCGCCCGACCTCGCCGCGCAGGGTTTCACCCGCGGCTGGGCCCGGGTCCTCGTGGCGGTGGACGAGCAGGGCCGGCTGGCGGACACGCTCGTGATCGGCCATTCGCACCCGCGATTCGCGGAGGCGGCCGTCAGCGCGCTGGCGAAATGGCAGTTCCACCCGGCGCAGGGCCGCGATGGTCCCATCCTGTCGGTCACGCCGCTCAATTTCATTTTCCGCAACCAAGGCCAGGGCGCCAGCGTGACCGCCGCGCCCACCGCGGAAGCCGGCGAATCCCTCGCGCCTCCGCCGCTGCCCACGGCGACCAATCTTCTCGTTTCCTTCAGCGATCTCGACCGCCTGCCGACGCCGATCCACCTCGTGTCGCCGGCCTACTCCGACGAGGACGCCCGCCGCAACGCCGGCAAGAAAGTCGTCGTGCAGTTCTACATCGACGAGGCCGGCAAGGTGCGGATGCCGACGCTCACCTACGCCGACGACCTGGCCGTCGCCCGCCGCGCCCTCGCCGCCGTGGCCGAGTGGCGCTTCCTCCCGCCGAAATTCCAGGACCGCCCCGTCGTCACGCGGGCAAGCCAGACGTTCAAGTTCTAGGCCCCAGGCTCAGCGCGGGTCCGGCAGCCAGGTGAGCGCGTAGACGGCGCCGGCCTCGGTCGTCACCGCCCGCGCCGGGGCTGAGCCGTCAGCCGGGATCACGTGGAGCTGTGGCCGGGTGCCGACCATCGCCACGAAGGCGAGCCACTGGCCATCGGGGCTCCAGCAGACGCGGGCGCACGTGCCGGGCAACTCGGTCAATTGGCGTCGGTCGGAACCATTGATGCCGACAGTGAAGACCTGCACCGCACCCGCGCGATCGCTGGCCACGTAGGCCACGTGCCGGCCGTCGGGCGAGATCGCAGGAAAATCTGTCGAGCCGTGGGCGTCCTCGGCCGAGAGCCGGAACTCGATCGCGAGCCCGGCGGCGATTTGAGTCAGGCCCGAGCCATCGGGGGCGATCCGGTAAAGGCCGCCGTCGCGGCGGATAAAGATGATCGTCTGGCCGTCGGGCGTGAATTGAGGCGCATAGCTGTCCGGGTGCTCGGGCGTCAGCACGCGCGGCGCGGAGTCGGTGCCGTCGAGCAGCAGGAGCCGGTAGCCCTGCGCCGGGCCGGAGCACACGACGCGAGCCGAGCCGGATTGTGGACACGCCATGTAAAGATAACCGAAGGTCGGCGCGAGCACGCGGGCGCCAGTGCCGTCGGCCGCGGCCCGCACGGTCCGGCCGGTGGTACCGTCGTGCACCGTGTACGTGAGGTGCCTACCATCCGCCGACAATTTCGCCCCAAACGCGCTCATTCCCGGCGGCTCTAGTCCCGCGGCCGGCCCGATGATTTCCGCGGCGGAGCCATCGGGCCGTGCGCGCCAGATCGTCCAGCGTCCGGCCGCCTCGCTTTGCCAATAGAGCCAGCGCCCATCGGTACTCCCGAGCGGATTTCCGGCCCGTTCGCCCGCCGCGGCGATGGCGCGCCGGTCGGTGCCGTCCGGCCGCACGCTCCACAGCGTGCTGCGCACGGGGGTGCGCTCCACGCCCCCGGGCACGTCGCGCGAACGGTAGGCGCCCTCCCATTCGCGCAGCTCGAAGACGATCCGGCCGACGGGTGCGGGACGGAGGACCGTGGTGAATGCAGCCATGAGGATCAGGCAAAAAGCGGGGCGGAGAGGGTTCACACAGGGGCTGACACCGAAGCTACGCTCCACCGAGGGCCCTTGGACAGCCGAAATCCTGCCGAGGCGCCTTCGGTGATCGCCAGATCCGTGCTTGTATTCAGACGAGCTCGGCATAAAGGTTGATTCAACCTTTATGCCCAACCAGCTCGCCCAGACCAAGCGCCGGCAGAGTCTCGCGGAGCACGCCGCGGTATTGGCCGCGCTTGCTCGGATTGCGCGGAACGAGCGGACGACGGTGATGGCCTTGCTTCGGGAGGCGGCGCGGGCGGCGGTGCGCCAACGGGCCGCCGATCCGGCCCAGGCGCAGGCCCTGCGCAACGTGGTGTGGCAGTTGGCACCGCGGACGCCCCCACGGTTCAAGACGGCGGCGCAGCTCGCCCGCTTCAAACGCGCCCAGCGCGAGTTCGACACGGTGGTGCTCGATCTCCAACTCGCGGCGCCGGCCGAGATCCAAGCACGCAACTCCCTCGTGCCGCGTCGCAGCGCCGTGCGGCTGGTGAATTTCGACCAGGATCATGGCGTCGGCGTCTGAGACCAACCCCAGGCCGCCGGAGGCTTTCGCCCGCCTGCTGGCGGCGCCCGAACCGCTTCTGTTGGTCGGAGGTCAAGCGGTGAACCTATGGGCGCTCTATTACGAGGATCGGGTTCGCGACCTGGCGCCCTTCGTGTCACGCGACACGGACGTGCTCGGGGACCGCGCGACGCTGGAGTTGCTCGGCAAGCTGGCTGGGGCGCGGCCGCAGTATTTCCCACTCAAGCCGCCCTCCAACGAGGTTGGCGTCGTCATTGCGCGCGACGCCACGGGCGAGCCGCTGCTCATCGAGGTATTGCGCTACGTTCGGGGCGCGAGCAACGAGGAGCTCCGGGAAACGACCTATCGGTTCGCCTTGGGCGAGCCGGCCGTCCAAGTGCAAGCGCCTGGTCCGATCGCCCTTTTGCAGGCCAAGATCGCGAACCTCGCCGAGATCAAGCAGACCGGCCGCCAGGATGGTCGGCATGTCGTCATTCTGGCGCGGATCATGCCGGCGTACTTGGAGGATCTCTGCACCTCCGCCACCGCCGGTCGGATGGACGAACGCAAGCTCCTGGGCCTGCTGGAAAAGCTGCTCGCGATCGCTACCTCACTCGCGGGCCGCAAGACATGGTCGAATCTGCGCCTCGATCCCCGCACGTTGTTTTCCGGTCTCAAGCCCGACGGTCTGCCCCGTCTGCAGTCGTTCCTCTCTCGTCGCCTGCCCCGCGCATTGCCTCGTGCGTAGCGTCGGGCGTGCCGCTTTGGGCTGGGCTAAACGGAGCCCAGGGACTTTGTTAGCGTGATGACCTCGCGTGAAATCGTCTCACGTTGCATCGAGTTCCGCGATCCGCCGCGCATCGGGTTGCACTTCCAGACCGATCCGATCCAGGGCCGGGTGTGGGACGAGACGGATTTCGCGTGCGTGGGTTATTCCGCCGATCCGAAGTACGCGCCGCAGCCGGGTGCCACCCGCTGGGTCACCGAGTGGGGCGACACGCGGGAGACACTCACCAGCATGCTGGGCGAGGCGGTGGCGTTTCCGCTGGGCGACGGCTGGGAGCAGCTTGAGACTTACCGTTTTCCCGATTTCACGGCGCCGTGGCGTTATGCGACCCTCGAGGCGGACGTGGCCCGGCACCATGCGGAGGGCAAGTACGTCTATGGTTTCGTGCCGGGGCTGATGCTGCAGACGATGGATCTGCGCGGGATGGAAAACTGGTTCCTCGATCACGTGGAGGCGCCGGACAAGCTGGCCTACGTGCTCGACCGGATCGTGGAGATTCGCGAGCACCAGATCGCCCGTTATGCGGCCGCCGGGGCGGATGGTGTGATCACATGGGATGACATGGGTACCAACGAGCAGCCGTTCGTCAGCCCGGCGATGTTTCGCGAGCTGTATTATCCGCGGTACAAGCGGGCCATCGACCAATTGCACGAGCGTGGGATGCATTTCATCCACCACTGTTGCGGACAGGTGCGTGCCTACATGGACATGTTCGTCGAGGCCGGTTGCGACGTCCTGCAGCTCGACCAGCCGACGCTCATGGGCATCGACTGGTTGGGCGACAACTACGGCGGCCGGATCTGTTTTTGGAACAGCTCGGACATCCAGACGACCCTGGCCACGGGCAGCCTGGAGGCCATCGAGGCGGAGGCGCGACAGCAGATCTGGAAACTGGGCAATTTCGGCGGCGGCTTCATGGTCAAGGCCTACCAGCAACCCGAGTCCATCGGCACCACCGTCGCCCGCGCCCAGCGCCAGTACGAGGCGTTCAAGCGGTATGGGAATTATCCGTTGGTGCGGCCGTGAGGGTTGAGGATCGCTTGCGAGCGAGCTCCTCCTTCTGGGGGATTTGCGCTGATTCGCAGGGTATTATCTTGCACCGCATTCGTCGTGTCGAAAACCACCCGGTCTAGCCGGGCGAATCAGCCTGCCTTCGCCGGGTGCTCCCCGCTTTCTCGCATGAACCTTCTATCCGATCTCGTTCGCTCTCCGGTCCGCGCCGAGCTGCTGCGCGTGTTCTTCGGGCTGCGGCGAAGCAGTCTGTACCGCGCCGAAATCATCGCCCTGATGCCGTTCGCCAAGGAGTCCGTGGAAACCCAACTGAACGCGCTCAAGCGCATGGGGCTGGTCTTTTCGGAAAAGGACGGCAATCGCGCGTACTATTCGGCCAATACTTCGCACCCCTTATACTCCGATCTCCGTAATATCGTGCTGAAGACTGTCGGACTACATGACGTCCTTGCATCGGCACTTTCGGATCCCGAAATTGAATTCGCCTTTGTCTTTGGCTCCATCGCCGCCCGGACGGAAAAACCGGAGAGCGACGTTGACCTGATGATCATTGGCGCCGTGACCGAGTATCGCCTGGCCCAGCTGCTGCGCGGGGTTGGCGAACAGCTCGGCCGCGAGATCAATCCCCATGTCTATACCCGCGGAGAAATCATCCGTCGCCTCGAAACCAACGATCACTTCCTCAACGACGTGCTCTCGAAGCCCCGCCTCTTGCTGACTGGAAAGCAACACGACTTCGCTCAGTTGGAGCAGCGCCGGGCGGATCCAGCCCCATAAGTCGAGCGCCGAGGAGCGCCTTCGCGGATCTTCGCAACCAAACAGCTGAATCAACCCCAATGCCCAACCATTTCGCCCAGACCAAGCGCCGGCAGAGTCTCACGGAAACATCCCAAATAGGGCGAGACATGCCGCGCCATTTTTACCGCTAAAACGGCAAAACTTCTAGGAATCACGGTTGCTCGAGCGAGCCATCGAGAAAACCACCCAAAATTACCGGTTTAGCGGTAAATTTTGAGGTAATACCATCTGGCCAGCGTTCGCCTGGGATTCACGGCGGCGCTGATCGCTAAACCCCGAGGTCAGCGAACCCGGCTACAACGGAACCCCGCTCGGCCCGCGGAAAAATTGCCTTGCGCGCCCGGGGCCTCGCCGTAGCTTGCCCGGCTCCGCGGTTAGTCCCCATCGTCTAGCCCGGTTAGGACACCACCCTTTCACGGTGAGAACCGGGGTTCGAATCCCCGTGGGGACGCCAGCGAAGCATAACCGGCTTTCCATTAAGCGGTTAGCCCTTTTTCTGGCTACGAGACTACACAAAACGCTACACTAAGCAGCCAAGGAGAGCGGATCTTCCCTCCTTTCCACGCACAAGGTTTCACTATGAGACTCTTCCTGTTTTCGGATCACATCATCCCCGAAAATGGACCGCTAGACAGAATGCTCCTGTCGGTAGCTAACACTGACTCGCCTTCGGTAGTTTGGATTCCATCAGGCTCACGGCCCGAGAAGACGGAAACGTATTTTTTGGAGCGAAAATCCTACTACCTGGCTATTGGAGTTAGGTCAGTGTCAATGTTCGACGTCTGTGGCGGCTTAACTAGAAATCGAGTCGATGAACTGATGAAATGCGATATTCTGCATCTCTCGGGCGGAGATCCCTACGTCTTCCTCGGGAACCTGCGAAAGACAGGCATGCTTGAGGTCATTAGGGAACGTGCTCGAATAGGCGGCATTATTGTTGGCGACTCAGCAGGTGCGATGTTGATGGCTGCTGATATTGAAATCGCAAAGTTTGACGGCCAGCCCGCGCCCCCAGAACTAGATAGTCTGGGCGCGCTTCAACTAGTCGATTTTGAGTTTCATGCACATTACGGAAGGTTTGGGGCGTCGGAGCAGGCGTTGCGTGCATACACGCTGCGGAAACGTTCCACGGTATATGCAGTGCCTGACGGTTCAGGCTTGGCGGTGTTGGATGGCCAGATCCACAAACACGGTCCGATTACGTGCTTCGAGAACGGGGAAATCGTTTCATGAGCGTTCTAGTTTGATTCTAGCGAAGATCAAACGTTTGGTGGAAACGCCAAAGGCCCGTGTCGATGGAAGCACTAGTTGGCCACTTTGGACAAGGCCCACCGCAGACATGGCTACGCCACGCTTGCACAAAACATCAAGCCCGAGTCTGTAGCGCCCGGCTGGGCCGACTTTCTTCCCATTCGTTTCGGGTGAACTGGAAGCGGATTCGCCCAGCACCACGAGAGCGCTCGTGAAATCCGCACTTCTCAGCCACGCGTAGCGACCCTTGGTTCAGTTCGGAACAAGAAGGACGAACGAACGGTGTGAAGAGGCAAGGGTGAGAAATTACTGGACAACTGTATGGCCTTTTGTCACACAGTCAAACAGTGCTTCCTTTTGCCATAGAAATTTTCCCCGGCAGCCCCATCGCAGAGCAGATCGCGTTTGCAGCAAAACGGGCGGTGGTAACTGGTCAACTCAGGCCGGGAGATCGATTCCCTTCAGTGCGACTCTTGAGCCAGGAACTACGAATCAACCCAACCACCGCCCATCGTGTGATTACCTTCTTGGTCGAAGAGGGGGTTCTTGTTGCAACGCCAACTGTGGGCACCGTCGTCGCGGAAAATAGCTCGACCTCACTTGCAGAGAAATCGGAGACCCTTGGAACGGATTTGGAGAAGCTGGTCGTCGAGGCCAAGCGGCGCGGGGTCAGAATTGAACAATTCCAGCGGGCGGTCGAAAAGCACTGGAAGGGATTGGAGCGAAAAGAAAAAGGGAGCTAATTTCCATGAACATCATCGAAACAGAGAGAATGACCCGGCGATTTGGTCGCCTCACAGCCTTGGACGAGGTCAATTTGGCCGTGCCGAAGGGTAGCATCTTTGCTCTCCTGGGACCGAATGGTGCCGGCAAGACGACATTGCTGGAAACGCTGCTGAACCTTTTGGAGCCGACCGCGGGCTTGGCCCGGGTTCTCGGGTGCGACTCGCGCCGGCTGGGTCCGGATCAACTAGCGCAGATTGGGTATGTCTCCGAGAATCAGCAGATCGAAGGCCGTCTGAAAGTCGGCGATCTCCTAGCGTTCGTGAGAAACCTATACGCCAGTTGGGATCAAGAACTGGAGCAAAAGTTGATTCGCGCTTTCGAGGTTCCGCTGGAATGCCGCTTCAATGAACTGTCCCGAGGGATGCGAGTGCGTGCACTCTTCATCGCCGCCCTCTCGTTCCGTCCTCGCCTGCTCTTTCTCGACGAGCCGTTCGGTGGACTGGATCCGCTCATGCGGGACGAGTTGATGGCGAAGGTCTTGGATCTGGCGCAGGAAGACGAACGGACGATTGTCCTAGCCTCTCACGATGTGGACGAGGCAGAGCGGATTGCGGATCGAGTTGCATTTCTCGAAGCGGGCAAAATCAAGCTCTCGGATAGTGTCGAGTCCCTATGCGCACGCCACCGGAAGGTGGTGGCGCGGCTTTCCCCGGACTACCGCGGTGCCGTTGCCACGCGGGAATCATGGCTGGGATTCAAACAGGAGGGAGAAATCGTTTCATTTGTGGCGATCCAAACGAAGACCGAAATCGACGCCGATTGGGGGCTGGAATTGGGCACTGATGCCTCGGTTACGACCGCTCCGCTCTCGCTTAAGGACATCTATCTGGCGCATGCCCGGAATACGCGGGCTGAAAGGGGGGACTTATGAGAACATTCATCGCTGTCAGTAACCATGACCGGCGCTGGTATGCGCAGCGCAGTATCGCGCTTTCCGCGACGGTGGGATTGTGCGTCATGATCGGAGCGCTGATTCTCCTGAATCACTCCGCGCTTCCGCTCAAACGCGTTAGCCCGTTACTCGCCGCGGCCGCACTCGTGCAGGACGCGTTGATGATCGCCGCGCCGTTCGTTTTCATCCGTTACGCCGCCGATCTCGGCCGGTCGGCGACACCCTTCCGGCCTCGCTTCTTTATCCACACCCTGCCGGTCGATCGCAGGGAACTTGCTTGGGCGAAACTCTTTCACGGCTTCGTCTGGCTCTTCGCCGTTCCGCTGCTGTGCATTGTCGGAGTGCTACTTGCATTCACGCTGCTGAATCCAGGCTGGTTGGCGTCGCTGCCGTTTCAAACCATCTTGCCACGTCCTGGATTCTGGCTTGGCCTGCCCATGTGGGTGTTGGTCAGCCTGGTCTGGACGATGCTACTCGCCGCATTGCTCTCGGGTCGCTGGCTCGTAATCGGCGTGCCGCTGCTGGTCATCGGCGAGGGAATCTCCCGGAACATCACCACCGGGAACTCGCTAATGGTCTACCTAGCGGCGCTCAGGGATCATCCGCGACCGCCGCTCAGTGTCGGCATCGACCTAGGCTTGCTTGTGTTGTTGGCCCTGCTGCTCGCGGGGATCTTTGTCCATTACCATGTGCGGCGCAACCGCACCCGGAGTCTGATCGGGGCGATACTCGTTCTGGTCGTAATCGATGGCCTGAGAGCCTTGGCCTGCTGGCAAACCACCGTGGCAAGCTGAGACGAAACCCCGCGCTTTGCCGCCGAATCCATTCTCCCGTGTCCGTCGCTCATGACGACCGCGGAAACAAACCCAAACCAAATTCAATCGGCACATTCCTCCCCAATGAAAACCATTCGTCTCCTGACCCTTCACTTGTTACTAATTCTGTGTTCTGGCGGCCCAAGGCTTTTGGGCTCCGATGTTGCGCCCGATCCTTCCGGTCACTGGGAGGGGACGATCAGCCTGCCCTCCGGAGCGCTCGGCATTCTAGTTGACCTTACTTGCCAAGGCGAAGTGTGGCAGGGAACGATCGACATTCCAATGCAGGGCCTGCGCGGTTACAAACTGGATCCGGTGAATGTAGACGGTCCCGCGGTGGAGTTCACCTTGCCAGGCGTGCCCGGCAATCCGCACTTTGCTGGCCGGATCGTCGCGGACGCGATCTCAGGCGATTTCACGCAGGGGCCGGGCAGGTTTTCCTTCAAACTCGAACGCAAGCCGGCACCGGCCCCAATCGCCGGACCTTCCGAGAAAAGCGTCCCGGGCCCCGGCCTCGTAGGCCATTGGCTGGGCTCGCTAAAGCCAATGCCCGGGATCGAACTACGGATCGCCTTGGAAGTAACGGGTGTGACTGCGGACAAACTGGAAGGGTTTCTGGTAAGCCTCGATCAAGGGAAGGCCCGGCTGCCGATCTCCGAGCTCACCGAACGCGACCGGATCGTTCATCTGGAATCGAAGAAGGTCGGAGGCGTTTTCGACGGAAAGCTGAATGGTGACGGCTCCGAATTGGTCGGCGAGTGGCAGCAGGGCGGGCTGACCAATCCACTCACCTTCAAGCGCACCGCCCAGGCCGTGAGCCTCCAGCCGGCGAATCGGCCGCAGTTACCGAAGAAACCCTATCCTTACGCCGAGGAGGAGGTGGTGGTCAAAAACCAGGCCGCCGGCGTGACGCTCGCGGGCACGTTGACCCTGCCAGCGGGCCTGGGTCCGCATCCCGCTGTGGTGTTGATCACGGGGTCGGGCCCGCAGGATCGCGACGAGGCCCTGGCAGGGCACCGGCCGTTCCTCGTGCTGGCCGATCATCTGACGCGGCAAGGCATTGCGGTATTGCGGTGCGATGATCGCGGCACAGGAAAATCCACCGGCGATTTCTCGCGGGCGATTGACTCCGATTTCGTCGTCGACGCCTTGGCAGAGGTTGCCTACCTACGCACGCGCAAAGAAATCGATCCCCGCCGCATCGGCCTCGTCGGCCACAGCGAAGGGGGTATCGTGGCGCCGCGAGCGGCGGCTCAATCGGACGACGTGGCATTCATTGTTCTCCTCGCCGGGGTCGGCCTGCCGATGGAGGAAATCGTGCTGCAACAGGCCCGAGATATTTCGCGTGTGCTCGGATTGGGTGAGGAACAAATCGCGGCGAGCCTGGCCGTTCAGCGAGCTATTCTCAAAATCGCACGGTCGGAGCCCGACGCCGCGAAGGCGGAAAATGCCATCTGGCAGGCCTACCGCGACCAGGCTGCTTTGATGACGGACGAACAACAAAAGTCCTTCCGGATCGGCGAGAACCTGATCGCCTCCAAAATGAAGCTGATGCTTTCCCCGTGGTTCCGGAACATGCTCGCCTATGATCCGCGACCGACCTTGGGCAAAGTGAAGTGCCCAGTGCTCGCCTTGAACGGCCAGAAGGATCTGCAAGTGGCGGCGAAGGAAAATCTGTTTGCCCTCCGTGAAGCCCTGTCCGCGGGGGGAAACATGCGGGTAAAGACCGTCGAATTACCCGGGTTGAATCATCTCTTTCAAAATTGCCAGACCGGTTCGCCGACGGAATACGCCAAGATTGAGGAGACGTTCAATCCCGCCGCTTTACAGGAAATCTCTGACTGGATACGTGAAGTCACGTTGCTGTAGGCGCTGGATGGACTTCATAATGGGTCGCTCTCCCCCGAAGCTTCACAAAGAGGCAACGAAGATGTTTCTGGCCCAGGCAGAGCTGCTTAGTGCCGACTTGCAGCGGCGAGCAGGCGAAGCTGAGTGAGCACATGTGGTGCGATGAGTGTTTCGAGAAGGGCTAGATCGTGGTCGATCTTGGGTTCGCGCGTCCGTCCTGCCACCACAGTTTTCGCTCGCGCGAGCCATTCGCCCTCCGGACTGCAAACGCGGAACGAAACGTCATCCAACAGGCCGAACCGCTCAAGATCCATATAGCCGGGCCAAAGCGGATAGCGACCTGGAATCCCGACGGGCGAACCAGATGGTATATGCAGCTCGGTCAACCCCTCCTTCGTGCGGTCAAGAAATACAAGCTCAATGCCGCGACCAGTGCCATCTTGCCTCCAGTGCGTTAGCCATCCCGTGTCAGAGGAGCGGTAGCCAATCCGGTTTAGTTGAGCGGTTAACTCAGAGCGGGATTCGGTATACGTGTTTAGGTCGATATCGCTGTGTGGCCGAGTCCATCTGCCAATATGGAAGTCCACTGCAACGCCGCCGAAAAGCCAAAGCGGAACCTTAACGTGGTCGTTGAGTTCACGGAGCGTATCGAGAATCAACCGCGTGCTGATTGGAGGGCCCATGCGAATGCGATTCTTGTGGTGACCTTAACGTAAGCTTCCCGTCGGACCGGTTGGGTTAGGTGGCCAGAGGCTTCATGACACCAAGCTGAGTGTGGCCTGTGCCGGACAGAAGGCTGGCTCGTGAAGGGAAAGACGGTATGCAGAGGGAAATGGCGGGGCAAGGTTTGAAAGGGATTCAGGCCCACTGAGGTCCTCTCGGGGCGACGCCAGTCGCGAAAAAGCCGTCCCGCTTCACAGGACGGCTTGCTTGGTGAATCTAGCCTGGCGGCGGATTCGGATCGTGACCGTGACTGTCGCGCTCACGGATGCGGCCATCGCGACCGTGAATGAACAGCTCACTCCCTTGATTCCTGGAGATTTCTCGGGCGATGCGAATAGACTCAGCTTGAGTCTCAGTTCGAGTAGTCACCCGCGAGCCCCCAGCGGGCTTCACAGCCCAACGACCGTTGTCGGGAACAACATGTTGGTTCGGCATAATTTCACCTCCTTTCTTGTAACCCGCAGACTCTGAACTGCGGGAAGCTGAGCAGGGCCAGCAACGCGAGATCCTGATGCGGAAAAAAAGGCGAAGGCGCTGAAGAAGCAGCGCGGTCGCTGAAAAAGCCGCCCGTCATGAAACGGGCGGCTCGCTATACTCTATTTGGTGTTATTCACCAGGACCGGCTTATTATTTCCGACCATGAGGACGGCGTGCAGCCGCGCGTTACTCGCCACGGCAGACGCCTTACCAAGGTCGGCACAAGCTTGCCTGAACAGGAAGTCGTGGGAAGCCACCAGGTTCTTGCAGGTGCTCCATGTCGTGGTGACACCCGGATGTTTGGACCATCCGAGATGCTGGAGCGCCTGATTGAACTTCTGACGGTTTTCCGAAGTGACCCCCTGCTCAAGGTCCAAGGAGACCATGATGTAGGTTGGGTTCATGTAAGGAGGAAACCTTAGCTGATTAGCCTTGCGCTCCGCTGGGCCTCTCTCGCACAAACATCGTGGTTAATCGGATCTGAGTGCTTCGTTCCCAGCCGGAACATGCCCTCGGGTCATGGGCCGAAACCTTGCAGGGTTTCGGCCTTTTTCCTTTAGGCACCACCCATCGAATGGGGCGTTATCTCACGGTCAAGAGTCTACCTATTGTGGCGAAGGATAATTATCCCGGGTAATACCAAATCGTGCACGATTAACAACGATGAGGAATGCCAGCCAGAGGGAGAATCGTTCCACGTCCAGACGGTAGCATTGCCAGATGTCCTAATGCCGCTACAAACCTTGTGTGCGTATCGAAACCTCAACCAAGGATGAATAGTCCTCGAAGGTTCTACGGCGGACTGAGCCCATTTTACCATCTGATCTCCCCAGATTGGGCGAAGAGATGAAATTCGCAGTAGAACTCTTTTTTGATCCTATCACCGATGCGAGTGTCCGCGGTGCATGGGACGCCGTGCAGGCAGCGACGGGCGTCAGTTACATGCAGACGAGCGGAGCTCACCCCCATGTCGCGCTCACAGTGTTCGAGTCGGCATCGCTCTCGACGCCCGCTCTAATTGACGAGGTGGCCAAGTGCAGTATTCCATCCAAGTTGAAGCCAGCCGGGCTTGGGTCGTTCAATGGTGGGGTAGCTTTCGTAGCGATCGAAGCTCAGGCGGAGCTTTTGCTCCTTCAGAAACGAGTGGTAGACCTCTGCTTCGCTCAAAACGCGGATCTGTGGGACTATTACACGGCGAAGAAATGGGTGCCCCATTGCACATTGATGCAAAACTTGCCGCCGGACCAGATTGACGCTGCGTGCCGCGCTATTTCGCCTTCCATATTCCAATGTCCGTGGGAAGTGCGCTCAGTATGTCTCATCACATTTCCCCCCACAACCATAGTTGAAGAAAGAATGAGGCCCAAACGAGCCCCGCAGTAAACCCTCCTCAACGTTGGACAAAACAATGAAGATTCAAGTCGTCCCACCTGATCCCAAATGGAGTGATCAGTTTGGTGCTGAAGCTAGCCGCATCCGATCGGCACTGGGCGACGTAGCCGTGAAGGTCTACCATATTGGAAGCACCTCGATTCCCAATATCTACGCGAAGCCAGTCATCGACATCCTGCTTGAGGTTTCCGACATCAAAGACTTGGACAACCACACCCCTGAAATGACCGCACTGGGATACGAGGTGAAAGGAGAGTTTGGGATTCCGGGGCGACGTTACTTCCGGAAGAATTCGGCGGCCGGAGCCCGGACGCACCAGATCCACGCGTTCGAGAAGAATAGCGAGGGCCTCGTGCGTCACTTGGCGTTTCGCGACTACATGATCGCACATCCCATGATCGCGCAGACTTACAGTGACTTGAAGCGAAGACTTGCCAGCGACTTCCCCGACGACATCGAGGCCTACATGGATGGGAAAGATTCCTTCATCAAGGAGTATGAACAGCATGCCCTGAAGTGGCAGCGGGAATCAATGGAGTCACCCGCTGCAAGTATTCAAAAAGACCCGATCGAGTTGCCCGCGCCAACGTCAGGGTTGGCGCCCGGCCATGGCTCATCGTAACTGTTAGGCAAAGCATGACTGAGTCGCTCAACGAGGAAACGGTGGTCCGTCGGGCACGTATTGGCGATGCCGTTGGTGTTTCAGGGTTGCTTACAGAATTGGGATATCCCGTCTCAATTGCAGAGGCTGAGGAGTGCATTACTCGGAATACTGCGGTGCCAGAAACGAGTGTTTTTGTTGCGCAGTCGGGTGCACAGCTCGTGGGTTTGGCATCCTTCCATCGTATCCCCCTTTTTCACGCCGAAGGATTCGTCGGACGAATTACTAGTTTCGTTGTCACCTCGTCGTATCGAAAGCATGGCGTGGGTCGGCTTCTTGTCGCTGCGGTCGAAAATTTCGCGTGGAAGCACGGCTGCGTGCGCATGGAAGTGACCAGCGGGGATCACCGAGCCGACGCGCATGCGTTCTATGGGCGTGTCGGTTACAAGGTCGATTGCCGCCGGTTCATCAAAAAGAAAAATGCCTAACCTGGTGCCCGAGCCACCGTCCAGGCTGGCGCCCGGCAATGACTCATTGTAATCTTTCAGGAAGAATGAACTCCTACCTCGCATGTTTCGTAGTCGGGCTGCCGTTGGTGGCCTTGTGGCTGGTTGGCGTAAGAAGAGGTGTCATGGTCGGGCTCGTATTTGGCCTGGTGCGCCGCGAAGATATGCCGAGTCGGTTTTGGCCAGCAACTTTAGTATACGGCGTCCTTGCGTTTGGTTTGGTGATCACACCGTCACTCTACTGGCTGGGGCTGCGATCGTAAGATGAAAATAGAGCCAAATCAAACACTAGAACCAACGCCTGGCGGCGTGGCGCACCGCTGACGATGAGCTAGCTATGGCAGACCGAACCTACACCCAATCGTCCGAGCCAAAGACATGAGCTGCATCTTTTGCGATATTCTCGCCGGCAATCGCGGTGCCTCGATGGTTTATCGGGACGACCGAGTCGCAGCGTTCATGGATATCCAGCCCGTCAATAAGGGACACGTTCTCGTCGTCCCCCTTGCTCATGCAGTTGGACTCGTTGACATCAGCAAGGAAGACGCGGAAGCCGTCTTTGTTGCCGGCCAAAAGATTGCAAGTGGTTTGAGGCGATCCGGTCTTCGTTGTGACGGGGTAACGCTGCACCTTGCCGATGGCGTGGCGGCAAATCAGGAGGTTTTCCACTTGCACCTTCACGTAATCCCAAGGTTTGCCGGTGACGGTTTCGGCCTGAAGTTCCCCCCGACCTACGCGAATAAGCCTGGGAGGCCCGAACTGGATCAAGCAGCAACGGCTATACGCGATGCACTAATGACGGAGCCCAACCAACAATCGTCGGACCAAATGCCGGCAAGCGGCGCTGGTAGGCCCACCCAGGAGTCGCTTCAAGTGGCGACTGTCCCTTGTATGCCTTATCCCGAACTGCCCTCGATCTTGCGCGAACTCGTCGCGGGGGTTGAAAAGGAACTGGGCGGGAACTTGGTCGGAGTTTACCTGGTCGGTTCGCTCGCCACGGGCGACTTCGACCTTGATAGTGACGTAGATTTTCTGGTTGTGACAAAGGAAGAGCTGTCGAACGAGGCGGTCCGGTCATTGCAGGCTTTACACGCCCGCATTCACAGCCTCGGCTGTTATCCGGCTCAACACCTGGAGGGCTCCTATATAACCCTCGCGCTGCTCAATCTACCCGAGGCGGTGGGCGTGCAATCGCTCTGGTTTCTCGACAACGGCAGCACGACGCTTGAGCGCTCTGTGCACGACAACCAGTGGCACGTCCGGTGGATGCTGAGGGAACGAGGGGTCAGGCTCATCGGCCCCGATCCCACGTCGCTCCTCGAACCAGTTCCGGTTGAGGCGATGCGCGCCGAGACAGCCACAGCAATGCGCCGGATCGCCGACGAGTTCGCCGGCGAGATCGATCTTCCGCTGACCTTTTGGACCTCCCGGTTCGGGCAATCATTCGCGGTGCTGAACGCTTGCCGGATGCTCCACACGTTCCAGACTGCCACTATCCAATCGAAACTCGCCGGCGTAAAGTGGGCCAGACACGCCCTAGAACCGGTGTGGGGCGGCCTGATCGAACGGGCATGGCAAGAGCGCGAAGGTGTTCGCCACTGCATTAAGATTCGGGAGCGCGCGGACGCGCATGCACTCAAGGAGACTCTTGAATTCCTCCGATATGCGGTTCGTGAATGCGAACGCTGGGATTTCGCTCGGCCCTTCCAAGGGCAACATTGAAAGACAAGCGGCAATGTCCAAACCAAGCAGTGCAGCCAACGCGGCCAGTGCTCGCGTAGCTGACTCTTTCTTTCGGCAAAAAAATGAACTCCTATCTGTTTAACCTGCCTTGGCACCCTGGTATCGTTCGAGCCACACTTCCCACCCTGTCGGCCTAACTGGCATCAGTCTGTGCCTGCACAACGCAGCGTAGGCTCCTGAGTGCCATTTTAGCTTAATTCCGAATCTTTTTTCGATCCGCTTAACTTTTCGCGGCGTCAACGCCAACTCAACGATGAGTTGTTCTGGAGTCATAACGACGACCCGTTCGCGTCGCTGTCGGAGTAGTGCTGATTCGAGGGCGGCGAAGTCACGGGCAAACGAGCGTTGAGCACTGGATTTCATGCAATCTTCGCCCTCACAGTGCGGTCTACAGCCACGGACTCCACCGCCGTGATTTCAACCAACTCAGGGTCGAGAACAATCTCGGATTCCTGGCGTTCGGAGAAATGTGCGAGGAGATCGCTCCTCTTGCATCTGCCGGTCACCAAAAGGGGGGAACTCCCAGCGAACTGCGGGAAATTGAAGCGTCTCCTTGCTTCGCACGAATAGCGTGCGAACCAAATTGCTCGTTCGTGGTTAAGTGTCCACGACATGCCAAGAATCCCCTCCTTGGTGCCACAGCCCCGATAAATCTCTATCACTTCGGTGAGCCGCGCCAGGCTGGCATGCTCTTCGCCTTTCATCAGGTTGCCGCGCCCACCACGGTTAGCCCTAAAAAGCCTGAGCCACACTTCCAAGTCGGGCATGATCAGTTCAGCGTCCTGATAGACATCACGAAGCAGCGACCAATAGTCGCCATCACCAAGGCAAGCTTCGACAGCCAGAAAGGCAGCAAGCCTATCTCGTGAGGCTGCCGTGTAGATGTAATCCCGGTAGCGCTTTGAGTCTAGGAGCAGTTTACGCCACGCAGAAAATTTGCGTCGTAAGCGGCGTTGGGTCGCGGCTGAGACGGACTTACCTATGGGTGTGCGCATCGGATGATAATTACGCGGCTTTGTTTCCGCCGTCGCTTGAGATTGCTGCGACCTCTTTCTCTTGCAGAGTAGGCGGCAGCTTGGCGATTGCCATGAGGCGATTCAGCGTGAACCGTGCGCAAATCGCGGGGTTGGCAGACAAGATTTGCCGCTGAAGCGTCGCATTGATGCGCTTTAGCGAAAGAATCTGTGAGACATGTGCGCGCGTGCGCCCAAGCTTTTTCGCAAGCTGACACGGCCGCATCTTTTCAATCTCTTCCATGTATGAAGTCAGCTTAACCAAGGGGTGATTCTCGTTGGGCTTAGGCGTCGTAGCGGCGGCGAGATCATCCCTGAGTTCGCGCGACTCATTGAATGGCGCAGTGATAGTGTAGTTATTGCCGCGTCTTGCCTGACAAATCTCCATTTTCAGGTGAGTCGGGGTGCCGTCGCGTCGCACCTCCAGCTCACGGTAACGAAGGGCTAAAGTGATTTGGAGCCGGATTTGCGATTCGGACTCATCCTTTCGAGTGACAATCACGCCATAAAGCAACGTTTGCAGAATCTCTTTAAGTTTCACGCGATCGGCTGATGTCGACGCGCCAAGCAAGTCCTGAACGAGACGCTCCATCTGCTGAGTAGTCGTGCGCGTGCCGTCATCATCAGAACCCGTGCCGAGTGTCATCGTCTGGATCTTTCGATCAATCTCTGACTTCTGGAAATTGATTTGGTCGAGTTGGGCGGTGAGGGCAGTGACCGAAGCAGCCGACTTACTTTGCCTAATCGAGTCCAGCAGGTTGTTTCGGACTTGGATTAGGCCACTTCGCTCTTTGTTCAGGTTGCTCAGCTTCTTGGCATCGATTTTCGTTGTGTCTTTACCACGAGCGTTGAGCGCCACCATGGCGCCGACAAAATCCTCATGGTGCGCTATCGAAGCAAACATCCTCAAGACCGCGTCTTCGACGAGTGGCGCTGAGATGTTTCTTACGACGCATGCCTTTTGGTCAGGGCCATGCATTCGCTGCGAATTAATGCATGAATAGTGTCTGCGACCCTTGGAAACTGGCGTCATCGTGCGGTTGCAACACCCGCATTTTATTAGGCCTTGGAGGATAAAGCGTCCGGTTAGGTCCGCCTTCCGGCAACGGTGGTGCTTTATGCGAGAAAAGAGCCGATCGTTCGCTGTTTCCCAAATTTTTTCAGAGACAAGCGCCTCATGCTGGCCTTTAAAAAGGAGTTCTCCGCTGTCGAGACTCGCAACGGGTATCGCATGCACGTGCGATTTGCTCCGCTGGAAAATGCGCCGGGATAGCTTTGTGTATCCCATATAAATCGGGTTAGCGATCATGCTCTCGATATGGGTCAAACGCATGAAGCGCTTCCCCCGTTCAACAAGTTCTCCGTTTTTATTGATGATCTGACTGGGCGAAACGTGCCCGCGAGACCTCAGCTCCCGAATGATGGCGTTTGGATTATCTCCGGCGGCGATCCGGGTAAATATCTCTTTCGCAAGCTCCCTCGAACCAGGATCCGGCACGAGGAGTTGTGACCTTCCGTTCTTCTCGATCCTATAACCGAGAGGCGGCTTCGGTCCGCGCCACCTTCCCTCCGCTGCGGTTATTGCAGTGCTTTTCGCGGCACGATCTCGAATGGTGTCCTGTTCCTGCCCAGAGCTCCAAGCCCTAAAACCTGTGACACCGCGGAATTCGGGTTCCGTCACTGAAATTCGCTGACCGGATGCATCGTAAATTTTAACCCCATTCGCCTCTAGTTCCCGAAGAAATGGTTCAAGGGTAAGGACCCCACGGGCAAGGCGGTCTTGGGACATGACCACCAAGACATCGAATTCACGGTTACGCGCGGATGCGAGGAGGCTTTGAAAGCCAGGGCGATTGCAGTCATCGCCCCATTCAGCTTTGTCCGAAACTTTTTGGGTTAGGCACCAATTGTTCACCTTCCTTAAGTCTAGGAAATACTCGATAGCCCGCATCTGCTTCTCCATGGACCCGAAGTCTCCTTCGGAACGCACTTGACGGACGGTTGAAACCCTAACGTAGGATTTCACGCGCACCACTCCCCCGATTGGCACCTGCGTTTCCTTGATGTAGGGTATGATCCTGCTCATCGTGCTCAGCGGGATTCGTAGCGGCGCGCACGCGTTTGCCCGACAGGGGCGATCTTCCCCGTGCGGACTAGGTCTTGCAGTGCTCGTGTCATGGTCATGGGTGATGTTCCACCCACGATAGCACGGAGGTCGGCAGGGCTTAGGGGCCCATGGCGCCTCAACGCACCGACGACCTTTGTGCGTAGTTGCTCTCTGGGCGTCACAGACAGCGTTTTAGGAGCCGATTTTTCGGCGCGAGCGCGTGCTGCACCCTCTAAGATGTCCCCTAAGAGGCCTGCGCAGAGATTGAGCGCTTCGCGGTAAGGAAGCTCGCCAGACTCGGCTGGCCGAGAATCTACAAAAGTGCTTATTTCGGGCAAAGCACCGTATAAACATACGGTGTCAGGATGTGCGTCAACTTTTTTCCCTCTGCCGCTAGCGGCAGGTTGATTGTCTCTCTGATTTTCGGGACAACTACCTGCATTGTGAAGACCCTTCAGGCACTAGCCAGCAATCTCCGGACCTGTCGCAAAGTGGCTGGCCTAACCCAGCAGGAACTAGCCCTTCTTGCGGAACTGGACTACAAGCATTACCAGAAGATTGAGAATGGAGCTTGGCCGGGCCTCCGCGTTGACACGGTCGAACGGCTCGCCAAAGCGCTAGGCTTATCCGCCTGGCAACTTCTCCAGCCTAGTGAATACGATTTGGAGCAAGAGCGGCTAGCTACCGAGTTCACTCCCCCTCCCAATACAATGTAGCGGCCCGATTTTGGACGGGACGGGTGCGATAAGCGGCCTAAGGACCGCATGGCTGCTTGTTAAATGCCTCACTGCGGAATCACTGGTCCTTCGCGCTACCTGCGCGGTTTGTTGGTAAGCAGCATTTAATTGTCAGGCGCAGGACTGGGCGCAATGGGCTTATAAACAACGGCTAACACAGAAGATTGATATGCGTTAAACGCCTTCCCATATCAGTTTGGCTGTCATGCTATCAGTGAATTAATCGGTATCTGGTGGGAATGAATACGGGAATTTGCCCTGAGAACCACGCCACTGGTTGGCAGGGTATTTAACTGCGGTGTTTTTGCGTGGATCGGCATGGGGGCTATTTCGCACCACTCGCACCACGACGGCAGAAGAATACCCGGAAGGGTTGCGAATTGAGGCATGCTAGGATGTCGGATGTCCGCGCTAACCTCAGGTCAATCCCCTTGGCCCGCAAACGCCTCCGTGCAGGCGAGCGCCGCCTTGGGCGTTGAGGTTGACCAAGGGCCAAAGAAGAGGCGCAAACCGATCCGTGACCTTTCGAGGGCGGTGGATTACCGCCCCCAGGATATTTGGGAACGCCATGGCATTCCCAAGAGCACCGTGTGTCAGCTTTGCCGCCACCCAGATCCCAATCTGCGAATGCCTTCCTTCCTGCTCCCAGGCCGTTGTGGCCGAAAAGGGTCTAGGTTGATCCCAGTTGCGGAGTTCAATGTGTGGCTCGCGCGTTGGCGCCAAGGTCATCTGCCGACTGACTAGGTCAAAGTCGGCGGGAAAATATGGCAAAAGTGCTTTTGCCTCTCCACCGCTCGGTGCGACGAAAGCCGATCTCAACGAAAAATGTCGTTGACCCAAATTCGAGATAACACCGTAGTTTTCTCCGGTGTTTCGCTATTTCTTATCCCCTCCCCCCGGGCTGGATCATGCACGATCAGCATCGTCCGCGGCACGCCCCGAGGGGTTATCGGCATGCTGCTACTGTGAGTGAGTCAGATCACTCCCAAGTAACCACCTGCAATCCCCACAACCTATGGCTTCCGTCAAACAATTCAGCCCCACGGGCCCCTACTATGCCTGCTTCCGCGAGCCGACCGGAGCATTTCGCACCGACGGAAAACCAATCTTCAAAAGGACTCAGAAAGCGACGGGGCTTTACGACAAGAGTGCAGCGATGATGATTGCCATGAGCTGCGAGGAGGTTGCCAAGGCCGCCGCTGCAAAGCGCCACACCGAACTGATGGCCCGTAGTTTTCTGGAAAAAGTGACTGCGGCCACAAACGTATCGACCGCTCAAACGATTTCACTGCGCGAACACCTGGAACAATGGTTCAAGTCCAAGTCCCTGCTCGTATCGAAAAACACGAAGGCGAACTACGAGACCACCCTTACGCAGTTTCTGTCATTCGTTGAAAAGAAGAACGTAGTTTCTCTGGCAGACGTTAGCCATCATGTGATTAACGAGTTTCGCGACCACGAGCTGATGGCCGGCAAGAGCGGAGGCACCATCAATAAGGCGCTGAACATCCTTGGCCAAGCGTTCCGACTTGCTGTCGCGAGTCAGGCGCTGCGCACAAACCCCGTGGATGGGCTTCGCGTCACTGGCGCTCGAAATCGTCCGCAATCGCGGCGCCCCTTCACTTTTGAGCAATTCTGCCTCCTTTATGCAGCGACGAATCCTAACAAACCCTCAAAGCGAGGGGTGCGACTCCACGAGGACTGGCAGACACTTATTTTGATCTGCGCCTACACAGGCGGGCGTCAGCAAGAGGTATCCAAGTTGACGTGGGAGCAGGTCGATCTTGCCAACTCGCGAATCTGGCTGAAGAGGACAAAAGGCGCCGACCTGCACCAAATGCCCATGCACCCCGCAGTGAGGAAGCATCTCTTGGCACGGAAAAGGAAGGCCGGCGAGAAGACCGGACTGATCATGACCAATCTCGGCACGAAGCCTGGTCGCACGTTATCCAAACACTTCCGAGAGTTTGTGCTGCCTCGTGTCGGCATCCGGCAGCCTTATTCAAACCGGGTGCGCCAAGACGAGGTCGATTCTGTGCGCCAAGTCGGCCGTAAGGTCGCCGAATTCGGTCTGCACTCTCTCCGGCACTCGCTAAACACGTGGTTGAACGCGGAAGGGGTGCCAGAAATGACGAGAATGAGGCTTGTCGGACACCGCAACGCTGACGTCAGCCGACGCTACACTCATGAGGACCACTTACAGCTCTCAGCGGCATTGCAGAAGGTCCCTGATGTGTTCGGGGACGCATCGTGAAAAACATGGGGTAGGCCGAAGGGCTGGCAGGGAGCTTGGGTGTTACCTTTCCATGCCCCCTGCCCGAAATGGCGTTCATGACGCTGTGCTAGAGTTCGCAATGCCCATGAAATCCCAAATCCCCCTGGTCTCGCCTAAGCAGTATGATTTGCTCCTGGAGTCGATTGCGGCTCAAGCCAAGCTCGCCAGGCACGGTCTGCACGATCTGCCACGCGATGAGCGCGTGTTCTACGCGCTGGCCATCCTCGTCGAAGCGGCCACCAATTACTCGGTAGAGTGGTTTCTCACAAAGCATGGCGCCTTGCTCGGCGACGCGGTCACAGGACTCGATTTGGTTCGCGCTCAGCAGGCGCAGGGGGTGTTGCTTCGTGCCGCAAGCGTGTTGCGCCCAGCCCATGACATCAACGCAGAGCCAGCCCCGTGGGACGACGGCTACAGTCCGGAGGAGGCCGAAAGCATGCGGCATGAGCACATCCAAAGCGCGCTCTGCGATCTCGACGATCTGCTGAAGGAGGAAACCGACCATCTCCGAGAGAAACTGGAGGAATTCGCATACCATCAGCGCCTCACTCCAAAAGCAGCCTGTTTTGGGCGGTGAAGGTGGCTGGCTACCTGCCTAAGCGGCCCAATCGGGTCCGTCCACACGCTACAATACCGCCGTGTGCGCTTGGAAGGCTTCCCGACGGACTTCCACCGTCAATAAGTGAGGGCGTTTAGCTCTTCCCCGCGGTCGTCGGGGCTGGTAGGCAATTCGGGCTGGAGGGTCCGCTTCCTTATGGGCCTGCCGGTTGCTTTCCGATGACTCCGCGTGCCACCCGTCAACTCTGCCCTCACTTCCATGAGATCGGCTGGCGGCATTTCCAAATGCTCAGTAACGAGCTGTTTTCCCACGAACCGGATGGTCCGAACTCGGAGGAGTATGGGATACCGGGGCAACGGCAGCGCGGGATCGACCTGCTGGCGGTCATCAAGCCGGCGGGGGTGGATGTGGCGCAGTGCAAATGCGAAAGCTCGTTCTCGGCGGCTAAAGTGCGGAATGCCTCGGACGAGTTCTTTGTCCATTGGGACTATTGGAAGGACAAAGGTGTGCGCCGCTTTGTTCTGTTTGTCGCCTGCGAGGTGAACCAGACGCAGATTCAGGATGAGTTGCTGAAACAACGGGCACGGTTCGCCAAGCACGGCATCACCTATGAGTTGTGGGGTGCGGCCACGCTGCGGAACAAATTGCGACCATTCCGAAGCATCGCCCGTGCGTATTTCGATTCCGAGGAGATTGTCGCGATGATCTGTGGTCCGGCGGTCGAATCCGCCGCAACGACGATGGGAATGGCGGTTGTCGTGCAACGCCTCGGAGTCATGGCGAACGAACTGGAGGAGTTGAAAGGCAAGGAGCTGGAAAGTCTGCGGGAGCTGTGTCGGGCAGGCGAACAAACCCAGGCTTTGGAGGGGATCCGCAAGCTCAAGGGGATGACCGCCTGGCCCGATCACTCCGGCATCTTCCGGGCTCGGGTCCTGCGTCTTGAAGCGGCTATTCACCTGAATCTCCGGCAACCTGCGGCAGCGGCGGCTGGATTGGTGGAAGCGGCCCGTCAGCTCGATCCAAATGGCGACTACCAGACCATTGATGCCTACCTCACGTATTGCCAGCGGAACGCACCTGCGGCTTTGGAGCAATTGGTTGACCCGAAAAGCCCGGAAGCGCGCAATTTCCGGTGGGCACTCCTGCTGGAAAGCGGCAGGATGGCGACGCTGGAACAAGAGGTAACTGCGTCAGCTTACCCGCTAGACGCGGAAACTTACCGGCTTCTGACCCTCGGCGCGTTGATGGCGGGAGATGTCCCGCGAGCGCAGGTCGAAATCGCGAAGGCCCTGGAACTGGCGCCTACCCGGCGTAACCTCCGGCTGGCCAAGGCTACGGTGGCTTATTTTTCCGCGCTGTCTTCCGCGGCCGAAGGGGCGAGACGCCTGTCCTGGCCGGTTCCGGTGAGTTGGATTTTCGTTAGGCGAACGACGACCGCCGTCGAGGCGCTGCGGGAAGCGGCTCAGGAGTTCGCCGCCGGCGCGGAGCATCGAGATTGTCCGCCTGTCGAGCGCGAGAACTTGCGCAATTGGCAACTTGCCTGCATGGCCTGCATCGACAGCCGCCAAGCTGAAGCCGCGGAGCTCACCCAACGGCTATTAACGGAGAATCCGGCGGCCTTCGGGGTGATGGCTTGGGCACTGATTCGTGGCTACACATTCGACTATACCGCCGCTGAATCGGCGTTGCGCGAACGCATCACGCGCGAGCCGGACCACCTCGATCCTTGGTTTGCCTTGTGGTCGTTGGTCTGGCGGGCGAACGATCCCGTGCGAGGGGAAGCTGTGCTCGATGAAGCCGAGGAGGCATTTCGGCGGAATCAAAACGCCGACATTTGGCTGTTCCATAAGGCCCAGTTCGTCTCACGGCGCGATCGCGCGCGAGCACTTACGTTGTGTGCAGAAATCATTTCCGCCGATTTGCGGGAATCCGCGGAGGTTGCGATCCAGCGATTGACCGCCAGTTCGGCCCGTGAGCGGAAGTCGCTGGCTGACGGCCTGGCGACGGGTTTGGAGCGAACCGACAACGTCCGGCGTCTCTTCGAGTGCTGTGAAATGAAGCTGCGGTTGGGGGACTTTGGTTTTGTCGCCCGTCACGCCGTCAAGTTAGTCGAGGGGATCGGCACCGCCTCGGCGCTGCGCCTCGCCGTGGAAGGCGCATTCAAGCATGGAGACCACGCGTTGTGCCTGACTTTGCTCGAACGTTATCGGTCGCTTTTCCGCGACGGAACGCTTTCGCCGGACATCCGCCACTTGAAGGCCGTCTGTCAGCATAAGCTGGGCGACTGGACAGCCGCCGCGCAGGAAGCCGAACGCATCTATCGGGAGCAACCCGCGCTGAGCGCCTTTTCGGTCTATTTTGACCTGCTGGTGCAGAGCGGAGACACCCGGCGGGCGAGCCTGCTCGCACGTGACCTCCTGACTCTAAAAGGCGCGAAGCCGGTCCATTGGCTTCGTGGAGCGAGCGTGGCGCGGCTGCATGACCTGAATTTGGCCAAGGAACTCTGGCGGCGCGCAAACCAGCGGCCGATTAAAAACCACAAGCTGGCGGGTGCGGCACTGGATCTCGCTTTTTCATTGGGTGTTTCCGACGAGGCGAAGGAGCTGTTCACCCGCCTGCGCCGCTTGGCACGGCAGGGTCGTGGGCCATTGCGCGAGCAGCCAATGGATGAAGTGTTCGCCTTCATCCGCGCACGTCGAGAGGACCGCGACAGAACGGACAAACTTTACGAGCAGGGGGCCGTGCCCATACATCTGGCGTCGGAACATAACGGCACCCCGCTAGCAGTGCCGTTTCACGCGCAACTGGAAGCGAACCGCCGTCACGGGCAGTTGCTGCGAAGTCCGGTGCTTTTTGCCCGGGCTGGGGCCCGGCCGGTCGAGGCAATCGGTTCGGGCAGCGTTTTGGCGGACCTTACCTCGTTGTTGCTGGCGGCCGACATCGGTCTTCTCAGCTACGTCGAAACAGCGTTCGCTCCCATCTATCTTTCGCCGCACGCTACCCAGAGCCTGGCTGAACAGGTCACGCGGTTGCAGCCTTCCCAGCCCGACCGACAGGAGGCGCGGTTGAAGTTTCGGGAATTGTTGCGCGACGGCCGCATTCTGGCGGTGGAGCCAGTCGTCACTATCACGGTGGTGGTTGAGGAACTCCGGCAGCAATTGGGGTCGGAGCACGCGACCCTGCTGGAATATGCGGAGAAGGAAAAGGGTGTGGTTCTCCATGACGGCCCCTTCCTTGCCGAAGGCGCCATGGGTGTTCCCGTGATGCTGCCTCCGCCTACCGCCGCCTATCTGCGGCCGGTGGGCGCGTTGAGCGAAAGCCTGCAACCGACTCCGCAGGCAGCGGAGATCATCGCCGCCGGGATGGCGGTGCTCATCCCTCATAGCGTCGTGGCGTCGTTGTCGCCCGCTCAGTTGGACCTGGCGGCCCGCCATTTCCGGCTGATGGTGACCCGCGGAACGGCCGCGCAATTGGATGCGGAAATCGCCGGATTTGAACAGTCCCAGCAATGGGCGGCCTGGACTCAGGCGTTGCTGGACCGGCTTCAGCGCGGCATCCAGACCGGAACCTATCGCATTGTTCAGACGGTGCCGCGCGCAGCGGCCCAACTTCAAGCCGAATCCGGCTTATCGACCCGAGCGATGTTGGATGCGTTGGCTGCGACCGGCCTGCCGGACGGAGTGACGTGGTGCGACGACCGAATGGTGAACCGTCATCGGCGGGCTGGGACTCGGTTCGTGGTGAGCGTGGCCGAGATTCTGACCACCTTGCAGAAGCGGGGCGCTCTGACTCCCGGCGAGCACTTCGACTTCCTGCTGCGGTTGAGGCAGGCAAATGTGCGCTACCTGCCGCTCGCGGAGGGTGAGTTGGAACATCATCTGGCGCTTGCGACCTTCATGGATGGGCACCTGGTAGAGACTCCGGGCATGGCCATTCTCAGGCGTTATCTCAACGGGTGCTTCCTTGATCGCGAGCGATTGCAGGCGCCCCACACCGAAGCCAATGGCAACCATGACATCCGGGAGTTCGAGTTTCCACTGGGCCTGCACCGGGCCGTGGATACGGCGATCCAAGGGGCTTGGAAGAACACCGCTGCAAGCGTGGAGATTCGCACGGCTAGGGCGGACTGGTTGTTGGATAACGTCTATGTTGACGTGTTAGGAATTCGTCAGGCGTTGGCAGGGCCGACAACCGCGAGCGAGGTTGCGGACTTGGTCTCGGCTTCACTGGGTGCGATGTATGGTGAGGGTATCGCTCTCGACTTCCGCAAGTCGGGCGGGGATGACACGGTTTCGCCGCGGCAAGGGTATTTCAACTGGCTGGAGGCCCGCTTGCTTGAACCCCTCAAGGCGAGAGAGGCTTCGTTGGTCGCCCGGGTCGCGAAAGTGATCGGAAGTTTCATTGCCTCCAGCCTGGGTGAAACCTCCGGAGGAAAGGAGCCCAAGGACCGGAATCTTCAATGCGCCTTATGGGCGCGGTTCATTCACGACTTACCCATGGAATTGTCGAACGAGCTGGACCTGCCAGCTCATGTGCAAGCCGCCGTGGGGATGACGGTGTATGGGGTCAGTGTGAAAATCGGCGAGCATCTTTATGAGGCCCAAGCTTACTGGCGCGCGGTGGCCGACGCAGTCAACGGCCGGGAGGGACGGGTGCAAGCCCGCCAGGAAGCGCATGAGCTGACCATTCGGTTTCTGGAATGCGACCAGGCCGGCCATCTGATCGTGGAGTTCCACAGCGATGATCCGGGGGAATGCGGGAGACATACGGAATTACCCTTTCCGGTGCTGAGGGACAGCGTGGAAGAGCGGATGCAGTTCATGGAGACCAGACGGTATTGGTTCGACGCTCCGCGTGCCCATACAGACCTCGACATGAGACGGATCGCCCTGTTGGAAGCCGCGGCCGACCGGTTCGATGCTTTGAACAGCTTGCGCAACGATTCGGCCGAGTTCGCCTATCGACGAATGGGCAAACTCTTCAGCCAACCCGGGGGCTTCAGCCTCAGCGACCTCTTGCTCCCGAGTTGGAGCCGGTTGCTCGGTCATTTGCGTTTTGACGCTGACGAAAAGGAGGACGCGACGGTCGGGCTCGCCGCAGCCGCGGAGACCTTGGTGGCGGAGGAGGGTTTAGGAGCCGCCATTCGCCGACTTATTTGTTTGCCGGTGCCCTTGCCGGCGGGATTGGAAGCTCGCTGGCGCGGCCTGCCGGACGAAGAGGCCGGAGGCTTGTTCGACGAACTCTGTCGGCAGCCACATTCCTTGGTGGCCGACTTGCACCTGCTGGGACTTGCGGCGTTGCGGGAGATGCCGTCGTGGTGGTCGCGAGCCGAAGGCATCGCGACGGCACTCCTCGATCCCATTGCGAGCCGACCGGCGTTCGCTTGCTTTAGGGCGACGTTGAAGCTCGTGGAGAGTGAGTTTCATCGCTGGGCCGGAGGCAGGAAGCTGCCGGTTTGGATGCGGCTGGCTTGTATTTGGTATCATGCGTCCCGGTTGCATGGATTTCTGCGGGCGGTCGGGGAGAATCCTGAATCTTTAATTGGATGGCTCGGCGACCAAACCCAGACTTGGACAGAAGAAACGTTGCTGGGAGATTCCGCCTTCGCACTTGATCTCGCCCGAGCCAACGAGGTCACGCATGGCAGCTTGGTGTTGCACGGTCTAGCTTGGTTTGGCGCACTCGGTTCCGAGGCCGCCGCCCGTCTTGGCACGCCGAGCAAGCTGACAGCGTTCCTTGCGGCCGACGACAACGAAGGAGTGACTCACCTTGAACTTTCCCGGCGCACCGACTTGTGGCCCGATAGTCTTGGTTCGTTTTTAGGTCAGGCCACCGTCGCCCAAGCTACGGTGGTTTTCGGACCGGAACTGGGGACCAAGTGGTTTGCGCTGCCTCCGGACGCTGATCTGGCCGCCCGGCTCGAAGATTTGGCCAAGTCGCCAGGCGACCCGATCTATTGGGCGATGATGCTTAGTGTGGTCGGTGGCGTGAATTTTCCGCCGCCCATGGAAGCCCGCTTCCTTGAAATTTTGCATACCTTCAGTTTC
The DNA here is from genome assembly GCA_964355715.1 of uncultured Opitutaceae bacterium. GTDB lineage: Bacteria > Verrucomicrobiota > Verrucomicrobiia > Opitutales > Opitutaceae > UBA2377. The sequence goes on along the minus strand of CAYHEW010000019.1, from coordinate 45,106 downwards.
GCGGCACTGGCCCAGCGGGATGCCAAGATGCTGACAGTCGCGCTGACGTTTGCCTGTGGCCATGCGCAAGCCAACGGCGATGAGAAATTAATCGAGCGCCTTGAGAGTTTGATTCTGGGCTTTGCCCGCACGCTTCCGCCGTCTGATGAGACGGACCTGTCCAACCTGCCTCCTTGGCTGGGATTGATGAATGCGCTGCTCTCGCTGGCGATAGTGCCTGGCGACGAGGACCGCAGTTCGCGCCGGTTTTTCGACTTGTTGCGGCGGTTCATCGAAACCCAACCAGCCGTTACTCAGAAAATCTACATTGCGGCGGCAAAATGGAGCCGGCGGCTGCCCTTAGCCCAGCAAGTGAACCTTTGGCCGTTCATTCTCACCGCGCGGGCGCTACGTTAACCGAGTCGGTCGAGAACCATACCGTTCGGAAGCACTACGAAAACTTGGTCCGCTTTGGGAGGATCGAGTGGGGACACCATGCGATGGAGCGTTCCGATTCCGCGTCCCCAAGCACAATAGGCAAAATGAAAACAGCCTCCTTGAGAGAACAGTTCGTCGTGCTTCTTGAAGTCGAGAAATGCTCGCAGATGGGCAGCCAGTCGTTCCGGATCGCGTTTTGGGCGACTCCATGTTTCGGTTGCAAGGCGGATGCCGTATACTTCCGCACTACACAAAACACTACACAATGTGCCCGATTTCCTGTGTTCCCCTAGTTTACCTACCTCTGAAAACACGCCTAAAACCCCTAGAATAATCCTCCCCGTGGGGACGCCAACTTTGAAGCCGGTGATGCGCAAGTCGCTCACCGGCTTTGTGTTTGTGCAACCAACACCTAGCGCGCGGAGACATCCTGGACAGCGGAGAGCAACACTCCAGAATGAACCCGATGAGTTCCTGGTGGGTGAATCATAAACAGACCTTCCGCCACGAGTTCCGCGGTAAATATGTCTGGTCCCCCAAGCGTCGAAAAGACGGCGCTCGGAACATCTTCTATGACTTCATGCGCTTAGTGAAGCCGGGAGACACGATCGTTTCCTACGCGGATGGCCAAGTCAAAGGGATCGGTCTGGCGAAGTCCCATTGCTACACGTCTCCGCGTCCCGATGAATTTGGTCACATCGGGGAAGTCTGGGACGACATCGGGTGGAGGGTTGACGTTGATTTTGTTCCCGCCGCCCGGCCGATCCGTCCGCGTGATATGCTTGGGGAGATCGGGCCGCTAATCGGAATGAAGCGCTCTCCCTTGGGGCCCGACGGCAATGGGCGCCAGGCGGTTTATCTAGCTGCGATCTCAGACCAACTCGCTAGGTTAATGCGCCAAGCGGTAGGCATTGAGGAAAGTCTACCTCAAGTTGAGGAAGGTAATAGTTGTGCCGACGTCGAAATAGCGCTTCCCGGCGTTGAGGAGTGGGAACGTATCGAGCGCCATCGTATTGAGAACTCCACGATTCCAGAAACTGACCGCATCGCCCTAATCAGGGCCCGGGTGGGCCAGGGGCGATTTAAAGAGTACGTCAGCCGCATCGAAACCCAGTGTCGCGTAACGCAGGTCTCCAACCCCGTACATCTCATTGCCAGTCACATTAAGCCCTGGCGGGAATCCTCCAACGAGGAGAGACTCGCCGCCGGGAATGGCCTGTTACTCACACCATCGATCGACCATCTGTTCGACCGTGGCTTCATATCCTTCGACGACTCCGGTGAAACGCTCATCTCACCGGTAGCAGATACTGATTCTCTTCAACGTATGGGCGTTAATGTTGACGCCCCTCCGCGTGTCGGAGGCTTCAATTCCGATCAGAGGTATTTTCTTCAACACCACCGATCCTCGGTATTTCTGGCGGGTGTTGTTGGTTGATCTTGTCGGCTTACCTGTCTGCACGGCCTAGATCATACTCAAACCCTGCGAGGAGTTCCCGGTAGAGAGCTTCCTCGGTCAACGGTGTTGCTGGCGTCATCGTGGTTTCAGCGCAGGAGGGTTGCGGGCAGGATGGAAAAACCTGCCGGTCGAGGCCAGACTGATGAATCATCGGGTCGCTCCACGGCCGCAGGTGCGATCAGGGCAGTCGGCGGAGGGGATGATTGCCCACGCGCCGGAAATCGGCTGCGCTGCACCCCTTGCCATGAGCCTCCCGCCCTCGGTCCCGGATCCCGTCCTCCCGGTCCTCTCCCGCGCCGGCTTCACCGCCGCCGATCTCGCCTCGGGCGATCTGCTCTGCCCGCGACCCCCGCGGGCCGCCGGGCCCGGGCAATGGATCTGGCTCCCCACCCCGGCCGGTGACGACCGGCGCAACAGCTACGCGTATTTCCGCCGCACGTTCACCGCCGCCGGCGAACTCACGGTGCACATCGCCGCCGACACGCAGTACGAACTCCACATCGATGGCGCCCTCGTCGAACGCGGCACCGCCCCCGCCGTCCCCGCCTACAAGACGTTCGACACCCACCGCCTCACTCTCGCCCGCGGCCGCCACGTGCTCGCTGTGCTTGTGCACCACTTCGGCCAGCCATGCGCCACCGCCATGCGCTCGCGCCCGGGCCTGTGGGTCGAGGCCACGGCCGCCGACGGCACCGTGATCGCTACCGACGCCACCTGGAAGGCCCTCCCCGCCGCCGCCTACCAGCAATGGCTGCCCTGCATGATGTCGCACTTCGGCTTCTACGAGGTCTGCGACCACGCCCTCGTCCCCGTCGGCTGGAACGCCGCCGCGTTCGACGACACCGCCTGGCCCGCCGCCGCCGTGATCGGCCCCGCCGGCACCGCGCCGTGGACCCGCCTCATCCCGCGCGACATCCCGCTGCTCGCGACCACAGAGATCCCAGCAGCCGCCCTGCTCACCCGTGGTCGCTATGAACCCGGCCCGCTGCCCGAGACGGAGAAGGACGTAACCGTCGCCGTCGAAATGGCTGCGCGCCGCCGCCAGCCGGTCGCGGTCGCCGCCCCTCTCGCCTTCCCGCTGACGCTCGGCGCCGGCGAGGCTGGCGAATTCGTCGTGCTCGACTTCGGCCGTATCGTGACCGGTCACATCCGCCTCACTTTCACGGGCGCGCGCGCCGGCCAGCGCATCGACATCGGGCACGACGAGATCCTCGACCCCGCCGGTCTGCCCAATGTCCGCCGCCTCTACGTCCACGCCGCCGACCGTGCCTATCTTCGCGCCGACCAACGCGAGCTCACGCTCTTCGGCGGTCGCGGCTTCCGCTACCTGATGCTCGACGTCGCCGCCGGCCCGGGCGGCCTCACGCTCACGGGCGCGACGGTGGCCGAGCGCACGTACCCGACGCCACGCACCGGCTCGTTCCGCTCCTCCGATCCCGCGCTCGAGCACCTCTACCAGGTCGGCCTCACGACGACGCGGCTCTGCATGCTCGACACCTTCGTCGACTGCCCGACCCGCGAACGCGTGATGTGGATGGACCTCGCCGTCGAGGCGCCCTGCAGCGTGTACGGCTTCGGCGACACCGCGCTCTGGCGCCGCTGCCTCCTCCTGTTTGCGCAAAACCCCGCGACCGGCGGCGCCGTGGCCGGGGCGATCAAGGGCTTCGCGCCCTGCGACTACGACCCGATGCTGCTGAGCTACACGCTCTACTACCTGATGTCGGTCGCCGACTACCACCGGCACAGCGGCGACACCCGCGCGGCCGCCGCGCTCTTCCCCGCGTTGCTCAAACAACTCGAGATCGTCGCGCAGTTCACGACGCCCGACGGCCTCGTGAACGAGAAATGGCCCGGCTGGGGCACGTTCCTCGACTGGGCGGCGATGGATTTCGGCGGCGTGTCGTCGTGCAACAATGCCATCTACCTCCGCGCCCACCGCGACCTCGCGACACTCGCCCGCGACCTCGGTGCCGACGCCACCGCCGCGGCGCTCGAGACCAAGGTCACCGCGCTGGCCGCCGCCTACCGGCGCGCATTCTGGTCGGCTGACGAGGGCCTGTTCGTCGACGCGCTCTACGACGGCAAACCCAGCCCCGTGCGCAGCCAGCTTGCCAACGTCATGGCCATCTGGGCCGGTCTCGTGCCGGCGGATGAGGTGCGGCCGCTGATCGCCCGCATCACCGACGAAGCGCGACTCCTCCCGCTCACTCCCTGCAACTACCGGCTGAAGCCCGGCTTCAAACCGCAGGTCGGTGGCATCGTGCGCATCGGCACACCGGGATCGGGTTACCTCTTCGCCGAGGTGATGTTCCAGCACGGCCTCGCCCGCGAGGCGGTCGACTATCTCAAGCGCTGGTGGCTCCCGATCACCAAGAACGGCACCTACACCGAGCACTTTGGCAACGACTACGACATCAGCACCTGCCACGGCTGGGGCGCCGGCGCCGTGATCCAGCTCCCGGCCTACATCCTCGGCGTGCGCCCGACCGCCCCGGGTTGGCGCGAGGTCGAGATTGTCCCGCAAACCGGCAGCCTCGACTGGGCCGAGGGCACCGTCCCCACCCCGCACGGCGACATCCGCGTGGCGTGGCGGATGGTCAACGGGGAGCCCAAGCTGGAGTATGCGGTACCGCCCGGGATCCGGGTAGTCCGCGCCGCCATCGCCTAAGTCAGAAAAAGCTTCTCCCCAAGGCACGAATAACCGCATATCACGATCCCAGCATGAACTTCTCCGCCATTGCCGCCGCGATGCCCGCCAGCGCGCGCACGACGTTCACCGGCCAGCCCTTCCCCCTGCTCGCCTCGGGCAAGGTCCGCGAGATCTACGACCTCGGCGACGCCCTTCTGCTGGTCGCCAGCGACCGCCTCTCCGCCTTCGACGTGATTCTGCCCGACGGCATCCCCGGCAAGGGCATCATCCTCACGCAGATGAGCCTGTGGTGGTTCGAGCAGACCAAGGGTCTCATCCAGAACCACCTCCTGCCCGATCAGGCCGGCGAATTCGCCCGGCGCGGGATCGCCGACCGCGACCTGCAGCTGCGGAGCATGATCGTGCGCAAGCTGAAGCCCCTCGCCATCGAGTGCGTCGCCCGCGGCTACCTCATCGGCAGCGGCTGGAGCTCCTACCAGAAGACCGGCGAAGTCTGCGGCAACCGCCTGCCCCCCGGCCTGCGCCAGGCCGCGAAGCTGCCGGTTCCGATCTTCACGCCGACCACGAAGGCGCCCAAGGGTGAGCACGACATGCCGATCGACGACGCGCAGGGCGTGGCCATCGTCGGCGCCGCGCTCTACGAAAAGGTCAAGGCCGCCAGCCTCGCCCTCTACACCTTCGGCCACGACCGCGCGCGCCAGGCCGGCATGATCCTCGCCGACACGAAGTTCGAGTTCGGCACCGACGCCGCCGGCAACCTCTTCCTCATCGACGAGGTCCTGACGCCCGACTCCTCGCGCTACTGGCCGGCGGACGCCTACCGCACCGACTGCTCACCGCCGAGCTACGACAAGCAGTTCGTCCGCGACCACCTGCTCGCCATCAAGTGGGACCAGAAGCCGCCGGGCCCGCGCCTGCCGGCCGACGTGATCACGCGCACGCAGGAGAAATATCTCGCGGCGCTGCGCAACCTGCTCGGCTGAGCCGGGCCCGCCCTCCGCCGCGCCATGCCGAAGCACGTCACGCTGCGGGACATCGCCAAGGTGGCCGGGGTGCACTTCACCACGGTCGGCCTCGCGCTGCGCAACGACCCCCGCGTCATCCCCGAGACCGCCGCCAAGGTGCACGCCGCGGCCAAGGAGCTCGGCTACACGCACGACGCGATGCTCTCGGCGCTGTCGGCCTACCGCCACCGCCACTCCCGGCGCTTCGCCGGGGTGATCGCGTACATCGTCACCTACCCGCCGGAGACGCTGCAGACCAACGTCACCGAGCGCGTGGTGCGGGAGACCGCCACGGAGCGCGCGCTGTCGCTCAACTTCCAGCTTGAGGCCTTCCAGATCAACGCCGCCGGCATGACGCCCGACCGCCTCAGCGAAATGCTCCGCGCCCGCGGTATCCAGGGCCTGATCCTCTCGCCCCGCCTGCCGGATCCGGGGCCGATGCCGGACCTCGCCTGGGCGCATTTCTCGCCGGTGGCGCTCGGCTTCTCGATCACCAACCTCACGATCCACCGCGTCTGCACGTACCACACGCACAACATGCGCCTGTGCCTCGGCCAGATGCGGGCCCGCGGCTACCGGCGGGTCGGCCTGGTGCTGCCGCGCGAGATCTACGAGCGCAGCCGCGGCCACGTGCTCGGCGCCTACCTGGCCGAGCAGCAGATCCTGCCGCGCGAGGAACGCGTGGAGCCGCTCTTTGTCCCGATATCGGAGATCACCCAGGCCAGCGTGGGCCGGTGGCTGCGCGAGCAGAAGGTCGAAGGCGTGATCCTCAGCGCGATGCCAGTCGAGGTCGTCGAATTCATCCGGAAGCTCAAGTACCGCGTGCCCGACGAACTCGGCGTGGCCGTCATAAGCCGCTTCGGCAAGACCGAGGACATCGCCGGCATCGACGAGCGCATGCGCCTGCTCGGCGAGGGCGCCGTCGACACCGTGGTGGGCATGATCAGCCGCAACGAGCGGGGCCTGCCCGCCCATCCGCACTACACCCTCATCGAGGGGAGCTGGGTGGACCGGCCGACCGTGCGCCCGCTGCCGGCCTGAGCCGACCCGCCATGCCGAAACGCATCACATTGCGGGATATCGCCGAGGTCGCCGGGGTGCATTTCACGACCGTCGGCCTGGCGCTGCGCAACGATCCGCGCGTGATCCCGGCGACCGCCAACCGCATCCGCACCGTGGCGCGGAAGCTCGGCTACACGCACGACGCGATGCTGTCGGCGCTCTCGGCCTACCGGCACCGCCACGCCCGGCGTTTCGCCGGCGTGATCGCGCACATCGTCACCTACGATCCCAAGGTGATGCTGAAGACCAACACCCGCGAGCGCACGATGCTCGCCGCCGCCCGGGCCTACGCGCAGTCGCAGGGCTTCGCGATCGAGATCTTCCAGATCAACGCCCCCGGCATGACCGGCGAGCGCATGAGCAAGCTCCTCCGCGCCCGCGGCATCCAGGGCATCATGCTCTCACCCCGCCTCCCGGGCCCGGGGCCGATGCCGGACCTCGACTGGGAGCATTTCTCGGTCGTGGCCAGCGGCTACTCGATCACCAACCTCGCCGTCCACCGCTGCTGCCCGCACCAGGCGCACAACGTCCTCCTCGCCCTGCAGGAGCTGCGGCGCCGCGGCTACCGGCGCCCGGGGCTCATTCTGTCGCCGCCGGTGAACCTGCGCACGCGCGGCAACATCCTCGGTGCCTACCTCGCCGACCAGCGCGCCCGGCCGGCCGACGAACGCGTCGACCCGCTGCTGGAGGAGAACCTGACCAAGGCCCAGCTGCAGCGCTGGCTCCGCGCCCAGCGCGCCGATGCGGTGATGCTCACCGACTACCCGATGGAGTACCTCGCCTGGATCCGCGAGCTGGGTTACCGCGTGCCCGACGACTTCGGCGTCACGCAGCTCAGCCGGGCCGGCGACACGGATGCGATCGCCGGCATCGACGAGCAGATGGAGCTCCTGGGCGAGGCCACCGCCAATTTCGCGATCTCGCTCCTGCGCCACAACGAGCGCGGCCTGCCGGAATTCCCCCGCTATTCCCTCGTCGAGGGCCGCTGGATCGACCGCCCAACGGTGCGGGCCGTCCCTCAGTCGGGATAACCGCAATCGTTCCCGTCACTGCGGCTCCACGTCCTCGACGACGAGCTCGGAGGCGGTGGCGGTCTCCTCCATGTGCAGCACGCGGACCCGCAGGCGCGCGGTGTTGACGGAATCGAAACGGACAAGGTAGTTGGCCTCACGGTCGCGGGTGAAGACCTCCACCCACTGCGCTCCGTCCCAGCGATCCAAGGCATAGGCCCGGATGCGGATGGGGCGGCTGCGCTCCTCGTACTTGAAGCCGTGGATCGTGCGGGGGCGGCTGAAGGTGAGCTCGAGCGTGGCGCTGGTCTGGCCCTCCGGCGCGGACCACTCCGTGTCGGGATCGCTGTCGACCGCGAGCTGCGCGGCGTACTGCGCCGCCGGCTCGCGCGTGACCGAGGCCGTCGCCGTCACCTCCGGCGGCAGCGCGATCGCGGGGAGGTCCGCCGCGGGACCGTCGAGCTCCAGCCGCACGAGCGTGACGATCGGCTGCCGGTCCGCCGGCGGCACCGTGACCGCCAGGCCCTCGGCCGTCTGCTCGACCTGCACCGTGCCGCCCGTGAGCACGGTGGCGCCGAGCACCCGACGCGGCAGGGGCGGCAGCACGAGGCGGTCGCCGTCCCAGCGCAGGATGTGCAGGTACACGAACTGATCGCGCCGCGTGCTCGCGAGGGCGCTGGTCGGCTTGTAGGGCCCGCCGCGCGTGCCGTAGATGCTCTCGCCGTGGCGCCCGAGCCAGGCACCGACCTCGTTGAGGCGCTCGACCATCCGCGGCTCGAAGCTGCCATCGGCCATCGGGCCGACGTTGAGCAGCAGGTTGCCGTCGCCACCGGCGCAGTAGACGAGCGCGCGCAGCAGCTTCCGGAAGGATTTCAGCTCGTCGTTCGGTTTCCACGCCCACTGCGTGCCGATCATCATGCAGCTCTCCCACGGCTTGTCGTCGCGGTAGCGGCCGATGCGCTCCTCGGGTGTCACGTAGTCGCCCGGCACGGCGGCGCGGTTGTTGACGAGGATGCCGGGCTGCAGCGCGCGCAGGAACGGGATGAGGCGTCGGCCCTGCTCGGGCCAGTGCGCGCCGGCCATCGAGTCGAACCACACCGTCTGGATGGGGCCGTAGTCGGCGACGAGCTCGGCGAGCTGCTTCATCATGTACTGGGTGTAGCGCTCGACGTCGGCCGTCGGCTTCACCGGCGTGTCCTTCGGGCCGTAGTAGGGGCCGCTGAAGGGGAACTGCGGGTGGTGCCAGTCGGCGATGCAGTAGTACACACCGAAGGCGAGCCCGCCGCGGCGGCAGGCGTCGGCCAGCTCGCGTACGATGTCGCGGCCGAACGGCGAACGCATGATGTTGTACTCCGTCTGCCTCGTGTCCCAGAGGCAGAAGCCATCCATGTGCTTGGCGATGAGCACGACGTAACGCAGGCCGGCGCCCTGCGCCATGCGCACCCACGCATCGGCGTCGAACTTGACCGGATTGAACCGCGTGTAGAGCCGGTCGTACTCGTCGGCCGGCACCTCGCGGTCGCGGGACCAACCGAGTTCCGTGCCGGCCAGAGTCACGGGGCCCCAGTGGATGAAGAGCCCGTAGCGGCGCGCGGTGAAGTCGGCCAGCGCGGCGGGGTCGGCGGTCTGCAGCGTCGGATCGACGGCCGACTCGAGGCCGTGGAAGCCCTCGCCGAGACCGTGCGCCACCGGAGTGGCCGCCGGGTCGCCGGCGCGGGCGGAGTGAGGGACCCAGGACATGGCGAGGAGCAACGTGACCGCAGGGAGGATTCGCATGGGGAGGCCGGCAAGGCAAAGGATTTACTGCCAGATCGGGCCGGCGCTGGCGAGCTCGCCGGCGACGGTCCGCCGGAAATAGCTTGCCCGCGGGCGCAGTTGGCCACCTTGGATGCATCCATGGAAAAGCGGATCAGCCTCCGGGACATCGCCCGGCGCGCCAACGTGCACTTCACCACGGTGGGCCTGGCGCTGCGCCACGACCCGCGGGTCACGCCCGCGACCGCGGAACGCATCCTGCGCGTCGCCCAGGAGCTGGGCTACACGCACGACGCGATGCTGTCGGCGCTGTCGGCCTACCGCCACCGCAACGCCCAGCGGCACGCGGGCGTCATCGGCTGCATCGTCACCTACCCGCCGTCGGAGCTGGAGACCAACACGACCGAGCGCCAGCTGATCGACGGCATCACCCGGCACGCGCACGCCCAGGGCTTCGGCGTGGATTCATTCCAGATCAACGCTCCTGGCATGACGCCGGAGCGGCTGGACCGTCTGCTCGTCGCCCGCGGCATCCAGGGCCTGATCCTCACGCCGCGCCTGCCGCAGCCCGGGCCGATGCCCGATCTCGACTGGAGCCAGTTTTCCACGGTGGCGGTCGGCTACTCGATCACCGACCTGCGGGTGCACCGGGCCTGCACGCACAGCGCCCACAACATCCGCCTCGCGCTGCAGCAGCTCCGTGCGCGCGGGTACCGCCGCGTCGGCCTCGTGTTCCCGCAGGAGATCTTCGAGCGCACCTACGGTCTCGTGCTCGGCACGTACCTGGCCGAGCAGTGCCTGCTGCCGCCCGCGGAACGGGTCGCGCCGCTGATGGCCAACCAGATCACGAAGGCGATGCTGGGCCGGTGGATCAAGACGCAGCGGCTGGATTGCGTGATGCTCACGGCGTACCCGCTGGAGATGGCCGCGTGGATCCGCGAGCTGGGTTACCGCGTGCCGGAGGACCTCGGCATCTGCCTCGGCCAGCTTTACGGCAAGACGCAGGGCTACGCCGGGATCGACAACCAGGCGGACCTGCTCGGCGAGGCGGCCGCGAGCTTCGCGGTCTCGCTGATGCAGCAGAACGAGCGCGGCCTGCCGGTGTACCCGCGCACGATCAGCGTCGAGGGCCGCTGGGTCGACGGCGCAACGGTGCGGACGGTGTGAAAAAAAAGGGCCGCACGGTGACGTGCGGCCCTCGGGGTAGGAAACTACAAACTAAAGCGGATCAGAAGCGGAAGCCCGTCGTGAGGCGGAATTCCAGACCGTTGCTACGGGTGATGTCGTTGATCTCATCCGTGGCGTTGATCACGTTGAACTGGAAGTCCGTCGGGATGCCGGCGAGCTTCGTGCTGTAGTTCGCGAACAGATCGATGATGACCTCGGAGGGCACCATGATGTTGATCGAGACGTTGTTCTGCAGGCTGTACTCGTCCGAGTAGCGGAGCGCGCCACCGAGGCTCAGGCCCTGCAGGCTGCCATCGACGAAGTTGTACTTGCCGATGAAGTTCGCGCGATGCTCGGGCGACTTCTGCAGGCGGCGGCGGGCGTGCTGGTTGGTCAGGGCGCCCGGGGTCGCCGGATTGAGGGTCTTGTCGCTCACCGTCTTCGCCGTGTACTGCCAGGCGTAGTTGGTGATCAGCTGGAACTTCCGGTTCGGGGTCCAGGCGAGGTCGAACTCGATGCCTTCGGCGCGCACGACACCACCGTTGGTGAAGTACTGGACCTGATTGGCGGCGCTGCCGCTCAAGTTACGCGGATCGGAGACGATCTTCACGAAGTCGGCCTGAATGATGCCGTCGCGCTCGTCGCTGTACATCGAGAGCGTGCCGGAGAATTCGCCGTCGTTGAAGTCGGTCTTCACGCCCCACTCCATGCCCTTCTCACTGACGTTATCCAGCTGCACCGGCTTATCGGTCGGCAGCACGCCGCCGCCGAGGATGCTCAGCTGGTTGGTGAAGCTCACCATTTCGCTGGCCGAGGCGAAGACGTGGAAACCCTTCGTGACAGTGAAGATCGCACCGTAGGTCGGGCTGTAGTCGGAACGGCCCGTGTTGATGAGCTCCGAACGGCGGACGCCGGCGAGGAGGTTCAGGCGGTTGTCGAAGGCCGAACCACGATAGCTGAAGGTCATGGCCTCGAAGTTGCCGATCGACAGGTTGGTCTGGCGCGGGCCGGAGGCGACCACCTGGTAGATGCCCTGCGCGGGCTTGCCGCTGAACGGATCGTAGTGCTGGTAGGCCGACGTGCCGGTGAGGTCGTAGCCGGCGTAGCTCTTGCTGCCCGCCGCCGCCTTGGTCAGGTCGATGGTGACGTTGTCGATGGTGGCCACCGAGCGATCCTTCTCATAGCCCAGCGAGAGGAAGTGCTTCATGTTGAAGGCTTCGATCTCGTAGGACAAGTCGAGCTGCTGCGCATCGGAGGAGGCCCAGCGGTGCGGGGTCCAGGAGATGGCCGCGGCGGCGTTCATGGCGTTCACGCGACCGTCAGGGCGCAGGCCGGCGACCGGCTGGAACAGCTGGCGGGTGAAGGCCGTGTTGTTGACCATGTGCAGCCAGTGATAGCGGATCGAGAGATTATCGAACGGCGTGAAGTCGAGCGACACGTCAGCGAGGTGCGAGTTGCCGTCGTAGTTGGAGTCCGGACCCTTCGACAGGTACTTGTCGCCCCGGGTCGAGAAACGCCACCAGTCGATGGTGTTGCCCGTGAAGTAATAGGGGGCGGTGCCGGTCATGCCCATGATATCGTTCGACCAGTTGGTCATGTAGCTGTTCTGCACGACGCCCTGGGTCGAGCCGTTGGGATTGCCCGTCGGGTAGCCCCAGCGCTCGTTGATCTTGGCAAGGGCGGCGGCGTCATCAGCCAGGTTGTAGGCGGACTTCATGTAGGCGACGATCTGCGGCGTCGGGGTCATGACATTCTGCCAGTACTGCGGATTCATCGCGAGATTCCACTCGAAGGTCGCGTAGGGCAGGTTCTGCTTCGTCGAGGCGAACTCCGCCGTCATCGCGAACTTGTCGCTCGGGCGCCAGGTGAAGGACGGATCGATGAAGACCAGCTGGTCGTTCTCCTGACCGTCCACGCGGCCGTCCTTGTTCTGGTAGGAACCGATCAGGCGCATCGCCAGGCCGTGCTCCTTGCTGATGACATACTGGGTATCCATCACCGCCTTGTAGAACGAGAAGCTGCCGACGGTGACCTTGAACTCGGTGGCGTTGATGAACTGCGGCTTCTTGGTGACGTAGTTGGCGACACCGTTCGGCGTGGAATTGGTGTAGTACAGCGCCACGGGGCCCTTCGCGATCTCGACGCGGTCGAGGTTGTCCACCGGGATGATCGGCGTGAGCGAGAAGGAGCTCGCGAGACCCAAGCCGTTGTAGAAGATCGGCAGCTGGAAGCTGCGGAGGGTGAAGATACCGGCCTGGCCGATTTCCGCCTCACCCACCATGACGGTGCTGCTGTAGCGGAAAACTTCCTTGGGCAGCGCCACGCTCATGTCGCGCAGCAGTTCGCCCGAGATGATCTCGACGGACTGCGGGTTTTCCACGACCGGGATCGAAATACGGGAGGTCGTGACGGTGCTGCTCTTGCGGTAGCCGTAGTCCTTGTCCGCCTGGACTTCGAAGGGTGAGAGTTTGACCACGGCGCCCTCGGCGTCGTCGTCCTTGGCCGTTTCCACCGGGATGGTAGTTTCCTTGACTGCCTGGCCCCATGCGAGGGAGGCGCCCAGGACCGCTAACAGATAAACACGGCCCGTGCCGTGCATCGCTGACAGTATGGTTTTGTTGCTCATGTTTATGGGTAACACTTGGGGGGTGTTAGTTCTTAGGGATGCTGACTGTTCTGATTACTGACAAAAAATGGCGAACGTGCCGCCCGGGCAGGGAGCAGGGCGATGGGGCACTTCGGGGGCGGGTTGACCACAAGTGATCAAGCGGGGGTAGCTCGGCAGTTGCGAAGGGGTGATGGGGGGTAGTGGCTACTGGATTGGCGCAGAGCCCTGCCCCCCACAATGCGCCCGACATACTACCCGTAGAATCCTACAGCCGGTCCGCCGGGCCGCGCGTGGCGGCTTCCGCCCGGCGCCGCTGCTCCGCCTGCAGGGCCTCGCGGTGGTCGCGCTGCCAGAGGAAAATCGAGCGCACGGCCGGCTGCGGCCGCACGATTTCGCCGGCGGCGCGCACCCGGTTGCCGCGTTCGACGGCGGGCGCGATGGCGCCGCCGGCCAGCTGCCGGACCGGCCCGTAGAACCGGTTGTCGATCACTTCGACCCCGATGCAATCGGGCGTGCCGAGATAGATCGCCGCCGGCTCCGGCGCCAGCAGCACGAACACGTTGCCCTGGATGAGGTGGTCGAAGCTCGCCGTCCGGGCCACGACGCCGGGCCCGCGGCCGACGACGAACAGGTTGTGGAGGATGAGCCACGCCTCGTTCATCCCGCCCATCCAGAGCCCGGCCTTCGGCGAGGAGATGCTGCAGTTGTAGACCACGTTGCGCGGCCCGTTGGGGCCATGGCCGCGGTCCTCGGGCGGCGAGGCCCACATGCCGTTGCCGTAGGCGCCGTCGCGCTGCGTGGATTCCACGATCAGCTCCTCATAGAGGTTCTCGTTGGTCCAGCCCGCGTGCCATTGGGCATCGCTGCCGTGAAACACGCTCCGGCGGATGACGTTGCCCGACGAGGCCCATTGCACGACCGGCGCGTGCCGCATCGCGTGGGTGGTCACGTCCTCCATCAGGCAGTCGAAGGCATGCTCCCAGCCGATGTAGCCGGACCCGCCGATGTTGTACCACACCCGATCGAAGACCGTGTCGCGCACCTCGCACCGCTTCGCGTGCGGCATGTAGAGCGATTTGTCGCCGGCGCGCACGATCTCGACCCCGCGCACCCAGCTCTCCCATCCGTACTCGAACATGAAGCCGTGGATCATCGCCTGCACCTCCTGCTCGAAGCCGAGATCCTCGATCCCACAGTGCACCTGCGGGATCAACCGCTGCACCGAGGCGCCATCGATCACGGGAAACTCAAGACGCAGGGCCTCGCCCAGCCACACCCGGTTCCCCTCCACCCGCGTGAGCTGGTAATGGTTGGTGCGGACCTGGGCGCCGGGTCGCGCCGAGCCCGTGAGCCGGTCCCACCGCGCGGTGGCCGGCGCGTTGACCTGGATGCGATCGCCCACCGCGAAGCCGTGCCCCGGGGCCAGGTCGAGATGCATGTCGCCCCGCCGGCTATCCGCTGTGAGTGGAAAGCGTTCGCCGACCAAGCCCCGGCCGGCAAAGCCGATCATCGCCAACGAACCATAGCCGCGCTCCACCGGCACCGGCGTCGCCTCCAGACGCACGCGGCGCGTGACCGCGCGCGGCGGACCCTGCCGGTACGCGGCGGTGACAGTCAGGTCGGTCTCGCCGGCCCCAGCCCCCGCCACGAGATCCTGGCCGGCGAAACGGAAGAAGATCTGCGTTTCCCAACGCCCGGCCCGGGTGATCCGCTGCACGCTCTTTCCGGCCGCGGTGATTTCGACGCCGGTGAGGCCCTCGGGATCGAGCCACACATAATAGTAGCTCTGCGGATGGATCCGCCCGTCCGCCGGGATGCCGTGCAATTCCGGCGCCTCGCCCCGCTTCGAGAAACGGGCGATGAGCCGGGTCTTTCTCGCGCCGGCGCCGCGGAGCACGATGTTGTCGCCCTTGATGAGAACCGGCCGGTCCAGGTGGTAGACGCCGGCTGGGATAAAGAGCACCCCACCCTCGGGTCGCGCCTCGAGGACGGCCACGGCCCGCTGCAGCGCCGCGGCATCATCCCGCCCGTCGTCCGGCACGGCCCCGAAATCGGTCGCGTCATGCGTGTTCGCGCGCACCGGGATGCCGCCGGGGATGCCGACGCGCGTCCAATCCGGGAAAACCACACCGTCGGGTCCGACCACGTCGGCCGGTGTCACCCGGTCCAGTTCATGCGCCCGGATCCGGTACGTGCCCGCCCAAGGCGGCGCGGTGCGGCCGGTCTCCAGGTTCTGGCCCTCGTGGACGCGGTTGAAATCCAGCAGGGTGTTGCGGTCCCAATCCGGCGGCCGCAGCGCGTAGGCGGACTGCTCCGCCACGAGCCGGCCAGACTGGTCATAGACCTGCATGAGGCAAAAGAGCGGGAAATCCGCCTCGGGCACGCTCCGGCGCTGCTCGTAGGTGATGACGCCGTCCTGAGGCGACACGTTGAAATCGAAGGTCAGCACCCGGCGCATGCCGACGCGGTGGTACGTGCAGACTTCCTGCGCGACCGTCCGGCCGTTGAGCAGGATGTCGAACACCCGGCGCGCCGGTTCGCCCATCGTCATCTCGGTGTAGGCCAGGTGCACCCGGTGGGGCTCAGGCTTCAGCCCGGACACACGCAGGCCGATCTCGCCCGTGCACCCGGTCTGGTAGATCTTCTGCAGTTCCTCGGGCACAGCCTCGACTTCCGACTCGTAATGCCGGTGGGTATACCGCGGCTCGCCGATCACGGTCACGGACACGGCGGCCGGTTCCGCCGCCCCACTCCACCCAGCCATCAGACCGGCCAACGCCGACAACGCCAAAGCGCGGGGGTTCATGCCCCCAATTCAACCGGAACCGAAGCCCATGGCGAACCGCGAGTGCTCCTACTTGTAGGAACACACGGGTATCGCACCCCGCGGAATCCCGGAGTTGCCGATCCCACCCAAGATCGAGCCTACCCGGCCTCGAAGGCGGCAGAATAGGCGACCACGTTGCGACCGGAAATCTTCAGGCGAATGTATTTCCCTCTCAGCGCGTCGAGATTCGCGTGGTTCTTCCACACGACCTCCCGGCGCAGGCTGTCGCCGGTGACGGGCACGCAGTCCGCCGTGGCGAAACCCTCGTATTCGGTACCGTAACCCGGCCGCTTGACCGTGACGGTCACCTCGCCGCTACAGATGAAATTCAGGAAGAGGCGGCCGCCGGGGCAGACAAAGGGCAGCGTGGCGAAATACCCGTCGTGCTCCGTCTGCTGGCCGACGAGGCGATCTTTCCGGAAGGTGGCATAGGCCAGCGACGGCCGCTGCGCGGGGTTGCCGCCGGTATCGGCCGCGTCGTGCCGGTCGGCCGAGGCGTAGTAGTAATAGCGGTATTCGTCCCCGACCAGAATCGGCTCCGCCAAGCCGACGTACGCACCGCCGCTGTCGTACGAACCCGGGGCGCCGGGTGACAGGATGCGCGGGCGCGACGGCATCCGCCGCCAGTTGAGGTTGTCCCCGCTCTCGATCAGCTCGACCCAGGTCGTCTGCGTCGCGAGGTCGTAGAGGTTGAGAAATCCCAACGTGCGGCCGGCCAGCGTGAAGGTGGATTGGTTGTAGAAATTGGTGCCCTCATGGTCGCCGTGATCGGGCGTGAAGATCCACTGCGGCTCGGTCCAGTTCCTGAAGTCGTCGCTGTAGGAAAGCATCCGACTGCGGTTGCCGGCGTGCCGGTCCTTGAGGAAGGCGAAGTACCGGCCGGTGCGCTTGTCCTGCCAGATGGACGAGGCGTCCTGCGAGGGCAGCACGGTGCCGGTGAACGTCCACCGCAGGCCATCCGGCGACACGAACAGGCAGACCCCGGTGAGGTCGTTGTCCTTCGTGTCGATGTGGAACATCGACATCTTGTAGCGGCGCGCCGGATCCGGATCGATCAGGTCCTCGATCACCGTGCTGGCATCGTTGTAGTACGAGGCCCAAGCGAAGATGATGTTGTTGCCGGGAAACTGATCCTGGAAATACAGGTTCAGCGCGGGCCGGTGCCAGGTGAGGCCGTCGTCGGACTCGGCGTAGCAGACGACGCAGTGGTTCTTCCCCTGCATGGAATTGTCCACGAGGACCGCGCCCTCCTGCGCCCCCGGGAAATCCGTGTTGTAGAAAAATTTGAATTTCCCGTCCACCCGCGAGCGGATGACGCTGCCCCAGTTGATCCCACCGCGACCCTCCCAGGGCATCGACGCGGTCATGACCGGATTGCCGGCCGGTTTTTTCAGCGGCTCGAAGCGGTCGAAGCAGTTTTTCCGCTCGGTGATGTTGCCGGGGCTGAAGAGCACCTCGCGCAACCCGCCCGGGGCTGGCACCGCGGCGACCGGCACCGGCCCGCCCGACGCTGCGAGCTTGAGATTCGCGAGCGGCAGCGCGGCGGCCAGCAGCGAGGAGTTCTGCAGAAAGGTGCGGCGGGTGGATTTCATGGTGGGGCGCGGGTTACAAATGCTGGGCGCGATGCTGCACGTAGGCCGCGTGCAATTCATCGGTGCCGGGCGCGCCGATGTTCACGAGGTCGCTGCGGCGGTTCATCAGGCCCTGGTATTGATAGATGACGAGCTTGTCGGCAATCGGGGCCGCGACGCGCAGCTGGCGTTCGAGCCGCTCGAACGCGCAGGGGGTGCAGACCCGGCGCCCGTCGGGACGCTTCTCGGTGTATTCAAAGACCTCGCAGTTCACCCACATCTGCTGGCCGAGCTTTTCGTGGAGCGGCTTGATGAGACTGTAGCCCTCGGCGGCCACGTAGAAGTTGAGGTTCGGGTATACCTTTTCGAAGCCGGCATGATCCTGGTAGGCGAAGATGTCGACGTTCAGCTGCTCCAGTTGCCGCTGCAGTGGGTCCAGTTGCTCGGGGCGCGGCTTCTTCAGGTTGGCCGGGGACATCATGAGCTTCGCGTCGCCCACGCGCTCGCGGATGCCCTTCACGAACCGCGCGGTCTTGTCGCAGTCATCCTGCGCAAACAGCCCGCCCTCCTTGATGCCGTGCGCCTCAGCGGTGATGTAAAAGCCCTTCAGCGCCGGGTAGCCGCCGTATTTCTCGCGGAGGTCCTCCGCCATGTTGCCGAGCCAGGCGTCGTGCTCCGGCGACAGGTCGGGGTTGGCGTTGAGCGAATAACGGCCGAAGGCCCCGAGACCGAGATAGACCCCCATGCCGCGCCGGTCCGCGGCGCGCACGATCGCCCCCACGGGATCCGCGCACGGCATCGGCAATTGAATGCCCACGGTCCGGCGGTTCGCCGGATAGAGTGGCCGGCCCCAGATCGCGCAATTGATTACGATCACGGTATCGAGCCCGATCGCGTGCATGTCGCCCACGATGGCGTCCCAGTTCTCGTCCCGCCATTCGCGGCACTCGTCCACCCAGTATTGGGCGTCCCAGTTGTTGACATGCTGGATGTCGATGAAGCTGCCGGTGATGAGGGGTTTGATCATGGGGAAATCGGGGTGGCGGTGGACTCGTCCTACGGCCTCCCATGGTCGGCGGGGAGAAGCGCAATGCCCCGGAGCTACCAGAACCTGCAGGCCGCCGCCAGCTATCCGTGGCTGCTGATGCCGGTGGTTTTTATTGTCGTCGCGATTCTTTCGCTCAACTTCGCCGACGACGCCGTCGACCTCTATTCCACCCGTCGATCCCATGTTTTCGTCCGACTCACCCAACGCCCCCGTTGCCGACGCCATCCTCGAGGTCGAGGACTTGCGCACCCACTTCAAGACGGACGATGGCGAGGTGGCGGCGGTCGACGGCATCAGCTTCGTCGTGCGCCGCAGCCGCACGCTGGCCCTCGTCGGCGAGAGCGGCTCCGGCAAGAGCGTGACCAGCCACTCGATCCTGCGTCTCATCCAGCCGCCCGGCCGGATCTGCGGCGGGCGCATGCTGCTGCGCTCGGCGCGCGCCGGCGACATCGACCTCGCCCGCCTCGACGAGCGCTCGCCCCTGCTCTACCGCGTGCGCGGCGGGCTCGTGAGCATGATCTTCCAGGAACCGAGCAGCGCCCTGTCGCCCGTGCACACGGTCGGCGACCAGATCTGCGAGGCGATCCTGCTGCACCAGCCGGTAAAAAAGGCCGAGGCCCGCACCCGCGCGATCGACATGCTCGGCAAGGTCGGCATTCCCGACCCCGCCCACCGCTTCACCCAGTACCCGCACGAACTCTCCGGCGGCATGCGCCAGCGCGTCGTCATCGCCATGGCCCTCGTCTGCCGGCCCGAGCTGCTCATCGCCGACGAGCCCACCACCGCCCTCGACGTCACCGTGCAGGCGCAGGTCCTCGGCCTCATCCGCAGCCTGCAGCGCGAGATCGGCTGCTCCGTCCTCC
The DNA here is from genome assembly GCA_964355715.1 of uncultured Opitutaceae bacterium. Classification (GTDB taxonomy): domain Bacteria; phylum Verrucomicrobiota; class Verrucomicrobiia; order Opitutales; family Opitutaceae; genus UBA2377. The sequence continues at coordinate 25,665 of CAYHEW010000019.1, read as the reverse complement.
TCATCACGCACGACTTCGGCGTGGTCGCCCAGATGGCCGACGACGTTGCCGTCATGCACCGCGGCAAGCTCGTCGAGCAGGGCCCCGTCCGCACTGTGCTGAAGAGCCCGCAGCACCCCTACACCCGCGCGCTGCTCGACGCGCTGCCCAGCCGCCACGCCTCCCGCCGCGCATGAACGCCCCGACCCCGACGCCGCTCCTCTCCGTCCGCGGGCTCACCAAGCACTTCCCTGTGATGAGCCGCGGCTTCCGCCCGCGCGTCGTCAAGCTGATCAAGGCCGTGGACGACGTGAGCTTCGACCTCGCGCCGGGCGAGACGCTCGGCCTCGTCGGCGAGAGCGGCTCCGGCAAGACCACGACCGCCCGCTGCGTGCTGCGCGCCCTCACCCCCACCGCCGGCGCGGTGCAGTTCCACCTGCCGGGGCGCGAGCCGGTCGACCTCGTGCAGCTCTCCGACCGCCAGCTGAAGCCGCTGCGGCAGCACATGCAGATGATCTTCCAGGACCCGTTCTCCTCGCTCAACCCGCGGATGACGGTCGGCGACATCATCGGCGAGCCGCTGCTCCTCCACGGCCGCGCCGGCAAGGCCGAGCGCGAGGCGCGCGTCGCCGACATGCTCGCGCGCGTCGGCCTCAAGCCCGACCACCGCGTGCGCTACCCCCACGCCTTCAGCGGCGGCCAGCGCCAGCGCATCGGCATCGCCCGCGCCCTCATCATGCGCCCGGCGCTCGTCGTCTGCGACGAGGCCACGTCGGCCCTCGACGTCTCCGTGCAGGCCCAGGTGCTCGATCTCCTCAAGGAACTGCAGCGCGAGCTCAAGCTCACCTACCTCTTTGTCGCCCACAACCTGGACGTCGTGCGCAATTTCTGCGACCGCGTCGCCGTGATGCGCCACGGCAAACTCGTGGAGCTCGCCGCCACCGACCAACTCTTCGCCGCGCCGGCGCATCCCTACACGCGGCTGCTGCTCTCCGCCGTCCCCTCGCCGGATCCGGACGTGCCGATGAACTTCAACGTCGGCGACGAACTCGCGAAGCTCGACGCCTGCGCCTGAGGCCCACCAGCCTCACTGCATCGCGCTCGTCCGCCGCTTCGGCAGGTCTTGGCCGTTGCCGCTGCGCACCAGCTCTCGCCGCAGCCAGTCGAGGGCGGCGTTGACCGCGCGGACCTTCACGGTCGTGCGCGGACCCGGGTAGCTGAGCTTCTTAGACCACACGCCGTGCGGCGCGTGCAGCGCGATATAGATGGTGCCAACCGGATTCTCCTTCGAGCCGCCGCAGGGCCCGGCGAAGCCGGTGACCGCCACGGCGTAGTCCGCGCTCAGGCTCTCGGCCACGCCGGTCGCCATCGCCACCGCGCACTCGGCGCTCACCGCGCCGTGCTGGGTGAGCAGGCACTCCGGGCAGTCGAGCAGGGTCATCTTCGCGTCGTTGGAATAGCAGACCACGCCGCCGGCGAAAAACTTCGAGGCGCCGCAGATGTCGGTGAAAGCGTTGGCCAGCAGCCCGCCGGTCGCGGTCTCCGCCACGGCCAGCGTCTTCTCCTGCGTGCGCAGCAGGTCGGCGCACACCTTGGCGAGCGAGTCGTGGCCGTAGACCATGAAGTCCTCGCCCAGCAGCCGGGCACACTCGGCCGCGATCGCGTCGAGCTGCGCCGCGTCGAGCCGGCCGTCGGGCGAGCTCAGGCGGCAATCCACCTGACCCTGGTGGGCGCAGAAGGCGACGCTCAGCGCGTCACCGTGGCGGTCGAAGATCGGCTGCAGCTTGGTCTCGAGCGCCGATTCGCCGATGCCGGCGGTGCGCAGCTGGACGTAGGCCTCGCGGTCACTGACCAGCCCGAGGGCGGCGAGTCGCGGCAGGACCTGCTCGGTGAACATCGGCTGCAGCTCGTTCGGCGGCCCCGGCAGCATGCAGAGCACCTTGCCGTCCTGCTCGGCCCAGAGACCGGGGGCCGTGCCGTTGGCGTTGGGCAGCACCGCGCCGCGCTCGAAGCGGTAGGCCTGCTTCAGGTTGTTCGGCGTCATCTTGCGGCCCAGGCGATTGAAGCGCTCGGCCATCGCCTGCTCGATCGCGGGATCGAAAACCAGCTTCTGGCCCAGCACCTCGGCGATCACCTCGCGGGTGCGGTCGTCGCAGGTCGGCCCCAGCCCGCCCGTGGTGATGATGACGTCGGCCTGCGCCCAGCTCTCGCGGAACTGCCGCGCGATGTCGGTGGCCTCGTCAGTGATGGTCACATTCCGCGCCAGCAGCACCCCGCGCCGGCCCAGCTGGGAGCCGATGAAGGTCAGGTGGCCGTTGGCCGTGAGCCCGAGCAGCAGCTCGTCGCCGAGCGTGAGCAATTCAAAGCGTTTGGCCGGGCGCGCGGCGCCGGAAGTGGAAGGGCTGGATGAAACCATACTTGCGGAAAACACCAATAGGCCGATTTTGGCAAAATGCCAGCCGGCGGACCAGTCGACCTGAAGGCCAAGGTGCGGGCGCTGCCCGAGAAGCCCGGCGTCTACCTGATGAAGGACCGCCTCGGCCGCATCATCTACGTCGGCAAGGCCAAGAGCCTGCGCAAGCGCGTCGCCTCCTATTTCCAGCCGGGCCGCGACCGCCGCGTGCACCCCAAGATCAAGGCGCTGATCGAGACCATCGCCGACCTCGACACGATCGAGGTGAAGTCGGAGCCGGAGGCCCTGCTGCTCGAGGGCCGGCTGATCAAGCAGTGGCGGCCGCGGTACAACACCGACTTCACCGACGACAAGCGCTTCCTGCTGGTGCGGGTGGACTTCGCCCAGGAGCTGCCGCGCTTCGCCCTGACCCGCATCCGCAAGGACACGCGCTCGCGCTACTTCGGCCCCTTCGCCCACTCCGGCCTGCTGCGCAAGACCCTCGCCCAGATGCGCAAGCAGTTCGGGGTGCTGCTCGGCGACGCCACCCCGCAGAAGCTCCCCGACGGCACCTGGCGGCTCTACGACGACGTGCGCCAGGAGATCTACGCGCAGACCAACGTCGTCACGACCGCGGACTACCGCGCCCGGGTCGAGGCGGCGTGCGCCTTCCTCGACGGCAAGTCGCGCGAGTGGCTCGAGGCCCTGCGCACCGAGATGGCCACGACGGCGGCGAAGCAGGCCTATGAAAAGGCCGCCGAGCTGCGCGACCTCATCGCCGCCCTCGAGCGCACGCTGGAGCGCACGCGCAAGTTCGAGCGCGACCGCACGCTGCTGCGACCCGACCAGGAGGCCCTCGATGCGCTCCAGGCCGCGCTCAGCCTGTCGGCGCCGCCGCGGCACATGGAGTGCTTCGACATCTCGCACATCTCGGGCACCTACGTCGTGGCCTCGATGGTGCACTTCACCAACGGCCGGCCGGACAAGGACCACTACCGCCGCTTCCAGATCAAGAGCTTCATCGGCAACGACGACTTCCGCGCCATGGAGGAGGTCGTCGGGCGCCGTTACCGCCGGCTCACGGAGGAGGGCGGGCTCCTGCCCGATCTCGTCGTCATCGACGGCGGCCGCGGCCAGATCGCCGCCGCGCTCAAGGCCTTCGTCGCCCTCGGCGCCGAGCCGCCGGCCCTCATCGGCCTCGCGAAACAGCACGAGACCATCATCTTCCCCGACCAGCGCGCGCCGCTCAACCTGCCGCTCAGGCACCCCGGCCTGAACCTGCTGCAGCGCCTGCGCGACGAGGCCCACCGCTTCGCCAACACCTACAACGCCGACCTGCGCTCGCGGAAGCTGCGCGAGTCCATCCTCGACGACTTCGCCGGCCTCGGCCCCGTGCGCCGCGCCGCCCTGCTCGGCCATTTCGGCAGCCTCGACCGCCTGCGCGCCGCAACCATCGAGCAATTGCAGGAAGTCGCCGGCATCGGCCCCAAGCTCGCGGCAGAGCTGCACGTGTTCCTGCAGCGGACGTAGCTCTTTCGAGAGGAACGCTGATCCGCGCTGATCTTCGCTGATCCGGAATTTCAAACCGGTTGACCGCAAAGAACGCAGAGAACGCATAGATCCAAGGATCAGATGGGGTCCGATCCTTTGCGTTCTTTGCGTTCCTTGCGGTTAAATTGCCTTGGTTGGCGATGAGCGACGATCAGCGCGGATCAGCGTTCCCTCTCCTTCAGCGCTCGCCACGGTTCGGCGTTCCCTGCAAGAGTTCCACTCCTGCAAGCCATGCGCTCCCTGCTCCTCCTTGCCCTGCTGCTCTGCATTTCCGCCGCCGGCGCGCGCGCCGACGTCACAATGGCCTCGCCGTTCCAGGACCACGCCGTCCTGCAGCGCGACAAGCCCCTGCCCGTCTGGGGCCGCGCCGCACCCGGGGAGAAGGTGACCGTCGAGTTCCTCGGCCAGAAGGTCGGCACCACCACGGGCGCCGACGGCCGGTGGATCGTCTACCTCGAACCCGTCCCCGCCGTCACCACCCCGACGACCCTCACCGTCACGGGCCAGAACGCCGTCACCCTGCACGACATCCTCGTCGGCGAAGTCTGGCTCGCCTCCGGCCAGTCCAACATGGAGTGGTCCGTCGAGCGCTCGAACGATGCCGCCGCCGAGATCGCCGCGGCCAATTTCCCGCAGATCCGCGAATTTAACGCGACCAACACCGTGGCCGACCAGCCGGCCGACGCCGTGGCCGGCAACTGGCAGGTCTGCTCTCCCACGACAGCCGGCCGCCTGAGCGCGGTCGCCTACTATTTCGCCCGCGACCTGCACCGGAAACTCGGCGTGCCGGTGGGCATCCTCAACGCCACCTGGGGCGGCACCGCGATCGAGTCGTGGACCGACCTCGTCACCCTTAAGTCCACGACCGCCTGGCCCGCCATCGACGCCCGCTGGCAAAAGGCCCTGGCTGAATTCCCGGAGCGTGTGGCCAACTACGAGGCCGAACGGACCGCTTGGCAGCAGGGCGAGGAACAGGCCAAGGCCACCAAGACAAAGAATCTCGTCCCTTGGCCGCGCCCCCCCGCCGGTCCCGGCACGCCCTCCGCGATCTGCGGCCTCTACAACGCGATGATCGCCCCGCTCCAACCCTATGCCCTGCGCGGCGCAATCTGGTACCAGGGCGAGTCCAACTGGCGGCGCGCCGACGAGTACGGCGAGGTCTTCTCCGCGATGATCCGCGCCTGGCGCGCGCAGTGGAACCAGGGCGACTTCCCCTTCTACTTCGTCCAGCTGGCCAATTTCATCGTGAAGGACGACGAGTCCGGCCGCGGCTGGGCGCAGCTCCGCGAGGCGCAGACGAAGGCGCTCGCGCTGCCCAACACCGGCATGGCTGTGATCATCGACATCGGCGACCCCAACGACATCCACCCGCGTAACAAGCAGGAGGTCGGCCGCCGCCTCGCGCTTCTCGCCAAGGCCAAGGTGTACGACATTCCGGTCGATTGGAGCGGCCCCGTGTTCGTCGGCGCCCAGCGCGAAGGCGCCGCCCTGCGGGTGAAATTCAACCGGGTTGACGACAGTCTCACCGCCGGCGGCAAGCCCCTGCAGGCCTTCGAGATCGCCGGCCTCGACCGCAAGTTCTACCCCGCCACCGCCCGCATCGAGCGCGGCACCGTCGTCGTCTCGGCCCCCGAGGTCCCCGAGCCCGCCGCCGTGCGCTACGCCTGGAGCAACAACCCGGAAGCCAACCTCTTCAACGGCACCGGTCTGCCGGCGGAGCCGTTCCGGTCGGACGATTGGTGACCGGCCCCGGCCGGGCCTAATATTTCCCCCGCTCGCCCGTTATCCCTGCAGCAACCCACCCTGCCCACCCATGAAACGTCTCCTCGCCCTCCTCGGTGCGCTCTGCGCCGCCGTTCTCTCCGCCGCGCCGCTGCCGGTGGACTCCAAGATCAGCGCCGTCACGGTCTACACCGACCGCGCCGTCGTCACCCGCTCCGCCACCGTCGAACTCGTCGGCGGCACCATCGAGCTCACCTTCGCCAACCTGCCCCAGGCGCTCGACGAGCGTTCCCTGCAGGTGAGCGGCCGCGGCACCGCCCAGGCGCTCATCCTCGACGTCAGCGCCAAGCAGACCTTCGTCGACTTCACCCCCAACGCCCGCGTGAAGGAACTCGAGGACCAGCTCCGCGGCCTTGGCCGGCAGGTGCGCGGCCTCGACGACCGCAGCGGCGTGCTCCAGGCGCAGGTCGCCATGCTCGACCGCATGGAGGCCGCCCTCTTCGCCCCGCCCACCAAGGACGTGCCGCGGCCCGACCTCGGCGACTTCACGAAGTCCATGACCTACCTCACCGAGCAGAAGGCGAAGATCGCCGGCGACCGCGCCGGGCTCGATGACGAGCGCACCGACCTCCAGGCCAAGATCGACGCCGTGCAATCGCAGCTCAATGAGCTCCGCGGCACCGGCGGCCGCGGCTTCAAGACCGTCACCGTCCGCGTCGCCGCCCCGCAGCCCGGCAACCTCGACGTCGCCCTCTCCTACACCGTCCCCGGCGCCAGCTGGGCCCCCAGCTACGACGCCCGCGTGCTCAGCGGCGAACGTGCCGTCGCCCTCGGCTACTTCGGCATCGTCCGCCAGAGCACGGGCGAGGACTGGAAGGACGTCGCCCTCACCCTCTCCACCGCGCGCCCGGGCCTCGGCGGCGCCGCGCCGGTGCTCGTGCCGTGGAATCTGGATGTGTTCGACCTGGTCGCGCTGCGGAAAGGCGAGATGGATGCCGCCTACGCCAAGGCCAGTCGCCGTGAAATGGCAGCGCCTGCGGCGATCAACATGCAAACGCTCACGAGCAACGCCGCGGCCGAGACCCGGATTGGCATGGAAATCCAGGAAGCCACGACCGCTTCCGCCTCGATCGAGGCCGGTGCCACCAGCGCCTCCTTCAAGATCGCGACCGCGAGCAGCGTCCCCAGCGACAACTCGCCCCAGAAGGTCCCGATCACGTCGGCCAAGCTCAACGCCCAGCCCGAATACCTCACTGTGCCGAAGCGCCAGGCCACGGCCTACCTCACGGCCAAGGTGTACAACAACACCGAGTTCCCGCTGCTCGCCGGCGCCATGAACGTCTTCCTCGACGGCACCTTCGTCGCCACGAGCAACCTGCGCACCGTCATGGCCGGCGAGAAGTTCGACCTCGCGCTCGGCGCCGACGAGGGGATCAGCGTGAAGCACAAGCGCGTGAACAAGTTCACCGAGGACACCGGCCTCACCAACTCCGGCAAGCGCGTCACCTACGAGTACCTCATCACGGTCCAGAACAACAAGAAGACCGCCGAACGCGTGATCGTCGCCGACCAGGTGCCGCTCTCCCGCAACGAGAAGATTGTCGTGAAGGTCCTCGCCCCCGACGGCAAGGAAGTGAAGCCCACCGACGAAGGCACCCTCAAGTGGACCCTGGAGCTCAAGCCCGCCGAGAAGCGCGAGCTCACGATCAAGTTCACCGTCGAGTACGCGAACGACGTCAACGTCTCAGGTCTGGAGTAACGCGGGACACTCCCGGCGGCCTCACGCGGAGACGCGGAGGCCGCGGAGTTTTTTAACCACGGATTACACGGATTGCACGGATCAGAAACTTGCACCAAACGATGGCCACATAAGGCGCAAAAGGCGCAGAACCCAAACCAGGATCGGTATTCTGTGCCTCTTGTGCCTATTGTGGCCATCCAACTAGGCCTCATTCGCCTGATCCGTGAAATCCGTGTAATCCGTGGTTACTCCGGCAGGATCTTCACTGCGGACACGGCCTCAGTGCGCCAGTTGAAGGCGATGGTCAGGACGCGGAACACGAAGGTGAGGCCAATGGCCGTGAAGGCGGCCGGGGTCGGGGCCATGCCGAATTGCGCGGTCAGGAAAACGAACACCACCGCGCCCGCCAGCGCCACGAGCACGTAGAACTGGCCCGGCTTGAACACCAGCGGCTCCTGGCGCGTGATGACGTCGCGCAGCAAACCGCCACCGGCCGCATTCACCACGCCGATGAACACCGCCGCCGTCGGCCCCAACCCCACCAGGAGCGCCTTCTGCACGCCGAAGCACGCATACGCCCCCAGCCCGAGCGCATCGACGACGGCGATCAGGCGGTTGAACCGATTCACACGCTCGCCGAGGATCAGGCCGATCGCCGCCGCCGCGCCGATCGCGTAGAGGTACTGCGGATTCGTGAGCAGCGGCGTCACGCCCTGCTGCAGAAAAATGCCGTCGCGGATGAGGCCACCGCCCAAGCTCGTCGCAATCGCGAGCGACAGCAGGCCGACGACGTCGTACCCGCGCTTGATCGCCGCCAGCGCCCCCGTGAGGGCGAAGGCGAAAGTCGCCCCCAGATCGAACCACACCGGCAGCTGGAACACGGTCGGCGTCATCGCAACGGGTTCAATACTCGCGGAACAGCGCCTGCAGCGCCGCCGGCTCGCGCGTGCGCGTGAGCCCCAGCATCAGCAGCACCCGCGCCTTCTGCGGATTGAGTTCCTCGGCCGACACGAAACCGGCCGCGTCGTCGTCCACCTCGATGTTGCGCTCCACGAGTCCGCCGCCCGTGCGCGAGCTGCGCACCACGGCGACGCCCGCCTTGGCCGCCTCGGCGCAGGCGGACAGCGCGGCCGCCGGCAGGTTGCCATCGCCCACGCCCGCGATGACGAGGCCGCGGGCCCCCGCGTGCACCGCCGCGTCGATCAACTCGCGGCCCATGCCGGCATAGGCGTACACGATGTCCACGCGCGGCAAATCTCCCGCCGCCAGCGGCGCGAAGGCACTCGCCGCCGTGTGCCGGCGCACCGTCGGGCCGAAATAATGCAGCCGCCCGCTGTGAATCAGGCCGGCCAGGCCGCGGTTGGGCGACTTGAACGTGCCGACCTGCGTGGTGTTCGTCTTGGCCACCTCACGGGCGAAATGGATCTCGTCGTTGGCCACCACGAGCACGCCGCGGCCCGCCGACTCGGGCGCCACGGCAACCGCCACGGCGTTGTAGAGATTCATCGGACCATCGGCGCTGATCGCCGTCGCCGGTCGCATCGCGCCGACAAGGATCACGGGCTTGGCCGTCTTCACCACCAGGTTCAGGAAGTAGCCGGTCTCCTCCATCGTATCGGTTCCGTGGGTGATGACGACGCCGGCCACGCCGGGGTCATCCACCGCCGCTTGCGCGCGCTGGGCGAGGCGGAGCCACACGGCCTCGTTCATGTCCTGGCTGCCGATGCGGGCCACCTGCTCGACCTCGACCAGCGCCAAGGCCGCAAGCTGCGGCACGGCGGCAAGAAGTGCCTCGATGGACAGGGCCCCGGCAGTGTAGCCGCGGCCCTCGCTCCCCGTCTGGGCGCCGGCGATGGTGCCCCCGGTGGCGAGCAGCCGGAGCCGCGGGCGGGTTGGAGACGTTTGCATGCCCCGAGCATCGCCCGCCGGCCCGTCGGCGCGACAAAATTTCGGCCGCACCCGGGTCAAAAATCCTACGGGTAGATTGCCCCTGACGTTGTGACATCGGCGCCAGCGGATTGCATCGGATCAACGCGATCCCCCGCGCCCGCCCCATGATTCCGTGCTCGCCGCCTCTCTTCGCGAGGGTTCAATCGCGTTTCATCGCCTTCCTTGGCCTCCGCCTGTGGTGCGCCGCACTGCCGACGTCCCCAACGGAGGCGGACGCCATGGACACCAAAGTGGAATCGCTCGACCTGCGCACCGTGGCACAGGCGGACTGGACGGTGCCCAAGCCCGGCCTCGCCGCCGGCGGCGGTCCGCTGCGGGTTGGTGGCAAGACCTACACCGATGGATTCGGCACGGTCGGCGGCAGCCGGCTCGAGATCGCACTCGAGGGGCGCGCCACTCGCTTCACCGCGCTCGTCGGCGCCGACGAGACCAGCGGCACGATGACCACGGCGCGGTTTCTGGTCCTGGGCGATGATCGTGTCCTGTACCGAGGGCCTTGGCAGCACCGGGGCGGTCTGGCCGTGCCGGTCGATGTGCCCCTGCACGGCGTGCAGCGCCTCACCCTGGTCGTCGACGTCCGCGGCGACCCCATGGCGCGGGCCGACTGGCTCCAACCCGTGATCGCCCACCTCGGCGCCGCCCCGGTGGCCGCGCCCGTTGCCCCCGATCGCACCCCGCAGCTTCGGCCCCCGACCGAACCCGCCCCGCGCTTCCACACCCCGGCCCACGCGGGTGTGCGACCCGGCCACGCTTTTCTGCAGCGCATCAACGTGACCGGCGAGCGGCCGATCCGCCTCACGGTCAGCGACCTGCCCGCGGGATTCACCTTCGACGCCGACCGGCAGGTCATCCGCGGCACCGCGCCAGCCGCGCCCGGCACGCATCCGGTCCGCCTCCAGGCCGAGAATGCCCGCGGCCGCACCGCGCAGGTGCTCGAGATTGTGGTCGGCGACACGCTCGCACTCACGCCGCCGCAGGGCTGGAGCTCGTGGTACTGCATGTCGGGCAAGGTTTCCGATGTCTGGCTGCGCGAGGCGGCCGCCGCCCTCGTCGCGACCGGGCTCGCGGATCACGGCTGGAATTACATCAACATCGACGACTTCTGGATGACGCGCCCGGGCGCCGACAGTCCCGTGCTGGCGCAGCTGCGGGAGCGCGAGGCCGCGACCGGCCGGCTCGCCGGCTATTGGAAGGCCGAGGTTCACGACCAAGCGCTGGCCGGCCCGGCCCGCGATGGCCAGGGCCGCATCTTGGCCAACGCCCGTTTCCCGGACATGCCGGCGCTCACCGCCTGGCTGCACGCACAGGGTTTCAAGGCCGGCATCTACAGCTCGCCGGGCGTGGTCACCTGCGGCGGCTGCACCGGCAGCTTCGGCCACGAGGCCGAAGACGCCGCGCAGTTCGCCGCGTGGGGCTTCGATCTGCTGAAGTACGACTGGTGCTCGTATTACCTCGAGGCCGCCGGGCTCGAGCGCGCCGACTGGATCCGGCCCTACCGGCGGATGGGCGCGGCCCTGCAGGCGCAGTCGCGCGACCTCGTTTACAGCCTCTGCCAGTACGGCCACGTCGCCGTCGAGACCTGGGGTGCGGAGGTGGGCGCGCAGATGTGGCGCACCGGCTCCGACCTCAAGGACACCTGGGGCTCCGTCTCCGCGGCCGGTTTTTATGGCGAGGAGCGCGATCCGCACGTCGCGCCCGGCCGCTGGAACGACCTCGACATGCTCATGCTCGGGCGCATCGGCTGGAGCGGCAACCTGCACGACGTGTGCCTCACGCGCGCGGAGCAGCGCACGCACTTCGCGCTCTGGTGCCTGCGCGGCTCGCCCCTGCTCCTGGCCGGCGATCCGCGCCAGCTCGACGCCGACACGCTCGCCCTGCTCACCAACGCCGGCGCCCTCGCCGTCAATCAGGATCCCCGCGGCGCCCCGGCCCGGCGCGTCGTGCTTACGGACACGCTGGAGGCCTGGATCCGCCCGCTCAGCGACGGCGCGGTCGCCGTCGGCCTCTGCAACCGCGACGAGGTTGCGGTTGCCGCCGCGGTGGACTGGACTCAGCTCGACCTCCCCGGCCGCTGGCGCGCCCACGATCTTTGGCGCGGCACCGTCGCCGACGCATCCGCCAACGGCTGGCGCAGCGAGCTCAGCCGCCACGACACCGCCTTCCTCCGCCTCGAACCCCTTTCCCCATGAACAAAGAACTCAAGCTCGGCATCATCGGCCTCGACACTTCCCACGTGATCGTTTTCAGCGACGCGTTTAACAACCCGGCGGCGAAGTCCCCGGTCGCGGGCGCCAAGGTCGTCACGGCCTGGCCCGGCGGCTCGCATGACCTCGAATCCAGCATCGGCCGCGTCGCCGGCTACACCAAGGACCTGCAGGAGAAATTCGGCGTGAAGATCCTCGGCTCCATCGAGGAGGTCGTCGCCGCGAGCGATGCCATTCTGCACACGACCCTCGACGGTCGCGTGCGCTTCGAGCAGTTCCAGCGCATCGCCGCCGCCGGCCCGGGCAAGCCCGTCTTCCTCGACAAGCCCTTCGCCCTCCGCGGCATCGACGCGCGCGCCATCTTCAACGTCGCGGCCAAGTTCAAGTCGCCGATCTTCACCTCGTCGTCGCTGCGCTTCTCCGGCGCCATCACCCGTGTCGTCACGCCCGAGACGCGTCCGCTCGTCAAGGGCGCCCACTTCCACGGCCCCGCCGCCCTCGAGCCCACCAACCCGGGCTTCTACTGGTACGGCATCCACCCGATCGAGATGCTCTACACCGCCATGGGCCGCGGCTGCCGCAGCGTGCGCGTCGCCACCAACGACCAGTTCGACCTCATCACCGGCGTCTGGGCCGACGGCCGCATCGGCTCCGTCCACTGCAACCGCACCGGCAACTACGAGTACCACGGCCTCGTGCATTTCGAGAAGAAGACCGTCGTCGTCGACGTCCAGGCCGAGACCAAGGGCTTCTTCACCTGCCTCGCCGAGGCCATCGTCGAATTCTTCCGCACCGGCCGCCCGCCGGTCGACGCCGAGGAGAGCATCGAGCTCATCCGCTTCATCGAGGTCGCCAACGAAAGCCGCGCCAACGGCGGTCGCGAAGTGCTCCTCTAGGATTCTCGTGATGAAATTCTCCACTTCTGCCGGGAAACTGCGTTTCAGCGCCGGGGGCTTCGTGCTCGGACCCGGCACGCCGGGCCTCGAGCTCGACGGCAAGAAAGTGGCGCTGCGGCCCGCCCCCGCGCCGCGCGGGCAGGTCGTCTGGCGGAATGCCCAGGTCGAGCTGACACTGGCGATCGTCGCCGAGGCGAAAAAACGCCTGCGGGTTACGGCCAGCCTGCGGTCCGTCGGGCGGCGCGAGGTCACGCTTAATTACGTCAAGCTGTTCGCCGCGCCCACGCTTGGTCTCGGGAAATACGCCGCCGACGTCCGGATCCTCGAGCAGAACGCCTACACCGGCCGCATCCGCACGCCGCGGCAGATGCTGACCGGCAGCGACGGACTGAAGGCGCTAGATGGCTCGGCCGGCGGATTCGTCAGCCACAACCACACGGTCTTCCACTGCCCGCGCTCGCGCTCGGCCCTGCTCGTCGGGTTCGAGACCGTCGACCGCTGGCTGCCGGAAGTCAGCGGGCGCATGACCGCCGCGGGCGCCGCGGGCACGGCGACCGCCAACGTCGACGGGGCCGTGACCAAGGCCGCGGCCACCGCCGCGCCGACGGCCGTGAAGGTGCCGCCGTTCCGCGAGTTCACCCTCGGCTTCGATGGCGGCGACTACGTGCTGCGCCCGGGCGAGACGCTGGCGCTCGGCGAATTTGTCGTTGAGGCGGGCGCCGATCCGCTCGCGCTGCTCGACGGCCACGGCCGGCGCATCAAGCGCCGCAACCGCCTGCCCGATCCCATCGGCCCGCTTGCCAACTGGTGCAGCTGGTATCCGTACCGGCTTGGCACGTCCGAGCAGAACACCCTCGCCACCGCCCGCGCCGCGCGTGCGCATAACCTCCACCGGCTGGGCCTGAAGTACATCCAGGTCGATCTCGGCTGGGAGAAGGGCAACGTCCCCTCCTACTTCGAGGAGAACGAGCGCTTCGGCCACGGCCTCGGCTGGCTCAGCGCCGGCCTGCGCCGCGAGGGCTTCGACCTCGGCGTGTGGGTGGGCGTGCTGTGCATCGCCGCCGACCACCCCGTCGCGCGCGAGCATCCCGAGTGGCTGCTGCGCGGCGCCGACGGCAAACCGCACAACAACTACAACTGGTTCTGGGAGCCGTTCTGCCCGATCTACGCCCTCGATGTCTCGCACCCCGGCGCCCAGCAGTGGCTGCGGGAGAACTTCACCCGCCTCGCGAAAAAGGGCGTGCGCTTCGTGAAATGGGATTTCGCCGGCGTCGTCACCGGCAAGGCCCTGCGCGGCCGGCACAACCCGCAATTCGTCAACGCCCGCGCCCGCGAGGCCGTGCGCACCGCCTTCCGCATCGCGCACGAGGCCCTCGACTCCCAGGGCGAGAAGGCGGTCATGATCGACTGCTCCGGCACCGACTACGCGGCGGCCGGCATCGCGGAGATCAATTACGCCAACATGGACACGGGCAACGCCGGCATTGGCTGGCGGCACCTGCGCGAGGTCTACACCTCCTACGCCTGCCACCTGTTCCGCCACCACTGGGCCCTGCTGCAGCCGTCGTGCCTGCTCGTGGGCCTGCCCGGCACGCTCGAGGAGGCGCGCGTCCGCGCGACCGTGACCTTCATGGGCGCGGGCCACGTGGATCTCGGCGACGACCTCACAAATTTGCCCGAGGATCGCTGGCAGGTGCTGCTCGCCACGCTGCCGCCCAACGACCGGCCGGCCACGCCCGTGGATCTGTTCGAGCCGGTCCGGACCGGCACGCTCTCGTACCTCGGCCTCATCAAGGCCAAGGAGAAAAAGTCCGGCCCCGGTTCCGCCGCCGCCGATCATGCCGCGGCCATCCCGCCGCCGACGGCAGGCGACCCGCAGGGCGCCTGCGTGTGGTCGCTGCCGATGTCGGCCACGTGGGACGACTGGCATCTCGTGGCGTTCTTCAACTGGACCGAACCGCCGCAAGAATCCGGCTCCAGCGTGAGCCTCGCCCGGCGTTTCCAGGTCGAGTTCGAACGCCTCGGCCTGCCGCGGAACGCGACCTACTGGGCCTACGAATTCTGGTCGGGCCAGTTCCTCGGCGAGGTGCCGCGTCCGCTGCAGCCCGCCGGCACCTACCGGCATCCGGGCGACTTCGGGCATCCCATCCTCGAGTCGGGACCCGGCGTGCTCGACATCGGCTTCCACGGCCCAGCCGTGAAGCTCGTCGTCCTCCGCAAGCCGCGCCGGCACCCGTGGCCGCTCGGCACAAGCTTCCACCAGAGCGGCGGCCGCGAGCTGAGCGACGTGAAGTGGAACGCCTCGGCGCGCACCCTCTCCGGCAAGCTGCATCGGCCGAAGGGCGAAAGCGGTTACCTCATGGTCGCCGTGCCCGGCCGCGATGGCGTCGCCACCCGCAAGGTGCCGCTCATCGCGACCGGCGACGTGACGGCGTGGTCGGTGAAGTTCTGAGCCCCACCCGTAGGCCGCGAGCTCGCTCGCGCTCCGGCGGCGTGCGCACGCCCAACGAGCGCCCGCAAGCGGGCGGCCTACGTCTCCCCGCGCTCGCGCCAGCGGGCCGGGGTTAAACCGACCACGGCCTTGAACTGGCGGTGGAAGAAATAGATGTCGGTGTAGCCCAGCGTCTCCGCGATCTGCTTCAGGCTGAGCTGCGACTCCTCCATCAGGCGGCGCGCGCGGTCGATGCGAGCGCGGATGATGAACTCCCGCGGGCTGTGCCCGGTCAGCTCGCGCACGCGGCGGGCGGTCTGCGAGACCGACAGCCCGGCCTGCGCGGCGAGTTCCGGCACGGTCCACGGCTGCCCGGGGTTTTCCTTCACCGCGAGCAGGGCGGCGGCGAGCTTGGTGCCGTCGGTGCGCAGCAGCGGCGTCTGCGCCGCGGCGTGGATCTGCAGCAGCACCAGGCGCAGGGCGAGGTCGCGCCGCAGGTGCGCCGCGGCATCCGTCGCGGCATTGGCCTCGACCACCTGCCGCGCGAGCGGCTCGAAGATCGTGAGATCGCTAACCACCACGGGCGGCGCTGGCACGGCGAGCGTGTCGCCGTCGAGCTTGTGCCCGCGCGCATCGTACAGGTTGGCGTGCAGGTAAAACACCCGCAGTCGCCGCTTCGGGTCATGCACGGCGCTCAGGGCGGAGCCCGGCTCGAGCAGCAGGCAGGTGCCCGGCCCCAGCGGCATTTCCCGGCCCTTGATCCAGGCCGTGCCCACGCCGTCGAGCACGCACCACAGGAGGAAATCCATGAGCCGGTACGGCTTGAACTCCCACACCGGCTCGCAGCGGATGATCCCGGTCGGCGAGCTGATCTCCAGCCGGCCGCCCGCGACGAGTTCGCTCAGGGTCATGGAGGGCATGCGCGAAAAGTGCAAAAGCAGGCGCAAACAGTCCATTTAATATTGGGAATCAATTTTGCTACTCTGTGCGCGATGTACACAAAGACCCCGAACATTTACCCCACTTTGCCGGACCGGCCCGACGCCGCACTGATCGAACGTTACCGCGAGGACGGCTACCTGGCCTTCCTGTCGGCCCTGACCCCGGAGGAGGTGAAGGCGGCTTCGGACGGCATCAACCAGCTGGTGCAGAAGTACGCGTTCAACGAGGCGCTGACCGAGCACGTCGGCGGCAAGGGCAAGTACGGCGACCAGATCAAGAACGGCCGCGGCATGCTCTTCAAAAGCCGCACGTCGGAATTCCATTTCCAAGTCGAGGGCACGTACGAGGCGCGGCCCGACCGGCTCGACGAGCTCGCCGACAACATCCGCAAGTTCCAGTCGTACACGCAGGAGCTGCCGATCTACGACTACATCGCCAACAAGCACCCGAAGCTGCGCGCCCTGCTCGGTGCGGTGCTCGGCGAGGATTACCAGCCGTATTCCAGCATGGCGCTGTGCAAGCCCGCCGGCGGCGGCGCGGAGAAGCCCTGGCACCAGGACCTCGCGTATTTCGCGGTCAATCGCTTTGACGGCGTGGCCGGCGTCTGGATCGCACTCGACCCGGCGGTCGTCGCCAACGGCTGCATGCACGTCATCCCGGGCGGGCACCATCGGGGTCCGCGCCGCCATGAGTGGACGCGCGTGGACTGCGAGCTCACGACCGACGAGATCAATCCCGCCGACGCCGTGCCGATCGAGCTGCCCCCGGGCGGCCTGATGATCTTTGACGGCCTGCTGCCGCACGAGACGCCGGAGAACAAGTCCAACCTGCGCCGCCGCGCCCTGCAGTTCCACTACCGCAGCAACGCCACGCAGGTGGTGCCGCGCGAGGAGTACCAGAAGAAGTTCGTCGGCGTGGAAGGCATCTTCCTCGGCTGCGATTACTCGAAAATCGGCCCGAAGGCCTGAGGCGCCTTGGTGGCGCCCAGCCACCGGCCCTACAGGACAGGACACGGCCGCGCTTGAGCCGCCGCCGCTGGCGCGGCAGCCTGCGTTTGAATTCCCATGCGCCCCATTCCCATCAGCAGCGCGGAGGCCATCTTCGAGCCGTTCTTCGAACCCGCGCTGAGCGAGTTCGAGCAGTGGCAGACCGACACCCCCGGCGTCGCCGGGCTCAAGTTCTCGCCGGGCTGGTCGTTCCACACGTTCAATTGGGAACGCCCGGCCGCCGACGGCCTGGTGCTGCGGCTGCACCGGAATTATGAGGCGCTGCCCTGCGGCGACTACGACCGGCTGATCGTCTGCCTCAACCTGCCCGAGGACAGCGTGATCAGCCTGGCCGCCGTCACCGACGCCGGCCCGCGCGCCCGCACAGGCCGGCCCTGCGGTGCCACGCGGCACGAGGAATGGCTCGCGCTCGATGGCGCGCGCACGATCACGGCGATCACGATCGAGGTGCGGCACCCGCACCCGGTCGCGAGCTCCGGCTGGCTGCTCTGGTGCGGCCTGCAGAGCACGACGCGCCTGCCCTATCACCTCAAGCAGTGGGCCGGCTATGACGACCGCTGGGAGAAATACCTGCAGCCGCCGGAGTTCGAGCCAACCTTCCAACCGACCTACGGGCTGATGATCGACGGTACGGAGCTGGCGGAGGTCCGCGCACGCTTCGCCGCGTCGCCGGCCACGCGTGAGCTGCGGCAGCTTGCCGAGAAGGCGCGGCAGACCCACCCCGAGGCGCTGATCGGCGAGTACGTCAATTTCTGGAACTTCAATGTCTTCCGCCGCGAGCGCGACATGGGGAAGCAGATCATGCTGCACGGGCCCTTCGCCGCGCAGGCCGGGTTGCTGTGGCGGGACAAGGAGCTGTGCCGGCTGGCGGCGCGCTTCGCGCTGAGCCTCGCGGTGTGCGACCACTGGGATGATATCTTCTTCGCGCATTTCCGCGGCGGCGCGTGGGACCAGCGCGGGTTCGCGCGCTCGCTGATCGCGTGGGAATGCGCGATGATCCTCGACCTTTGCGGCGAGTGGTTCACCCCGCTCGGCCGCGAGCTGATCCTGCGCAAGCTCGCCACCGAGGCCCACGGCGGCATCTGCCAGGCCTCGTGGTGGTGGGAGTACATGTACCACACCAACCAGCTCTGCGGCATCACGCCCGGTCGGCTCTACGCGCTGCTGGTGCTCGAGAAGTGCATGCCGGCGCGGCTCGGTCACTTCCCGCCGCCGGTCAACCGCGTGGCGCCGCACACCGACATCGCGTGGGTCAATTTGCTCGAGAACCTCGGCCATGCGTTGCTGCCCGACGGCGGTTACGTCGAGGGAGCGTCTTATTTCGCCTGGGTGGCGCAGCAGACCGCCGTGTCCGCGCTGCTCTACAGCCGCGGCCGCGGGCGGGATCTCCGCGCCTTGGTGCCGGCGCCGTTGTTCCGCACGGACCGGCTCGCGGAGATGCTGCTCTCCACGGACGACGGGCAGGACATGATTTTGACAGGCGACGCCAACTTCGTCTTCGGCGAGGCGCTGGCGTTTTTGGCCTGGCTCATGCCGCAGTCGCACTGGGTCACGCTCTACCGGAAATCGGTGCGTCGCGCCGGCGTCGCGCCGATGCTGGCGATCTTGCCGCTCGATCAGGACATCCCCGCCGCGGGGCCGGCGCTGACGCCGTTCGTCTCGATGCCGGACCTCGGCTACATGGCGTCAGTGCGCCGGCTCGGGTCGGAGTTGGTGAAGCTCTTCCTTATCGGCAACAAGGCGCGGGGCGACCATCAGCACGAGGACAAGGGGAGCTTCGTGCTCGAATGCGCCGGGGACAGCTTTGCCTTCGACTTCGGTTGCGTGGATTACGCCAACCCGGTCGCCACGCAGCTCAAGCACGCCCAGCGGCACACCATGCTCACGCCCTGGTGCGACACCGAGCGTCCGGCGCCGCGCAACCCGATCGACGTGGACCTGAAGCCGCAGGGCGGCGGCGACGCGCAGCGGTTTCAGGCGCGGCTCGATCTCACCGCCGGCTGGGAGGGCTGGTTCGAGCGCTGGGTGCGCACGTGGGATTCGCCCGCGCCGGATTCGCTGGTCATCACCGACGACTGGGCGGTGGCGCGCGGCGAGGGCGCGATCTTCCATTGGACGACGCGGCTGCCGATCACGTTGAAAGGCCGCACGGCGACCATTGAGGGGCGGCGCGCCCGCGCCGTGCTGACCTGGGCCGAGGGCATCGAGGCGCAGGTGGATGAACTGCCCCTGCTCGACCCGCGCCGCACGGCGGTGGAGGCGCGCTGGGAAGTCATTCAGTACGCCTGGAAGCACGCGGCGACCCAACCTCGTCTCACCCTCCGCCAGCGCGGCCGTGCGGGCACGCTGCGGGTGGAGGTAAGGTTGGAGTTGAAGGACGCTTGAGCTAGGCTCTCGCGCCTGCCCTCCGTAGGCTTGGCGAAGGAGGGGAGACGCGGAGGGCGCGGAGTTTTCAGACTACTGCGATTCACTCAGGTAAACTGAGAAGTTCTGGATCACTCGCCTTTCAGTGGGATTGCGGGTGCATGGATGGTAATCTTCCTCCGCGCCCTCCGCGCCTCCGCGAGAGGCAAATCCGCTCCCACTCCTCATTTGACCCTGCGCATTCGTCAGCCTTGTCTGCGTGCACCCACCCCACATGACCCCGGGAGCCCAGTTCCGTGCCGCGCTTGCCGCCGAGCGACCCTTGCAGATCGCCGGGGCGATCAACGCCTACGCCGCGCTGCTGGCACAGCGGGCGGGGTTTCGTGCCTTGTACCTTTCGGGCGCCGGCGTCGCGAATCACTCGCGCGGGTGGCCCGACAACGGCCAGACGACGCTCGACGACGTGCTGACCGACGCGTGCCGCATCACGGCCCGCGTGCCACTGCCGTTGCTCGTGGACATCGACACCGGCTGGGAAGATCCCGCTGGAGCCGTGCGCGCGCTGGGTACGGTGGGCGTCGCCGCCGTGCACATCGAGGACCAGGTACCGGCGAAACTCTGCGGGCACCTGCCAGGCAAGCACCTCGTGCCGGCAAACGAGATGGTCGCCCGCGTGCGCGCCGCCGTGGCGGGTAAGCCCGATCCCGACTTCGTGGTCATGGCGCGCACCGATGCCGCCGGTGTCGAGGGCGTGCCGGCCGCGATCGCGCGGGCGCAGGCGTACGTCGCAGCCGGAGCCGACATGATTTTCGCGGAGGCCTTGCACACACTCGACGACTACCGCGCGTTCACGGCCGCGGTGCAGGTGCCGGTGCTGGCGAACCTAACCGAGTTCGGTCAGACGCCCTTGTTCACGGTTGAGCAACTGCGCTCCGTCGGCATCGCCCTCGCCCTCTACCCTCTCGGCGCCTCGCGCGCCGCCGCCGCGGCCGCTCTGGATTTCTACACCGCGCTTCGTCGCGACGGCACGCAGCAGGCCGCCGTGGCAAAGATGCAGACGCGCGCCGATCTCTACGCCACCTTAGGCTACACTCCGCCGAAGGGTATTCAATAACGGCGCAACGGGACGGATCGTGCACCAAAGGTGCGCCCTATAATAGCCCGGGGTGCAACCCCGGGTAAGTGTCGTTCCCATTATCCGGAGGGCTGAAGGCCCGACCCATTGGAACGGGCTTTCAGCCCTCCGACCAATACCAAATGTTCACCTGGGGCGTTGCCCCAGGCTGTTATGAACCGCGCCGTTGGCGCTTTGATACGGCCATCAGCTCTGTCATTCGCACGATCCGCGGCGAACGCGTGATCCTCGATGTCGACCTCGCCACGATCTATGGCGTGGAGACCAAGGTACTCAACCAAGCGGTAAGGAGAAACCGCGATAAATTCCCCCGCGACTTCATATTTCAATTAACTGAAAATGAAGCGCTTGCACAGAACCGGTCACAATTTGTGACCGGTTCGACCCAACGCCATCGCGGCCTCCAGTCACTGCCCTACGCCTTCACCGAGCACGGCGCCATCATGGCGGCCACCATCCTCAAGAGTCCACAGGCCGTGCAGATGAGCGTCTTCGTGGTGCGCGCATTTGTGAAGATGCGGGCGGCGCTCAGCGACACGCGTGAACTGGCGCGCAAACTGGCGGCACTGGAAAAGGAACTCACGACCCGCCTCGACACGCATGAGACGGCCATCGTCGGAGTCCTGCAACGGATCATGGCCTTGCTCGATCCGCCGGCGGCAGCGATGGAGCAGCCGAAACGCGAAATGGGCTTCCATGCGCACCTGCCAAGCCCGCCAGTGGACGAAGACTGAACGCGTGCGGTCTGAGCGCGACCGCTTTCCCGTTGCCAGGGGTAAACCCCCTACCTATTCAGGCCCGCTGTGGCGATACCGGTCCGCGATGCCCCTAAGCGGTTGGCAGGTTACCTCTGGCGTGAGCTGAAAGACTTCAGCGCCTGGGAAGGCGATGCCACGCACCTGTGGACGCGGTGGATCATCCTGCGGGCCGTGGGCGTCGTCTATCTGCTCATCTTCGGCAACATCATCGCCGAGAGCGCGGTGCTGCTTGGACCCGAAGGCGTGGCGCCGGTACCAGTCATCATGGATGCGCTGCGGGAGCTGCACCCGAACGCTTTGGTCGGCTTCCTCCGCGCGCCGAGCCTGTTCTGGCTCAGCCACGCCCCGGGGATGATCACGCTGCTGGAATGGACCGGGTTCATCGCGGCGGTGGCCGTGGTGTTCAATCTCTGGCCGCGGATGGCGTTGTTCGTCTCCTGGGCCTGTTTCCTTTCGTTTGTCGCGTTGAGCCACTTCTTCTCCGCGACGCAGCCAGACCAGCTGATGCTCGAGGTCGCGCTGCTCTGCATACCGCTCGCGCCGGCCGGCCTGCGGCCCGGGCTCGGGGTGGGCCTCGCGCCGCGCCGGATCGCGGTGTTTGCGCTGCGCTGGATGTTCATCCGGCTGATGTTCGAGGCCGGGTTGGCGAAGTTCGTCTTCGGCGCGGCGATGTGGCGCGACTTTACCGCGATGGACGTGATGTACGAGACGGCGCCGTTCCCGACGATCATCGGGTTCACGTTTCACCAGTTGCCGCATGCGTTCCATGTGTTCGAGATCCTCGTCACCTTTGTGGCGGAGATCCCGGCGCCCTTCCTCGCCGTGTTCTGCGGTCGCAGGGGGCGGTGGGTCGCGTTCTGGAGCTGGTGCGCCCTGCAGGGCGGCATTCAGATCACGTGCAACTTCGGCTGGCTGAACGTGGCCGCGATCGCGCTCGGCCTGGTGCTCCTCGACGACCAGATGCTCGCGAGTCTCCTGCGTCGCATTGGCCTGGCCCGGTTCGCGGAGCGCCTGCTGGCCCGGACGGCCGGGGCATCCATCCGCCCGTCGCGGCCCTGGGCAAAGCACGGGCTGCGCTGGGCACTGGGAGCGCAGTTCGCCCTCGGCCTCTACTTTCACCTGGTCGCGCCCAACCGCATCCCGGTCGAGCGGGTGCCGACGTTCATCAACGAGCCGATCGACCTGCTCTTCGGCAACTGGCGCAGCATGAATTCGTACGCGCTCTTCGGCAACCTGCCGAAGATCCGCTACGACGTGGAATTCATGGGCTCCAACGACGGCGGCGAGACCTGGCGCAGTTACGAGTACCACTACAAAGTGCAGCGCGTGGATCGCATCCCGCCGTTCATCGCACCGTGGTACCCGCGATTCGAGGCGATCCTCCAGAGCACGATGATCAGCTCGACCGATCCGACCCTGTACCAATCGGTCGCCGCCCAGCTTCTGCGCCGCTCGCCGCCCGTGATGGCCAAGTTCCGCAGCGATCCGTTCCCGGATCGGCCGCCGACGATGGTGCGCATTCCGACCTACCGTTACGTGATGACCGACATCGCGACCTACCGCGCGACCGGGCACTACTGGCGCAAGGAGTACGTTGGCGACTACACCACGATGATGTACCTCGATGCGCGCGGCGAGGTCGCCGCAAGCGAATGACTGCCGCCATGCACGCTCCAGCCATCAGCCGCCGGCTCGGTCTCGTCGTGCTTGCCGCGAGCCTCATCCTCGCCGGCGCCGGCTGCACGCGCGAGGCGCCGCCACCGCCCAGTCGCCTGCCGGCCACGGTCGGCCGCCTCGCGTTCGCGCCACCGGCTCCTGGCCAGCCATTCACCCTCGATGCCCTTGCCCTCACCATGCAGCCGATTCCGGCCGGCACCTTTCGCATGGGCAGCCCGTTTGCCGAACCGGGGCATACCGTGCTTGAGAGCCCGCAGGCCTGGGTGACGCTCACGCAGCCGTTCTGGCTGGGACGCACCGAGGTAACGCACGCCCAGTGGCGCGCGGTCATGGGGGCCGATCTCGCCGACCAGGCGCGACTGGCGTTCCCCGCCGAGGCCACCGCCACGCGGCTCCTCGCGGGCACGGCGGACGACGTGCCGGTCTATTTCGTGACCTGGCGCGAGGCGGTGGAGTTCTGTGCGCGACTGAACGAACGCGCCCGGGCCGAGGGCTGGTTGCCGCAGGGTTACGCCTTCACCCTCCCCACGGAAGCCCAGTGGGAATACGCCTGCCGCGCCGGCAGTCCGGAGGCCACGTACGAGGGTCCATTGACGATCCGCGGTGAAAACCACGCACCCGAACTCGACGCGATTGCCTGGTATGCCGGCAACAGCAGCGTCGGTTACCGCGGCCGCGGCTGGGACACGGCCGATTGGCCGGAAAAGCAATACCCGGGCGGTCTGGCCGGCGTACGCGCCGTCGCGCAGAAGCGACCCAACGCCTGGGGCCTCCACGACATGCTCGGCAATGTCTACGAGTGGTGCCGCGACCACCCGGTCTCCGCGCTGCAGGCCAAGGCGGCGAAGGATCCGGCCGGCGCCACCGACGGCATCGACCGGGTCGTGCGCGGTGGCAGCTGGCACAGCCCGCCGGTGTCCTGCCGCGCTGCGCACCGCACGTGGAACAACCCCGACGTCCGCAGTCAGTTCATCGGCTTCCGCGTGGCGCTCGCGCCGGTGGCGCCCCGTTAGGAGCGGCGTAAAGCCGCTCCTACGTTTGGCGTAACTCTCCGTTTTCGGCGCACCTTCTCATTGCCGCGACCCGGCGATGTGTGATGCTGCGCGGCAACCCCACCCCACCATGAGCCCTGACCCCGTGCTCACCCACCGGCCCAAGAAATCCGTCGCCCTCTCCGGCGTCGTCGCCGGCAACACCGCCATCTGCACCGTCGGCCACTCCGGCAACGACCTGCACTACCGCGGCTACGACATCGCCGACCTCGCCACCCAGGCCACCTACGAGGAGATCGCCCATCTCCTCATCCACGAACACCTGCCCAACCGCGCCGAACTCACCACGTACCGGATGCGCCTCGCCGGCCTGCGCGGACTCTCCGCGCCGCTGCGCGCCATCCTCGAGCAGCTGCCCGCGCGCTCGCATCCCATGGGCGTGCTGCGCACCGGCTGCTCGGCGCTCGGCGCCATGGACACGGAGCCGTCGGCGCCCGACGGCAGCGGACCCAAGGATCCCGTGGTCGCGCGCCGCATCGCCGACACGCTGATCGCCTGCTTCCCGTCGATGCTGCTGTACTGGCACCACTTCGCCACGACCGGCAAACGCATCGAGGTCGAGACCGACGACCCGACCATCGCCGCGCATTTCCTGCGCCTCCTGCACCGCCGCGAACCCGATCCCGCCCACGTACGCGCGCTCGACCGCTCCCTCGTCCTCTACGCCGAGCATGAGTTCAACGCCTCGACCTTCACCGCCCGGGTCATTGCTGGCACGGGCTCCGGGATGTACGGCTGCATCACGGGCGCCATCGGTGCCCTGCGCGGACCCAAGCATGGCGGCGCCAACGAGGTCGCCTTCGAGATCCAACAGCGGTACCGCACGCCCGACGAGGCCGAGGCCGACCTGCTCGCCCGCCTGGCCCGCAAGGAAATCGTCATCGGTTTCGGCCACCCGGTCTACACGGTCGCCGACCCGCGCAACGCCATCATCAAGGAGATCGCCCGCGAGCTCTGCACCACATCCGGCCATCTCGACCGTTTCGCCGTGGCCGAGCGCATCGAGCAGGTGATGATGCGTGAGAAGCGCATGTTCCCCAACCTCGACTGGTACAGCGCCGTCGCCTACCATGAGCTCGGTGTGCCCACCGCGATGTTCACCCCGCTCTTCGTCCTCGCCCGCACCGCCGGCTGGGCCGCGCACGTCATCGAGCAGCGCGTCGACGGCAAGATCATCCGCCCCAGCGCGCAGTACACCGGCCCCGAGGACCGGGCCTACCTGCCGATCGACCAACGCTGATCTTTCTCTTTCATGTCCTCCCCGATTTCGAACGTCCGCCCCGCCCCCGACCCCCTGCTCGTCGACCTCGCCGACTACGCCCTGAACGCCCGCATCGCGAGCGACGAGGCGCTCGACACCGCGCGCTGGTGCCTCGCCGACACGCTGGCCTGCGGCATCCTCGCCCTCGCGTATCCCGCCTGCACCAAGCTCCTCGGCCCCGTCGTCCCCGGCACCACCGTCGCCCACGGCGCGCGCGTCCCGGGCACGGCGCACGAGCTCGATCCCGTGCAGGCGGCATTCGACATCGGCACCATCGTCCGCTGGCTCGATTTCAACGACACCTGGCTTGCCGCCGAATGGGGCCACCCCTCCGACAACCTCGGCGCGATCTTGGCCGTCGCCGACTGGCTGAGCCGCCACCAATCCACCGGCGCGAAGCCCGCCGCGTTTCAATCCGAAATCCGCCTTCCGCAATCCGCCATCACGGTACGCGATGTCCTCGCCGCCATGGTCAAGGCCCACGAGATCCAGGGCATCCTCGCGCTCGAGAACTCCTTCAACCGCGTCGGCCTGGACCATGTGCTGCTCGTCCGCGTCGCCTCGACTGCGGTCACCACCGCCATGCTCGGCGGCACGCGCGAG
>CAYHEW010000018.1:0-79052 GCA_964355715.1 uncultured Opitutaceae bacterium | reverse complement strand
CGCAGACCGCCGAGTTCTTCAGCTTCGGCACCAACGACCTCACCCAGACCTGCCTCGGCATGTCGCGTGACGACTCCGGATCCTTCCTCGCCCCCTACCAGGAGGCCGAGATCTTCAAGAAGAACCCCTTCGCCTCGATCGACCAGACGGGCGTGGGCCAGCTCATGGAGATCGCGATCAAGAAGGGCCGTCAGACCCGCCCCGACATCAAGCTCGGCATCTGCGGCGAGCACGGTGGCGATCCGGATTCGGTCAAGTTCTGCCACAAGCTCGGCCTGAGCTACGTGTCCTGCTCGCCCTACCGCGTGCCGGTCGCCCGCCTGGCCGCCGCGCAGGCCGCCGTCGCCGAACTCAAAAAGAAGTAAGACTTCGTTTGCTCCGTATTGGGCGAAACCCCGCGTCGCGAGACGCGGGGTTTCTTTTTGGCTAGTCCGTGATCCCACCGTCCGAACCTTATGCCCCACGGCGGGCTTGCTAGCACGCAACCTGCTCCTTTCGCTGGTGTGCTCGCGTCGTCACGACGGCGGCCGGGCGCTCTACACGCCATGCCTGTCACCGACCTTTCCGTCTACACCCGCTCCGCCGACGCCAACCTTGCCGCCCGCCTGCAGTTCCGCCTGCCGGCCCTGCCCAGCGACGGCGCCGATGCCCTTGCACCCGTCGATGGCCGCATCCAGGCCTTCCTCGAACGCTACCTCGCATCCGCGGGCGGCGCGCCCCGCCTGCCCGCCTCCACGCTCGTGCTCGACCGACCCGGTCTCGCGCGCCTGCTCTCGCTGCCGCCGGACAAGGACGAGCACGCCAGCGAGATCCTGACCTCGTACCGCGTCCGCCAGGGCGTCCTCCACAACCCGCGCGCCGACCGCCGCACCACGCAGGGCACCTTCCACGTCGCCGAGGGCGGCCTCCCCATCCCCAATGACAAGAAGGCTGTCCCCCTCGCCGTCTTCGGCGCCCTCCTCCGCCGCGCCCTCAATCCGCCCGCCACTCTGCTTCGCCTCCCGTACACCGCCACGGTCGAGCGCCCCGCCGGCAGTCTTGTCTCGCTCCTGCTCCGGCCCGTGGTCTGCCCCGCCGTGCCCGGCTACGGCGACGAACGTTCGATGGAGATCCGCTTCTTCGCCCCCGGCGCCCTCGTGGCCAACCTCGACTTCGTCGAGCGCATCTTCGGCAACGCCGGTGACCCCACCCTACCAGCCAACGACGCCGCCCTCGATCCCGCCCACTGGACCGGCCACACGGGCTGCGTCATCCTCGCCCCGCATCTCACCAGCTTCACCAAGCGCGAACTCGGCCTCCCCACGTGGGCCGACGCCACCGAACGCCAGCGCCGCGACGGCATGTGCTGGCGCGACGACGCCGAAAAATACAACGACGGCGGCGCCTTCAAGCTTACCGCGCGCGACGCCTCGGGCGTGATCGTGACGCTCATCTCCGACAACTATTTCGGTTACTGCAAAAAGGAGGTGAAGACCCAGATCAGTTTCGCCGCCAATCTCTTCGGCCGCGCCGAGGAGGAACACGCCGGCGGCGCCATCGCCTTTCCCAGCTACGATCTCGGCGAGGACTTCCAGCTCAGCTCCTACGTCCCCGTCGTCGGTCACACCTTCGAGCGCGCCCTCGGCCTCCTCGGCGATCGCGCCGAGCTGCAGCCCGGCGGCTGGGCCCGCGACCGGCTCTTTCCCGACATCCACTACGTCCCGCAGGACGCCCGCTTCAGCCTGCGCGAACAGCGCATCACCTGGCGCGACACCGCCGGCGCCGACCAGAGCTTGAAGCTCCTGCCCGGCATCGCCTACGTCCTCCCGTCCGGCTACAAGGTCGCCATGGTCAAGCCCTCCGACGGACGCCGGCGCTGGCGCCTCGCCGGCACGGCCGCCGAGGGCCTCCTCTGCCACAAGCCCTGCACCGTCTCCGGCGGCGGCAAATCCGAGATTTCGAAATCCATTGCCGACGCCACCATCACCGGACCGGTCTTCGTCGCCGACGCCGTGCACGACCTCGAGGCCGTCGACGCGATCCTGCAGCGCGACTACACCGACCGCTTCCACGATCCGAAGCGCCGCCCGACCCACAGCCGTCCGCTGCTGAGCCCTGAGCGTTCGCTTGGCTCGGTCGTCAAGCTCCTCAGCCCGAGCCCGGACTACACGATCGAGTACAACACCTGGCTCGCGTCGATCCCGCGCTACATCCGCGACATCGTCCTCCTCATCAAGCGTATCTACCAGCCCGCCTGGGGCGCCGACTGGCGCCAGCACTTCAGCGTCGACACGATCAACGGTCGCCCCGGCAACGAGCTCAAGTTCCAGGGCCAGAAGCTTCTCACTCACTACCTGCGCATCGGCTTCACGCCCGACGGCAACTGGCGCATCTTCGGCCTGCGCAAGGATTTTTACCCGGCCTGCAAGATCCAGGTCGAGGACGACATCACCGCCTCCACCGTCGTCCCCGCCGCCGCGATCCGCGGCCTGCCTGCCCACGCGAAATCAGGTGCCGTGAAGCTCGTCCACAACTGCGAGCAGCACCTCTTCCAGCGGCCCGACGAGGCGATCCACCGCGGCTACGACCGCCGCACCGAGCGCGACTTCGCCCAGCCCGGCAATTTCCTTTCCAACTACGAGCCGCTGCCCCGCGCCGCCGCCACCGCCATCGTCGAGGACACGCTCGGCTTCGAGCACTTCACCGAACCGGTGAAACAGCTCTTCCAGGCCTTCCTCGCCGAGAACCAGCCCGCCTACCTCGTCTCCTCCGCCCACCCGCGCCTCGTCGACGGCAAACCCTCGAAGAACCCGCGCTACCTCCAGTACCGCCCCGACCTCGAGGACCCGCGCGGCACCTACCTCGCGCATCTCGGCGCCCAGCTCTACCGCGAACTGCCGGTCGACACACCCGCGCTCTTTCCGGTCGGTGCCGTCCTCATGGGTCGCCGCCAGAACGGTCCCGACAAGGGCGTCCGCCCGCTCTGCGCCTACGGCCCCATCCATTACCAGGAATTGCCCGAGGCGTTCATGGACCTCATCGCCAGCCTCACCGGCAAGTCGCCCTCCACCACGGGCGCCGGCTCCGAGGGCGCGCTCACCAAGGGCCCGTTCAACGCCCTGCCTCCCATCCACGACCTCAACGCCGCACTCGTGTCGTTCCTCGTCACCGGCCTGCCCATCTTCGCCAGTGTCGCCGGCACGATCGGGCCGCGCTACCGCGTGGACCACGACATCAGCCTGCTCGTGCCCGAGCTGTGGTGCCGCATGACGCCGCAGGAGCGCACGCCGGAGTTCCTCATCAAGGCCGGCCACCTCGAACGCTGCGCCGACTTCGTCCATGAGGGTCGCACGTACCCCGCAAGCCGCCTTGGCTGGCGCATCACCGAGCGCTTCGTGCAGACCTTCTGCGGCCGCGTGCTCGGCGATCCCGGCTCGGTCTTCGAGCCCGACATGCTCCGGCCCGAGCTGCAGGATCCGGCGGTGTACGCCGACTCGATTGACAACATTGTCAGCGCCATGCGCACCGCCGTGGAGCATTACTTCGCCGACAGCTCCGTGGCCGATGCGGTCCCGCCGTTACGCGCCCTCCTGCATCTCATGCGCGACGGCACCTGGGAAGGTCGCACGGTCGACGACCCCGCCTTCCGCGCGCTCTTTGACCGCGAGAAGGTCCTCGCTTCCGACTGGTACCGCACCCGGCTCCAGGCGCAGCAGACGGTCGATGCGATCCTTTGGGAAAAGCACGCACGCTACCTCGAGTCCTTTCTCGCGCGTCGCGCCGACACCGGACTCCCGCTGTCCGACCGCGCCCAGGCCGCCCGCCAGACCCTCGCTGCCGTGCGCCAGCCCACCTACGTCAACACCCTCGTCGGCACCATCGGCGCCGACCCCGCCCTCGCCGCTGCGATGAAGGTCTGACAAACCACGGGTTTCACGGATGTGAATGTGGAAACCTGAGGGTGGCCACAAGAGGCGCAAAAGGCCCAAGACAATCCCTCTGAATTCTGTGCCTTTTGCGCCTCTTGTGGCCATCCTTCGAGCCTTCATCCAAAAGTATCAACCACCGGGTTTTCCTTTGCGCGCAGCGCACTTTCGCTTTCATTCCGGCCATGCCTTCCTTCCGCACCCTCCTTGCCCTGCTCACGCTGGGCCTCATCGGTTTCGCGCCACTCGGCGCCCAGACCCCGGCGGCCGCTCCGGCGGCACCCGCTGAAAAGTCCGAACTCGAAACCATCGTCGATCAGGTCAAGGCCAAGCTCCGCGCCGGCCAGGAAACCGCCGAGGCCCTCGCCCCCGAGCTGGCCGCACTCGACGCGCTGGCGGCCAAGCTCAAGGACACCGATGCGGCCGCTTCAGCTGACGCCCTCGTCACCAAGGCCTCAGTCCTCATCCAGGTCCTCGACGACGAGGCCGCCGGCCGCGCTGTCATCGACCAAGTGAAGGCCAATCACGCCGACACCAAGGCGGCCAAGGACGCCGACCGCATGCTCGCCATGCTCGATCGCGCTGCCAAGGCCAAGGCCGTGCAGGCCACCCTCGTCGGCTCCGCCGCTCCCGAGCTCACCTTCAAGTGGTCCAGCCGCGCCGGCCTCGCCAAGCTCTCCGACCTTCGCGGTCAGGTCGTCGTCCTCGACTTCTGGGCCACGTGGTGCGGCCCGTGCATCCGCTCGTTCCCGCAGGTCCGCGAGCACGTCGCCCACTTCAAGGGCGCCCCCGTCTCGTTCCTCGGCGTCACCAGCATCCAAGGCTACGTCGCCAACCTCGAGGCCACGAAGATCGACACCAAGGGCGACCCCGAGAAGGAGATGTCGCTCATGCCCGCCTTCATGAAGGCCAAGGACATGACCTGGGACGTCGTCTTCAGCGAGCAGCAGGTCTTCAATCCCGACTACGGCATCATGGGCATTCCCTACGTCGCCATCATCGCCCCCGACGGCACGGTCCGCCACGCCGGCCTGCACCCGGGCGACCCGAAGGCCGACATCGCCGGCAAGATCGAAGCCATCCTGAAGGAGTTCAACCTCCCGCTCCCGGCCAAGGGTTGAGCGCAGTCGCAGGCTAGGTCCCCAGCAGCTTCTTTGCCTCGGCCGACATCTCGGCGGGGCTGAAGGGCTTGGTGAAAAACGCGGCGACGCCCAGCGCCGCCGCGCGCGCGCGCACGTCAGCCAGACCGCCAGCCGTCAACATGATGACCGGCATCGCCGCAAACCGCGGGTCTGCCCGCACGGCCGTCACGGTTTCCAATCCGTCGCGACCCGGCATGTTGACGTCGATGACCAGCAGGTCGGCCGGCTCCACCGCCAGGGCGGCCAGCGCGGCATCGCCACTTTCGGCCAGGCGGATGCGGGCGCCGGCACGGCTGAGTGTCTGCTGCAGCAACCGCCGCATAAAGGATTCGTCGTCCACGATGAGCAGGCTTTTCATGATGCCACCTCCGGACGCTGGCCAATCGCCACCAGCGTGCAATCGTCGCGCGGCGGCCGGCCGGCCGAGCGCTCCCGCAGCGCCGTGAGCAAGCCCGGCCCCGCCTTGGCGGGATCGCCACACGAGGCGCAGCGTCCGAGCATTGCCAGGAGGCCCTCCCGCCCCAGTTCACGGCCGGTCTCGTCCTCGTGTTCAAGCACGCCGTCGGTCATGAGCAGCACACAGGCGCGGCGCGTGACCGGCATCGTCATGGCTGCGTAGTTCTCGTTCGCATCCACGCCGAGCGGCAGCCCGCCCTCCTCCCACCACTGCGGCGGTTGCCCGGGCTCGACCTGGAGGATCGGGCAATGCCCGGCGCTGGCATACGCCAACGTGCCGCCATGCGCAGCCAGTTCGACCACCTGCGCGGTGATGAACATCTCGAGATGCTGGAGGTCGCCGGCCAACTGCCGGTTCACCCGGTTGAGCAGCGCCGCCGGACCATCCGCGGCCGGCGCATGCGCGCGCAGCGCCGAGCGCAACGTGGCTGCCAGGAGCGCGGCCGACATGCCCTTGCCCATGACGTCGGCGATCACGGCCACACGCCGTCCGTCGGCAAGGTCAATGACATCGAAGAAATCCCCGCCCACTTCCGCCGCCTGCGCGCACACGCCGTAGACACGCCAGACCGGATGCGACGGGATACGCTCCGGCAGCAGCCCGCGCTGCACCTGCTCGGCAAATTCCAACTGGCGCTCGGCGCGTTCGGCCTGCTGCCGTTGCGTCTGCAAGTCGGAACTCCCGCAGGCGATGCCGAGGAACTCAGCCAGCGTTCGCACCAGCCCGATCTGGCCGGCCGTGAAGAATCCGCCGGCATCGTCGGACCGCGTCACGGTCACGACCCCGCGCAGGCGACCCTCGAAGGAAAACGGACAGACGAACGCGCAACCCGCCCCGGCCCGCAGCGGATCGGTCACCGCCAGCGCTGCGCGCCGGGCCAGCGTTTGTTCGCGGGCCGACTGCGCCACCGCCATCTCGACGGTCGCGGACTTCGCCGGCAGCGCCTCCGGCAATCCGTTCCCACCCGCCGCCGCCAGCAGATGCAAGGAACCATCGTCAGCCAGGAGCCGCACCCAGGCAGCGTTAGCCCCGACAATCGGCAACAAGCGCTCGAAGCTCCGATCAGCCAGTGCCTGCAGTCCCGGTGCCGTCGCCAGCGAGCCCGCGAAGTGAAAGAGTGCCGCGATCGTTTCGTAGGCGTGCCCCAATTCCTCCGTCATGGCCGCCAATTCGGCTTCGCTTGCCGCCGATTGGCCTGCAACCGCACTGATGGGCAACCGTTTTCGAAGGACGAGCGCGTGGCGCCCGCCGCCATTGCGGTGCTCCACGCCATCCATGAGCTGGGTGATCAGGTATCCACCACGCCCGCCCTCGCTCAGCACATTCGCCGGCAGTGCGCTCCAATCGGTCGCCGGAACGAAGTGCCCGGGCTCCGAAACCTCGACTTCCAGGTCGCCGTCCCGCCAGGCCCACGCCAGGCGCACGACCGCATCGCGCGGACCCTGGCCGTGGCGAACCGCATTGGTCAACGCCTCGGTCACCGCCAGCATCGCCCCATCCAACGCCGGTCCGGCCTCGACACCGCGGGCCTGCAGCCACGCGCACAGCTGACCGAGCGCGGGTTCCACCGCCGCCAAGTCCCGCGGCACCTGCGTGCAGGCCCATTCCATCGGGGCCGGGCTCGACCCGGGGTTGCTGCCGTTCATCCCGGCCAGTGTGCAGGTTCGCCGCGGCCGAACAAGTCCGCACTCGCGCGCTTGGCTTCGGTGGCGGGTCGCGCTCCGGGATGGACAGCACCCGTGCATCCGGTACGCTGGGCCGCACGTGAGTACCGACCCCGAAATCCAGACGCTCGAAGGCTGCGTCCTCGTTCGCCCGGCGGGACCGCAGTTGAACGCCCTTTCCGCCCCGGTCCTCAAAAACGCCGTCGTCGACCTCGCCAATCGCGGCCAGCTCCGGGTCGTGCTCAGCCTGAGCCGGCTCGAGCAGATCGACAGCAGCGGGCTTGGCGCCCTGATTTCCCTCCACAAGACCCTCGCCCCGCCCCGCGGTCGGCTCGTGCTCTGCGAAATGCCGGCCAAGCTGCAGCCCATCTTCCAGCTGACGCGGCTCGACCGGATCTTCACGGTCGCTGCGGATGCGGCGATCGCGACCGATCTCGCACGCAGCGGCTGAGCGCCTTTCCGCCATGTCGGAGACGTCCACGTCAGCCGCCAAGCGCCGTCAGGCCCTTGGCGTGGGGTTGACGCTCGTCGCGCTGGCGGTCGGCACGCATCTCGCCTATCGCGTGATCCGACGCGATGCCATCGCCTTCCGGAACGGCGAACGCGCCTACGCGCAGCAGGATTTCACCCGCGCCGCCGAAGCCTATGCCGCGGCCCGTGCGGATGGGTATTCCTCGCCCGAGCTGTCGCGGAATGAACCGCTCGCCCTCGTCCGCAGCGGACAGCCCGCCGCGGCCCTCGCGCTGCTGCGCACTCACCTGCAGGCTCATCCCGCCGATGCGGAGCTCCGCGCGCTGGCCGTCGGCCTCGCGCAAAATCTGCGGCAACCCGAGGTCGGCCTCGCCCTCATCGCCCAGATCGGCCCGCGGGAGGACCTGCCGCTGGCCGAACTCGTGAGCCTCGCCGATCTCCATCAGCAAACCGGCCAGTTGGATGAGGCGATCGCCTGCGTACACCTTGCCCTCGGGCGCGCACCGGATGCCGCTGATCTCCACACTTTGCTTGGCCAGTATCTTTCCTTTGCCGGCCGCCGCGGCGAGGCCATCGCCGTGTTCACCGCCGCCCTCGCCCTCAACCCCGCCCAACGCACCGCCCGCCTCGCCTTGGCCCGCAACCTGGCGTGGGAGCAGCGCTACGCGGAATCCATCCACGCCTACCGCAACTACCTCGGCGAATGAAAACCTCCCCCGCCCTGCTCGCCTGTCTTCTCGCCGCCACCGCCGTCTGCGCCGCGCCGCCGGCCGTGCCGCCGCCCGCCTTCTCCGTGCCGTCCGCCGCGCAGGAGACCATTCCAGACTCGGAAGCCCGCCTCGAACTGGCACGCGTCCTCGCATATGCCCACCGCCACGACGAAGCGCTGACCGAATACCAGCGCGTCCTCGCCGCCCAGCCGGGCCGCGTCGAGCTCATGATCGAATACGGCCAGGTGCTGGGTTGGGCCGGGCGATCCGAAGACGCGATTCGCGTCTTGGGTGAGGTCGATCGTGCCGCCCTGCCGCCCGCGGCGGCCGTGCTGCTGGCCGACCTGCTGCTCGGCCGGAAGGACTTCGCCGTCGCTTCCGAAATCTTTCGCCAGGTACTCGCCGCCACGCCCGACGACGGCGCGACGCGCTTCAAGCTCGCGCGGGCACTCGCGTGGCAGAAGCGCTACGACGAGGCCTTGGCCGAATACCGGACGCTGCTGACCGCCGCGCCCGGCGACGCGCAGGTGCGACGCCATTACGCCCAGACGCTGGGCTGGGCCGGTCGATTCGACGAAGCCATCGCCGCTTGGCGCCAGACCCTGCCATGATGCGTCTCCGGCACCTGGCATTGTTGCTCCTCACCACCGGTTGCCTGGTGGCGCAGGAGGCTGCCGTCACCGTCGTGCCGACGGAGGCACGCATCGATGACCGCACCGCCACCCTTGCCCTCGCCGGGGCGTATCTTGACTCCGGGCGGCTCGAGGAGGCGATCCGTCTCAGCGACGCGTACTTGGCCGGAACCGCCGAGCCCGCTGCCGCCGCCCTGACCTTCGCCGGCGAAGCCCGCTTCCGCGCCGGCCAGATCGAGGCCGCCATGCCGTTCCTCCAGCGGGCCCTCGCGCGCGATGCCAGCCAGGAACGCGCCCGCCGCTCGCTCGCGCTTGCGCTTGCTTATACCGGCCAAGGCCGGGCGGCCCTGCCCATGCTGGAGGAACTCGCCCGCACGCATCCCAACGACCACGAAATCACCCGCGCGCTCATCAGCCTTTCCCGCCAGCCCGAATCCGCCGCCAGGCTCGTGGACCTGATCCGGGAGCGGTCCGAGCGCGATCCCAACAATGCCGCATTGCTCCTCGATTGGGCGGAACTCGAGGTCGGCCGCGGGCATGCCGCACCGGCGCGCGACCTGTTCCGTCGCGCGCTGGAAAAAACTGCGCCGGCCTCCGCCGACGATTTCGCGCTGCGGTTTGCCCGGGCCCGACGCGTCTGGGGTGATTTCTACGGCGCGGAGGCGGAGTTCCGGAAGGCTCTGGCGCGTCGGGCGGGTGATCAAACCGTGCGTGCCGACCTGCTGAACCTGCTCATCACCATGGATCGCCTCGAGGAGGCATCGGTCGAGGCGGATGCTTGGCTGGCCGAGGTTCCGGGAGTTCCGGCCGCGCTCGCCGCGCGGGCCGAAATAGCCCGCAAGCGGCACCGGCCTGGGGTGGACAATGCCCCTGCTCCGGCGGCGGAAACACTCCCGGCCGATGCCGTCGCGCCTACCGGTGCCCCACAGCTCCACCAACAGGCGGGAGCGTCTGCGGCCCGGGGAGAATTCGGCCAGGCCATCCGCAGCCTCCGCGCCGCGCGGGAGGCGGACCCCGAGTACTTTGCCGCGTGGCTCGACCTGGCGGAGTTTCTCGCCATTGACGGCCAGTACGCGGAGGCGGACCGCGAATTCGCGGCCCTGGCCGCCGAGTTTCCCGAAAGCCGGCAGGTCAGGCTGAAGCAGGCGCGGTCGCTCGGCTGGGGTCGCCGCTTCCAGGATTCGCTCGACGCGTACGCCGCCCTGCGCGCCCTCAATCCCGCCGATCCCGTGCCGCTGCTGGAGCAGGCGCGGGTCGCCGGTTGGGCCAAGCGCCGTGACGAGGCCGCCGTGTTGTACGATCTCATCGACGCGGAGGGGTCCGTCTTCCGGGCTCTGCCTTCGCTGCAGCACGCCTTCAGGCTGGAGAACCGCGCCAAGCAGCAGGCCTGGGACCGTCATTGGGGCCGCGCCGCCGCCACGTACGAGCGTCTGCTCGAGGCGACGCCGGGCAACCAGGAGGCCATTTTCGATTATGCGCAGGTCCGGGCGGCGCAGGGCCTCGGGCACCTCGAGCGCCAGGCCCTGGTTCGACTGCTGGAACTCGACGCCAACAACCGCCTCGCCGGCAAGGCGCTGTTCCGTCGCGACCGCCGATCGGCTCCGCTCCTCTTCGGGCAGTTCGAAACCTACCGCGAGAAGGGTCGCGACGATCTCGCGAGCATCCGCCGACTCGGCACAAGCGTCGGCGGCGAGTTCGTGCGCGACGACCGCTTCCGGCTCACCGCCGCCTGGCGGACCTGGCGCGAGAAACCCGACACCCGGCCCGCTACCAGCCGCGCCACTGGGTTCACCCTCGCGGCCGAGGGTGTGTTCAACGACTGGTTCGCCGCCTCGGCCGACTACACGCACAAGGACGCCGACGACGCCGGCGCCAACATCGCGGATACCGGCAGCGTCCAGGGTTGGCTCACCCTGCCGGACGGCCAGCGGCTCGGTGCCGGCATCGAGGTGCGCGAGGAACTCGCCAATGCCTTCGCACTCGCGCGCGGCGTGCGCTCGACGCACCTGTGGATCGGCGGCGCCGCGGCCGTCGGCCGGCGCCTGGAGATCGAGGTCCGTGCGGCGCAAATCGATTACTCCGATGCCAACGCCGGAAGCCAGTTCTGGATCGCGCCGGCCTACACGTGGACGGACCACCCGCGGACCTTCAAGACCATCCTCACGTTCGAGGCGCGGGACACCGACCACGCCAACGTCTACCGTTACGCAGGGCCGACGTTGGTTGACATCACCCATCCCTACTGGACGCCGCAGTCGTTCCGCGGGACCACGCTCACGCTGGAATGGCGCCACGATCTCGCCACCGATCACTTCATCGGTGCCGCGGAACGCTGGTACGACATCCGCGTGTCGTTCACGGACGGCAATGACGGCAACCGGGGCATCGCCTGCACGTTCGACTACGTCCGCGAGTGGCGGGACCGCTGGGTCGGCCGCCTCGGGCTCGGTCTGACCCGCACCGAGGATTGGGACGACCAGCGTCTGCTCGCGCGGCTGGTCCGCCGCTTCTGAGATCGATGACGACCTCAGACCCAGCCTCCACCCCGCCCGCGGCCGAACGCTCCACGGTCTTCCTTTCGCTCGCGCTCGTCGCCACGCTGCTCGCGGTTTTCACCTACCTGATCGTCCGCACCTGGCTGTTCCTCGAGGCCGACTACGCCTGGTATGAGAAGGTCGTCGCCGGCCTCCTGCTGCTGGCCGAGGCGTTCATCCTCCTGCACGGCTTTGGCTACTTCCTCAACATCCTGCAGGTCGTGCGCAAGGTCGAGCCCGCCAAGGCCCGCGCGGCCTGCACACCGCTGCCCGTGCTCGCGCACTATCCGCCGGTGGCGATCATCGTGTCCGCCTACAAGGAGCCGCTCGAGGTCATCGAAGATACGCTCACCTGCTTCCGGAACCTCACCTATCCGAACAAGCATCTCTACCTGCTTGACGACACGCGGTACGACCTGCCGAAGCAGGATGCGGCGAAGATGGCACAATATCGCGCCGCCCTGGACGCGCTCTGCCGCCGGCTCGGCATCAATGTGTTCCGCCGCCAGTGGCACGACGCCAAGGCCGGCATGATCAACGACTGGCTCGACTTCACCGCCGGCACGCACCGCCCGGGCTTCCGCTTCCTGCCCTTCCAGAACCGGCCGCGGCCCGAGCCGGAGAAGTACGTCGTCGTCTTCGACGCCGACATGAACGCGTTTCCCGATTTCGTCGAGGAGCTGGTGGCCCGCATGGAGGCCGAGCCGCGCCTGGCCTTCGTGCAGACGCCGCAGTACTACACCAACTTCGACGTCAACCGCGTGGCCCGCGCCGCCGGCCTGCAGCAGGCCGTGTTCTACGAGTACATCTGCGAGGGCAAGAGCACCAAGGACGCGATGTTCTGCTGCGGCACGAACGTCCTTTTCCGGCGCGAGGCGCTCATGGCCGTCGGCGGGTTCGACCACACCTCGATCACGGAGGACTTCGCCACGTCCCTGCGCTTCCACACGACCGGCTGGAGCTCCGCCTATCTCAACCGGATCTGCGCCTTCGGCCTCGGGCCTGAGGACCTCGGCGGCTATTTCAAGCAGCAGTTCCGCTGGGCGCTGGGCACGGTCGGCCTCTTCCGCACGATCGTCGGCGCCTTTGTCCGCAACCCGCGCGCCCTCACACCGGCCAAATGGTGGGAGTATTTCCTCTCCGGCACGCATTATTTCGTCGGCTGGACGTTCTTCATCCTCTGCCTCTGCCCGATGCTGTACCTGTTCTTCGGGGTCCCCACCTACTTCGCGCACCCCGATATCTTCCTGGCGGTGTTCGCGCCGTACATCGCCTTCTCGCTCGGCATGTTCATCTACAGCCTGCGGCGCCGCCAATACCGCGCCGGCGAGATCTTCACGGCCCTGCTGCTCAACAGCATCAGCTTTCCCATCTACATGAAGGCGTCGCTCCTCGGCATTTTGGGCGTGCGCGGGACCTTCGGCATCACGCCGAAGGGACGCAGCGACTCGCTGCCGCTGCGCATGTTCTGGCCGCAGCTCGGCCTGGCCGCACTTGCGTTCGTGGCGCTGGTCTGGGGCCTGCACCAGCTGGTCTACGTGCGCGAGCCCGTCGCGGCGCTGGCCGTGAACAGCTTCTGGTGCGCGTACCACGTGTTGATTCTGGGCACGACGCTCTACTTCAACTGGCCCACCGTCGAAACCGGGAGCGAAAGCTAGTACGCCCATGCTGCGCCCCATTCTCGCGCTCCTCTGCGTCGGCGCCCTCGGTGGCCTCGCCTTGTGCTCTGCCACCGGGGGGCAGACGCCAGTCGCCGCGCGCTTCGGCGTGGCCCTCGACGGCCGGCCCATCGCGGCGGAGCGCCTGGCGTCACTCGCGACTGCGCACGGGCACCGGCCCGGGTTCGTGGTCATCTTCGAGCAATGGCCCGAGACTCCGCCCGCGACCGTCGCCGACGCCCAGCCCGGACTCGCGGGCCTGGCGCAGTCGCTCGCGACGATCGCGGCCGCCGATGCCATCCCCGTCGTCACGTGGGAACCGATGTTCTACCGGCAGGCCGACGGCGCGGAGGTCATCCTCACCGAGGCCGCCATCACCGATGGACGCTACGACGCCTATCTCGACGCCTGCGCCGCGCTCATCGCCGCCCAACCCGGTCGCGTGATCGTGCGCCTCATGCACGAGCCCAATCTCAACCGCTACCACTGGGGCGTGACCCGCGATGCCTATGGCCCGGGGGCCCCGGCCGCCTACCAGCGGATCTGGCGCCACGTCGTGGGCCGCGTGCGCAATTCGCTGGGACCGGCGTCCGCGCGCGTGCAATTCGCGTTCTGCGTCAATGCCGAGTCGGTCCCCGGGTCGGGCAACGCACCCAACGCCGGCTGGAACACGATTGCCGCGTACTATCCGGGCGCCGCCTGGGCGGACCTGGTTGGCGTGGATGGCTACAATTGGGGCGACACGCAGACGCCGGCGAAGCACGGCTGGCAGAGTTCCTGGCGCAGCTTCGAATCGGTGCTCGGCCCGGCCGTTCGCGAACTGCAGGCCCTCGCCCCGGGGCAGCCCGTGCATGTCTTCGAATGCGCCAGCGCGCCCACCGGCGGCGACAAGGCCGCCTGGCTCCGAGCGGCCGCCGCCACGGCCCGCGCGTGGGATCTCGCCGCCGTGTGCTGGTTCGAGGCCGACAAGGAGATCGACTGGCGTCTCGCCACCGGCGTGCCGGCAAACACTGCGCAAGAATTCGTCGCCAGCCTGGAGCGGCGGCCCTAGCCGCGCAGCGCGGAGGCGTACAGCAGCACGAGCGTGTTGTAGTTCAGACAGAGCTTCCGCTCCAGCAGCCGGATGGCGTTGAGGTACTGGCTGATCGCCGGCGTGGTGAACATCGCGCCGAACAGCTCGTTGTTGATCTCGGGTTCCACCGCCGCCCGCACCGCCTCGAGGTCGATGACGGACGGCAGGTCACCGATCGTGAAGGTCTCGGCCTCGACCTGCTCATGCCAGCGGTCAAAGGCGGCCTCGTTCGCCGCGATGCGGTCGCGGATCTCCGCGAGCAGGCTCTTTCGCAGGAGCGCGTAGTCGGCCGATGGGAAATGCGTGATGCGCGAGAACAACGGCACCAGGTGCTTGAAGTATACCCGCACACCGCTCTTGGTCAGCATGCAATCCTGCAGCAGCGCCCGCACCAGGTTCTCCGGCTCGGCCGGACCGCCATCGGTATCCGTAAAAACCACCCGCCCCTGGCCCGGCTCGGCGTAGACCGGATAGCGCAGGGCCGACCGGCCGGTCAGCCGCGCCTGCGCCAGCTGACCGCCCTGGGCCGGGTCGGCGACGACCGTCGTGACTTCGCCCTCGTCGTAGAAATCCCGGTGCAGGTGAAAGGGCAGGTGAAACGCCACTTTCGCCCCGGGCTCGAGGTGCTCGCGCAGGGCCACCCAGCCGGGAATGGCAAACTTCAGGCCCTCGCCGCTCTTTTCGCCCAGCAGCACGTATTGAAACAGGGCGTGCGTATCTGTCCGGGCACCGAGAAATGGCAGGTTGACCTGTTCGATCGAGAGGGGCGAAAGCGTGCCACCGGCAACAGAACTCATGGCGTCGGCGAGTCTTGGCCACTTTTGCCGGCAGGCAAGCCCGGTGCCGAAAAAACAGCCTCGCCCCGGTCGGGTCGGGAACCTAGTGCTTGAAAAGAGTTCGGTTTCGTACCCCCGCCAATCACCACACCTTCGTTCCGGCGACTTCGGTCCGCCGCCACCTTTTCGCCCTTCTCCACACCCGTACCATCCCCGCCATGTCCGTCACCTTTCCTCTCTTCTCGGCCGGTCATGAACTCGATGTCTCCGACGATGCCTTCGGCTTCGTGCGCAGCTCCGCCGCCCTCCTTGGCCATGCCGACGCCCTGCGCGAGCGCCTGGCGGAAGACGGCTACCTCTACATCCCGGGATTTTTCGACCCTAACCTCATCCTCGCCGCCCGCTTCTCGGTCTGCACGCGCCTGGCCGCCGCCGGCCTGCTTGACCCCAAGGCGGCCGTGATCGACGCGGTCGCGCATCCGGACAAGTCCTCCAACTACAACGGCGAGCTCGCCCGCAACAACCCGGCCGTCGAGCGTGTGGTCTACGGCCCGGAGCTCCTCGGTTTCTATGAAATGCTTTTCGGCGAGCCGGTGCGGCACTTCGACTACACCTGGTTCCGCGCGATG
This sequence comes from uncultured Opitutaceae bacterium, assembly GCA_964355715.1. Lineage (GTDB taxonomy): Bacteria > Verrucomicrobiota > Verrucomicrobiia > Opitutales > Opitutaceae > UBA2377. The sequence goes on along the minus strand of CAYHEW010000018.1, from coordinate 63,402 downwards.
AGCCGCGGCCAGGGCTCCACGCCGCACTGCGATCTCGTCTATATGGGCCGCGGCACCCACCAGCTCCTCACCTGCTGGATCCCCTACGGCGACACGCCGCTCGAGATGGGCGGCGTGATGCTGCTCGAGGGCTCGCACCAGAAATCCGACCGGATCAAGAACTACCTCGAGGTCGACGTGGATGCCTACTGCGAGAACCGGCCGGCTGAGGTCGACAAGGTCATCAACCAGGGCGGCTGGAGTCACCCCGGCTACCTGAGCAACAACCCCGCTTCACTGCGGGAAAAGCTCGGCGGCCGCTGGCTCACGGCGCCCGACTGGAAGGCCGGCGACTTCATCACCTTTGGCATGACCCTCGTGCACGGTGGCCTGGACAACCAGCTGAACCGCATGCGCCTGTCCTCCGACACCCGTTACCAGCGCGCCAGCCAGCCCATTGACGAGCGCTGGATCGGCGCCGACCCCATCGCCAACAAGCGCGCCGGCAAGCGCGGGCGGGTTTGCTGAGGCATCCCCTCCCGCCTCACGCATTCATATCCGACCACTTCTTCGCCATCCGGCCGAAGATCCAAAGGGCGACAGCCGCCAATACGCCGATCGCGGCGAACGGGAGCCAGACGTAGAGGTGCGGGTGGTAGGTATCCCACAGGAGATGCGTCGCGGCGGTGGCGTCGAGCCCGGTGACCTCCTGCAGCTTCAACATCGCCTCAGGACGCGACACGCCGAGCAGCTGCTCGAGCCCGGCCACGTTGCCGTCCCAATTGCGCCCCTCCCCCAGCTGGGTGCGCTCCGCGAGATAGCGCAGCGCCAGGCCGGCCTTTTCGCCGTACTGGCCGTAGACGTAGCCGGCAATCTTCGAGCCCACGTAGACACCCACACCGACCGGGATATTCACGTAGCCGAGATAGAGGCCCTTCTTACCGGGGGGCGCGATGAGCGCGAGATATTCGCTCTTCTTCGGCCCCGTCGCCATCTCGCCGAGCGAGAAGAACAGGATGCCCAGCACCAGCACCCAGGCGCTGGTCGTCAGCCCGGCGATCAGCAGGCCGGTCGTCGCCAGCATCATGCCGATGAACATCGCCGTCAGCGTGCGCATGCGCCGCGTGAGCCACGCCATGCCGACGACACCGATGATGATGAAGAGGGAATTCGCGCTCAGGAGCACCTGCTGCGGGATCATCGGTCCGCGCGTGGTCTGCTGCACGAGAGTCTTGTAAAGATTGTCCGGCAGCCACCGCAGGCCCTCCGCCATGCTCCGGCTGTCCACCCAGTCCGCGATGAAGTTCGGCTGCAGGTCCCAGAGCTGGTACATCATCATCCAGAAGCAGGACATGATGAGCATCCAGGCGATCAGCCGGACCTCCAGGATGCCCACGATCGTGCGCCAGAGGACCGCGAACGGCGACTCGGTCTTCGACGCACCGGTGGGGGTGTCCTTCAGGACGAAAAGCAGCGCGAGGTTGAATGACGAGAACAGGGCCGAAGCGAGGAACAGGTTGCGCCACGCCCCCGCCGAGTTGGCCTCGGCGTGCAGGGCCCCCGGCAGCAGCGCGCTCAGCGCCAACAGCAGTGACGGCAGGTAGTGCCCGAGGAAGGCGCCGACGTTGACGACCCAGTAAAACAAGCCCCAGCCCACCGACGAGTTTTCCTTCGTGAGGTTGAGCGCCAGGGCTCCCTGGATGCTCGGCTTGAAGAACGCCGTGCCGGTCGCGAGCGTCATCACGCCCAGAAAGAAACCCCAGTAGTTGTTGACGAACGAGACGTCGCGCAGGAAGGCGATCATCAGGTAGCCCGTCATCATCATCGCCACCGAGAAGCCCAGCGTCTTCTTGAAACCGTACCGGTCCGCAAAACCGCCGGTCACGATCGGCAGCAGGGATTGGAACGCCGCCCACCACGCATAGATCGTGCCCTTGTCCATCGCCGTCAGGTGCAGCCCGCCCGGGTTGTCGGCCTGCATGATGTAGATCGGCGCCATCACGCGCAGGTTGTAGAACGCGAGGCGCTCCCACATCTCGATCGTGTTGAGCGTCCAGAAAGTCCGGCTGAATCTCGGTTTGGCCGGAACCGCCGGCGTTTCCATGGAGGGGCTGCTCATGTGATTTGCAGCACAACAGCTCGCCCCTCCCTGCCGCAAGCCCGCAGGGGCGCTTCCGCCTTTCGGCGTAGGAAGTCTCAGCCGCTCAGCTCGTGATGAACTCCAGCACCGTCGGCTTCACGAGGTCCTCGAAGTCGGCGTAGGCCATCTTGATGATCTCCGTGTGCGAGCCGGCGTTGAACGCGATCTCCGGTTCCACCGCCAGGCTGGCCGCGACATACACCGGCAGGCCGTAGAGGTTGCCGAAGGGCGGCATCGCCCCCAGCTCGCAATCGGGGAACTCGTCGCGGAACTCCCCCTCGGTCGCGAGGCGGGCCTCCGGCGATTCGAGCAGTTCGCGCAGGTCATGCAGCACGATGCGCCGGCTGGCCGGCAGGACGACCATCGCCAGGTGGCCGCCGATCCACACCATCACAGTCTTGGCGAAATCGCGCCCGGCCACGTGGGCCGACGCGGCAACTTCCGCGGCCGTGAACGCCGGCGAATGCCGGATCGTCACGTACTTCGCCCCGCGGCTGTCCAGGAATGCCCTGACTTTGTTCGCTGGCATATGTCCTCCTTGGGTTGACGATTGTGGTTGGACTGGACTTGCGCTGACACCGCCAGTGTAGCCCGTCCGGCCAAAAAGTAAACCCACGACCGGCATCGACCGTCGATCCCGCCAACAACGCCGCCGTGGGCCGCCCGCTCGCGGGCGCTTTATCTTGCGTGCGCCAGCCAAAGGAGCGCGAGCGAGCTCGCGGCCTACGCCTCCTTCATTCACTCGCACAGGGTAAACTCCCCAGTAGATTGGGGTCGCAGCCCGGTGACCCGTTTCCATGCTCCGCCCGTTCATGCTGCCGTCGCCCCAAGCCTGGCTGCGTCGTCTCGATGCCGTCTACCAAGGTCAGTCCCATTTCACTGGGATCAAGGCGCCCATGCTGGCTTGGTTCGACCTCCTGGTGGTCGCCTTCATCCCGCTCAATGTGGCCAAGGTGCTGTGGCTCCAGCCGCCGGGCACCGGCATCCGGCTGGCCCTAAACGTGATCATCGTCGTCAGCGCGCTGCTTTCGCTGCGGTACCTCTTCCGCGGCCGAATCGCCGCCGCCGGCAATGTCGTCGCCCTGGGGCTGACGGTGCCCATGCACCTTGCGCTGCTCATTCCCGCCGAGGCCCTGCAGCCACTCGCCACCGGCATCCAGCTCTTCGCCTTCGATCTCGTTTTCCTGCTCCTCACGGCCATCTTTGCCACCCGCCTCACGACGATAACGGTGATCGGTGTGATCGTCGCCGGCCATTTCGGCTACCACTACCACCACTTCCAAGATGAGTTGGCAGCCGGCACCGTCGGATTTGCCGCCAACACCCTGGTCCGCGACGGCTTCTTCGCCCTCGGTTTCGTCTTCGCCCTCGCCGTCACCCTCGTCCGCCTCATCGAGTCCGCCCACCGCCGCAGCGAGCAGGCCCTGCGCGAGACGCAGACGATGAACGAGAACCTCGGCCGCCTCGTCGCCTCGCGCACGCGGGAGCTCGAGGCCGCCACCATCCAGGCCAACGCCGCCTCCCAGGCCAAGAGCGAGTTCCTCGCCAACATGAGCCACGAGATCCGCACGCCGCTCAATGGCATCATCGCCTCGGCCGATCTCCTGCAGCGCCGGCGCGACCTGCCGGCCGAGGCCGGCGAGTCCGTGCGGCTCATCTCCCAGTCTGGCGACCTCCTGCTCAAGCTCCTGAGCGACATCCTCGATTTCTCGAAGATCGAGGCCGGCCAGCTGCGGCTCGAGCACCATGACTTCCAGCTGGCCGACGTCGTGAACGACACCACCAGCCTCGTCGCGTCGCGCGCCGAGGTCGCCGGCCTCCGGCTGACCTGCACCCTCGACCCCGGCCTGCCGGACGTCGTCACCGGCGACAGCTACCGCCTCCGCCAGGTCCTGCTCAATCTCCTCGCCAACGCCGTGAAGTTCACCCCCGCTGGCGGCCGCGTGGAGCTGCACGTCGCCGCCGCCGGCCCCGCGAGCGACCCGCTGCTCGTGCGGTTCAGCGTGCGCGACACCGGCATCGGCATCGACGCGGCCAAGCGCGAGCGGATCTTCGAGCGCTTCACCCAGGCCGACGCCTCCACGACCCGCCGCTACGGCGGCACGGGCCTCGGACTCTCGATCTGCGCCCGCCTCGTCGATCTGATGGGCGGCCGACTCGAGCTCGAGAGCACCCCGGGCAAGGGGTCCGTGTTTTTCTTCGTGATTCCGCTTACCCGCAGCCAGCGCCGGCGCCCGGAGGCCACCGTCGCGACGGCCCTGCCGAACCTCCGGCTCCGCGTGCTCGTGGCGGAGGACAACGAGATCAACAGCCGGCTCATCGTTCGCCAGCTGCAGCAGCTCGGATGCACGACCGTCCTCGCCGCCGACGGCGAGGAGCTCCTCGCCCGGCTGGTGGCCGATACCCTGCCCGACCTGATTCTCATGGATTGCCACATGCCCAAGCTCGACGGCTGGGAGGCCACCCGCCGCATCCGCGCCTGGGCCACCGATCCGTCCGGCCCGCGCCAGGCCGCCGCGCGCCTGCCCATCGTCGCCCTCACCGCCGCCACGCTGCCTGGCGAACAGGCCCGCTGCCGCGAGGCCGGCATGGATGGATTTGTCGCCAAGCCGGTGCGCCTGTCCGAATTGGAGGTCGCGCTGCGCCCCTACGCCCGCCCCGCCAACCCCGGCGCGGCCTGACCGCCCGCCGCCCACCGCAAGATCCGCGTAGTCGCCGGTTTGCCCCCGGCCAAGAAATGCGAAGCCAAACGCCGCATTTTCTGCCATACTCCGGCTGCCAACGAATATTTCCGGACACTTTACCCCGTGTGCCGTTGCCCTCCGCCCCCCGGAGGACCCCGCGTTCCCGCTGCCCGATTCGGCTCCTCCCCGCCACTGAGCCCGGCCGCCATCCTCCCCTCCGCAATCCACGCTTTCTCCCATGAACCTCGCCCTAATCGGTCCGTCGGGTGTCGGTAAAGGCACCCATGCCGCCGCGCTCTGCCAGCGCTTCAGCCTGCGTCACGTCGCCACCGGCGACCTCTTCCGCCACCACCTCCAGACGCGCTCGGCCCTCGGCCTGCTGGCGCGCCGCTACATGGAACAGGGCGAGCTCGTCCCCGACGAGGTCGTGGACGCCATGATCGAGGAATGGTGCGAGCAGCACGCCGCCGCGCAGGGCATTCTTTTCGACGGATTCCCCCGCACCGCCTACCAGGCGCGGTTCCTCGACGCCCTGCTGGCGCGCTTCAACCTTTCGTTCGACGCGGTCATCTACCTGCGCGTGCCCGACGAGGAGATCGTCCGCCGCCTCTCCGGCCGCCTCATCTGCCGCCAGTGCCGCGCTCCCTGGCACCGGACGCTCCATCCGCCCAAGGTGGCCGGCGTCTGTGATACCTGCGGCGGCGAACTCTACCAACGCGCCGACGACATCCCGGCGCTCATCAACACCCGCCTCCGCGTCTTCCACCGCACCACCGGTCCGCTCCTCGAGTATTTCGCCGAGCAGGGCCGCCTCGCCGTCATCGACGGCAGCGGCACGACCGAGACCGTCGGCGCCCGCGTCGCCGCGTTCGTCGCCACCATCGCCCAAGGCACCGCGCGATTCACCACCCGGGAAGAGGCCGCACCGATCATCGCCGCCGAGCAGCTCGCGCAGCTGCCCGCCCACCTCGCCCGCACCAGCCTCGACCTCGTCCTCCTCGGCGGACCCGGCTCCGGCAAGGGCACCCAGGCCGAAAAGCTCTGCGCCGAGCTCAAGCTCCCGCACATCGCCACCGGCGATCTCTTCCGCGACAACCTGAAGAACAACACCGAGCTCGGCCGCCTCGCCCGCACGTACATGGATCGCGGCGAACTCGTCCCCGATGACGTCACCGAAGCCATGGTCGAGGAGCGCCTCGCCCGACCCGATACCCACGTCGGCTTCGTGCTCGACGGCTTCCCGCGCACGCTGCCCCAGGCGGCCGCGCTGATGGACATGGCCGCCCGGCTCCACCGCCGGCTCTCGGGCGTCCTCTACATCAAGGTCTCCGACGAGGCGATCGTCTCGCGCCTTTCCGGCCGCTTGATCTGCCGCCAGTGCCAGGCCCCGTATCACCTGCAATTCAAACCGCCCCACAAGGCCGGCGTCTGCGACAGCTGCGGGGGCGAGCTCTACCAGCGCGCCGACGACAATCCCAACACCGTCCGCGCGCGCCTCGTCACCTTCCACGGCCAGACCGAACCCCTCATTGATTACTACCGCCGCGCCAGTCTGCTCCACGAGATCGACGGCGAGGGCGCCCTGGCCGACATCAGCACCCGCTGCCTGAAAGCCGTCCGCACCTTCGACCCCAAGGCCGACACCACCGCCAAGTCTTCAACCTAAACTTCCCCCTTAAACTCTCCCTCCGCCATGTTCAAAAACGCCGAACTCGGTCGCACCCTCTCCGACGCCCGCTACGACCGGGCCATCCCCAAGCTCCGCTCCAGCCTCCTGCAGGCCCACTTCCAGCTCCGCAACCAGAAGTTCCCGGTCATCGTGGTCGTTTCCGGCGCCGACGGCGCGGGCAAGGGCGACCTGGTCCACCGTCTCAACGAGTGGCTCGATCCCCGTGGCGTCGGCACCCATGCCTTCTGGGCGGCCAGCGACGAGGAGCGCGAACGGCCTTCCTACTGGCGCTTCTGGCGCGCCCTGCCCGGCCGCGGTCGCATCGGGATCCTCTTCGGCTCGTGGTACACCGATCCCATCATCCGCCGGGTCTATCACAAGGTGAAGGGCCGCAAGTTCGAGGCCGCCCTCGACCGGGTCGTCGCCTTCGAGAAGATGCTCGCCGCCGAGGGCGCCCTCATCATCAAGCTCTGGCTCCACCTGCCCAAGGAGGTCCAGAAGGCGCGGCTCAAGAAGCTCGAGCGCGACGGCCGCATCGCCCCCGACGACTGGAAGCACTTCAAGCTCTACGACCGCTTCACCAAGATCTCCGGCCGCGCCCTCCGGCACACCGACACACTCGCCGCCCCGTGGCACGTCATCGAGGCCACCGACCGCCGCTACCGCGAGCACACCGCCGGCCGCATTTTGCTCAACGCCCTCACCGCCCGCCTCAAGCTCGCCACCCTCACCGCCGCCAAGGCCAAGCTCGCCCCCGCCCCGGCTGCCAAGGCCGCGCCGACGCCGGTGCCGAAGCCGCGCACCCTACAGAAGGCGAATTCCGTCCTTTCGCATGTCAACCTGAAGCAGAAACTCACCGAGGCCGAATACGACGAGCAGTTGAAGGACCAGCAGGCCCGCCTCGCGAAGCTGGCCTGGGCCGCCTACGAGAAGAAGCGCTCGATGGTCCTCGTCTTCGAGGGCTGGGACGCCGCCGGCAAGGGCAGCGCCATCCGCCGCGTCACCCAGGCCATGGACCCGCGCCTTTACCGCGTGGTCGGCATCGCCGCCCCCACCGACGAGGAGCGCGCCCAGCATTACCTGTGGCGCTTCTGGCGCCACCTCCCGCGCGACGGCACCTCCACCATCTTCGACCGCTCCTGGTATGGCCGCGTCCTCGTCGAGCGCGTGGAAAAGTTCGCCACGCCCGAGCAATGGGGCCGCGCCTACGACGAGATCGTGGACTTCGAGGCTCAGCTCAACGACCACGGCAACATCGTCCACAAGTTCTGGATCCATATCAGCCCCGAGGAGCAGCTCCGCCGCTTCAAGGAGCGCCAAACCGTGGACTACAAGCAGTACAAGATCACGGAGGAGGACTGGCGCAACCGCGAGAAGACGCCCGCCTACGCCGCCGCGGTCGACGACATGGTCGCCCGCTGCAGCACGCCGTTCGCCCCGTGGACCCTCGTCGCCGGCAACGACAAGCTGTTCGCCCGGGTGCAGATCCTGAAGACCATCGTCCAACGCCTCGAGGAAACCCTCTGATCCGGCCGCCTCCGGGTCTGAAGCCATGGCCGCCGCGCCTGCCAGCGCAATCGCGTCCACCGCCCCGCCCCGCCGCTGGGCGGGCGAGGTCTGGGGCGGGTTCGCCGCGATGCTCGTGGCCCTGCCCTCGTCGATCGCGTATGGCGTCGCGGTGTACGCCCTGCTGGGACCCGAATACACCAGCCACGGCGTGCGCACCGGGATCGTCGGCGCGATCATACTGGGCATTGTCGCCGCGCTGATCGGCGGGGCCCCGCGGCTGATCTCCGCCCCGTGCGCCCCGGCCGGTGCGGTGCTGGCCTCGCTCGCCACCGGGTTGCTCGCGGCCGGTGATCCCGCAGTGACGCCAGAGCGGATCCTCGTGCTGCTGGCGCTGGTGGCGGTGCTGTCCGGCGCCCTGCAGCTCGCCTACGGCCTGGTCGGTGGCGGACGCCTGATCAAGTACATCCCCTACCCGGTGGTCTCCGGCTACCTGAGCGGCGTCGGCGTGCTTATCTTTTTGAGCCAGGTGCCAAAGTTCCTCGGCCTCCCGGGCAAACACCTCGCCGCCCCGGCCCTGTGGTCGGGGCCGGCCATGATCGTCGGCGCCGTGACGATCGCCGGCGTCCTGCTGGCGCCCAAGCTCACCCGCGCGGTGCCCGCCACCATCCTCGGTCTCGCGGCCGGATTGCTGGCGTATTTCGGCGTGGGCCAGTTCCGGCCTGAACTGCTCACCGTGACGGCCAACCCGCTCGTGATCGGCCCCGTCGGCGAAGGTCCCGGCAGCCTCCTCTCGGGACTGACCGCCACCTGGCCGGCGCTCGCCGCCCTCCGCTGGGGCGACCTGCCGGCGCTGGCGGTGCCGGCGCTCACGTTGTCGGTGCTGCTCTCGGTCGACACGCTGAAGACCTGCGTGGTCGTGGATTCGCTCACGCGCAGCCGGCACGACTCCAACCGCACGTTGATCGGCCAGGGCGCGGGCAACCTGGTCTCAGCCTGCCTCGGCGGCATGCCCGGCGCCGGCACGATGGGCGCCACGCTCGTCAGCGTGGAGAGCGGCGGGCGCACCCGGCTGTCCGGCATGCTCGAGGGCGTCTTCGTCCTCCTTGCCGCCCTGCTGCTGGGACAATGGATCGCGTGGGTCCCGGTGGCCGCTCTGGCCGGCATCCTCATCGTGGTCGCGATGCGGATGTTCGACTGGGGCAGCTTCCGGCTGCTGCGGCAGAAATCCACCATGCTCGACTTTGCCGTCATCGCGACGGTCATCGTCACCGCCGTCGCCGTTAACCTCATCGCGGCCGCGGGCGCGGGCGTCGGCCTCGCGATGCTCCTCTTCATCCGGGAACAGATCCGCGGCTCCGTCATCCGCCGCAAGGCCGCCGGCAACCGCATGTCGTCCACGCAGCACCGCCCGCCCGCCGAGCAGGCCCTCCTCGAGCAGCATGGCGCCCAGATCACGGTGTGCGAGCTGCAGGGCAGCCTGTTCTTCGGCACGACCGACCAGCTACGCACGGAGCTCGCGGGCGACCTGCGGCAGTGTCGCTGGCTGATTCTCGACCTGCGCCGCGTGACCGCGATGGATTACACGGCCGCGCATCTCTTCGCCGAATTCGAGACCGACCTCGCGGAGCGCGGTGGCGGGTTGCTCTTCAGCCGGCTGCCGGCCCGGCGCGAACTGCGCGATTATTTCGTCCACGTGGGGGCGCTCGGCCACGGCGGCCAGCGGAAATTCGAGACGCTCGACGACGCCCTGCAGTGGGCGGAGGACCGCCTGATCGCCGACCTGCGCCCCGCGGGCACCGCGGGCGAGGCGCCGCTCGCGCTGGCGGAATTCGATCTCTGCCGGGAATTCGAGGCCGACCACACCCTTGCTGCCCTGGAGAGCTGCGCCGTGATGCGCACCTGCGCCGCGGGCGAGGCCATCTTCAAAGCGGGCGACGTCGCGGACGAGCTGTACCTCATCCGCCGCGGCATCGTGCGCATCGTGCTGCCGCTCGGCGGCACCTACCACAACCTCGCCAGTTTCGGACGCGGGAATTTCTTCGGCGAGATCGCCTTCCTTGATCGCGGCACCCGTTCGGCCGACGCGGTCGCCACGACGCCCGTGGATCTCTTCGTGATCTCCCGCGCCCGGTTCGACGAGATGTCGCGCGCCCAGCCTGTCATCGGCGTCAAGGTCTTCGCCCGCCTTGCCCGCTCCCTCGCCTTCCGCCTGCGCCGGACAGACGCGGAATTGCGGTCTTTCTACGATGCCTGAGACCGCCGCAGCCTTTTGGACAAAAGAAGTTTTCCTCACCCCCCGTCCCTCCCCATAGACCACCGCTAATAGGCCCTCCTCTGACGCCACCCCCACCCCTGGCGTTCCAGAGCGAAAATCGCTTCTTCCTGCCCCGGGCCGGTCGTTTGACGGCACCGGGCGCCAACGCCAAGTTTCCCCTCCCCATGGTCAGCATCACCTCCTCCGAAACCCCGGAAGGCAGCAAGTCCGCCTCTGGAGCCCCCCGTTCCCTCAACGACGTCGTCATCCGCCTCGCCGGCAACTCCCAGGACGGCATCCAGGCCGTCGGCGGTTTCCTCGCCCGCCTCGCCGGCCGCTCCGCCCAGGAGGTCATGACGTACATGACGATCCCGTCCACGATCTCGGGCGGCCCTTCCATCTTCCAGGTGCGCATGGGCACCGGCGACATCCTCTCGGCCGGCGACCGCGCTGACGTGCTCGTGGCGTTCTACCAGCACAGCTACGAGAACCACCGCACCTCGCTCCGCCCGGGCGGCGTACTGCTGTACGACTCCGACCACGTTCAGCCCAACCCCGACGACCACGACGTCACCGCCGTCGGCGTCCCGTTCACCTCCGCCACGGTCGAGGCGGTGGGCGGCTCGGCCAAGGAGAAGGGCAAGAACATCTACGTGCTCGGCCTCCTCGCCCGCATGTTCGACCTCAACGTCGCGAAGCTCACCCAGCTCATCAAAGAGCGCTTCGGCGGCAAGAACGAGGACGTCGTGCGCAACGCCCTCCTCGCCTTCGATGCGGGCTACGCCTACCCCGCGGAAAATCTCCAGCAGTGCCTCTACCGCCTCGAGGAGCCCGCGCCGGCCCCCGGCGCCCGCCCGCAGGTCACGACCGACGGCAACTCCGCGATCAGCTACGGCCTCATCGCCGCCGGCGTCCGCTACGGTGCCGCCTACCCGATCACCCCGTGGTCCTCCATTATGGAAACCCTCCGCACCGAGCTGCCGAAGTACGGCGGCATCTTCGTGCAGTGCGAGGATGAGATCGCCGCCATCTCCACCGCCCTCGGCTTCTCCTACAGCGGCAACCTCGCCATCACCGGCAGCTCCGGCCCTGGCCTCTCGCTGAAAGCCGAGGCGCTCGGCTGGGCCGTCATGGCGGAGATCCCGCTGATCGTCGTGAACATCCAGCGCGGCGGTCCCTCCACCGGCCTCCCGACCAACATCGAGCAGAGCGACCTGATGCAGGCCATCTACGGCAGCCACGGCGACGCCCCCCGCGTGGTGCTCGCCCCGGCCACGGTCGAGGACTGCTTCTACATTTCCCTCGAGGCCGCCCGCATCGCCGGCGAGTTCAGCACGCCGGTCATCATCCTCAGCGACCAGGCCCTCGCCACCCGCATCGAGGCCTTTGACGAGCCCGACCTGCCGAAGCTCATGGTCGAGGCCAAGCCCGACCGCACGCCACGCGACGCCGCCTTCAAGCCCTACCCGCTCGACACGCCCACGCGGCATGCACCCCCGGGCACGGTCATGGGTTCCGGCAAGTACCCGATCGTCACCGGCCTCGAGCACGACGAACTCGGCCACCCAACCGCCAACCCCGCGCTCCACACCCAGATGACCGCGAAGCGCCGCGAGAAGATCAAGGCCGTCGCCAACGCCTACGCGGCTCCCGAGGTCTACGGCGACCAGGCCGGCGACCTCCTCCTCGTCGGCTGGGGCTGCACCTACGGCCCGATTCATGAGGCCGTCGGCCGCCTCCAGGCCTCCGGCGTCAAGGTCGGCCACCTGCAGATCCGCCACGTTCACCCGCTCGACAACGGCCTCGAGCAGATCTTCGCGAAGTACCAGCACGTGCGCGTCGTCGAGATCAACGACGAGGGCCTCTACGGCCACGGCCAGCTGACCACCCTTCTCCGCGCCCGGTTCTGCGATCCCAAGATCCAGAGTATCACCAAGACCGACGGCCTCACCTTCCGCGTCAGCGAGATCGTCGAGCTCGTCGCGAAGAATCTCGGCCTCACCACCATCAAGACCGGCGCCCGCAGCCACAGCGTCCTGGCGACGCCCCGCGCCTGATCCCACCCGGTATCCGCAATCCCCTTTCCGCCATCACCATGTCCGCCTCCGCCACCCCCGCCCCGGCCGCCACCGCACCCCGCGCGCCGCTCACCAAGAAGGTCCTCACCGCTGACCACCCCACGTGGTGCCCCGGCTGCGGCGACTTCGCCGTGCTGGCCGCCTTCTACAAGGTGCTCGAGAAGCTCAATTACCCGCAGGAGAAGATCGTCACCTTCGCCGGCATCGGCTGCTCCTCGCGCTTCCCGTATTTCGTGAACAGCCACGGCGGCCACTACATCCACGGTCGCGCCCTGCCCTTCGCCGCCGGCATCAGCCTCGGCGGCGATGACCTGCACGTGTTCGTCTTCGGCGGCGACGGCGACGGCTTCTCCATCGGCGGCAATCACCTCGTCCACACCGCGCGCAAGAACCCGCGCCTGACCTACGTGATCATGGACAACTCGGTGTACGGCCTGACGAAAAAGCAGACCTCCCCGACCTCGCCTCTCGGCTTCAAGTCCAAGACCGACCCGTGGGGCGCCTTCGACCAGCCGATCAACCCCATGCGCACGCTCATCAACAGCGGCGCCACCTTCGTCGCCCGCAGCCACGCCACGCAGGTCAACCACATGGTCGAGATGATGCTCCGCGCCGCCCAGCACGACGGCTTCTCCGTGGTCGAGATTCTCTCCGAGTGCGTCGAGTTCTTCGAGGGCGCCTTCGACTCCTCCGTCCCGCGCAAGGGCGGCACGTTCCAGCCCATCGAGCTGAAGAAGCACGACGGCACACCCGAGGACGCCGGCCGCCACGACCCGACAGACGAGCTCGCCGCCTTCCAGCTCGCCCTCGAGCCCTGGCCGGGGAAGTTCGGTGTCTATTACGAGAACAAGCAGCGCCCGACCAAGAACGCCCTCGAACAGAAGCTCATCGCCGCCACGCGCGAGAAAAACAAGCACGCCAGCGACCTGGAGCTCCTGCAGAAGACGTTCGCGCGGATGCGGTAACTGGGCGGCTAGCCTACTTCAGCGCCTCAAGCTCTTCCCAGCGCGCAAAAGCCTTCGCGTGCTCAGCCTCGATCGTGTCGAGCCGGGCTTTGACCTCGGCGAATTTGGCTCCGGCGGTCCTGTAAAAGACGGGATCAGCCAGTTTGGTCGTTAGCTCGGCCTGCTCCTTCTCGAGGGCCTCGATCCGCGCTGGCAGTTCGGCGAGTTCCTTCTGCTCCTTGTTCGAGAGCTTTCGCCCCTTCCCTGTAGCCGGGGTCGCCGACCCCGGTCCGCGCGCACTGGCCTGGGCTGACGCCATCGCCTTCTGCGCTTCGCGCGCCTTCTCCGCCGCCGCCCGCTTTTCCTTCTCCCGCACCCAGTCGGTGTAGCCGCCCACATACTCCCCGATCCGGCCGTCGCCCTCGAACACGAGCGTGCTCGTCACGACGTTGTCGAGGAAGTCGCGGTCATGACTCACCACCAGCAGCGTGCCCTCGTACTCCACGAGCAAGTCCTCGAGCAGGTCGAGCGTCTCGGCATCGAGGTCGTTCGTGGGCTCGTCCATCACCAACACGTTGGCCGGACGCGTGAACAGCCGCGCGAGCAACAACCGGTTGCGCTCGCCGCCCGACAGCACCCGCGCCGGCGTGCGCGCCCGGGTCGGCTCGAAGAGAAAATCCTGCAGGTAGCTGATGACATGCCGCGTGCGGCCGTTGATCGTCACGGTCTCGTTGCCGTCGGCGATGTTGTCGGCCACGGTCAGGTCGCCCTTGATCTGGTCCCGCATCTGGTCGAAGTACAGCACCTCGAGGTTGGTGCCGAGCTTCAGCGTGCCACCGGTGGGCGCGAGTTGTCCGAGGAGGAGCTTGATGAACGTGGTCTTGCCCGCGCCGTTCGGACCGATGAGGCCGAGCTTGTCGCCGCGCGTGAGCATCGTGGAGAAATCCTTCACGAGCAGCGGGCCGCCGGGATAGCCGAAGGAGAGGTTCTCGGCCTCGATGACCTTCACGCCGGAACGCTCGGCATCGGCGAGCTTGAGCGTGACGTTGCCCGAGCGCTCGCGCCGAGCGGCGCGTTCCGCGCGCATGACCTGCAGCGCCTCGAGGCGAGCTCCCGAACGCTTGCGCTGCGCGCCGGGCTTGCGACGCGACCAGGCCTCCTCCTGCGCGAGTTTCTTGTCGAAGGCGGCCTGCTGCACCTCCTCGGCCAGCATGACCTCCTCCTTGCGCACCAGATACGTGTCGTAGTCGCAGGCCCAGCTCGCGAGTCGGCCGCGATCGAGTTCGACGATGCGCGTCGCGAGCCGGCGCAGGAAGGCGCGATCGTGGGTCACGAAGAACAGCGCGAGCTTCTCCTCGAGCAGGAACTCCTCGAGCCAGAGGATCGATTCCAGATCGAGATGATTGGTCGGCTCGTCGAGCAGCAGCAGGTCGGGCTGGCCCGCCAGCGCCCGCGCGAGGAGCACGCGGCGCTTCAGGCCACCGGAGAGTTCCTCGAACTTCGCGTGGGACGGTACGGCCACATGGGCGATGAGGTCTTCGACGCGCACGTCGCGCTCCCATTCCTCCTCGTGGTGGTCGTGGTTCGGCCGCAGGCCGGCATACACGATGTCGTGCACCGTCCCGTGAAGGTCTTCCGGAATCTCCTGCGTGAGCCGCGTATAGACCGCGCCGCCCGGGCGGAACACGTCGCCCGAGTCGGGCTGCATCTCGCCCGCAATGACCCGCATCAGGGTGGTCTTGCCCGCGCCGTTACGCCCGAGCAGGCAGACGCGTTCGCCCGGATCGACCTGGAAATTCAGGTTCTCGAGGACCGCCGGACCACCGAAGCTAAGGTTGATATTGAGCAGACTGAGCAACGCCATGGGCGGCCCAGCGTGGGAGTGGGACAGCTGAGCGCAAGCACCGGCAGCTCATTGAGGCGCTTTCAGCGCACCCGATTGAGGCGCCAAAGGCGCGCCCCATAACAGCCTGGGGCAACGCCCCAGGAATTTTCCGTGTATCCATGCGAGGGCTGAAAGCCCGCCCCATGGATCGGGCCTTCAGCCCTCGCATAGGTGCGATCCCCCGTCCTGGGGTTGCACCCCAGGCTGTTATGGGGCGCACCATTGGTGCTCATACCGTGACCCGTCACTACAACGCGGTTGCGCCCCGACCGCCCACATCGCTACGGTCAGACTCGGCGTTTGCGCCATGCTGTTTGGAGCGACGCCGCATCCTATGCCCTCGATTCCCGTTGCCCTCCAACTGTATTCCCTGCGCGACCGCACGAAAACCGACTTCGCCGGCACCGTGGCCGAAGTCGCCAAGATCGGCTACACCGGCGTTGAAACCGCCGGCTACGGCAATCTCGACGTGAACGGCGTCGCCGCCGCGCTGAAGGCCAATGGCCTCACCTGCGCCGGGATGCACGTGGGCATCGACGGCCTGCGGGCCAACCTCAACCGCTGCGTGTCCGACGCTCTGCTGCTCGGCGCGAAACACGTCACCTGCCCCGGCTGGCCGCGCGACCACTACCACAACGGCGCCGCCTGCACCCGCATCGGCGAGGAACTCGGAGCCATCGGCGCGACGTTCCGCGCCCACGGCATCCAGTTCGCCTTCCACAACCACGCCGCCGAGCTCGCCGTCGTCGACGGCCGCCGGGTGTTCGACTGGATGCTCGACGCCGCCGCCCCGCGCGACCTCGCCTGCCAGGCCGACGTCTACTGGGTGCAGGTCGGCGGCAAGGATCCCGCAGCCTTCATCCGCGAACAGGGCCGCCGCATCCGCACGCTGCACCTCAAGGACGAGAAGGAGATCGGCGGCGGACCGGTCGACTTCGCCAAGGTCTTCGCCGCCGCCGAAAGCATCGGCGCCGTCGAGTGGTACATCGTCGAGGTCGAGCAGTACAATTTCGACCCGCTCGAGTCCTGCCGCCGCTCCTTCCAACAGCTCCGCACCTGGAACCGCGCCTAACCCAGCCTTCCCCCATGCCCAAGAAAGACACCTTCAACGTCGCCGTCATCGGCGCCGGGGCCATCGGCCTCGATCACATCAATTCGTTCCAGCAGCACCCGGCCGCCAAGGTCGTGGCGCTGGCGGAAACCTCGCCCGCACGCGGACGTGAGGCGGCCGACCGGTTCCGCATCCCGGATCTCGTCACCGACTACCGCAAGCTGCTGCGCCGTGCCGATATCGACGTCGTCTCGATCGCGTTGCCCAACTACCTGCACGCCAAGGTCGCCCTCGCCGCCCTCCGCGCCGGCAAGCACGTGATGGTCGACAAGCCCATGGCGACCAACGCCCGCGACGCCGCCCAGCTCGTGGCCACCGCCAAGCAGGGCAAGCGCCTGCTGATGGTCGGCCAGAACATCCGCTTCACCCCGGACGTGCAGACGGCCAAGCAGCTCGTCACCGCCGGCGTGCTCGGCGACGTCTATCATGCCAAGACCGCCTGGACCCGTCGCGCCGGCATTCCCCGCATCGGCTCGTGGTTCACGCAGAAGCGCCTCGCCGGCGGCGGCTGCACCTACGACATCGGCGTGCACGCCCTTGACCGCTGCCTATACCTCATGGGCGAATTCGACGCCGCGGCCGTCAGCGGCCAGACCTACTCGCAACTCGGCCGCCTCGGCCAGGGCAACGGCGGTTGGGGCAAGAGCGAGATCGACCCGCGCGCGCCGTTCGACGTCGACGACCTCTCCCTCGCCCTCATCAAACTGAAGAGCGGCCGCACCGTCCTCCTCGAGGCCTCGTGGGCCGCCCATCAGCCCGAGCCCGACTACAACGGCACGCAGCTCTTTGGCACCGAGGCCGGCCTGATTTTGCCCCCGCTCAAACTCTGCCGCCCCGGCAAGCAGGGCTACATCACCGAGCTGGTGACCCCGCGCACCGATCTCGTGACGCCCAACCGCATGGTGCACTTCATCGACTGTCTCCTCGGCAAGGCCAAGCCCCACGTGCCGATGACCGAGTCGCTCGCCGTCCAGAAGATCCTCGACGCGATCTACCTCTCGGCGAAGACCGGCAAGGAAGTGCGCATCCGGTAAGTCGCGCCAAACTACCTCAGGCGACCGCAGCGATGGCCTGCGGGAAGATTTCCCGCACCGCTCCTGCGCGCGGCATGACGATGACATTGACCCCGTTGGGATCGGTCACCGCGAAGCTGCCCTCGGGCCAGCACGGCGCCGCCGGCACGTCCTCGATGCCGAGACCGGCCATCTCCAGATCGGACCGCTCGGCCGCCGCGTCGGCCACCTCGAGCGCGAGCCAGAAGCCGCGGCCCTCGACCGCGCTCACGAGCCCCGCCGGGGTCATGCCGCTCTCCTCGCAGATCAGCACGAGCTGCGCGCCGCAGGGATGCAGCAGGCGCACGCAGCCCTGGCCCTCGCCGACGGTGCGGAACCCAAGGCGCTCAGTGTAAAAGTCCCACGACTCGAACAGACGGGCGGTGACCAGCCCGGTGACAAACGGCGACGGATAGATCGGAAATTCCTGGGGGTGCATGGCGGTAGGAGGTGTGATTGCGCCATCCTAGCGGACATCCCTGACAGCGTTATGTCAGGAGCGTTACGGTTGCGTGGATTCTCCGCGCCGCGCCCTCAATGCCGCGCCGCGACGGCTTCGGCCAGGGTGCGCACCTTCTGGCGCAACTTGGCCGGCCCGAGCGCCTCCGCCCCTGGACCGAACGACAGGAGCCAATGCGCCATCCAGTCGAGCGAGTACGTATAGAGGGTGAATTCTGTTCCACCGTCGCGTTCGCGTCCGGCAATGAGCGTGGCGGAACTCTCCAGACGCGCGCGTTCCTGGGTCCGGCGGTCGAGCCAGATCCGGACCTCGAGGGTCTGTCCGCGGGTCTCGGACTCACGCATGTGCTCGGCCAGCGAGAAGCCCGCCCGCAGCGCGAACTTCTCCGGCAGCAGTTCCAGCCGCCGGATCCGGTCGATGCGGAAATGCCGGTAATCCCCGCGCAGCCGGCACCACGCGACCAGGTACCACGCCCCGCCGTAGAACACGACGCCCAGCGGCTCGACGTCGCGCTGCGTGTCCTGGGCCCGCTCGCGGCCGTGATAGCCCATGCGCAGCACGCGCTGCAGCACGACGCCCTGCTGCACCGTGAACAACCACTGCTGCCCGGCGGCCTCGGGCGCGGCGTGGCGCGGACGACCTACGACCAGCGTGTTGCCGAGCAACCGCGCCACCTGGTCCTGCCGGTCGCGCGGGAGGACGGCGCGGAGTTTTTCGAGCGCCGACGCCATCGGACCATGCAACGATGCATCCGTGAATTCCTTCACCAGTTCGCCGCCGACAAAGAGCGCCGACGCCTCCTCGGCCGTGAACATCACGGGCGGCAGTTGGTAGCCCTTCATCAGGCTGTAGCCCACCCCGGCCTCGCCGCAAATCGGCACACCCGCCTCGCTCAGCGCCGCGATGTCGCGATACACCGTGCGCTCGGTGACCTCAAAATGCGCCGCCAGCTCGGCCGCGCGCACCACGCGCCGCCCCTGCAGGTGCATCACCATGGCCACCAGCCGGTCCGTGCGGTTCATGGCGGCGAAGATGCCGCCAGATCATAGGCTGCCAATGCGGATTTTTGCATTTCCGCCGCACTTGCACACCTTCGCCCCATGTCCACTTCCGCTCCCATTGCCGCCGGCGCCCGCATCGGCCACGTCCACCTCAAAGTCGCCGACCTCGATCGCGCCCTCGGCTTTTATTGCGGCGTCCTCGGCTTCCAACTCATGCAGCGCTACGGCACGCAGGCCGCGTTCGTCTCGGCCGGCGGGTACCATCATCACCTCGGCCTCAATACCTGGGAAAGCCTCGGCGCCACCCCGCCCCCGCCCGGGCACACGGGCCTCTTTCACACGGCGATCCTCTACCCAACCCGCCCCGACCTCGCCGACGCCCTCCGCCGTCTGCTGGCCGCCGAGATCCCACTCGACGGCGCCTCCGACCACGGCGTGAGCGAGGCTCTCTACCTCCGCGACCCCGACGAGAACGGCGTCGAACTCTACTGGGACAAACCCGAGGCCCAATGGCCCCGCACCCCCGCCGGCGAACTCGCCATGGTCACCCGCGCTCTCGACCTGCGAAACCTCCTGGCCGAGGCCAAACCCTGATCAGGTCAACCAGTCTTGGTCCATGACCGCATTCTCCTGACATAACGCTGTCAGGGGCTTCAGCTATCGTGCAGCCTACCCATGATGAAACCCACCCGCTGCGCCTGGGCTCACGCCGAGCCGAACCTCACCTACCACGACACCGAATGGGGCGTGCCCCAGCATGATGATCGCGCGCTCTTCGAGATGCTCATCCTCGAGGGTGCGCAGGCTGGGCTCAGCTGGACCACGATCCTCAACAAGCGCGAAAACTACCGGCGCGCCTTCGACCACTTCGACGCCGCCAAGATCGCGCGGTACGACGCCCGCAAGGTCGCCACGCTCCTTGCCGATCCGGGCATCGTCCGCAACCGCCTGAAGATCGCCGCCACGATCCGCAACGCCCAGGCTTTTCTCGCCGTGCAAAAGGAATTCGGCTCGTTCGACCGCTACCTCTGGTCGTTTGTCGGCGGCCGCCCGATCGTCAACCGCCGCCGCGCGATGGCCGACGTTCCGGCGCGCACGCCCGAGAGCGACGCGATGAGCAAGGACCTGCTGAAGCGCGGCTTCAAATTCGTGGGCTCCACGATCTGCTACGCCTTCATGCAGGCAACCGGCATGGTGAACGACCACCTCATCACCTGCCCCCGCCACCGCGTTTGCGCCCGGCTGCGTTGAGCTAGTTCAGCGTTCGCGGCATTTTCGTTTAACCACGGATTACACGGATGACACGGATGGGATCCAAGGCAATGGCCACAAAAGGCACATAAGGGACCAATCCGGTTTACAGGAGGTAACAGAGGAAACGGAGGCAGCGGATTGGGCGCTCTGTTCCCTTTGATTCCGCTCAACAAGATCGTTCAATTTCTCTGATTGGGTTTTGTGCCCGGAGATAACCCACGCCGCGCGGGTTCGAGGGCTCCTGTAAAATCGCCTTAGTCCTTATGTGCCTTTCGTGCCTTATGTGGCCATCCAGCTCTGCCTCCCTGCTGTGATCCGTGTCATCCGTGCAATCCGTGGTTAAAAAACCTCAGTACTTTGCGTGCTTCAGGATGAAATCCACGATCGGCTTCGGATCGGGCAAACTGTGCGGGGAGTGGCCGGCGCCGGGCTTCACGATGACCTCGATGGTCCCGCCAGCTGCGCGGTAGCGCTCGGCGAGAACGGCGAGGTTTTCGTGGTATTTCACCGTTACGTCGGCATCACCGGTCACGCCGATGATCGGGATGCCGGCCTTCACGACGGGCTCGATGTGATCGAGCGGGCTCACCTTCGCCGTCTCGAGCTGCTCCACCGTCAACCCATACGCCGCCGCCACCTCGGGCCAGCGCACCGTCTTGTAACCCGGCCAACTGCGTAGATCCAGGGCGGGCGCGTCGAGGTACAGCGCGGCGACCCGATCCGGCCACGTTGCGACGAAATTGAACGCGTACAACCCGCCGCGGCTGAAACCCTCGATCACCATCTTCGACGCGAGACCGAAGTCTTTCGTCAGCCGCTGATAAAACGCATCGAAGATCGTCATCGCCGCCGGCGCGCCATAGCGGTCGCTCGCGTTGATGTAGGCCAGGTGCCAGCCCTGTTCCAGCAGCGCGAGCGACACCTGCGGCGCATGCCGGTCGCCGAACCACTCGGCGCGCCACACCCACGGTTTTCCCGGGGCAGCCGTCTTCGGCACGATCAAAATCGCCGGCTGACCCGCGACCACGAAGTCGAGGCGCTCGTAGCCATGCCATTCCGATTGGGTCATGCCGAATCCTTGCTGGCCGGCGGAGAGGGGCAAAATCATGGCGGTTGCGACAACGAGGAGGGAGACGAGGCTGTGCAGGTTCATCAGTATTTCATCGGCTGTCCCGGATCCTTCGGCGCCTGCACCACATCCTCGAGGCAGGCGTTGGCGGGCGCGGGTGGAATGGACGCAGGTTTCGGCAGGGTGGCCTCGATGACATCGCCGGCCTTCGCCGCGAATACGTAATCGTCACCCACGCGCCGCGCATCCGGACGGTTCCACCCCGGCGTGCGACCGCCGAAGTTGTCGCGGATGCGGATCTCGCCGTCGCGCGCGGCAACGACGCGCAGCCACGTCGTTGCGTTGTTCTCGCGTCGGGCCGAGACCTTGTGTCCGCCCTCGGCCAGCAGGTCCGTGAACACCGCCTCATGCCACTTCCACGGCACCGCCGGGAACACGCGGATCGTCCCCCACCCGCCCGCGCCGGGTTGCGGATCCCAGCTCTGCAGCAACATCTCGTGCACCGCCGCGCAGGCGAGGAAGTTGCCCTCGAGCGTGAACGGCCGGTAGTGCATCGACGAGAACCCGGTCTTCGTCTGGTCGCCGTTGGCGTGAAAACCGTTCCGCAGGATGAAAGCGCGCAGGTAGGCCTTCAGATTCCACAGCGCCGCCTCCGGCTCGTTGATGCGCGCCCGCAACGTCGCCATCCACGAGTAGCTGTAGCCGCACCATTCGAGCACGCCGAGCCGGTCGATCTCCGGGATCGTCGCCGCAATGACCGCGCGGTCCGCCGGCGAGCCCTCGATGTGCAGGAGGTTGAACGGATAGATCGCCATCAGCGTCGCGAGGTGCCGGTGACTGAAATACAACTCCTCGTCCGCGTTGAGCTTCAGGATGTGCTTCGCGTTCACATGGTACGGCCCGAGTTTCGCCGCCGTCTCGCGCCATCCGGACGCCGCGGCCGCGTCGCCGAGCGCCGCCGCCATCTCGGCGTTGCCGAGGAAAAGCATGCGCAGGCACATGAGGTCGTAGTTGCTGTTCGGCTTCAGCCACGCGCGCACGTCGTTGTTGAACGCCTCGGGCGAAGATGAGAGCGGCAGCACGAGCACGCCGTTCGCGTCCGGCTTGAGCAGCGCGCGCAGCGCCTCGCCCACCTCGCGGCACCACGGATAACCCACCTCGCGCAGATACCGCTCGTCGCGCGTGTAGCGCCAGTGGAGGTAGAACAGGTGCCCCACCCACGCGCCGTTGACCGGCGCCAAGCTGTACTGCGCCCAGCCACCCATCGGGGCGCCCGCCAGCGTCATGACCGCCGGCACCGCCGCACCCGGCGTCTCAAGAAACTCCCGTGCGAATTTCCGGAACGCCGGCAGCAGGCCGTGCATGAAGTCGAGGAACACGCGCCCCTCGTCGAGCCGACCCGACCCTTGATAACCCATGTAGGTCATCTGCGTGTTCAGGTCGTGATGGTAGTCGCCCTTCCATGGCGGCAGGTCACCTTCGTCCGCTGTCCACACGCCCTGCAGCGGGATCGGCGGTGCGCCCGTGCGCGAGGCCGCACCGTAGAAATACTGCACCAGCAGGTAGTGCCGCATCACCTCGGCATCCGGCACCTGCACGGACGACTTCGCCCAGAAGCCGCGCCACCAGGCGAGATGTGGTTCGTGGATCTTGCCATACCCCGCCGCCAAAGCCGCCTCGACTCGTCGCCGCGCCGCACCGACCACATCCGCACCGTCGGCCGGCGAATACGCCACCGTCGTCGCCACGAGCGTGGCGTCGCCCACGCGGCGCTGGCCGAGGTAGATGCAATAACTCGTGCCCGCCGCCGCCGGCTGCACGAACCACTGGGCGCCTTCCTGCGTGCCGCGGACCGGATCCAGGTAACCGAGTTTCTTCACCGACTCAGGCGCCAGCAGGCGCACTGCGCGTGGTGCCGCTCCAGGCAGGCGGACCAGGGCCACCGGCTCGTTGGCGCTGAAAAACGCCTCCACCGCCCCTGACTCGCCGAGCTGTGCGCGGCCAGTCGCCGACGCGAGGTCGAGCGCAAAGGCCGTCACCGCCTGCCCAGCGGCGAGGTCAAATTCGATGCGCCCTGCCGGAATCTTCGTCGGGCAGTCGCCAGCATACGCGCCGTCCACGACTTTGCTGATCGCCGCGTTGTCGCGCGCCGCCACGAGCCGCGTCATCTGCGCATACGTGAACCCGGCCAGCGGATTTCCCGGCGCCGGGCGTTCGTCCCAGAGGTCGCCGCGGTCGAGCGAGAGGCGGAGCGTGCCGCCCTCGCCCCACAAGAGGCCGCCGAGGAGGCCGTTGCCGAGCGGGACCGCTTCGTCCCAGGTTTTGATCGGAGCCGTGAGCGTGAGGTTGTGGGAGGTATCAGGCATGGGGCTGGCACCGGCCACGACCGCGCGCAACAGGAGGAGCAGACTGCAGATTGCGCGACGGAGCGTCATGGCGACGGATGCGTCAGCTTGGCCGGACCGGGCGGGGCGGAAAGATTTTTCGCGCCGGGTCTGGGAAAACCATTGAGCGTCCCACCCCGGCGCGGCAGCCTCTCCCCTCCATGGCGAAGCTTTATTTTTACTACGCGGCGATGAACGCCGGCAAATCCACCGTCCTCCTGCAGTCGAGCTACAACTACCAGGAACGCGGCATGCGCACGCTCGTATTCGCCCCCGCCATCGACACCCGCGCCGGCCTCGGCCGCGTGCGCTCGCGCATCGGCCTCGAGGCGCCGGCCGAGATTCTGACCGATACCGACAACCTCTTCCGTCGCGTCGAGCGCGAGCACGGCATCAGCCCCGTCGCCTGCGTGCTCGTCGACGAGGCCCAGTTCCTCACGCCCGCGCAGGTCGACCAGGCCACCGACATCGCCGACCAGCTCGACATCCCCGTGCTCTGCTACGGCCTGCGCACGGACTTCCAGTCGAACCTCTTCCCCGGCAGCGCCCGCCTGCTCGCCCTCGCCGACGACCTCATCGAGCTCAAGACCATCTGCCACTGCGGCCGCAAGGCCACGATGAATCTCCGCACCGACCCCACTGGCCGCGCCCTGCACGAGGGCGCCCAGGTCGAAATCGGCGGCAACGAGCGCTACGTCCCGATGTGCCGCCGACATTACAAGGAGGCGTTGGCCAAGACGTGAGCACCCCATGCGCGCCATCCTTCTATTTCTTGCCATGACGCTCCCCGCCGCCGCCGCCAGTCACCTCATCTACCTCGGCACCTACACCCGGTCCACCGGCAAGGGCATCTACGCCGTGCGCCTCGACGGACGCACCGGCGAACTCTCCCAGCCCGTCCTCGTCGCCGAGACAGCCAACCCGTCCTTCCTCGCGCTCTCGCCCGACCGCAGCCACCTCTACGCCGTCAGCGAGTCGAGCACGATGGCCGTGCCGTTCGCCACCGACCTAGCGACCGGCGCGCTCAAGCCCCTGCAGGCCCAGGACGCCGGCGGCAAGGCACCCTGCCACCTCGTCGTCGACCGCACCGAGCGCACCCTCGTGCTCGCCCACTACCACTCCGGCATCGTCGCCGCCCTGCCGATCCATGCCGACGGCACGCTTGGCCAGCCTGGCACCATCATCCGCCACGAGGGCAAGAGCATTAACCCACAGCGCCAGGAAGGCCCGCACGTCCACTCGGTCACGCTCTCGCCTGACAACCGGTTCGTGATCGTCTGCGATCTCGGACTCGACCGCGTCTTCACCTACGCCCTCGATCCCGCCGCGGCGAAACTCACGTCGGGCCCCGTGCCCTTTGTCGCCACGGCCCCCGGCGCCGGGCCGCGGCATGCGGCGTTTTCGCCCGACGGCCGCCACGTTTTCGTGATCAACGAAATGGGCAACACGCTCGTCAGCTATCGTTACAATACCGCCACCGGCGTCCTCATGCCGGTCGACACGCAGCCCACCCTCCCCGCCGGCTTCACCGGCGACAGCAACACCGCCGAGGTGCGCGTGCATCCGAACGGGCGCTTCGTGTACGGCTCCAACCGCGGCCACGACAGCATCGCGATCTTCGCCTTCGACTCCGCCACCGGCCGCCTGACGCCGCGCGGCCACGTGCCGACCGGCGGACGCAACCCACGCAATTTCGCCCTCTCCCCCGACGGCGCCTGGCTCGTCGCCGCGAACCAGAACTCCGACACGCTCACCGTCTTCCGAGTCGACCCAACCACCGGCACCCTCACCCCCACCTCAGGCAGGGCCAGTGTGCCCATGCCGGTGTGCGTGTTGTTCGCGAACTGAACGGAGGGAACGCAGATCAGCGTTCCTAAGCCTTCTTTTCCTCGGTATCGCCGAACGCCTGCTTGATCGCCGCGTCGAGCTGCTCGCGGTTGAACGGCTTCGGCAGCAGCACGTGGGCGCCGCAATGCTTGGCCATCTGGAGATAGCTTTCCTTTGGCGCTTGCCCGCCTCCCGACATGGCGATGATGCGGAGTGGGGTCTTTTTCCGGCGCAACTCGTTCAACAGTTCCACGCCGTCCATCTCCGGCATCAGCATGTCGGTCAGAATAGCGTCAAATTTCCCTGCCGGCAGCGCCCGCAGGGCCGCCCGACCATCCGCCACGCATACTGCCGTGTGGCCGCACATTTCCAAGAGCAGCTTGGTCACATTGCGCACTTCGGCTTCGTCATCAACGACTAGGATATGGTGGGAGGACATCGGCTCTGTTCAACAAGAGCACTACAAACGCCAAAAAGCTTCAATAGCTGTCACGGCTAAAATGATGTAAAAAACGGACAGAGTTAACCACGGATTTCACGGATGGCACGGATGGGATTCACTCAGGATGGCCACAAAAGGCACAGGAGGCACAAGACGTCCCAATCATTTAACAGGAGGTAGCAGAGGAAACGGAGGTAAAAATCCGGTTCTCCGTTCTCTCTGTTATCTCCTGTAAAACGTCTGGTTCCTTATGTGCTTTTTGCGCCTCCTGTGGCCATCCCACCACGCCCCATCCGCCTGCTCCGTGATATCCGTGTATTCCGTGGTTAAACCTGGTGTCTCCGCCGATACTCCACTGGCGACAATCCCGTGCGGCGGCGGAACTGGCGGTTGAAGTTGGCCAGGTTGTTGTAGCCGGCGGCGAAGGCGATCTCAGCCACCGATTTCTCCGGGGTCTCGATGAGCGCGCGGCAGCTGCGGCCGACGCGGACCTCGTTCACAAAATCCTCAAAGGTGTGCCCCATCTTTTTCCGGAAATAGCGGCTGAACGCCGCGGGGCTCAGCCCCGCGCGGCGCGCCGCCTCGCGCTGCTGCACACCCTCGGCCGCGCGGCGGTTCACGTAGTCGAGCACGCGCCCCAACCGCCCCTCGTCCACCACATCCATGGTCGGCGCGAAGCCCGCGCTCGCCAGCAGCCGCGCCCCAGGCGCCGCCGCCAGCGCATGCAGCGTCTCCAGCAGGAGCTGCAGCCGGGTGAACGGCGCCAGGCCCGTCATCGTCCGCAGCCGCCGCGCCGCCGCGGCCGCAGCGCGGCCGCGGAAATGCACGCCACGCTCCGCCTTTACGAGCAACCGCCGCACCGCCGCGAACTCTGGCGTGTCGAGCCAGCCCGCGCCCAGCAGGTCCAGCGGGAACTGCACCACCACCGAACGCGCCGTGCCGCGCCAGTCCGGCGGATTCGTCCAGTAATGCGGCAGATTCGGCCCCAGCAGCACCAGGTCCCCCGCCTCGAACCGCTCGATGCTGTCCCCCACGAACCGCAGCCCATGGCTCGCCTCCACCAGCGTCAGCTCGCACTCCGGGTGGAAGTGAAACGGCGAGTCAAACCGGGGCAGCCGGAACTCGCGGCAGGCGAAGGATTCGCCGGGGCGGAGTGCTACTTTTTCAAGCGAAGCGCGCATCGTGGGGTGCGTTGGTGTTAATTAAGTATCAGACTTCGTCAAACGCGGCGTAGTGGCCCCGCCCCCGGACCGCTACGCTGGCGGTCCACACCCCCATGGTCTCCACCCGCACCGGCCTCGACATCGATTCCCCGTATCCGCTCACCGCCGAGCAGATCGCCCAATTCCGCCGCGACGGCTACATCAAGCTGAAGCACGTCCTCTCCCCCGAGGTCCTCGCCCACTACGGTGCGGTCATCACCGGCGAGGTCCAGCGCCTCAACACGCTCCACCTCCCCATGGAGCAGCGCAACACCTACCAGAAGGCCTTCCTGCAGGTGATGAACCTGTGGACGAAGAACGACACCGTGAAGGAGTTCTGCTTCGGCCAGCGCCTCGCCCGCCTCGCCGCCGAGCTCATGGGCGTCCGGGGCGTCCGTATCTACCACGACCAGGCCCTCTACAAGGAGCCGGGCGGCGGCATCACGCCCTGGCACGCCGACCAGTACTACTGGCCCCTCAGCAACGCCAACACCGTCACCGCGTGGATTCCCCTCCAGGAGACGCCGATGGAACTCGGCCCGCTCGCCTTCTCGATCGGCAGCCACGAGTTCGAGGCCGGCCGCGAGCTCGGCATCAGCGACGAGAGCGAGGTCAAGATCGGCCGCTCGCTCAAGGAGCGCAATTACCCGCTCAACGACACCCCCTTCGACCTCGGCGAGGTCAGCTTTCACTACGGCTGGACCTTCCACCGCGCCGGCCCCAACACCTCCAACCGCCCCCGCGCGGTGATGACGATCATCTACATGGAGGACGGCATCCGCCTGATCGCCCCCAAGCACAAGAATCACCAAGCCGACTGGGACACGTGGATGCCCGGCGTGAAGATCGGCGAGGTCGCCAACTCGCCCCTCAACCCGCTCGTGTACAAGGCGGAGTGAGCGGGGATTGCGGATTGAGGATACCGGAAACCGGATAGGCCAGACCGCGCGATACTCAATCCGGGCTCTAGAATCCAGGGATCTTGGACTTCCGGTTTTCGCAATCCGGTATCCGGTCTCCGCAATTCCGGTTTTCGCTCTTTCCCCGCAACCCGCGGCGCGTAATGTTGTCGGTTCCCACTGATGGCCGACTTCCTCGACGAGACTCCCTCCACTGACGACTCCAAGCGCTGCGAACGCGCTTTCCTTGTGGGCGTGCAGACGCCCGACATGGCACCCGGCGAGGCCGCCGAGCTGATGGCCGAGCTCCACGAGCTGGTCGAGAACCTCCGCATCGGCGTCGTCGGCACCGAGCTCGTCAACCTCCGGCGCCCCACTCCCGCCACCCTGCTCGGCAGCGGCAAAACCGAGGAACTCATCGCCGCCGCCAAGGCCCTGGATGCCGACCTGATCGTCTTCGACGACCGCCTCTCCCCCGCCCAGCAGCGCAATTGGGAGAAACTCTCCGACCTAGCCGTGATCGACCGCGAGGAGGTCATCCTCGACATCTTCGCCGACCGCGCCCACACGCGCGAAGCGGTGCTCCAGGTCGCCCTGGCCCGCATGGAGTATTCGCTGCCCCGCCTGACCCGCGCGTGGACCCACCTCTCGCGCCAACGCGGCAAGGGCAAGATGGGTGGCGAAGGCGAAACCCAGCTCGAGCAGGATCGCCGACTCGTCAACGACCGCATCATCCGCCTCAAGCGCGAGCTCATCGAGGTCCAGAAGCAGCGCAGCGTCCAGCGCCACAAGCGCCAACGCGTCCCCGTCCCCACCTCCTCCATCGTCGGCTACACCAACGCCGGCAAGTCCTCCCTCCTCAACGCCCTCACCGGCGCCCACGTCCTCGCCGAGGACAAGCTCTTCGCCACGCTCGACCCCACCACCCGCCAGCTCCTGCTCCGCGGCAATCACAAGCTCCTCGTCACCGACACCGTCGGCTTCATCCGCCGCCTGCCCCATGGCCTCGTCGAGGCGTTCAAGGCCACGCTCGAGGAGACGATCGTCGCCGACTTTCTCATTCACGTCCTCGACGTGACAAATCCCGACTTCGAGAAGCACCTGACCACCACGCTCAGCGTCCTCGATGAACTCGGCGCCGCCGACAAGACCATCGTCACCGTCTTCAACAAGATCGACGCCGCCAAGCCCGCGGACCTGCGGCGCGCAAAGCATCTCATGCCCGACGCCCTGTTCATCAGCGCGCACACCGGCGCCGGCCTGGATACGCTCGAGACGCGCCTCGTCGAGCTGATCGCCGACAGCTTCCAGAGCTCCGAGCTCCTCATTCCCCACGACCGCTACGACGTCGTCGCCCGCCTCCACCAGCTCGGCCACATCCAGGAGCAGGACCACCGCGACGGCGGCACCTACGTCCGCGGCCGCTTCCCCCCCGCCCAGTCAGGCTTCTTCGCTCCGTTCGTCCTTAAGAAGAAAACATCCAAGACCGCTTAACCACGGATTACACGGATGGCACGGATGCAAACGCCGATGCCTTGATCCGAGAAATCCGTGTAATCCGTGGTTCAAAACGGTCCAGTTATTCCGCGTCGTAGATCTGCACCTTTGTCCACAGCGGCTTGCCCGTATTGACGAAGGTGATGTGCAGCGGGTGCACCTGGTAGGCGTTGTGACCGTCCACGTTGTCGAACCCGCAGGTGATCGAATAGTCGAAGGTCAGATCCACCACCGGCCGCGGCGTCACGCCGGCGGGTTTGCCGAGGTGAAACTGCTTCACGCTGGGCACATCCTTCAGCGCCTGCAGCGCCGCGAGAAACTCCGCACGCTGCGCCGGAGTGAGTTCAGGTTTCAGCCAGAAATAGACGGAGTGGATGAGCATGGGAGGCGATCAGTAGTGAGTAGCGAGTAGCGGGTAGCGAGTAGTTTTTAGGTCGAGCCCGGTCGGACTGGGCGTTGAAATATGCTCGCTACTCGCTACTCACTACTCGCTACTTCTGCCCCCTCCCATGAAGGCCAAACATGCCGTGATCGTCATGATGATCGTCTGCCTGCTCCTGGCGCTGCTCCTCCTGCTCCACCGCATCCCCGCCACCGGCGCCGGCCTCGTCTTCGCCGCCATGCTCGCCATCACCGGCATCGCCTCCGGCGGGTTTCGGAAGTGATCGCGGAAACGCGGAGGGGCTGAAGCGCGGAAAGCAGCAAAGACCGGATCCGCCCTTGAGCGTTAAGAGTTAAACGTTGAGCGTTAAGCGTTATGTCCAAGCCCCATCACCGTCCGCCGACCGCCACCGAACTTCGCCGCGCCCGCGCCTCGATGGCGCCGCTCTCCACCGCCGTCGCCGCCGCCAAGCGCCGGGCTGGATCCGGCGCCACTGTCCTCGCGTGGATGAGCGACCTGCATCTCCACGCTCGGCGCGACTACGCGGGCCTCAAACCCGTCCGCTACGATGTCTACGGCGCGCACGTGGATTGCTCCGCCAATTTCCAGGTCGCCCTCGCCGAACTCGCCGCGCTGAGCCCCGCGGCCGACCTGCTCGTCCTCGGCGGCGATCTCACCGATAGCGGTTGCGGCGGCGAGGCACCGGCCGATGAGTTCGCGGAGTTCCGGCGCATGCTCGACGCCCACCTCCCGCCTAGCCTGCCCACGCTCCCGCTGTTCGGCAATCACGACCATGCCGACAAACCCATGAGCCGGCGCCTCGGCCGCGTGTTGCGCAGCCTGAAACGCGACGGCTGGGTCGATCCCGTGGAGGGCGAAGATTTCTACTACGCCACCGTGCGCCACGGCTGGCGTTTCATCGCGCTGGATTCGCGCCAGAACGACAACCTCAGCGACCGGCAGCGCGCGTGGCTTGAGGCCCAGCTCAAAACCGACGCCAAGACCCCGACGATTGTCTGCGTGCACCGCCCGTTCGTCTCGGTCGGCAACTGGGTGGATGACCACCGCCTGCGCGACTTCGCCGCCTTGGCCATGATCGATCAGGCGCCGTGCGTCCGCCTCGTGATGTCGGGACACACCCACAAGTCGGTCCTGTGGCAATACCGTCGCCGCCTTCATGCCGTCTTCCCGTCGGTCGCCTACGGCATCGGCGAGAACTGCGGCTGGGGCTGCGTCGTGCTCGGCCGCCGCGGGGTCGAGGCGGTGTTCGTGAAAGAGCTCCGCTATCGCACCTTCGATCACGTCACCGCCACCGACACACTTCGTCCCGGCAAACACCGGCGCCTCGCGGCGGCGCTTTTCGAGGACAGCGAGCTGTGCAACCCCTGCTTCCTCCCGCGCGAGCTCGCGCCCGACCGCCGCAGCTGACCACCCTTAACCCCGGCATCAGGCCCACTGCCGGCTCCCTAATATCTACTCGCGCCGCAAACTTGCGCTTTCCACCCGGCCCGCAGGAAGTAGCATGCAGCCTCCAACCTTTTTTCCCATGGCCCGATTCACCCGCATGCAGGTCCTCGCCGCGATGTACGATATCAGCGTCGTCCCGGTCTTCTATCACGCCGACGTCGAGACGGCCAAGAACGTCGTCGCCGCGATCAGCCGCGGCGGATGCAAGCTCGTCGAGTTCGTCAACCGCGGCGACCACGCGTGGCAGGTCTTCTCGGAACTCGAGCGCCACTTCGCCAAGGCCGATCCCTCGCTGATCCTCGGCGTCGGTTCGATCGTCGAACCTTACACGGCCGCGATGTACATCAACTGCGGGGCCAACTTCGTCGTCGGCCCGTCGCTCAACCCCGAGGTCGCGGAGCTCTGCAACCGCCGCATGATCCCGTACTCCCCGGGCTGCGGCAGCGCGACGGAGATCTCCAACGCCCAGGCGTTAGGCTGCGAGATCGTGAAGGTTTTCCCCGGCAAGGAAGTCGGCGGCCCGAACTTCGTGAAGAACGTCATGGGGCCGATGCCCTGGACGCGCATCATGCCGACGGGCGGCGTGGATT
The DNA here is from genome assembly GCA_964355715.1 of uncultured Opitutaceae bacterium. Lineage (GTDB taxonomy): Bacteria > Verrucomicrobiota > Verrucomicrobiia > Opitutales > Opitutaceae > UBA2377. The sequence continues at coordinate 31,623 of CAYHEW010000018.1, read as the reverse complement.
CGACCGAGGAGTCGCTCACTTCATGGCTCAGCGCCGGCGTCGCCGCGATGGGCATGGGCAGCAACCTCATCACCAAGGAACACCTCGCCGCCAAGGACTGGGCCGGCATCGAGCAGAAGGTACGCGAAACCGTCGACCGCGTGAAGGCCATCAAGGCCAAGCTGAAGAAGTAATTCGGTCCGCGGGCTTGCCCGCCCTCCGTTCAGCCGCTCTCCTCGGGCCCGGCATGTCCGAGCCCCACACCCTCGACATTCGCAGCCACGTCGACGCCGTCTATCGCCACGAGGCCGGGCGCATCCTTGCGACCCTGATCCGCCTGCTCGGCGACTTCAACGTGGCCGAGGACGCGATGCACGACGCCTTCAGCGCCGCGCTGCAGCGCTGGCCCGCGGAAGGCCTGCCGGCCAACCCGCGCGCGTGGCTGATCTCGACCGCGCGCTTCAAGGCCATCGACGCCCGGCGCCGGCGCGGCCGGCTCGATGCCGCCCAGGATCACATCGCCGACACGCTGCACGGCCACGAGATCGCCGCGGCCTCGGATGACGAGTTGCCCGACGACCAGCTCAAGTTGATCTTCACCTGCTGCCACCCCGCCCTGCCGGCCGATGCCCGGGCGGCGCTCACATTGCGCGAGGTGTGCGGCCTGACGACCGAGGAGATCGCCCGCGCGTTCCTGACGACGCCCCCGACGATCGCCCAGCGGATCGTTCGCGCCAAGGCCCGGATCCGCGACGAACGCATCCCTTACCAAGTGCCCGCCGGTCCCGAGCTGCCCGAGCGTCTCGGTGCGGTGCTGGCCGTGGTTTACCTGCTGTTCAACGAGGGCTACGCGGCGTCGGCCGGACCGGCGCTGACCCGGTCCGAGCTTTCGACCGAAGCCATCCGGCTCGGCCGCGTGCTCGTCGAGCTGTTGCCGGAACCCGAGGTCCTGGGCCTGCTCGCGCTCATGCTGCTCCACGAGGCGCGCCGCGCCACCCGCGTCGGCGTCGACGGCGAAATCGTGCTGCTCGAGCACCAGGACCGCTCCGCGTGGGACCAGGCGCTCATCCGCGAGGGCGTCGCGCTGGTCGAGCGGGCGATGGCGACCCGGAGGTTCGGTTCGTACACGCTGCAGGCCGCGATTGCGGCCGTGCACGCCGAGGCGCGCACACCCGAGGCCACGGATTGGCGCCAGATCTGCGCGCTCTATGCCGCGTTGCTGGCCCTGCAGCCGTCGCCGGTGGTCGAGCTCAACCGCGCGGCCGCTGTCGCCATGCACGAGGGGCCGGCCGCGGGCCTGGTCTTGATCGAGGCATTGCTCGCCCGCGGCGAGTTGCAGGGCTACCACCTCGCCCACTCGGCCCGAGCCGACCTCTGCCGCCGGCTGGGACGCAGGGAAGAGGCGATCGCGGCCTACCGTCAGGCCCTCGCGCTGGTGCCGTCTGAACCCGAGAGGCGTTTCCTGGAGCGGCGGCTGCGCGAACTCGGCTGATGTATTTTTCGGTCACGTGTCGAATTCGCATCCCGCCAAACGACTACCTTACGACGGCCACCCAATTCCGGGTCCGTCACCCACCACACCACCATGAAATTCATCTGCCTCGGTTACATTGATCCCAGCGTCCCGGTCACCACCTCGGAAAAGGAATGGCACGCCATGATGGACAGCTGCTTCACGTACGACGACCAGCTGCGCGCCAATGGCCACTTCAAGGGCGGCGAGGCCCTGCAGCCGCCCAACACCGCAATGACGCTCCGGTACACGAACGGCCGCGTCGTCGTGACCGACGGCCCCTTTGCGGAGACCAAAGAGCAACTCGGCGGCATCATGATCCTGGAGGCCCGAGACCTGAACCACGCCGTCGAACTTATCTCGAAACATCCCGGCGCCACCTTCGGCCCCTGGGAGATCCGCCCCGCGGCCGACCTCACCGAGATGCTCCAGCAGAGCGAGGCCCGGCGGCGCAAGGCCGGCACGAAACCAGCCTGACCGCGCGGCGACTCGCCGCATGCTCCAGCGCAGGCTGCCAAGATTGACGCAGGCGGCAGCGCTGGGCATTCAGTGTCGTCATGGACCGTGCCCCCTGCTTGGCGTCGCCGCGGCAATCGCTGCAGTCGCTGGCTCGTCTGCTCCCCATGTCGCTCCTGGCAGTGGCGGTCCCGCTCACCATGACCGGCAACGAGGAATGGGATCCAACGGAAGCCCTGCAGCGCTGCAACGTGACCTGGGATTCGCCCAGCACCGGACCGCTGGGCTCGATGCCCGCCGGCAATGGCGAGACCGGCATCAACCTGTGGGTCGAGCCCTCGGGCGACATCGTGTTCTACGCGGCGCGAACCGACGCGATCGATGAGAACGAGCGACCCTGCAAGCTGGGTCGCGTGCGGGTGCGGCTGACGCCCAATCCCATCGCGCAGGGGTTTCGTCAGACCCTCAACCTGCACGATGGCGCCATTGACCTGACCTTTGGCAGCGGATCGACCGCTTTGCAGGCCAGGGTTTGGGTCAACGCCCACCGTCAGGTCGTGCACCTCGAGATCCGCGGCGACCAGCCCTTCGCGGCGACGGCGTCGGTGGAACTCTGGCGCACCGAGGAGCGCCGATTCCGCGGACCGACGGGCGGCGAAATGCGCGAGGACCACAGCGTCAGCGCGTTCCCTGAGGCCGAGCGGCGGATCTACCCCGACACGCTCGTCACCGGCGAACCCGACCGCCTCACCTGGTATCACCGCAACCGCGTCTCGCCCTGGCGGGATTCGTTGCGGCTGCAGGAACTGGACCCGATCGCGGCGATATCCACCGATCCCTTGCTCCACCGCACCTTTGGCGCGGCGTTGACCGGCACCGACCTGGTGCGCCAGGGCGACAACACGTTGGTCAGCCGCGAGCCGACCACCACGCTTCGCATCGACCTCGTGACCCACACCCAGATCGCGCCCGATTTGGCTGACTGGACCGCGGCGGTTCAGGATGCCGTGGTCGCGCTGGGGCGGGTCGACCGGTCGTCTCTCTGGGAGGCCCATCGCCAGTGGTGGCACGCCTTCTGGTCGCGGAGTTACATCTTTGCCAGCGGCACGCCGGAGGCCGAGGAGGTCACCCGCGCCTACGTGCTGCAACGCTGGGTGCAGGCCGGGGCGGGCCGGGGGCAGTTGCCGATCAAGTTCAACGGTTCCCTGTTTGTGGTCGAACGGGAGTACGACCCCGACTACCGGCGATGGGGCGGCGCCTACTGGCAGCAGAACACACGGCTCATCTACTGGGCCATGCTGGCGTCGGGCGACTTCGACATGATGCGCCCGTATTTCGATATGCTCGGCAACCTGTTGCCGCTGGCGGAGGAGCGCTCGCGGCAATACTTCAAGCACGAGGGCGCCTTCGTGCCCGAGGTCATCTCGTTCTGGGGCACCGGCCTGAACAATTACGGGCGCCACGAGGCCAAGGTCGGCAATCCGAACGAGTGGATCAACGGCCCCTACACCCGCCACCACTACAATGGCATGCTCGAGGCCGTTGCGCTGATGATCGACTACTACCGGTACACGAACGATCGGGAGTTCCTGCGCACCCGACTTGTGCCGTTTGCCGGCGGCGTCTTGCGGTGGTGGGACCGCCACTGGCCGTTGGATGCCCAGGGCAGGCTCGTCATCACGGCCAACGCCCTGGAGACCTATTGGGACGTGAAGAACAACCTGCCCGATATCGCCGGCCTGCGCTGGAACGTCGCGCAGCTGCTCGTGCTGCCGGCGGGCGACCTGCCGGAGGCGCTGCGGGGCGAGTTGCAAGCATTGTCCGCCAAGCTGCCGGAGCTCCCGCGGGGCGAGATTGACGGCGCGCCGGTCCTGCTGGCCGCCGAGCCGCCTCTGGGCAAGCGCATGAACCACGAAACACCGGAGATGTATGCCGTGTACCCGTATCGGTTCCACGGTGTCGGCAAGCCGGAGCTTGAGCTGGTGCAACGCACCTTTGCGCACCGGATCGAGAAGTTGGCGCTGGGTTGGCAGCATGACGACGTGCATGCGGCCTTCGTTGGGTTGGCGGATGTTGCCCGCGATTTTCTGGTGACTCGGGCGCGCGCCAAGGACCCGGCGAGCCGCTTCCCGGTCTTCTGGCAGACCAATTACGATTGGAGCCCAGACCAGGACCACGGCAGCAACCTCCTGAAGGCCCTGCAGACCATGCTGCTGCAGGAGCACGACAGCAAAGTCCTCATCGGCCCCGCGTGGCCCAAGGACTGGGACGTTCACTTCCGCCTGCACGCCCCTGACCGCACGGTGGTTTCCGGACGTCGCGACGCCAACGGCTGGACCGGCATCAGGGCCGAACCCGCCGCGCGAGGGCAAGACGTGGTTGTGGTCACGGAGACCCCCTGACCGGCAGGCGAGGTACATCTAGCGGCGTATTCAGCGTCCGCGGATTTTCAGAAACGTAACGGGGCCGTGCGGAACTCGTCTCATGGGTCGCGGACAATCGGCCGCAACCACACCACGCCCATGAAAACCTGCCTCATCTTCCTCCTCGCCGCCGCCTTGGCTGGTCTCACGCTCACTCTCGGCCACACGGCGGTCCCTGCCTACACCTTTGCCGTCGTCGCGATCCTCGTCGCCTGGACGCTCGTCCAGTACACCCCAGCCCGCCCCCGCTGGCAGCCGAAGCTGCGCGCCTTGGTAAACCGCCACCCCGGTGCGACCGACGTGCCGCTGCGGTTCCCAGCGGCGAAACCACGCCCATCTGTTCCGCCGCAACTCACGCTGGCGGAATGACCGCCGCCTGCGTTCTGGTCGCCGAAGGTTTCCTGCCTTGACCGGTATCGCCCGGGGAACAACGTGCTCTGTTCTGACACTTCCTTGCCTGGTGGTGTAATGGCAGCACAGGCGACTTTGACTCGCCTAGTCATGGTTCGAATCCATGCCGGGCAGCCATTCGACGCGCGGTCCGAGCACCGCTTGCTCATGGCCTACGGCCAGCACACCCGAACAAGATGAAGCTATTAGTTGCCGAAGCGCGGCGAATGGTCCCGAGCCTGTCGAGGGGCACGGCGGTTGTCTATCTTCTGCGCCTCCGATCCGGAATCATCTATGTGGGGGCGTCATTGGACCTCATGCAAAGGCTTGAAGATCATGCGGCAAGACGAGCCTGCCAGACCACTGCCCTCGATCCGGCCGCAGGTGTGCTCCATATTGAGTGCTTTGGTACCTTCTCACAGGCCCGCCAACGCGAGGCCCAGATCAAGCGCTGGACGCGGGCCAAGAAAGAAGCACTGGTTGCCGGTGACTTGGCTACGCTCAAGGCTCTGGCACAATCAAGGACTCAGCCAAGGTGAGAACCTCGGTTCGATGGCCGGAGCGAAGGGAATCAATCCATACCGGGCAGACATTCGACGCGGGGCTCGCTTCGTTCTGCCCTCGACGTATCTTCACTGCATGCACGAACCGCAATGAATGCCACCCGGCTGACGCGCCGCAGGTTTGTTGCCGCGGTTACCCTCGGATCTGTCCTGCAGTCTGCGCTCGCCGCGGTTGCCCGCGGGACCAAGCGGCGGCCGCGCATCTTGCTGCGGTCTTCCTGGAAGACGGATAACATCGGCGACATCGGCCATACCCCGGGCCTGCTCGCACTCATCGAGCAGCACCTGCCGGCGGCCGACGTAACCCTCCTGCCGAGTCTCCCCTATGGTGTGGCGGATGGCGTCGCTGAGATGCTGCTGCGCCGGTTTCCACGGTTGGAGATCATCCGCGACCGGGCACAGGTTGCGCCGGCCTTCGCGGCCTGCGACTTCTTCCTTCACGGTTCCGGCCCGAGCTTGGTGGCGCATGAGGATGTCGCCCTTTGGCGGGAAACCACCGGGAAGCCTTACGGTGTGGCTGGGATCACGATGGTTGACTCCCCTGAGCACCTCAACCCGCGGATCGTCAGTCTGCTCACCGGGGCCCAGTTTGCATATTTCCGGGACGGTCCGTCCCTGGAACTGGCCGAGCAGCGCGGGGTGCGCTGCCCGATCATGGCCTTTGGTCCGGATGCGGCGTTCGCCGTGGATCTGCGTGACGATGCCAAGGCGGAGGCCTTCATGACCAAGCACGGCTTGGAGCCGGGACGCTTCCTCGTGTGCATTCCGGCCCATCGCCGCACGCCGCGGTGGCTGGTGCCTCGCAGCGACGCACAGTTCGATCCCGCGATCCAATCGCTCAATGACCAGTACAAGGATCACGACCATGCTCCCCACCGAGCGGCCATGGTTCGCGTGGTCCGGGAATGCGGCATGAAGGTACTCGTTTGCGCCGAGCAGGTGACGGAGATCGCGCTCGGCCGCGAGGTCCTGGTCGATCCCTTGCCGGCTGACGTGCGCGAGCAGGTGGTCTTCCGGGAAGATTTCTGGCTCACCGACGAGGCCTTGAGTGTGTTTGTTCGCAGCGCCGGTCTTTTTGGCAACGAGATGCATTCGCCCATAATGTGCATCGGCAACGGCATCCCGGCGGTCGTCGGCCGCTGGAATACCCAGACGACCAAGGGTTTTATGTGGCGCGACATCGGCCTGGACGAGTGGCTGTTCGACTTCGAGGACGAGAGCGCCCTTGCCCAACTGCCGAGCGCAGTGGTGGCACTCGCGAAGGACCCGGCGTCCGCCCGCACCAAGGCCGCGAATGCGCAGGCCAAGGTTCGGCGCCTATTCGGTCAGATGATGCACACGCTCCGGGGAAACCTCGAAATATGAAGGGGTGGCGCCCTGAAGCGCCCTGAAGGGGTCAAACCTGACTTGTTGATATTTCCCGCAGCCATCGCGCCTTGGCCACGGCCTAAGCGCCCTGAAGGGGTCAAACCTGACTTGTTGATATTTCCCGCAGCCATCGCGCCTTGGCCACGGCCTCGAACAGGCACCGCTCGAACGCCTCGTTCGCGCCCGTCGTCGCGAAGACGTCCGCCGGGAAATTGCCCCGGTTGATCACAGGGTACATCGCCGCCTCGTACCCCAGTCGCAGCTTTCTGGCCATGGCCCGGTGATCGCACCCGCCGTCCCTGCGGCAAGGCCAGCCTGCGCTCTCACAACTTTTACTCCTAATGGTGCAGCCCGCCCCCGCTCGCCGCCCCACTCACTCCACCGCCCCACTTATATGAGTCAGGTTTGACCCCTTCCGCTCACATGCCACTAACGGCTCACCGATACGCCAACAAGCGTAAGCATATGACCATAACTCGATAATCGAAGATTGACCACGTAGATTCATGACGCCGATTCGTACCTTAACTCCCTATGCAATTCGTCGAAGGACTGTCTTCAATCACCAATCGCATCCGCGGATTTTCACTTGAATTTGCGGATGGTTCGACCGAAGGTGCGCGTAACAAACCCGCCACGCCTCTCAACGATGCGCAATTTGGTGGGTATTTTTTTGCCCGGATTCGGCCATGAGATTCACCAAGCCGGCCGTGGACATTGCGAACCAGTTGAAGCGGTTCACCGACCGCGGTTTGGTGGTGCCCGACCCAGAAGCTGCGGAAGCCTACCTCGTCCATATTGGCTATTACCGGCTGTCGGCATATGCGCTGCCGTTCCAGGGCAAGTCGCAACCGGACAAACCGTTCAAGGCGGGCACGACCTTTCAGCAAATCCTCGATCTCTATCAGTTCGACCGGGAATTGCGCTTGTTGGTCATCGACGCGATCGAGCGGGTGGAAATCTCCGTGCGATCGCAGATCGTGAACACCCTGTGCCTGACCCAAGGCGCCCACTGGTTCATGGATGCGGCACACTTTCAGGCGAGGTTCGACCATGGGATGTTCATCCGGAAGATCGAAGAGGACTTTGAGGTGAAGACAGGCGCCGGGGGCGTGAAGCTCCTGCCAACGCGCCCGCAGAGTGAAACCTTCATCACTCACTATTATCAAAAGTATGGCGATCCTTACCTGCCGCCGTTCTGGATGGTCGCGGAAACACTTACGCTCGGCTCGCTTTCCAAGCTTTACGCAGGGCTGCGTGACAATGCCACCCGCAACGCCATCGCCGGGATTTACCAGATCAATGAGACGGTGCTGGTGTCGTGGTTGCGCAGCCTGACCTACCTCCGCAATCTCTACGCGCACCATTCGCGGCTCTGGAACCGGGACTTCGCGATCAAGCCCCTCGTCGCCCACAAACTCGGTTCCATACTCAACCCGTTTCCGGCGGCTCTCGCGGATGGCCTCACGATTCAGGTCCATCCGGCAACGAGGCTCTACGCGCTGGCGGTGGTACTCTTCGATTTCCTGAAAGTCGTGTCCCCTGCCACAACTTGGAATCAGCGATTGGCCAGGTTGCTAAACACCCACGCCTTCGTCGATCCAGCCGCCATGGGCTTTCCTGCGAGTTGGAAAGCGGAGCCGTTCTGGTGCTTACCGCCGCCGTAATGACCTGTGAGCCAGCGATCATCGGTACCGGCGGGAATCCGGTCATTCAGTCGACTACTTCGATCACCTTCGGAGAGCCTTTGCCCTTGTCCTCGACGATCATCTCAAAGTCGCGGTACCCACGACCACTTTTCCCGTCGCTTTTGCCAAGAATCGTTCCGCCATAAGCGCGGCCTTTGACCCGCCAGCGTCCAGACCAGCCCGGAACCTGTTCCGGGTCATCAAACTCGATGCGGTCGCTCTTGAAGTAGTTGTTTGCGCGTACTTGGGCCGCATTGAGTACAAGTGCAGGCACGTCGCGTTCGCGCTCCATCTCCATCTCGGCCTGTTTCTCGTAAACCCGGCGGCGGGCGTCTTCATCCTTTTCCAACTTCTTGAGCGCCCGCTTCTCCCGCTCGGCCTGAGCCTTCTCCGCCTTGGCCAGCTTGGCTTTTTCGTCTTTCTGTGCTGCCGCCTTTTCTTCGGGCGATTTTTCGGGCGCCAAAGCCCGCAGCTTGGCCGCAGCCTCCGGTGGCAACATGGCGATGGGCACGGCCTGCATGTTCTTGCCGACCAGTATGGTCACGTTCCCGTTGACGTCATTGTATGACTTGATGACCGCATCGCGCAGGACTTGGCCGTTCTTTAGGGTAAGTTCAGCGCACCGCAGTTCAGCATGGACAACGCCCGCTTGAACAACCGCCGCCAGAAACAAAAACGGGATAACGAGGCTTTTCATAAATAGGTGAGGTTTCTTGGCTCCGAATACCGCGGTAGTTTTCGCCGTTCGTTGAGCATGCATCTGTTAGCGTGCACGCGGAAGTCTGCCAAACAAAATGCCGTAATACCCGCTGCCTTGAAGCAGATTTCCCAGCAATTACTTCAATAGGAGTAGCTGAGCGCTCGACGCTCAATTGCCACCGCGCCTTGGCCACTGCCTCGAACAGGCACCGCTCGAAAGCCTCCTTCGCGCCCGTCGTCGCGAAGACGTCCGCCCAGTAATTGCCCCAGTTGATCACAGGGTACATCGCCCCCTCGTATTCCAGTCGCAGCTTCCTGGCCATGGCCCGGTGAACGCACCCGCGGTCGAAGCGGCAAGGCCAGCCTGCGCTCTCACAACGATTTACTCCTAATGATGCAGTCCGTCCCGGCCTTACTCCCCGGTCACTCCACCTCGCTACTTCTATAGGTCAGGTTTGACCCCTTCCGGTTGCCCTGGTCATTGCATTCGCAAACCAATGATCAGCGGCAGCGGAACTCTTCCCATTTGGCCAGTTGGTAGGTATCGGGGCCGGAGGGCACGACGAGGCCTTGGTCAATGAGCAACTGGAAGCAGTCGCGGCCCTTCTCGACGGACCAGAAGAACTCGCGGTTGAGCATCACAGCATCGGCCTTCACACGCAACGGTTCGGCCAGTGCGCGCTGCCGTCCCTGGAGCGACTGCAACTGACGGTTGGCATCGCGCCAGCGCAGCCACGCGGGCGGGTTCACGGTGATGCCGTGCGACTTCGCGAAGGCCAATAGCTGGTTCTCCTGCGCCATGGCTTCGGGGGGACCGAACACGCCGATCCAAGTGGTGTAGTCCCGGATGGGATCCCAGATGGCATTGGCCCGTCGCGTGAGTTCAGCCCGGTCGAGGCCGGACCGGGCGTCGGCCTCGAGTGCGGCGAGCTTCACACGGAAATCGGCAAAGGCGCGGATCTGCCAAAGGTGGGGCTGAATCAGCTCGATGAAGGTCGCGGGTGGAAACGGGAGCGGAAACTTCGGCACGTAGTTCGCATCGGTGCCAATGGCCGCCAGGGCCGCGATCGACGCCTCGGCGCGACGGAGATCCTTCGCGGGGTCCGCGGTGCCGAGGCGGTGCGTGGGCAGCGACCACCAATAGGTATCCCAAGTCGGTCCGGTGCGCACATCCTGGATGAGCTGGAGCGCGGCCAGCACGGCCGGGCCATGGCGCGGGCCCCAGATGCCCTCGGCGATTTCCCGGAGAAGCTCATCGGGATCGCGGTCAGGATTCCAGAGGAGCTGGCCGGCGGCGTAGAGGGAGAAGATATTGACGAGGTGGCAGGCCTCCATCTCGGACCAGTAGGTGACAGGATGGAGCCGATGGGCACCATCCCGCATCTGGCGGTAAAAGTGCGCGAGCAACCGGGCATTCACATGCATGGTCGGCATCTGGTCCGACTCGATCTCGGCGGTGTGCCAGCCCCAGACGCCGAGTTCGACCCCGTGCTGGCGGGCGGCCTCGTGCAAGGCCTCGCGCCGGCCCGGTGGATAGGTGTGGGGCATGGTGTTCTCCAGGAAGAGGACGTCCTTGAAACCCTGATCCAGCAACTGGCGCATATAGGCGCCCTCCTCCTCGGCGGCCCAGAAATCCACGCCGAAGCGGATGTGAGGATTTCCGGAGCGAAACTTGTTCCGCAGGAGCCCCATGTAGGCGAACACGTCGGCACGGTCCTTCAGCATCCCCGGGTCGTAGAAATGGGTGATGAGCAGATCCACGTCGGGCGCGAGTTCGGCGTAGCCATCGTAGTATTTTTCAAAAGTTGCGCGGACGGCGGGATCATCGAAGGCGGAGCGCCCGGCGGACGGCGCATAGGTGACAGAGGGGTCGACCCAGCCAAAGCCGTCAAACTGCGCGGCCCAGACCCAGAGGGTGACGTCCTGAGCATTCGCACGGAGGGACCGGATGAATACACTCAGGCGGTCATGATAGGCCGCGGCCGAACCGGCGGTAGCGTAGTTAGCCACGGTGCCCATGAGCTGCGCGCCGCTGAAGCCGAACCAGTCGAACATGTCGGCGTAAGCCGCGACCTGACGCTCGTCGTAGCGCCAGACATTCATGCGCTGGTCGGCCTGGGGGTTGGAGAAAACCCCACGGACGAGTTCGGGGCTCCAAGCGCAGAGTGTCCATTCACGCCGGGCAATCCACGGGCTCTCGGCCACATGGAGCGCGGGAATCACCAGGCCAGGCGCGCGTTGCTCGCTGCGGATGACAAGCCGCTGCACGGCGCGCTTAAGGCCGCGATCCGTCCGGCCGGCCGCGACGACGATCTCGCGGCCGTCCACGCTTCGGGTCTCAAGGGCAAAAGCCTCCGGTGAATCGCCGGGGATCAAGAAACCGGGCGACAGATCCCGGCCTCCAGAGGAAAGGACAATGGCAGGGGCGCCCTCAGGCACGGCGGCAAGTTCGGGCACGATCCGGACCGGGGCGCGGAGCACCTGGCTGACATAGCCGGCAAGTTGTGCGGTCACGCGCCGTTCCAAGTCGGTCGCAGGTTGAGCCACAATGTGCGCGTGTTGCGTGGCGATAAACTCAATGGCGAAGGCTTTCGGGCAAAATCCCGTCAGCGCCCACAGCCCGGCCAGTAAAACGCAGCGCTCCCACGACAAAGGGGTCATATTGGGGTTGCCCTAATTCCTCGGACAGAGGTTCGGGATAGTTTTCAGTTAAGATGGGATTCGTACGCTTCTGGGCTTTGGTAGCCAAGGCTCGAGTGGAGCCTGGTCCGGTTGTGGAAGACTTCGAGAGGGCGCTCCCAAGGGGTCAAACCTGACTTGTTGATATTTCTCGCAGCCACCGTGCTGCCTCGCTCCGGGATCCGGCGTGGCATTCGGTGACGTAGCGGGAGAGCGCGGCCGGGGCGCCCATGTGGAGGACTTCGGAGAGCCAGACGTTCGTTGCCGTCGTTGTGGTCTTGAGGTGGGCCGCCAGGGCGACCTTCCACGGGGCGCTCTTTCGGTCGGTCGATGCTTCAGCGAGGGATTTGCCGGCCTTGTGCAGCCCGGCCGCGAGCGCTTCCTGCCACTGCAGGGGTTTCACGTCGCCGGCAGCCTCGGCGTCCAGTTCCCGCTGCGCCAGCCGATCACGGTGGTCGCGGACCAGGTCGCGTTTGAAGGCGGTCGTGCCCAAGGCCCATCCCCGGCACATCCGGTCAAAGGCCAGGCGCTTTTGCGCGGGCTGGTTTTCGGCCAACCATTCCAGGTAGGCGCGGTAGCTTTCCCAGCCCGCCTTGCGGTCCGCCAAGGAGCCCGCGGTCGCCAGTACCGCCTCGAACGTCAACCCGGCCGGGCGCTGACGCGGCCGCCGCAGCCAATGGTAGCTGCTGAACCGGTAGGCCGGTAGCTGGGCCACGGGCATGATCTGGGCCCGCACGGGATTCAGGTGGATGTAGTGACCCACCGCGCCGAGGCCTGGGAGCCCTTCCACCACGAGGGCGTGGTAGCGGCCCTGGAACACGTGCCCGCGCTCCTTGCGAAAGCGGTTGAAGCGATTCGCGAACGTCGCCTGCAGCCAGCGCATGCCCTCCACCAGGTTGGCTTCCGGGGTTTCCAGGGCGAGGTGGTAATGGTTCCGCATGATCACGTAGGCGTGCAATTGCCACCGCGCCTTGGCGACGGCCTCGAACAGGCACCGCTCGAACGCCTCCTTCGCGCCCGTCGTCGCGAAGACGTCCGCCCGGTAATTGCCCCGGTTGATCACATGGTACATCGCCCCTTCGTATTCCAGTCGCAGCTTCCTCGCCATGGCCCGGTGAACGCACCCGCTGCCGCCGCGGCAAGGCCCTTCATCCCGCCAACCCCCTTTTCATCCTATTGGTGCAGCCCAATCCCTCCAGCCTCCCCAGTCACTCCACCGCCCCACTTATATAAGTCAGGTTTGACCCCTTCCGGTTGCCTCCCCGTTCACTCCACCACCCCACTTATATAAGTCAGGTTTGACCCCTTCCGGTTGCCTGTCGTCGCGAAGATGTCCGCCCGGTAATTGCCCCGGTTGATCACATGGTACATCGCCCCTTCGTATTCCAGTCGCAGCTTCCTCGCCATGGCCCTGTGAACGCACCCGCTGCCGCCGCTGCAAGGCCCGTCCTCCCGCCAATCAGCTTTTCATCCTATTGGTGCAGCCCGCCCGCCCGCCTCCCCGCTCACTCCACAACCCCACTTATATAAGTCAGGTTTGACCCCTTCCGGTTGCCGTCAATGTCAAAAGGTAAGGTTTGACCCCTTATGCTTGCCTCCGCGGCAAGGCCCGTCTGCCCACCAGCAGCCTTTACTCCTAATGGTGCAGCCCGTCCCCGCCTGCCTTCCCGCTCACTCTGCCGCCCCACTTATATAAGTCAGGTTTGACCCCTTCCGGCTGCTTAAATAGAATACTTACGGATGGTTGTCGTTGACAGCCTTCCGGTTGCCCTATCGCTGAAAGGGACATCTAGTCTGTCGATGATGGTGGCCCATATTTATCAATTATTCTTTGCATATCAGCCGGATGATAGCGATTCGCCAGTGCAAGATATGCCGTCTTAAGGCGCATCTTTTCAACATCTGAAGCACCACTCGGAAGTGCCAGAACAAGGTCAAGCTTGCGTTCGAGATAAGAATAATTTGGTGAAATCTTACTAAACGGTGCCGAAAAACGCCCAACGGTATTTAGGCAAAGTTCAAGGCGCTGGCATTCGGTTGGGCTTGCTTCGTCCGCCGTGAGGGTAGCTAGCCCTTTTTTAGCAGACTTTAGGTTCGGATCTAGCTTCAACGCCTTTCGATAGTATTCAATGGCACCCAATCGATCTCCCGCCAGGAAAAGCGCTTCCGCTAGCGAATCATGGACATCAGCACTCTGGGGGAAAAGCGCCAAATTCCAACGCAATACCTCTATCGCCTCTTCGATTTCATTTAGTTGATACAATAAACCGAATGCGACATAGGTAAGCTGTCCCGGTACAACTGCAATCTCATGAAATTCAGTTTCCTTTGCTGCATAGAAGATTTTTCGCGCGGACTCGAACCCTCCTCGCTCATAATAGTCCCATACGACTTGTCCAAGCCTCCGGGATTTAACTCCAACTATTCTTACTTCGTATTCAACCGTCTCATTCTTTTTTAGCCCGTACTGAGGCGGAGCGCGTTCACCAAAGCCTGCAACGATCCTAATTAGCGCGTGATCACCTTCTCGAAGCTGAAGCAATGCCTCCCCAAACTTCCCTGGGTACCCAGCATACCGACGTCCCAAAACATACTCTGAAATTTCCGTTGCACGCTTATGGTCCGTAAAAACTTTTCCGCTAGCGCCTTTTGCAGAATATAGAAGTACAACACTATCACCTTTGTTTGGGGCCCTGCCCTTGCCTCTTTCTAGATACGTCACAATTGTGTTCGCCTGACTCGATGAAGGCGGTTCTTCAGAATGCATCTTCGTATATCCGAAGATAATTAAGCCAAGTAGAAATAACCTAGTGTCCATTGCTTCTTATTGTATTCCCTTCGAATCCGAGGTCGGTTCGCCCGAAGGACGAAACTCCCATTTGCCGCTGGCAGGTGGCGGCATCAAAAGCACGAGCTCTTGCCGCTTACGCAGTGTTCGCCAGCGCGCCGCTCGCCTCATATCCGCCGGCTCATCATCTTTTAGCCAAAATGCCATCCAATCTACAATTGCTTCGATTTGCGCCAATCGCTGCTTCGGCCTAAATAGAGCGTGAGTCGCAAACGGAAATGACATAAGGTCAAATGGTCTATTATTGGCACGTAAGGCGCCAGCGATGTATCCCGTTTCCATTAGTCGATCCTCAATAGTGACGTTATCAAGAAAGAGGAGTGGCGTCCTGACCCGATCGGCATTAAACGTAGTCTCCATTTCCAGCCAAGCAGCTTTATTTTCCCAAAAGGTACCGCCGTTTCCGCCGTTTCGTTTATCATAGTTCACGGCAATCTGCGACCTTAGCCCCGTCCTGGCATGCATATCCAAGTAATGTGAATATGCTCCCGTAAATGAATCTGTCATAATCCCAGCTGCGATACTTTCTCGACCCGGATGCGTCACTTTGCGCAATACATGGAACCCCGCCCGAGAGAAGCCTGTGAGACCGATGCGTACGGGATTAACAATGCCCCTAGCCCGCAACAAGGCGACTGCATCGTCGATTTTGCGGATGGTGCCTAGCCCCTCGTCGCTCAGACCGCGTACCTGCTCATTTCGCTCATATGGCAGAACTAGAACCGCGATCCCACGGGCGGCGAGTGATCTAGCCGCGTCACCAATAGATTCGTAGGTATTTACATATGCCCCCTCAGCATTAAACTTGTCCAACCGGCCACTCGGGTGAGTTAGTTGAATGACCAGTGGGTAGTTATTTTCGTTATCGACGCTTGGATTGGGTAAACACAGCAAACCACGAATTGAATATCCACCTTGATCTTTCCATTCAATCGGGATCATCGGATTCATCGCTGCTTGCGCAAATATCGGGTCATCGCGCATCAAGGCAATCTCCCGGCCTTCAAGTCTTGCGACCACAATTGGGGGCGTATTCTCAGATTGGCGGACAAATACTTCAAGCACCTGTTGGGCGGGAGCAGTAATCTCCCCACTCAGGGTCTCACGCCAGTCGCTAGAGGTTCGAGAGCAAACCGTCGTAAACATGCGTCCTTTACTGCTGCACCATTGAGCGGTCAAATTTCCCTCGTGCTCATCCCAATGCAACGAAGTAAGCGCAAACTTTTCAGCCTTATCACGAAGAGGACTACTCGACAGAGAACTAATAAAACTGCACTTACCTGTAGTGACATTCCAAACTACGATACTGTTATCATGCTGGTTATCGTTTTTCGCTCCCACTAAAACGACTTCATTCATTGAGATCCATAGCGACCTGATCCGCGGCAGTGTAACCGCTTCTTCAGTACCTCCTAAATTGGACGATCGGTCTGCGCTCTGTTCCGCCTGCGCTGCACAAATCGCCCTGAGTGTCGCCGTTTCAATATCGATCAATGCGAACTCGCTGCCTCCTAGGGTTTTCCTAACGCATACGGCCAGCTTGCCGTTGGGGCTGAAACTGGACTGCGTGATGCTTTTGATCGCTTCGGTCTCAAGATTTGAAACCACCTTAGCTGGTCCTCCCGCGTAGCGAGCGTATACTTGGTAGGTAACAGTTGATTTGAACTGTTTGCGCTCCATCTCTCCATTTTCATCAAGTTCAAACTGAGCATACGGGTAATCCATCGGCAGGGAAGCTTTTGGCGGCATCGTCTCCCTTCCTACAAACACCAGGCCACATTCACTGCTAGCAAACTCACCAACTGTTCCACTAATACCTTCATAATCGATTTCGCTAGGGCTGTCGTGATGGTCTGTTAACTGATCTAACTTGGACGTCTTGACGACATATCGAAATAATTGTGCTGTCCCATTTCTGCTAATCCCAGTGACATAAAACGCCTCGCCGTCATCTTGCCACTCTACCTCAGGGGCACGTGAAATCTTAACTGGTTGAACAAATGATGACGTCGAACGAAACTCGATTCGTTTCAACGGGGCCAAAGCACTGGTAGTGAATCCATGACCTGTCAGCGCTCCCCTGATTGCTTCAACTGCAAACAACTCAATTGTGCTGATGCTACAATCTGCATACAGATCTGCGCCGGTTGTCAGAAAAAGCAGATATCTGCCGTCGGGGGATGGGAGGATGTACTCATCGTGGTGCAGGGATCCGGCGGCTTTGAATAGTCCTACTTTACTCTCCCCGCTGAGTGGCAACACATATCTTACGCTTACGGAGTCAGCCGGCGTCCACGGCCTTATTGGTTTTGGTTGAACCTCACCTGCCGACGTCAAAGTTACTCCCAGTAGCGCTACGCACAACGCAACGAGTGCCTGTACTTTTCGTTGTGGCTTAATGTTTTTCATATTCCATATTTCGTGATACACCATGGGAGAATAAATAAGGTCAAAATTTTTTCCGTATTGAACTTACAAACCGGCGCAGCCTAGGATCAGCGAAGGACGATAATCCCAAGCCGCCGTCGAATGGCGGGTAGGTGTTGAACAGGTTCTGTACCCCAAAAGATATTTCAATATCTCGAAGGAGGCGGTTCGTTTGAAAGAGGGTTCGATACTTAATGAAGACATCGTGATAACGCTGTGCCGGGACGCGATCTGACCCGAGCAGCCGTGTCGTGGTTAGGTTGCTGGCCGCAGCGTTGGGATCGGGGTCGGTCGCCAAATAGCTCGCATAATATTGCATATTCCAACCGACTGTCCACGGACCTCGTGTCCAATTCAGGCCACCATTTCCGCGCCACTCGATGGCCCCAATCCCAGTACCAGCATATTCTATGAAGGCCGAATTGGGAACCAATTGCCGTCGCAGATCAGTTTGTCTCGTCGCCACCAAGTAGACGTTCCATTCGCCAGTTTGCGCTAGCTTTTTCGAATAATCAACTTGAACATCAAATGCAGTCACCCGACTTCTAGCGATATTGATCGCTGAAATGTCGACTGAAGTTATCGGGCCAGCCCATCCCGGGAGGTCCGATGCCAGGTTGCTGCCACGCACGATTCTGCCAGATAGCGAATCTTCCATATTAATAACCTGCTGGTTCAGAAGCGTATTGATCTCATCAGTTTTATCGATTGTTGTGTAATCGATAGAAATTCTGAATCCCGGAGAAAATCGTGGGATTATCACAATGCCGGCGGATATGCTTTTTGACTGTTCCGGCCTCAATCTTGGATTACCTCCTTGTGTGAAACCGATGCTTGAAACAGGAATCGGCGTTCCGTTCACATCCAATCCGACCAGGCTTCCGCCGCGCTTAGGGTCGATCAGGCGCAATACGGCGGCCGTCGAAGGCGGGAGAGAAGTGGGTAGACCTGAAGCAATTTGGTTTACGGATGGTGGTAAGACACCAGTTCCGTAACTTGCGCGTAAGACCAAATCTTCAATCGGCCTCCAACGAATACCCGCAGTCAGATCGGTGGCGACAGCATCGTTCTTGGCCATAGTAAGTCCTGCCGGAACGGTGTCACGTCGTGGCACAACCACCTGAGTCGGTTGCGTTTGCTTAGTTTCGTAGTTGTCGCGCCGTGCTGATAGTTGCAGTTCCAGTTCTCTATTTGACGAGATCTTGTTACCTTTCGAATAGAGATTACCCCGCAATTCGACATAGGCACTTTGGACTTTTTGCGAACGTTTACTGATATAAAGGATTTGAGGTGTGTCGTATTGCGCAATAGTGGTTGCTCGCTCATGATAACCAGGGCTTGCAGACTCCTCTCTCTGCTCCAAGCTGCCTGAGAGCGTTAATGGACCTCCAGGGAGCTGAAACAAAGGGCCGCCGAATCGAACCGTCGCATCCCGGAGATCGGTTTCGAACGGTCCGCGCTGAAACGTCTTTTTGGGAAGCAAATAGGAGGAGTAATCGAGACGGTATACGTTCAAGTCCCGCATAATGTCCAACGTCCCGTTCAATAAGGCCGCGTTGCCACCTGTATTTAATGTGAAGCCGGATTGCAGCTTTGCACTCAGGGATTGTTCATTAGTCGACCTGCCCCACGCGTAGTCAGCCCCGAGTTTCCAGCCGCCACGTAGTTCGAGAATTACACCACCCAGGACGCGCAACGTTGTCAGTCGCTGTTCGGACTCCTCCTGATCGATGCCCAGTACTGGAAATGAGACAAGTATCGCCTGCTGGAATGGATTATTAGGGGCATTGGCCGGCAGGTTGACGCGTCCTCCTGAGGCGCCACCTGCATTACCCAAAGATATCCGGTTAAAAACATGGCCCTCATTTTCCGACCACGAAAAATCTGCAAAGGCGTGGAGGCGCGAACTCACCTCCCGTTTGAAGTTGACCTGAAATGATCTGACCCTGGGGTTGTTGAGCAGACTACTCAGTCGACCTACTGTAGCCGTGTAGTCGTTAGGCAGGTCCAAATTATACGTGCCTGCACGGGCGAGCAGCGGAGACGTCCCGTCTGTTCCGGAGCCTGCGTAGCCGGTCGGAATGGAAGTGAAGGTGGAATTAAGCGGTGTGCCGTTATCGAGCACCAGTGGCTGACGTACGCCTGCGACCAGTGTGTTGCTCAAAATATTCGGGGTGTAGCCGGTTGGTGGAGGCACATTGCTGCCGTAAATGGTCGCGGGATTATTAACCACCTGCTTGGAGATCAGGCGCTCCGCAAATTCGCGATCCCCGTTCAGTAACGGACTCGTTTCCTTGTGCGCGGCACTGACAAATACCTGCGTCCTACCGTTGTCGAAACTGAATCCGCCGTTGGCAGTCAACTCCACGGTCTCCGAGGCCGAGTCGAAAGTATTGCCATACGTAGCCGAGATTTCGCCGCCCGAATAATTGCGGCGTAGGATGATGTTGATCACGCCACCGGTGGCGCCTCCGCCGTAAATTCCACCGGCCGTGGACGGCAATACCTCAATCCGTTCAATCGCGGAAAACGGGATTCCGTTGATATCCGGCTGCAGCAAAGGGAAACCAACTGCTCCTGCAATGCCACCCCCAGCGTTGACTCCTGGGAGCCGGCGACCGTCAACCAAGATCAGGGTTTGGTTGGACCCCAAACCCCGGAGGTTGATCGAACTTGTGGAATCACCTGTTTGAGCGCCGTTCTGGCTGTTGGATCCCCTCTGGGTATTCATCGGTACCCTCGTGCGGAAAAAATCCTCTAGGCTAAACGCACCGGAACTCTCAATTACGTGTCGGTCAAATGTTACATAAGGCTGCACGTCATCCCGCGTGCGCTGGATGTCCATGTTTAGTGTCTTCCGGCCAAACACTTCGAAGGTATCAAGCTTCACAACCTTCTCCGCCTCAACGCTGTCCTCACTCTTTCCGCTCCGATCCGGGCGAGCGCTGGCCTCCGCGATCGCCCTTGAGACGTTTTTTGCTTCGGCCTCGTTCTCCTTGCGCACGGTGAGGGCCTGGTTGCTGGGGTCGGCATCGATGTGCAGCGCCGTCCCCATCAGCATCAGGTCGAGCGCGTCGCGGGGCGTGAAGGCACCCTTCACCGTGCGGGTCTTCACCCCGCGCACGTCGTCGACCGAATAGAGGACGTGGCCGCCGGCCTGCTCGGCGAAAAGCTTCAGGCTCGCGGGCGCCGTGCCCGCAGGGACGTCGAAGGTCTTCTTGTCGGCAGCGAGAAGCGTGGACAGGGCGAACAAGCCACCGAGTACCAGCAGGTACGCTCGGCGCGACAGACGGTGGGGTGTAAGGCGGGGTATCATTGCAATGGGAAACAACGAGCCATTGCGGAATCCGCTCTAAACGATTTTCGCAATTTTGCCGATATCTCACATTTTTCCATTCAGCCCCCGCTTTTTTCTCGCCTCACCCCCAGCCGCGGCGCACACGGGACATGGTCACTCTCCCCACGTGAATCCGAGCTCCGCCAGCACCTCGCTGCCCAGTGCTCCCCCCTGCGCGCTGCCCCTGCCGCCCCTCGGGGCCGCCGAACAGCGCGCGGCCGACGCCCAGTGGTTCAACGCGGAGATCCGCCGTCACGAGGCCGAACTCCGCCTGTTCCTCCACGCGCGCTTCCCCACCCTCGCCGACCTCGACGACCTCATCCAGGAAACCTATTCCCGCCTCTGGCGCGCCAAGCTCGCCGGCCACGCCCAGATCACCCGCGCCTACCTGTTCGTGATCGCCCGCAACTGCGCCTTCGACCTCGTCCGCCGCCGCCGCGTCGTCCGCTTCGAGCCCCTAGAGCAGGCCGCCTCCCCGTTCGTTATAGCAGAAGAGACCCATCCCGCCGAAAAACTCGCCCATGAACAGGAACTCGAGGTCCTCGCCGAGGCCATCCGCGCCCTGCCCCCGCGCTGCGCGGAGATCTTCACCCTGCGCCGGATCGACGGCCTCTCCTACGCCGACATCGCCGCCAAGCTCGGCGTCGCCGAACGCACCGTGAACGCCCAACTCGCCATCGGCATGGTCCGCGTGCGGCAATTCCTCGCCGCCCGCGGCTTCGCCCCCGCCCAGGTCCCCGATGAATCCTGAGCCCGCGACAGACGACCCGATCGAGCTCGCCGCCGCCGAATGGCTGGTGCGGCACGACCGCGGGCTGACCCCGGCTGAGGAGGCGGAGTTCGAGGCCTGGCGCCGTGCCGACCCCCGCCATGCCGCGCTGTACCAGGCGCTCGCCGGCAGCTGGGACGCGATGAGCGACGCACGCCACGCCCCGTCGCTGCTCGCCGGACAAGCCGAGCGCGAGGCCGCCCGCCAGACCGACGCCGCCGCGCCGCGCCGCCGCCGCGCGTGGCGCACCGCCATCGGCCTCGCCGCCGCCGCGGTCCTCGCCTTCGCCAGCCTCGTCGGCTACCGCGAATACCGGGCGCGCCCCTTCGACGCCACGCTCGCCACCCAGGTCGGCGGCGTGGAACGGCTCGAACTGCCCGACGGCTCGACGATCACGCTCAACACCGACTCCGCCGTGGCCGTCCAGGTGGATCGCGGCACGCGTAGCGTCACCCTCCAGCGCGGCGAGGCGCACTTCACCGTCGCGAAGGACCCGAACCGCCCCTTCATCGTCAGCGCCAACGGCGTGGACGTGCGCGCGGTCGGCACCGCCTTCAGCGTCCGCCTGCGCGCGGAGGTTGTCGACGTGCTCGTGACCGAGGGCAAAGTCTCCGTCGCGCCGCCTGATGCGGCACCCGCGACCACGCCGGCGTCAGCCCCGGCAAACCTCATGCCGGTCGCCGCTCCTGCCACCTACCTGGTCACCGCCGGCCATCGCACCTCCGTATCGCTCAAGCCCGCCGCCGCACCGGCACCGGTCATCGAGGTCCCGGCGGCGACGGTGCGCCAGGCGTTGGCGTGGCAGGAACGGCGCCTGGACTTCGAGGACGCCTCGCTGGCCGACATCGTCGCCGAGATGAACCGCTACTCATGGCGGCATATGGTCATCGATGATCCGGTGTTGGCGGCGAAGCGGTTTGGCGGTTCGTTCCCGTCCGGGGACGTCAATACGCTAGTCCGGCAGCTGCAGCGGAATTTCAACGTCACGGTCGAGCAGCGGGATGGGGAGTTGGTGCTGCATGCGCCGGTTGAGGCGAAGGGGCGTGAATAGGCTGTAGCCGGGGTCGCTGACCCCGGTCCCTGCGCATCCGCCAAACACCGGGGTCAGCGACCCCGGCTACAGTGGAGATCTGGTACAGCAAAACCTTTAGGGCCTGTTTAATCAGCCCGCGCCGCCTGCAAAAGCGTTGTTTCGAAGATTCTCCCGCTCCATAGGTCGTTCACCTATGGCCCGTTCTTCCGCCTCCAAGAAACGCCGCGTTCATTATGTGCCGAGCACCCACTGGGACCGCGAATGGCACATGCCCCTCATGGGGTTCCGCTTCGGGCTCGTGCAGTTGCTCGACCGCGTGATCGTCGCCCTCGAGGACGGCACGCTGCCGGGGCCGTACCAGACCGACGGCCAGTCGATCCTGTTCGAGGACTACCTCGAAATCCGCCCCGACCGCCGCGCGCGGATCGAGAAGCTCTGCCGCGCGGGCAAGTTTGCCGTCGGCCCGTGGTACTCGATGCCCGACGAGTTCACCGTCTCCGGCGAGGCCATCATCCGCAATCTCGTCATGGGCCGCGCCCAGGCCCGCGCGTACGGCGCCACAGCCGCCAGCGCCGGCTACGTGCCCGACATGTTCGGCCACAACAGCCAGCTCCCGCAGATCCTCGTCGGCTGCAACATCCCCGCCGCCATCCTCTGGCGCGGCGTCAACGACGAGACGAAGCGCAACTTTCTCTGGCGCGGCGCCGACGGCACCGAGATCCCCTGCCACAAGTTCGCCCGCCAAGGCTACGGCGCCTACCAGGCCCACGTCGGCCGCGCCCACGAGCCCAACCGCCTGATCGAGAACGAGCCCGCGGAATTCGCGAAGCACCTCGCCAAGTTCCTCCGCGAGGAGGCCGCTGCCACCGACGTCGACCCGATCCTCCTCCACGACTCCTGCGACCACCAGGAATGGAGCCCCGCCCGCTACGCCCTGCTCGCCGCCGAGCTGGCCAAGAGCGGGGAGTTCGAGCTGGTGCACTCCGATTTCGACGCCTACCTCCTCGAGCTCATCGCCCAACGCGACCGCATCACCGGCCGCCTCGAGGGCGAACTCCGCGACCCGGGCCGCGCCATCTGGCGCGAGCAACCCCTCGAGGCCAGCATGCAGTGGCTCATCCCCGGCGTCCTTTCCAGCCGCGTGCGCCTCAAGCAGGCCAACGCCCAGTGCCAGTCCCTGCTCACGCAGTGGGCCGAGCCATTCACCGCCTACGCCGCGTCCGCGCTCCGCTCGGACTTCGCGCCCGGGTACCTCGACCTCGCCTGGCGCCGCCTCCTGCAGAACCACGCGCACGACTCGATGGACGGCTGCAGCGTGGACCAGGTGCACAAGGACATGGAGCAGCGCTTCGACGAGACCCGCCTCATCGCCGATCGCCTCGCGCTCCAGGCCACGAGCCAGCTTGCCGCCGCCGTGCCGGGCGAGCTCAAGGACGACGAACTGCGCGTCACCGTCTTCAATCCCCTGCCCCGCGACTTCGCCGGCGTCGCCGAGGTAGTCCTCGAGATCCCGACGACCTGGCCGCAGTTCAACGAGTTCTTCGGCTTCGAGCCCAAGCCCGCCTTCCGCGTGTACGATGCCGACGGCCAGGAGATTGCCTACCAGCGCCTCGCCCAGGCCATGAACCGCGTGCGGCCGCGACTGCGCACGACGAAGTTCCCCGAAAACGTGCACAGCCACCACGTCACCGTCGCGCTCTCGCTCGACGTTCCCGCCCTTGGCTATACCACTCTCACCGTCCGCGCCGCCAAGCCCGAGACGCCCACGCGCCACCCCGAGGTCCCGGGCCTCGCCACCGCCGCCAACGCGATGGCCAACGAGCATCTCGCCGTGAAGATCGAGGCGAACGGCACGCTCACGCTCACCGACAGCGCCACCGGCCGCACCTACCGCGAGCTGCTCGCGTTCGAGGACTGCGCCGACATCGGCGATGGCTGGTTCCACGGTGTCGCGCTCAACGACCAGACGTTCGTGTCCACGTCCTGTCGCGCCGACGTCGCCCTCGTGCAGAACGGTCCGCTCCTCACGACGTTCCGCATCCGCACCGTCATGCACGTGCCGGAGGCGTTCCAGTTCGACCGCATGGTGCGCGCGGAGAAGTTCACCGAGCTCGTCATCGACAGCTACGTCAGCCTGCGCCCCGGCCAGAAGCACCTCGACGTAAAGACGACGGTCAACAACACCGCCGACGACCACCGCATCCGCGTGCTGCTGCCCTCGGGCACGAACGTGAAGACTTACCTCGCCGACACGCCCTTCGACGTGGTCGAGCGCCCCATCGCGCTGCGCAAGGACAACCACGAGTACCGCGAACTCGAGGTCGAGACCAAGCCCCAGCAGAGCTGGACGGCGGTGCACGACGCCAAGCAGGGACTCGCGGTCGTCGCCGACGGCGGCCTGCTGGAGACCGCGGTGCGCGACCTGCCGGACCGCCCGATCGCGTTGACGCTTTTCCGCGGATTCCGCCGCACCGTATTCACTGACGGCGAGCCGGGCGGCCAGCAGCGCGGCCCGCTGCACTTCCACTACGCCATCGTGCCGCTCGCGGGTGCGCCGGATCGCATCGCCCTCGGCGAACTCGGCCAGCGCCTCGCCGCCGGCCTGCGCGTGACACAGTTGCGCGGCGCCGACCTGCCGATCTTCCGCGACCAGGCGGGCCCCGGTGCCGCCGCGCTCGCGCCGATCTCCGGCCTGCTCCGCCTCGAGGGCCCGGCGCTGGTCAGCAGCCTGCGCCAATTCGGTGGCGCACTGGAGATCCGCCTCTTCAACCCGCTGCCGCGCGCCGCCACGGCCAAGCTCGTCCTCACGTCACCGGCCTTCAAACCGACCCAGGTCGCCCTCACCGACTTCGAGGGCAACGCGAAAGCCAAGCTGAGCCTCACGGGCGGCAAAGTCAGCCTGACACTAAAACCGAAGCAGATCGTGACCGTGAGACTGGGGTAAGAGATTTTATAGCCACGGATTTCACGGAATCGAACCCGAGCCATTTCACAGGAGGGAACAGAGAGAACGGAGTTCCAAAACCATAACTCTCTGTTTCCTCTGTTACCTCCTGTAAAACCGGTTTGGATTATTCTGAGCCTCTGGTGCCTTCTGTGGCCATTGCTTTGGCTCCCATCCAATCCGTGCCATCCGTGTATTCCGTGGTTCCAATTCCGCGGTTCCTGTCCATCTCGGGAATTGACGCGCATTTTGCCTTGGCGTTGCATGTTTGCCATGCACGCACCTGCGACGACGGTCGATCCTCGAGTCAAATACAAGAATATCGTCCTCAAGCTGAGCGGCGAGGTTCTGCGCGGCGGCAAGTCCGGCGACCCGATTGACGCAGCGACGCTCGAGAAGACCTGCGCGCAGATCAAGGAGATCCATGAACTCGGCGTGCAGGTGTGCGTCGTCATCGGCGGCGGCAACATCTTCCGCGGGCTCAACGGCGCGAAGCGCGGCGTAGACCGCACGACGGGCGACTACATGGGCATGCTCGCGACGGTCATCAACGGTCTCGCGATCATGGACTGCCTCGAGAAGATGGGCGTCAGCACGCGCGTGCAGTCGGCCATCCCGATGAACCAGATCGCCGAGCCCTTCATCATGCGCCGCGCCATGCGCCACATCGAGAAGGGCCGCGTGGTGATCTTCGTCGCCGGCACGGGCAACCCGTATTTCTCCACCGACACCACCGCCGCGCTGCGCGCGTCGGAGATGCACGCCGACATCATCATGAAGGCGACCAAGGTGGACGGCATCTACGACAAGGACCCGAAGAAGCACGCCGACGCGGTGAAGTACGACGACATCACCTTCATCGACGCCCTGCGCCAGCGCCTGAACGTCATGGACTCCACGGCGTTCTCGCTCTGCCTCGACAACAACGTGCCGATTTTGGTGTTCGACCTCAACGACGAGCACGCCATCCGCAAGGCCGTCCTCGGCGAGAAGATCGGCACCCTCGTCCACACCTGACCGCCCCCCCGCTCCCGCAACGCAACGTCATTCCCAACCCGAAAATTCCATGAGCCATCCCGCCGTCACCGAAATGCAGGTCAAGATGAAGAAGGCCGTTGACCACACCTTGCACGAGTTCAGCGCCATCCACACCGGCAAGGCCACGCCCGCGATGGTCGAGACCGTCATGGTCGAGGCCTACGGCACCATGACGCCCCTGAAGCAGTGCGCCGCGATCTCGACGCCCGACGCCCGTCTCATCCAGATCCAGCCCTGGGACGTCAGCCTCATCAAGGCGGTCGTAAAGGCCATCCAGGAGGCCAACCTCGGCTTCAACCCGATCCCCGATTCCAAGGTCGTCCGCGTGCCGCTGCCCGAGATGAGCCGCGAGCGCCGCCTCGAGTTCGTCAAGAACGCCCACCGCCTCGCCGAGGAAGGCCGCGTGCAGGTGCGCAACATCCGCCGCGACACGATGGAAGTCCTCAAGAAGGCCAAGAAGGACGGCAAGATCTCCGAAGACGACGAGAAGCGCCTCGAGAAGGAAGTCCAGACCGCGACCGACAAGTCCATCAAGGACATCAACGACCACCTCGCCCACAAGGAGAAGGACCTCCTCGCGGTCTGAGCTCGAGCCATTTGTTAACAGCAGAGAACGCAGAGAGCGCAGAGATCCGGACAGGATCATGATGGTCTGATCTTTGCGTTCGGCGCGTTCTTTGCGGTTAAATTTCCGGAAATGCTTTCCACGCTGAAGAAGACTCCGCCGAAGCGCATCGTCGTGAAGCTCGGCACGGGCGTGCTCACGTCCGGGATCGGCGAGCTCAACACCGCCCGCATCGCCGGCGTCTGCGCGCAGATCGCCGCGCTGCGGGCGCAGGGCACCGAGGTCATCGTCGTCTCCTCCGGCGCCGTCGGCCTCGGCATGGGCCGGCTCGGCCTGAAGAAACGCCCGGCGGAGGTGGCCAAGAAGCAGGCCTGCGCGGCGGTCGGCCAGAGCCTGCTGATGCAGACGTGGCAGGCCGGCTTCGCCCCGCACGGCGTCACCGTCGCCCAGGTGTTGCTGACGCACGAGGACCTCCGCAGCCGCGACCGTTACCTGAGCGTCGCCAAGACCCTCGAGGAGCTCATCGCCTACGGGACGATCCCGGTCATCAACGAGAACGACACCGTGAGCGCGGCGGAAATCCAGGCGCTGCTGAAGTTCGGCGACAACGACACCCTGGCCGCGATGGTCGCGAGCTTTGCCCGGGCGCAGTATCTATTCATCCTCTCCACGGCCGCGGGATTGATCGACCTCAAGGGCACGAAGCAGATCGTGCCGGTCGTCGAAAAGATCACGTCCGAGATCGAGGCCATGGCTGGCGGCACGACGAGCGAGACGGCCACGGGCGGCATGATCTCGAAGATCAGTGCGGCCAAGCTCGCCACGCGCGCCGGCTGCGGCGTGTTCATCGCGAGCGGCGCCGAGCCCGACATCCTGCCGCGCCTGCTGGGTGGCCGCGGACCCGGCACGTTCTTCGTCCCGAGCGGCCTGCCGCTCGACGCTCGCAAGCGGTGGCTGGCGTATTTCCAGCGCCCGGCCGCCACGATTTTCGTCAACGCCTGCGCCGTCCCCGTCCTCCGTGAGCAGGGCCGCAGCCTGCTGGCCGTGGGCATCACCCACGCGGGCGGCGATTTCGCGGTCGGCGACGTCGTCAACATCGCCGGCCCCGAGGGCCAGCTGATCGCCCGCGGCCAGGTGGCCTTCGCGAGCAGCGACATCCCGGCCATCGCCGGCAAGAAGGGCGATGCCGTCGCCGCCCTATTCCCCGGCC
Organism: uncultured Opitutaceae bacterium; assembly: GCA_964355715.1. Classification (GTDB taxonomy): domain Bacteria; phylum Verrucomicrobiota; class Verrucomicrobiia; order Opitutales; family Opitutaceae; genus UBA2377. The sequence goes on along the minus strand of CAYHEW010000018.1, from coordinate 3,694 downwards.
GGAAGCGCCTCGAAGTCGTGCACCGCGACAATCTGGTGCTGCTGTAAGGCGGACCGTTTCTTTTCGGACTGTATGATGATCCGGGCCCCAAACCCGGGCTAGACTCCCGCCGAAATGCGGTGCATAGTGCACAATCTATGCATCAGCCACACCGCTGGTTTCGTGCCGGCATCGCTTTGTCGTTTTTCTGGACCGCCGCCCTCGGCCTCGCCGCGGACTTCCCGTCGCGCACCTTCCTGAATGCCGGCGGCCGGATCATCGAGCACACCGCTGGTGAAGAGGAACTTGCGCTGGAGTTTGCGCAGCGGATCAACGAGGTCTACGCGACCGGGTTCGTCGCCGGCGAGCTGACGCCCGCCGAGATCACGCAGAACCTCGGCGACTACCAGGCCGCCCTTTGCCGGTACCTGAACCTGGCCCAGCCCACTCCGCAGATGGTTTCGATTCTGGCCCGGACCAACCTGCTCAACGGCACGACCAGCGCGCTCGAGGCCCAGGCGCGGGCCGCCGTGATCAACTTCCAGCTCTGGCGCGAGGCCGACCTGGGCGCCCGCCTCGACGCCGGCGTGACCGTGCCGGGCATCACCCGCCGGGCCGATGGCCAGGGCTTCGACGTCAAGCCACCGAAGAACCTCTCGGATTTCAGCACCTGGGCGCTTCCGATCATCATCTCCAGCCGCGACACGGAAACCGGCGCCGCGCTGATGGAAAAGAAACTCGCCGAAGTGCGCCAGTCCCTCGCCCAGCAGGCCCGGTCCCAGGCGGCCCGCATCGTGATCCACGGCCTGTTTGAGGAGGCCGTCGAGTCGGCGCTTGTTTCCACCTATATCGCCAGCAAGGACCGCCGCTGGTTCTGCTCCGGCGTGGCCACCTACGTGGCCTTCAAGGTCATCGAGGACAAGCTCGGCTCCGAGGCGGCGCTCCGCTATTACGACGTCGACGAGCAGCTCCGCCTGTTCGGCGACCTGAAGCAGGTGGCCAACCTCGAGAAATGGTCGCTCGCCGAGGAACAGTCCCCGCAGGTGCGCGAGATGCGGGCAAACAAGGCGAACAAGGCGTTCGCCGCCGAGGTGATCTTCAACCTGACCGCCATGCACGGCCCGGAGCTCGTGCCGAAGCTGCTGGCCGAGATCGGCAAGACGAAGCGCGAGAAGGCCGCGATCAAGACCGTGCATGCCGCCTTCAAGAAGGTCGTGCACGAGGACCTGAAGACGTACCTGCCGAACCAGTATTAAGCAGCGGCGGCGTGTCCCGATGGATCGCGCTTTCAGCGCTCCAGATTTGGGATGGATCGAAGATCCTAGGGCGTTGCCCTAGGCTATTATGGCGACGCGCCTCCGGCGCTCTATTTTCACCCGGGCCGAAAGCCCAACGCCATTACTTTGAGCCCGCCCCATCCCGATGGATCGCGCCATTGGCGCTCTATCTCTCCCGGGCTGAAGGCCCAACACCATAACAGCCTGGGGCAACGCCCCAGGGATCCAGACCGATGGTGTGCGAGGGCTGTAAGCCCGCCCTATCCCGGGCTTGCCCTCGCACCCGCGAACGTGCTCGCTCGCACCTTCGCGCATGGATTTCGAACTCGATTCTCCCCGGCCCGGCGGTGGCCTTCCGCCGATCGACTTCCGCGCGCTCCTGAATGACGAGCAATACAACGCCGTCACCGCCCCGCCCGGACCGCTGCTCGTGCTCGCCGGCGCCGGGTCGGGCAAGACCCGCACCCTCACCTACCGCGTCGCCTACCTGCTCTCGCAGGGCGTGAAGCCGGCGGAGATCCTGCTCCTCACCTTCACCAACAAGGCGGCCAAGGAGATGCTCCACCGCGTGCACGACCTCACCGGGATCGAGCCGGCGCGGTTCTGGGGCGGCACCTTCCACTCCCTCGGCCACCGCGCCCTGCGCATCTACGGCGAAAGTATCGGGCTGCCGCGCAACTTCACGATCCTCGACGCCGACGAATCGGAATCGATGCTCAAGCAGACCGTCGAGCACGAGGACCGGCTCTTTTTCAAGGACAAGACCAACCCGCGGCCGGGTCCGCTCTTCAGCGTCCTCTCTCTCGCCCGCAACACGCAGCTGTCGCTCGACGAGACCGTCTCGAAAAACTTCCCGCAGTACGGCGAGATCGCCCACCGCTTCCCCGCCTTCGCGGCCGCCTACGAGAAGAAAAAGCGCGCGCAGAACGTCGTGGATTACGACGACCTGCTCGAACTCTGGCTGCAGCTCCTGGAAAAGGCGCCCGAGGTCGCCGAGTATTTTGCCCACCGGTTCCGGCACGTGCTCGTGGACGAGTACCAGGACACGAACACGATCCAGGCGCAGATCGTCGACCGCCTCGCCGGCCACCACTGCATCATGGCCGTGGGCGACGACGCCCAGTGCATCTACTCGTGGCGCGGCGCCAACTTCGAGAACATCATGTCGTTCCCGGAACGCCACCCGGGCACAGTCATCCACCGCATCGAGACCAATTACCGCTCGACCCCGGAGATCCTGAACTTCGCCAACGGTGTCCTCCTCGCCCAGCCCAAGGGCCGGCACTTTGACAAGGAACTGCGCGCCCACCGCGGGCACGCCCAGAAACCGTTCGTCGTGCAGGCGATGGACGACCGCGAGCAGGCCGAGTTCATCCTCAAGCGCATCCGCGCACTCGTCGAGGACGAGGGCGTGTCGGCCAACGAGATCGCCATCCTCTACCGCTCGCACTTCCTCGCGCTCGAGATCCAGCTCGCCCTCTCGCGCGCCGGCGTCCCGTACCACATCACCAGCGGCGTGAAGTTCTTCGAGCGCCAGCACGTGCGCGACCTCGTCGCCTTGCTGCGCTTCGTCTACAACCCCACCGACACCCAGGCCTGGCAGCGCATCGCCGTGCTCCTCCCGAAGGTTGGCGAGAAGGGCGCGCAGAAGATCCACGAGGCCGCGGCCGACCACGCGCGGTTGATGCAGAAGGATTTCCTCGACGTCCTCGCCAGCGACGACGTGAAGAGCAAGGTCGCCAAGGACGCCAAGCCCGAGTGGGAGAATTTCTGCCTCTCGCTGCGGCAGGTCGCCGAGGCCATGCGCACCACGCGCCCCGAGGCCACGGTCGAGGTCGCGATCGACGGCTGGTACGGCGACTATCTCAAGGGTGCGTTCGCCGACTATCTGGACCGCCTCGAGGAATTGAAGGCGCTGGTCGGCTTCGCGAGCCGGTTCGAGGAAATGCAGGACCTGCTCGCGCAGATCGTGCTCCTCAATGGCGAGACCAGCGACCGCCAGGTCGATCCCGACGCCGAGGCGATCAAACTCACCACCGTCCACCAGGCCAAGGGTCTCGAGTATGACGTCGTCTTCCTGATCGGCGCCGCCGACGGGCAGTTGCCCACGCGACGGTCCATCGAGAGTGGCGACATCGAGGAGGAGCGCCGGCTCTTCTACGTGGCTGTCACCCGCGCCAAGAACGAGCTCTACATCAGCTACCCCAAGGTCGCGACCCGCGCCGGCCCCGGCGGCATGCTCCTTACTCCCAGCCGCTTCCTGCTCGAGCTGCCGTCCGACCTCTACGAGACCTTACGCATCAAGCGCAGCTTCGGTTGGTGAAATTTAACCACGGATTTCACGGATTTCACGGATCATACCGATGTGGCGTGGAGAGATGGCCACATAAGGCACAAAACCAGAATTTGGTATTTTCTGAGCCTCTTGTGCCTTTTGT
>CAYHEW010000017.1:0-80991 GCA_964355715.1 uncultured Opitutaceae bacterium | reverse complement strand
TCGAACCGCTGACCTCCTCAATGCCATTGAGGCGCTCTACCAACTGAGCTAAGAGCCCAAACTGCTGACTGAGAGGTGAGGAAAATCAGTGTTCCGCCGGAGTTGGCAAGGACTTTTTATTCCTCTTCCTTCATCTTGAAGGTCACGACCCAGACATCGCTCTTGTTGTTCGGGGTCGGGCCGATGGAGCGAACGCGGGCGAAGGCCTCGAGGACGCTGCGGTCAAATTCGGAACTGCCGGAGGAGCGGACGATCTTCACGCCTGACAGCGTGCCGTCGGCGGCAATGCGGAACTCGACCTCGGCTTCCAACAGGTCGCTCAGCCCTGGCGGCTTCTCGTGGGCGGCGCGAAGGCGCTGCAGCAGGAACGCGATGTAGCTGTCGAGGGCGCTCTGCTCGGCGCGGCTGAGCGCCTTGCCGCCGGCACCGCCGGTCTTGTTATTGGCGGAGCCCCCGACCACGCCCTTGGCGATACCCTCGGCGTCGATCCGCTGGACGTTGGTCGAACGCGCGCCGCCCTTCGGGGCGGTCTTGCCCTTGTTCAGCTTGTCGAACTCGGCCTTGCTGATGCGCTTGGCCTCGGCCTCGCGCTTCTTGCGGTCGGCCTCGACGAGGCGCTTCTCGCGTTTGTTGGCGATGCGGAGGACGTCCTTGGTGTAGTTGGGCGTCTTGGTCTCGACAGGTTTGACCTCGGCTTTGGGAGCGGGCTTCTCGGGGGCGCGCTCGATGACAGGTTCGGGCGGAGCGGTCTCCGGCTCGGGCGCCGGTTTCACGGCGGGCGTCGGCGGCGTGGGCACGGCAAGCTTGATGCCGGGAGTGCCGAGCGCCGGCGCCTCGGTGGCCATGTAGTTGTCGCCCTCGCCGGCGACGAGTTCGAAGATCTTGGGCTGCTCCTTCACCTGCGTGTGCATGGCGAAGGTGAGGAACAGGACGATGGCGACGATCGCTCCGTGCAGCGTGAGCGAAAGCATGAACGCGCCTGGTGAATTCGCCTGCATGCTTCAGTCGGTCGTCTGGGTGTCGAACGTGATCTTGCTCAGGTTGTACTTCTTCAACTCGTCCATCACGGTGATGACCTTCTGGTACTGCAGGGTCCAGTCCGCCCGCAGTCGAATCACCGGCGGCTTTTCTTTCTTCGCGGCGTCCGCGAGGAGATCCGAGAGGTCGCGGAAGTCCACGCGCTTGCTGCCCCAGAAATACTCGCCCGCCTTGTTGATCGTGATGGTCTGGAACGTCAGGTCCGGATCGGGCTTGTCCTGCTGGCGTTTCGATTCCGTCGGCAGGTTCACCTGGATGGTCTGCTCCTGCTGAATGAGCGGCGTCGCGATCATGAAGATGATCAGCAGCGTGAACGCCACGTCGATGAGGTTGGTGACGTTTAGCTCCGAAACCGGATGCTGGACGTGGCGGCGCCTGAAGGTTCTGGCCATGGGTCAGCTCCCGTTCACTTGCTCTCCAACTCGAGCCGGTCGGCCAGGGCGCTCGCGTAGTTCTCGAGTTCGGTGATCAGGTTCTTGGTCGTGTTGAGCAGGAAGTTGTAGCCGAAGAGCGACGGGATCGCGACGAGGAGGCCGGCGACGGTGGTCAGCAGCGCGGCGGAGACGCCCGGGGCGAGGGTCTGGATCGTGGCGGTCTGCTGCATCGAGACGGCGCCGAAGGCCTCCATGACGCCCCAGACGGTGCCGAGCAGGCCGAGGAACGGCGCGCCGGTGACGATGGAGGCGAGGAAGATCATGCTCGCCTCGTAGCGGATCGTCTGCCGACCGAGGGCGCGCTGGAGCGCGTTTTCGGCGTGTTCGAGCCGGGCGCGGTTCGTGTCGTCGCCACGCTCCTTGTTGATCGCCGCGGCCCGCCAGTAGCTCTCCACCGCGTCGGCGAACAGGTCCGCGTACGGGATCGAGCGGCGGTTCCGGAAGGACTCCGGCAGGTCGAGGAGCGAGCGCTGGTCGCGCAGATGACTCTCGAAGGCATAATTCAGCGACCGCAGCCGCTTCAGTTCAAAGTGCTTCCCGAACATGATCGTCCAGGCGATCAGGCTGAACACCGCGAGGCCGACGGTGATGACCTGGCCGACGATGTCGCATTGCAGGAAGACCTGGATGATGTTGACGGTGGCGAGCAAGGGGGAGGCGGGCAGCACGGACATGGGCATCACAGTTGGGGGTTTTATTAAACGCATTCAACGGAAAATGCCGACCGCACCGCGCGAATCTGGTTGCCGGCGTCGGCCGGTGAATTTTCGCTGACCGCCTTTATCCATGGACTTCAAGACCCGTACGCTGCAGCAGCTCCGCGAACACCGCGCCGCCCGTCAGGGCAAGCGCGCCCTGGTGGGCTTCGACGGCTTCGTCGACACCATCGTGACGCCCGTGGCGCTGCGTGCCGGCCAAGGGGAGAATTTCACGCCCATCGGCACCATCGCCGAATTCGGCCAGCGCATCAGCGCCGCCGCCGGCAAAAGCACCAACCTCGAGTTCTACCCCCGGCTCGACAAGCTGGGCGGCAACGGCCCGATCATGGCCAACGCCCTCCTCGCGCAGGGCGCGGCCATCACCTATGTCGGCGCCCTCGGCAAGTCCGCCATCCACCCGGTGTTCCAGGAGATGGCCGCCCACGCCACGACCGTCTCGCTCTGTGACCCGGCCCACACGACCGCCGTCGAGTTCACCGACGGCAAGCTCATGCTCGGCATGATGCGCAGCCTCGATGAGATCACGCCGGAGAAGATCCACGCCGTCATGGGCAGCGACCAGTACCGGGCCGCCCTCGGCGCCGCCGACCTCGTCGCCGTGGTCAACTGGACGATGATCCCCAACCTCACCGCCGTCCTCGTCGACCTCGTGCAGCACGTGCTGCCGCAGGTGCCGGTCAAACCGGGCCGCAGCTTCTTCTTCGACCTCGCCGACCCCGAAAAGCGCTCCGCCGCCGACCTCGTCTACGCCCTCGAGACCATCGGCAAGTTCGAGCAATTCGGTCGCGTCACCCTCGGCCTGAATCTCAAGGAGGCCCAGCAGGTGTTCACCGTCCTCGGCTTCGGCGTCGAGACCGAGACCGAAAGCGGCCTGCGGGCCATGGCCGAGAAGATCCGCCAGCGCCTCGACCTGACCACCGTAGTCATCCACCCCAAGGAGTCCGCCGCCTGCGCCACCCGCGACGGCACCTCGTGGGTGCCCGGCCCTTACGTCGCCCAGCCACTCATCACCACTGGCGCCGGCGACCATTTCAATGCCGGTTTCAGTGCCGCCCAGATTCTCGGCCTCGCCCCCGAGTGCTGCCTCACCGCCGGCGTCTGCACCAGCGGCCATTACGTGCGCACCGGCCGAAGCCCGACGGCGGCCGATCTGGAAACGTTCCTCGCCAACTGGAAATAACCCGCCAGACTGACGTGATGCCTCTCAAACAAAAGCCGAGCGGCCGGCTGATCTCCTTCGAAGGCTCGGAGGGCAGCGGCAAGTCCACGCAGATTTCGCTCCTCGCCGCCCACTTGCAGAAAGCCGGCCGTGACGTGGTGACCACCCGCGAACCTGGTGGCACCGAGATCGGCGAGCAGATCCGCAACATCATCGTCCACAATTCCCGCGGCGATGAGATGTGCCCGGAGACGGAGCTGCTCCTCTTCACCGCCGCCCGCGCCCAGCTCGTCCGCCAGGTCATCGCCCCCGCCCTGCTCGCCGGCAAGTTCGTCCTCAGCGACCGGTTCCTCGATTCCTCGACCGTCTACCAGGGCATCGCCCGCAACCTCGCGCCCGATCCGGTCAACCAGATCAACCGCTTCGCCGTGGGCAACGTCATGCCCGACGTCACCGTCGTGATCGACGTGCCCACCGAAGTGAGCCTGCAACGCCTCAAGCGGCGCGTCACCGACCTGCCCGACCGCATGGAGCGCCAGAACATCGATTTCTACACGAAGGTCCGCGAAGGCTACCTCCTCCTCGCCAAGAACATGCCGGAGCGCGTGATCCTCGTCGACGGCACCCATTCGACCGATCTCGTGGCCCAGACCATCTGGGAGCACGTCAAGATCCGCCTCTTCGGCTGATATCCCCATGTCGCCCCGGGTTGAATGGCCTGCCGCCCTCGCCGGTTCGCCGGCGGTCTCGGTCATCGAGGCAGCCATCGCCAAGCAGCGCCTGTCGCACAGCCTGCTGCTGCACGGCGACGACCTGCCGACGCTGGTCCTGATTGCGCAGGCCATCGCCGACCGGCTGCTCAACCCGCCCGGTGCCAAGGCCCAGTTCGGCCCCGCGCAGCACCCGGACTGCTTCAGCCTGCGCCCGGCCGGCAAGATGCGGCAGATCGGCGCCGAGGCGACCCGCGCGCTCATCGGCAAGGTCCAGGTGTCGGCCAGCGTCGCGACCCGCAAGGTCGCTATCCTGCACGAGGTCGACCGCATGAACCTCGCTGCGGCCAACATCTTCCTCAAGACCCTCGAGGAGCCGCCAGCCCACACCACGCTGCTGCTCCTGACGACGCGGCCCTACGCGCTCCTGCCGACGATCCGCAGCCGCGTGCTGCATTTCCGCTTTCCGTCGGCCGCCCTGCCACTCGAACAACCGGGATTGCAGGCCTGGCTGGGCGACTACCGCGACTGGCTCGGCCGCCTCGCCGAGGGCGTGGGCGACAAGCGCAATGTCGCCGACCATGTGTTCACGGTTTACGGTTTGGTCGCCCGCTTCAATGCCCTCCTCGACGCCGCCACGGCGGCTGCCTGGGAGGTCGAGAAGACCAAGCTGCCGCCCGACATCGAAGAGGACGAGCAGGTCGCGATCGAGACCGGTCTGGCGAACGGCCTCCGGGCCCGCATCTTTGCCGAACTCGAGCGCGCCACGCGCGAGTTCGCCCTGCCCCGCCTCCAGGCCGGCGACGCCGGCACCCGCGCCGCGTTGATCGGCGCCATCGCCCAACTCGAACACGATGTCGGCTTGTTGCGCCTGAACCTCAACGAGGCCGCGGCGTTGGAGCATTTCCTCCTGAGTTCGCTGCGCCTGTGGGCGAAGCGGTAGGATCGGAATTCCCTCGTAGGCAGCCCGCTCGCGGGCGCTTGTTGGTCATGCGCACGCCGGCCGAGCGCGAGCAAGCTCGCGGCCTACGGCCAAACCGTGGATGACGGCTCCAGTAGGCAGCCCGCTTGCGGGCGCTGGTTGGGCATGCGAACGCCGAACGGGCGCGAGCAAGCTCGCGGCCTACTCCACCCGCAGGATGTAGCCCCGCAGGTATTCGCTCTCGGGCATCGTCACGAGCACGGGGTGATCCGGCGGCTGGTGGCAGTGCTCGAGCACGTGCACCTTCCGCTTCGCGTCGGCGGCCGCATCGGCCAGCACCTGGCGCAGCTCGGCATCCTGCATGTGGTGCGAGCACGTGTACGTCGCGAGCACGCCGCCGGGATTGAGGCGCTGCATCGCACGCAGGTTGATCTCCTTGTAGCCGCGCAGGGCGCCCTCGAGCGCGCTCTTCGATTTCGCGAACGGCGGCGGGTCGAGCACGATCACATCCCACTTCGGTTCCCCGGCGCGCGCCGGGTCGTTGAGCCAGTCGAAGACGTTGGCGACGGCGAAGGTCGCCTTCACCCCATTGCGCTCCGCATTGAACCGCGCCTGCGCCACCGCCTCCTCGGCGCTGTCGAGCCCGAGCACCTCCGTCGCGCCCGCGCGCGCCGCATGCAGCGCGAACGATCCCTGGTTGCAGAACGCGTCCAGCACGCGCTTGCCCGCGCAGTGCCGCGCGACCAGCGGATGCTGGAAACGTTGGTCTAGGTAGAAACCGGTTTTCTGCCCGGCCTGCAGGTCGAGCCAGTAGTCGCAGCCCTCGATCTGCTGCCACCGCGGCTCCCACGGCTGGCCCGAACGCGTATGCACTTCGGCCGGCAGACCCTCAAGCCGGCGCAGGTTCGAGTCGTTGCGAAAAATCACCTCGCGCGCGCCGGTGAGCTCCGCCAGCAGGTCGCCGAGCAGCGCCGCCCGCTTGTCCATCGCGAGCGTCTGGACCTGCAGCACCACCGAGTCGCCAAATTGGTCGGCCACGACACCGGGGAGGTCGTCCGATTCCGTCCAGACCAGCCGGCGGCAGGGGTCTGCGCTCCGACGCGCCAGGGCCCGCTCCAGGGCGCCGCGAAAAAAAGCAGCGTTCAACGCCGCGCGGTCGCGACTGAAACGCCGCCAGACGATCATGGACTTGGAATTGTAGATGCCACTGCCCAGAAACCGGTCGGCGCGATCCCGGCATTCCACCACCTCGCCATCGTGGTCCGCCGGCAAGAGGGTCTCGACTTCATTGGCAAAGACCCACGGGTGCCCGTGGAGGACGCGCGCCTTGACGTTGGGTTTGAGTTTCAGGCTGACGCTCATCCCGGTGATCATCCGCCGTTTGCCGGCACAGGGAAGGAAAAAGGGGGGCGGAGGCGCCGGCGACCCAACTTCACGCTTCCCTCGCCCGCGCATTCCCGTTTCCCTAACCCCCTTTTCGCATGTCACCAGCCCAGGAAATTGCCCGCCGTCGCACCTTCGCGATCATCTCGCACCCCGATGCGGGCAAGACGACGCTGACCGAAAAGTTCCTCCTCTACGGCAACGCCCTCCACCTCGCCGGCTCGGTCACGGCCCGCAAGAACCAGCGCGCCACGGCCTCCGACTGGATGGAGCTCGAGAAGCAGCGCGGCATCTCGATCAGCTCCACCGTCCTGCAATTCGACTACTCCGGCTACGCGGTCAACCTGCTCGACACGCCCGGCCACAAGGACTTTTCCGAGGACACCTACCGCGTCCTCACCGCGGTGGACGCCGCGCTCATGGTGATCGACGCCGGCAAGGGCGTGGAGACCCAGACCCGCAAGCTCTTCGAGGTCTGCCGCCGCCGCGGCGTGCCGATCTTCACGTTCATGAACAAGTGCGACCGGCCCACGCGGAACCCGATCGACCTGCTCGATGAGCTCGAAAACATCCTCGGCCTCCAGTCCTCCCCGGTCATCTGGCCCCTCGGCAACGGCCCGTCCTTCAAGGGCGTGTTCGACCGCCGCAGCCGCGCGGTGCACCTCTTCGAGCGCGTGCCGGGCGGCAAATTCCAGGCGCCGGTCAACGTGACCTCGCTCGAGGACGATGCCGTGCGCAGCAAGCTCGACGACTACACCTACAACGAGGTGCGGGAGCAGCTCGAGATGCTCGACGGCGCCGGCCATCCCTTCGACCTCGCGGCCGTCCAGGCCGGGCAGCAGACGCCGGTCTACTTCGGCTCGGCTGTGAACAACTTCGGCATCCAGCTCCTGCTCGACGGCTTCCTCAACGACTCGGTCCCGCCCGCGCCGCGGCGGAATGCAGGGCTTGTGACTGTAGCCGGGGTCGCCGACCCCGGTCCGGATTCAACGCCGCCGGCCGCACCGGAGGCGCCCATCGTCCCGGTGGAACACGCCAAATTCTCCGGCTTCATCTTCAAGATCCAGGCCAACATGGATCCGAAGCACCGCGACCGCATCGCCTTCCTCCGCGTGTGCTCCGGCAAGTTCGAACGCGACATGAACGTCGTCCACCAGCGCACCGGCCGCACCGTCCGGCTGTCGTCGTCGCACAAGCTCTTCGGGCAGGAACGCGAGACGGTGGACGAGGCCTGGCCAGGTGACGTCATCGGACTCGTGGGCCACGATTCCTTTGGCATCGGCGACACGCTCACGGCCGACAAGTCCATCCGCTTCGACGAGATTCCGCGCTTCCCGCCCGAAGTCTTCACCTACATCTCCAATCCCAGCTCCTCCGACGCCAAGAAATACCGCGCCGGCCTCGAGCAGCTCCTGCAGGAGGGCGTCGTCCAGTCATTCACGCCGAAGAACTGCCCGCCCGGCGCCACGCTCCTCGCGGCAGTCGGTCCGCTGCAATTCGAGGTCGTGCAGTACCGGCTCCAGGCCGAGTACGGCGCCGAGTCACGCCTCGCGCCGACGCCCTGGACCCTCCTGCGCTGGCTCGAGCCGCACCCGTCGCTCAAGGACACGTCGTCCCTCATCGTCGCCTCCGGCGTGAGCTTCGGCACCGACAAGTTCGACCACCCGATCGTGCTCTTCCCCAACGACTGGACGATGCGCTACTTCATCGAGAAGAACCCCGAGTTGAAACTGCACGAACTCCCAATCGAGCAGGCGACGTAGTTAGCCAGACATGAACAATCGCCATATAGGCATGGTGATCGTCGTCCTTTTCATCGCGGCCACTTTGCGCGCCGTCGAACCCGCGACCACGGAACCGAAACCCGTGCTCGTCAGCGTCCACGGCGCCTGGGCCGGTGGTTGGCAGATGAAGAAAGTGCTGCCGCTGCTCGAGGCCCGCGGCTATGAGGTCCACTGCCCCACCCTGAGCGGCCTCGGCGAACGTTTTCACACGGCCACGGCCGACATCGGACTGGAGACGCACATCCAGGACATCGTGAACTACATCCTTTTTGCCGACCTTCATCACGTGATCCTGCTCGGCCACAGCTACGGTGGCATGGTCATCACCGGCGTGGCCGACCGCATCCCGGAGCGCGTCGCGCGTCTCGTGTATCTCGACGCCTTTCTGCCTGAAAACGGCGAGAGCGCCCTCGACGTGCGCCGCGGCCTACCGGAGCTCTTCGCGCAGCACACGCGCGAGGGCTTCATCCATCCCTGGTGGCTCAAGCCCGACAAGCCGTTCCCGCGCGACGTGCCGCATCCGCTGAAGACCATGACCGATCCGATCGCGCTGACAAATCCGGCCGCGGCGGCGATCCCGGGGACCTACATCCTCACGGTGGAACCCGGCAAGGCGCCGGAGACCGATGACTTCTATCCCCATTACCAACGCGCCCAGGCGCGCGGCTGGACCGTCATCTTGATGGAAGCCGACCACGTCCCGCAGTGGCGCAAGCCGGTTGAGACCGCCGCGCTGCTGGCGACCATCCGTTGAGCCCCGCCACCGCGCTCCCGGCGGTTTTTCGCTCGCACCCGCGAAAAAAGTCCACTCGCTGACGCGCATGACTTTTCTGCGCCGCGCCTTCGCTTCGCTTACGCTCTCCGTGACCCTGCTACCGGCCGCCGTCGCGGCCAAGGCGCCCGCCAATGCCGACGTCTACAAGGGCGCCATCATCATGGATGCCACCACCGGCCGCGTGTTGCTCGAGGACAATGCCGACCTCGTGAGCCCTCCCGCGAGCATCACGAAGCTGATGACCTTCCTCATCGTGCACGACGCCATCCAGGCAGGTGCGCTCACCCTGCAGTCGCCCGTCACCGTGACCGCGGCCGACTCGAAGATCGGCGGCACACAGGTCTGGCTCAAGCAAGGCGAGACCTTCCCGGTTGAGGAACTGCTTTACGCCCTGATGATCCAGTCGGCCAACGATGCCGCCTACGCCCTCGCCCGCACCACCGCCGGCTCCGTGCCGGCCTTTGTCGAGCGCATGAACGCGAAGGCCCGCGCGCTGGGCATGAGCCACACCACCTTCCGCACGCCCCACGGGCTGCCGCCGTCGAACCGCAAGCTGGCCGACAGCGACCTCACCTCCCCGCGTGACCTGGCGTTGCTCAGCCGGCACCTGCTCGCGAATACCGACGTGCTCCGCTACACCTCGGTCAAGATTCGTCCCTTCCGCGACGGCCAGCCCACGGGCCGGATTGAGATGCGCAACCACAACCATCTGCTGGGGCCAGTGGCGGGTGTCGACGGGCTCAAGACCGGCTACACTGCCGGTGCGGGCTTCTGCCTCGCCGCGACGGCCCAGCGCAACGGCAAGCGGATCATCGCCGTCATCATGGGCTCCGCCGACCGCAAGACCCGCGACCTGAAAATGGCCGAGCTGATCGAGCGCGGTTTTGCCGATGCCCGGTTGGCCGCCAGCACACCTGCCGTTCCCGTGGCCGCCGCCCGCGATTCCTCACCTGTCGCCCACGCCCCGCTCACGCCCGACGAAAAAGCCCCGACCACAGCCGGCAGTGACGCGCCTGTGATCAAGTTTTCGATCCCGGGAAAATAATCGGTCTCAATGCGCGGGCCCGTGGCCGTGCTCCATGAAGAGGAGCATGAAGCCCAGCACGATGAAGATCATGCCGAGCAGACCGGCCTCGAATTGCTCGAAACTCTTCAGCTTGAAGCGCTCAAAGCCCACGAGCGTCAGCCAGGTGAAGATCATCATGCCGGCCAGCGTCGCCACGGCGAGAATCAGGCTCAGGACGACAAAGCCGCGCCAGCCGAACTGCACCGCAGAGAGGTAGACCGGCAGAAAGCCCTCGCAGGGCGAAAAGGTCAGCATGATGAACAGGCCGCCGATCGCCGCCCAGTCGCCGCTCCGGTCGGAGACGAGTTCCGTGCCCTTCAGCTCCTCGTCCCAGTGGCTGTGTTCATGCTCCTCGTCGCACGCCTCGCTCGGCTGGTGCTGCGCGCCGGGCGCGTGGTGGTGCAGCACGCCATGGCCGCGCAACTGGCGCCAGCCGTAGTAGATGCCAATCGCGAGGAGCACGGCTCCCGTGCCCCGGGTGAAGAGTTCGCCGAGGCGCTCGTCCATCTGGAACCCGAACCAGGCGATCGCGAGGCCCAACAGACTCGTGAGCAGCACGTGCCCGATTCCGGCCAGGGCCGCAACCGCCAGGGTCTTCGGCCGGCTCCAATGCCGCGCCCGCGCGACCAGGACAAAGGGCAGCCAGTGCGTCGGGATCGCCGCGTGGAAAAAGGCCACCGTAAAGCCCGTGAAGGCGACAGTGGTAAGGATCGGATCGTTCATCGGAATAGGCAGGCGCCGGCATCAAACCCTGAGCCGGATCGCGCTGTCGAACGCGAACTGTAGCAAAGTCGTCAAGGGGATGACGCCTCCCCGCCCCAACTTGGACATTGAACCCGTCCCCCACCTCGTTGGAAATGGCGGCGATGACATCCCGCGAACGCTTCCTCGCCGCCTGCGCCTGCGCGCCGCTCGACCGGCCGCCCCTCTGGGTCATGCGCCAGGCCGGCCGCTACCTGCCCGAGTACCGGGCCCTCAAGGCGAAGTCCTCCTTTCTCGAGATGGTGAAGACCCCGGCACTCGCCACCGAGGTCACGCTCCAGCCCCTGCGCCGCTACGCACTTGATGCCGCGATCCTGTTTTCCGACATCCTCGTCATCCCCGAGGCCCTGGGTCAGGCCTACACCTTCCGAGACACGGGCGGCATCGCCATGGCCTATCGCCTCGAAACCCAGGCCCAGGTTGACGCCCTCGCCCCGGCCAGCGCCATCCCCGAACGTCTCGCCTACGTCGCCGACACCCTGCGCCTCCTGAAAAAGGAACTGGGTGGCCAAAAGGCCCTCCTCGGCTTCGGCGGGTCGCCGTGGACGCTCGCGACCTACATGGTCGAGGGCGGCAGCTCGGAGGACTTCGAGCGCATCAAGCTCCTGTTCTACACCGACCGCGCCCTGTTCGACGCGCTGCTCGAGAAGCTCACGGCCGCGCTCGTCACGTATTTCCAGATGCAGATCGCCGCCGGAGCCGACGCGATCCAGATCTTCGACTCCTGGGGCGGCATCATCGCCGGGCCCGACTACGAGGCCGCGTCGCTACGTTGGATCAAGCGCATCGTCGCCGCCCTGCCGAAGGACTTCCCGGTCATCCTCTACGCCAAGGGCACGTCGCCGCACCTGACCGACCAGGCCTTCTCGGGGGTCCGCGTCCTCAGCGTCGACTGGACCAACGATCTCGCCGTGGTCCGCCGCAACCTCCCGGCCAACGTCGCCGTGCAGGGCAACCTCGACCCGGTGCTCATGTGTACGACGCCCGCAATCGTCCGTCAGGAGGCGACGCGCCTGCTCGAATCCATGCGCGGCACCGCCGGCCATATTTTCAACCTCGGCCACGGTATCACGCCCCAGGCCCGGCTGGAATGCATGGAGGCCCTGGTCGACACGGTCACCGGCTGGCGCTGAGCCACGCGCGAAACGGGCAAAAAATGCGCAGACGGAGCCGGTGCACCGCCCTATACTGACCTCGCTGTGAATCCTAGCCCGACCCGCTCGATTGCCATCATTGGCGCCGGTATCACCGGCCTGACCGCCGCCTTCCGCCTGCACCAGCGCGGATTCGCCGTGCAGGTCTTTGAGCAGGCCGCCTACCCGGGCGGATCCATCCGTACCATCCGCGAGGCGGGTTACCTCATTGAAGGCGGCCCCAACACGCTGATGCTCGGCTCGACGGAAGCGAAGCAGCTGATCCGCGACGTCGGCCTCGAACCATCCCTGCAGGTCGCCAACCCCGCGGCGAAGAAGCGCTTCATCGTGCGCGACGGTCGCTTCATGCCGGTACCGATGGGTCCGGGTTCGTTCTTCACGACCAAGCTTTTCTCGGCGCGGACCAAGGCCGCGATCTTCGGCGAATTGTTTGCCCGCCGCCGCGAGCGCACCGAGGACGTGAGCCTCGCGACACTTGTCAGCGAGCACTTCACGCCGGAGTTGGTGGACTACGCGCTCAACCCACTCATCGCGGGCATCTACGCCGGCGACCCCGCGCAGCTCTCGGTGCGGCATGCCTTCCCGACCCTGCTCGAGGCGGAGCGCTCCCACGGCTCGCTCCTGCGCGGCCTGATGGCCGGCGCCAAGGCCCGGAAGGCGCGGGGCGAGACGCGTGCGCAACTCGTTTCGTTCCCCGACGGCCTGCAGGCCCTGCCGAATGCGCTCGCCGCGCACCTGCCGCCGGACGCCATCCACTACGGGGCGGTGGTCGAGGCGGTGCTGCCCGGACCGAGGCATCGGTTGATTTGGACGCGCTATGGTCAATCCGCCGAGGCCGAGTTTGACGACGTCATCCTCGCCGTCCCCGCCAGCGCGCTCGCGCACCTCGCCATCGGCGCCAACCGCGAGCGACCGCTGGCCGTCCTCGACGAAGCGCTGCAGCCGCCGGTGTCATCGCTCTTCCTGGGCTACCGGCGCGAGCAGGTCGGACATCCGCTCGACGGCTTCGGCGGCCTGGTTCCGGCGATCGAGCAGCGCTCGGTGCTCGGCATTCTCTTCTCGTCCACCCTCTTCCCCGGCCGCGCCCCCGCCGGGCACGTCGGCCTGACAGTCTTTGCCGGCGGCATGCGGCAGCCGGAGCTCGCGCGCCTCGACACCGACGCGCTGCTCGCCCAGATCGCGCGTGACCTGCATGACTTGGTGGGTGTCAGCACGCCGCCGCTTTTCGTGCGCCACAGCTACTGGCCGCGGGCGATCCCGCAGTACACCTTGGGTTACGAGCGGTTCCTCGCGGTCATCGAGCGACTCGAGGCCGAAGTGCGCGGCCTGCACGTGGGTGGCAACGTCCGCGACGGCATCTCCCTGCAGGACTGCATCAAGGCCGGCGAACGCCTGGCGCGACGCATCGCGGGCGCGTGATTCACCGGGGGCGATCCCCGGTTGGCCTCGCCTCTTGACTACCCCCTGCGCTCCGGTAGCCTCCCGCACTTTTGTTGAGATGGCTACCGACCTGAAAGACACCCTCCTGCTCCCCAAAACCGATTTCCCGATGCGGGCAAATCTGGTCCAACGCGAGCCGGCGCGCATTGCGCACTGGGAGAAACTCGGTCTTTACGAGCGCATCCAGCAGCGCCGGGCCGGCGCCCCCGCCTTCGTGCTGCATGACGGCCCGCCCTTCACCAACGGCGACGTCCACATCGGCACGGCGTTGAACAAGACGCTGAAGGACATGGTGAACCGCTACAAGTCCATGCGCGGTTTCCGCACGCCCTACGTGCCCGGCTGGGACTGCCACGGCCTGCCCATCGAGCAGAAGGTCTCCCGTGAGGTCCAGGAGCAGAAGCTCACCCTCAGCACCGGAGAGCTGCGTGCCCGCTGCGACGCCTTTGCCGAGACCTGGATCGAGCGCCAGACGACCCAGTTCAAGCGCGTCGGCGTCCTCGCCGACTGGAAACACGAGTACAAGACCAAGGCCCCCGCGTTCGAGGCCGACGTTCTCCGCACCTTCGCCGCCTTTGTCGAACAGGGTCTCGTCTACCGCAGCAAGAAGCCCGTTTACTGGAGCATCCCCTTCGAGACCGCCCTCGCCGAGGCCGAGATTGAGTACCAGCCGCACGTCAGCCCCTCGATCTGGGTGAAGTTCCCGGTCCCGGCCGCCGAGGCCGCCAAGTTCGGCCTGCCCACCGACAAGCCCCTCTTCGTCGTCATCTGGACAACCACGCCCTGGACGATCCCAGCCAACCTCGCGATCGCCGTCCACCCGGAGGTCGACTACGCGGTCGCCGACCTCGGCGCCGAGCGCATTGTCGTCGCCTCGGCCCTCCTCGGCTCGGTCGCCACCGCGGCCAAGCTCGAGACCCAGCCGTCGATCGTGAAAACCATCCGCGGCGACGCCCTCGAGCAGCTCCAGCCGCGCCACCCCTTCATCGACCGCGCCGCCCCGGTCGTGCTCGCCGACTACGTCACCACCGAGAGCGGCACGGGCTGCGTGCACACGGCTCCTGGTCACGGCGCCGAGGACTACCAGACCGGGCTCAAGTACAAGCTCCCGATCTACTGCCCGGTCGGCGACGACGGCAAATACCTCGACGACGGCCAGATCCCGCCCGAACTCGTCGGCCTCACCTGCCTCGAGAGCGTC
Organism: uncultured Opitutaceae bacterium; assembly: GCA_964355715.1. Taxonomy (GTDB): domain Bacteria; phylum Verrucomicrobiota; class Verrucomicrobiia; order Opitutales; family Opitutaceae; genus UBA2377. Next base: position 66,444 of record CAYHEW010000017.1, on the reverse strand, counting down.
GAGGACCTGAAGGCCAAGAAGACCTCTCCCGCCAACATCGCGGTGCTCCGCAAGCTGGACGCCGCCGGCGCACTGCTGGCGAAGCAGCGCTACGAGCACAGCTACCCGCATTGCTGGCGTTCGAAGACGCCGATCATCTTCCGTGCGGTCGACCAATGGTTCGTCTCGCTCGACAAGGCCGGCCATCGCCAAGTCGCCCTTAACGAGATCGCCAAAATTGCATCGGCCCAGGGTTGGATCCCGGCCTGGGGCGAGGCGCGCATTCGCGGTGCCGTTGAGTCGCGTCCCGACTGGTGCATCAGCCGCCAGCGCTCCTGGGGCGTGCCGATCATCGCCTTCTACGGCCCCGACAAGCAGGCCTGCATCGACGCCGGCGTGATCCGCGCCGTGGCCGACAAAATCGCCACCCGCGGCACCAACTTCTGGTACGACTCCACCGCCGCCCAGATCCTGGAGGGCGTGACGCTGCCAGCCGGTTGGCCGACAGCCGCCAACCTCACCTGCGGCCGCGACACGCTCGACGTCTGGATCGACTCCGGCTCCACCCAGGCCGCCGTGCTCAAGCGCGGCCAGGGCGGCACGCATTGGCCGGCCGACCTTTACCTCGAGGGCAGCGACCAGCACCGCGGCTGGTTCCAATCCTCGCTCTGGTGCAGCGTCATCGCCTCCGGCGGCGCGCCCTACAAGGCGGTGCTCACGCACGGCTTCATCGTCGACAAGAACCGCCAGAAGATTTCCAAGAGCTCGACCTACCAGAAGCCGCAGACGGCCGACGCCTATATCGCCCAGCACGGCGCCGACGTCATCCGCCTCTGGATCGCCTCCCAGGACTTCCGCGACGACATCCCGGTCGACGACGAGATCCTGAAAAACGTCGGCGAGGCCTACCGCCTTTTCCGCAATACGTTCCGCTTCCAGCTCTCCACCCTCTTCGACTTCAAGGCGGCGGAGCACGCCGTGCCCGTCGCAGAGATGGACGCACTGGACCGTTGGGCCCTGCACCAGGCGGCGGTGCTGGTCGACGAATGCACCAAGGCCTACGAGGCCTACGAGTTCCACCGCGTCTACCAGCTCTGCAACCAGTTCTGCTCGGTCACGCTGTCGGCGGTCTACCACGACATCCTCAAGGACCGGCTTTACACGCTCGATGCCGGACACCGCCTCCGCCGGTCCTCCCAAACCGCGATCCACCACATTTTCAGCGCCCTCGTGCGCATCCTCGCCCCGGCGATCACGTTCACGGCCGATGAGGCTTGGACCTATGCGACGGCGGGTCGTGAGTACGCCGAGGATTCCGTGCATTTGCAGGATTGGCCCGTGGTGCCGGCCGACTGGCGGAATCCCGCCATCGACGCCGAGATCGGCGCCCTGCTCAAGATCCGCGCGCTCGTCAACGAACGCCTCGAACCCGCCCGCCAGGCCGGCACGATCGGCAAGTCCCTCGACGCCGCCGTGACGCTGCAGGTGCCGGCCGGCGAGGCGCTCGCGCCCACGCTCGAACGCCACCGTAATTTTCTGCCGGAACTGTTCATCGTCTCCGCGGTCACCCTCGCCGCCGTTCCAGCCGGCACGCTCGATGCCACGATGCGGCCCTGCGCCGAGCTTGGCCTGCACCGGTGCCCGCGCTGCTGGCGCTGGGTTCCGGCGCTGGAAGAAAAAGCGTCGGAGAAGACATGTCCGCGTTGCGTTAAGGCCCTGACAAGCTAGACTTTTCTTACCCACCCAAATCTCCCCATGGCAAAAACCCACTCCAAGAAAACCGCGAAAAAGAAGACCCCTCCGCCCGCCGCCAAGGCATCGCGGAAATCTGCGCCGGCACCGGTCAAGAAGGCCGTGTCCGCGCCCGCGGCCAAGCGTTCACCTGCCATCATGGAAAAACCCACCAAGAAGACCGCCCTGCGCGCCAGCATCCTGAAGCGCAAGGTAGCCTCCAAGCCCATCGCCTTCAGCCTCGACGAGGTCCGCGCCATCGCGAAGACCGTCGTGGCCAAGGCAGGCAAAGCCGCGGCCGATGCCCCGGCTAAGCCGACGCATGCCGCCGGCAAATCCGTGCCCGCGCCCGCCAAGCCGGCGAAGCCGAATCACATCAAGGCCGCCTCGCTCGCCGACATCCTGGGCTTCAACCCCAAGAAACGGTCCGCGATGGATCCCAACGACGACAAGCACGTCCCGGAGAAATTCCGCCGCTACTACCGTCTGCTGATCAGCCTGCGCAACCATCTCACCGCCGGCATCGAACTGCACTCCGAGGAGACGCTCAAGCGCTCGGCCAAGGATGACGCGGGCGACCTGTCGTCGTACGGCCAGCACATGGCTGACGCCGGCACCGACACCTTCGACCGCGACTTCGCTTTGAGCATGGTCGCGAGCGAGCAGGAAGCGCTCTCCGAGATCGACGCCGCCATCAAGCGCATCAGCGACGGCACCTACGGCATCTGCGAGCACACCGGCAAGCCGATCCTGAAGGACCGCCTTCTGGCCGTGCCGTTCACCCGTTTCACCGCCGAGGCCCAGAAGGAGATCGAGCGGAACCGCCATCGGTCCCGCACCCAAGCCGGCCTGTTCGGCGAGATGGGTGAAGAGGCCGGCAAGATGATGGACGAAGGCTCGGACGACTGAGCGGAGCCGCGATGGTGGCGGAATCCCAACCACCCGACCCGGCTGCGTCGCCGCCTGTTCCCCCGCGGGAAACGCGCACCCGCCTGCAGCGGATGCGCGACTATCGCCTGCTCATCATCCTGCTGCTCGTCGTCTTCGGCCTCGACCAGGTCACGAAGGCCTGGATCAATGCCCGCCTCCCGCTCGGCAGCTATGGTCCCTATGCCGGCATCGAGGTCATCCCGGGATTCTTCAACCTCGTCCACGTCGGCAACACCGGCGCCGCCTGGAGCATGTTCAGCGGCAAGGGCGTGTTCCTCGCGGTACTCGCCGGCGTGACCCTACTCGCGATCTATTTCTGGCGCCGCGCGCTGGGGCTGCGGGCCCGGCCGACCCAGGTGGCCTTCGGCCTGCTCTGCGGCGGGATTCTGGGCAACCTCGTGGACCGGCTGCTGCACGGCCACGTGATCGACTTCCTCGACTTGCACTTCGGCAGCTACGTCTACCCGACGTTCAACGTCGCGGACTCAGGCATCTGCATCGGCGTCATCCTCTACATCTGGCATTCGCTCCGGCATCCGGAGTGACGCGGGGCCGCCCCTACTCCACGTTCGCCATCTGCTCGCGAATGCGTTCGAGCTCATTCTTGAGCTCGATCACGGCCTTGGCGATCGGCAGGTCGTTGGCCTTGCTGCCGATGGTGTTCACCTCGCGGCCGACTTCCTGCAAAATGAACTCCGCCTTGCGGCCGATCTCCTGGTCCGAACGCAGCAGCGCGCCAAACTGCTCGAGATGGCTGCGCAGCCGGGTCAGTTCCTCGGTGATGTCGCTCCGGTCGGCAAACAGGGCCACCTCGCGCAGCACGCGCTCGTCGGCGACGTCGAGGTCGAGCCCGGCCTGCCGGAGGCGCGCCAGCAGCTGTTCGCGATAGGCGGTCGGCACCGTCGGGGCGCGGGCGGCGACCAGGTCGATCTGCCGCTTGAGCGTCTGGAGCCGCGGCAGGAAATCGATCAGCAGCGCCTCGCCCTCGCGGGCCCGCATCGCCGCGAAGCCACGCAGGGCCTCGCCCACCGCCGCCAGCACGGCCGGCGCCGCGTCCTCGGGATCGGGCATCGCGGCCGCCTGCCGCTGTGAATTGACCACGGACCAGATGAGCTCGGGCGTCGGCGTGAACGCCACGCCCCGCCGCTGGGCGAGGTCAGCGAGGCGATCAAGGGACGCATTCACCGCCGCCTCATCCCAAGCGAGGTCGGCACTGCGGCTCAGGCCGCTCAGCTCGATGCTGGCGCTGATGCGCCCGCGGTGAGCCACCTTGCGCACGAGGTCGCCGACGGGCGTCTCCATGCTCTCCCACCCGGCGGGCAGGCGGATGGCGAGGTCGAGGCTCTTGCGGTTGACGGAGCTGACCTGCACCGTGACGGTGGCCGCGCCGAGCGCCGCGGTCGCGCGGCCGTATCCAGTCATGCTTTTCATGTTTCGTGTCCGAGGATCTTGGCGACCTGCTGCACGTCCTTGTCGCCCCGCCCCGAAAGGTTGACGATGATGATGCGGTCGCGGGCCAGCGCCTTGGCGCGTTTCAGGCCGTGCACGATCGCGTGCGTGCTCTCGAGGGCGGGGATGATGCCCTCGAGGCGGGCGCAGAGCTGGAAGGCCTCCAGCACCTCGTCGTCGGTGGCATAGGCGAATTCGATGCGGCCCCGCTCGCGGTAAAACGCGTGCTCGGGTCCGACCGCGGCGTAGTCGAGTCCGGCCGACACGGAATGCGTGAGCTCGATCTGACCGTCGCCGTCCTGGAGGATGAAGGTCTTGCAGCCCTGCAGCACGCCGAGCCGGCCGCCGGCAAACCGTGCCGCGTGCTCGCCGCGCTTGATGCCGTGGCCGCCGGCCTCGACGCCGAACAGGCGCACGCCGGGATCCTCGAGGAACTCGAAGAAGAGGCCGATGGCATTGCTGCCGCCGCCGACGCAGGCGACCAGCTCGTCCGGCAGGCGACCCTCGCGGGCGAGGATCTGCTCCTTGGCCTCGCGGCCGATGATGCGGTGGAAATCGCGGACCATCATCGGATACGGGTGCGAGCCGTAGGCGGTGCCGAGGATGTAGTGGGTGCTGCGGACATTGGTCACCCAGTCGCGCATCGCCTCGTTGATCGCCTCCTTGAGGGTCTTCTGACCGGCCTCGACGCCGCGGACCTCGGCGCCCATGAGGCGCATGCGGAAGACGTTCAGCGCCTGGCGCTCCATGTCGTGCGCGCCCATGTAGACGACGCATTCGAGGCCGAACTTCGCGCACGCGGCCGCCGTCGCGACGCCATGCTGGCCGGCGCCGGTTTCGGCGATGATGCGCCGCTTGCCCATGCGCTTGGCCAGCAGGGCCTGCGCGAGCGCATTGTTGATCTTGTGCGCACCGGTGTGAAGCAGGTCCTCGCGCTTGAAGTAGATCTTCGCGCCCCCGCAGTGCTCGGTCAGGCGGCTGGCGAAATACAGCTCGGTCGGACGGCCCGCGAACTCCTTGAGGTGGTGCCGCAGCTCCGCCTGAAATGCGGGGTCATCACGGACCTGCAGGTAGGCGGTCTCGAGCTCCTCCAGGGCGGTCATCAGGGTTTCCGGCACATACACGCCGCCGTAACGGCCGAAATGGCCGGCGGCATCCGGCAGGGATTCACGGGCGATGGCGGCGGCAGTGGACATCGTCCCAATGGCTACGGCGCACGCCGCCCGAGGCAATGTCCAATTAACGCCGCCGGCGGGCCTCAGCATCAGCCGCGGCCAGGCGTTGGCGCACCGACTCGGCGACCAGCGCCAGGATCGTCTCGCGGGGCAGATCGGTCGTCGCCAACAGGAAGCGCAGGCCCGTCGGGTCGTCCGGGCGATTGGCGTGGAAATTGAGCGGCGTTGTCACCTTCTCGCGCTCGGCCTCGGACCAGCCCAGCTGGGCCGCAATCGTCCGCGCCAGATCGACGGCCCCGCCGACCCGCGCGGCGGTGAGGAGGGCAACCCTCGGCCGCATCTCAGTCGGATGCCGCTGCACCTCGGTCCAAAGCTGGCGAAGGGCGGCATTGTCCCGCGTCGCGATGAGCAGACCACAAATGCGATCGAGCAGCAGCGGATCGCGCGCGAAGGGCAGCAGCGCCCGGAAATCGCCGCGGGCCAGCTCGCGATCGCCGCGCTGCCACGTGATGAGATATTGCAGATAGGACCGGTCGAACTCGGCAATCTCGTGACTGTGCGCATACAGGCTCATTTGCGCCGCCTCGACCGCGTTGATCCGGGCCATGGCCTGGATTGCCGCAACATAGAACCAGGTGCCATCGGCGGGTTGAATCTCCGCGAGCGCCGTCACGGCCTCCGATTTCTGGCCACGCTCGGCCAGCGCATGGGCGTGAAGCAGACGCTGGGCCCCGCGCGGCATCCGATCGATGGCTTCGGCCCGGTCGCGCAGGATATCGGAGGCAAAGCGGCCTTCCGTTGCCACGAACACCAGGAGACGGACCCACGGCAACTTCGGCCGGTCGGGGTGGTCGAGGCCCGTCAGGCAAAGGTCCGCCAGCCGCCGCAGGCGCAGGCTGCCCAAAAGCTGGTCGTGAAATGCGATCGCCGTCCGCTCGTGCTCCTCCGGGAATTCATGGCGCAGCCGAATGAAGAGGCTGTCACTGTAGGCATAATTGCCCGCGTAGGAGGCAAGGATGGCGATGGCCAGGCCGCTGGGATAATCCGGTGCGGTCTCCATCGCCGTGGCATACGCCATCTGCGCCTGCCGGTAATTGCGCTGCCGCAGTGCCGCGTCGCCCATGGCCCGGTAATACTGGGCCTGCACGACCTTGAATCGACCCCAGTTGCCCGGCCAGATCACGTCGGCGTAACGCAACCGATCATAGCCGGTGCGATGCAGCAAGCCGAGTACGGCGAAGCTGCCCAAGACGTAAAAGACGAGTCCCAGCAGCGCCGCGGCCCCGAGCAGGCGACCCCAGAACGGACGCACCTGGGCGGGCGCCACCCGACAGCACCAGCCGTGGTCGGTCTGCACGAGCAGCGGACACACCCGGCGGAATCGGGCTGGCGACTGCCAATGCAGCACCGCCACGCATCGCGTGCGCCCTGGCTCGCCGGAATCGCTCAGATCATGACACGGGCAGTGGCTCCGCCGGCCGCGCAAGACATACCACGTCTTGACCGTGTTCCAATACAGCGCCGACAGCGGCAGGCGCACCAGGTCCGAAAGCCAGTGCTGGACGGCATGCAGGCGATGGCGCCAGTCGGAACTGGCAGGCGGGGACGACTGCTCCATCGCGTATTCCGCTCCGGTCCGGGCTACGCGCGGCTGGCTTGCTTCCGCAGCCGCCGACGGTGCAGCAGGAGTCCGGCCCCGAGCAGGGCTCCCAGTTGCAGGTAGGTAGCCGGCTCCGGCACCGGGCGGCCGCTGCCGCTGCGATACTCGGTGAAACCGCCGCCTTGATCGTAGGCGAGGTCGCCCCACTGGGCGCCGGTCGTGGGATTGGTGCTGGTGATTTTCGGGATGCCGTAGACGTCCTGGTTCACCGCGTTGCCCTGTGTGGACGAGAAAGCGACGTAAGCAAGATACGTGAGGTTCCAGTCAATCGTCGTTCCGGTCTGCGTGCCGAGCACCGAGGCGAACGTCGAGAACGGCAGCGCAAACGTCAGCCACATGTCGGGATTGGGCTGGGCAACCTTGTTCGTGTAATACTGCGAGCCATCCGGTGCCTGGATATAGCTGAAGTTTGTCGTGGTCGTCGCGATCGATCCGTAGACTGTGCCGAGCGCGCTCGTATTCGGCGAGGTGTTGGCATCAGTCGCCGTGCCGGTCGGATTCTGGAAGACGATCGTCGGCGTCTGACCCTGACCGGTGCTGATGCCGAAATAGAGATCCACCTTGCCGTCCATGGTGCCGTCGACGCCCAGACGGAGATTGCCGGTGAAACTGGTTGCGACCGCGTTCAGGCGGAAGCGGAACACCATCGTATTCTCCGCGCCGCTGCCGAAATCGATCTGCGTGGCCGCGTAATAAAAGCCGTAGTAACCACCAACGCCATCGCCGACATAGTCATCTGCACCCTGGCCGGTCTGCTGGTCGTATGTCACTTCCGTCATCGGCGAACCCGAGATCGAATTCGGCACGCTGAACCCGGTCAACGTCGTCTGCGACACCGTCACCTGCGCCAGCGCCGAGCCAAACGCGCACAGAAATCCGAGCGCGACCGAAATATTCCGCCATGCCGAGATTAAGGTGACTGCTCTATATTCGCTAGGGATCCTCATGAACCTGAGATAAGGTATAACCCCTAGTTCTATGCAAATACGCAGAAGTCTATGTCCATCCCGGCCTAGTTAGGCCCGTTCTTACCTATCCTCGTACCCGCCTAGACCCGCTTGATAGTAACAAGCGTCAGGTCATCTCTTTGTGGAGCAGAGCCCGCGAACCGATGCACGCTTTCGAGGATTCCATCGTTCAAATCGCGGGCACTCCGACCGTGCAAAGTTCGCACCATGTCAGCCAGGCGGCTCCCGGAAAACTCCTTATTTTCCTCATTGGGCGCCTCGGTGATGCCGTCCGTGTAGAGCACGAGATTGTCGCCAGAGGAAAAGCGCTCGGTGCGATCGCCGATCACGGTGGTGAACAATTCGTCGGGCACCATGCCGAGGGCCATGCCTTCGCTGCCGACGTAGCTGATGTCCGGCACGCCGGTCAGCGGATTGCGCCGTGAGAACAACGGCAGTTCATGTCCCGCGCGGGCGAAGGTCACCCGGTTGTCGGCGGTGTCGACCACGGCGTAGAGCATCGTGATGAACATCCCGCGCAGATCCGTGCCGAGGGCACGATTGAGCTCCGCAAGGACGGCGGCGGGAGATTCGTGGCGGGCTGCGATCTGGCGGAGGTTGGTGCGGCAGATCGCCATCAGGAGCGAGGCGGGGATCCCCTTGCCGGAAACGTCGGCCACCGCGACACCCAGCCTTGTCGCCGAAAGCGGGAACACATCGTAGAGGTCGCCGCCGACCTTCTGCGCCGGTGCGTAACGCGCATCGATGTCGAGCCCGGCGATCTGCGGCGCCTCGCGCGGCAGGAGCATCTGCTGGATGCCGCTCGCGAGCGAAAGGTCGAGGTCGAGTTGTCGCTTCTCGATCTGGAAGCTGAGGAACTCGGCGTTGTGCAGCGCCAGCGCCGCCTGTTCGGCGAGCGACTGCATGAGCGAGAAGTCCGAGGTCGTGAACGGATGGCCGTCCGCCGAATTCGCCACCGCCAGGACACCGAAGAACCGGTCGCGGAACTGCAACGGCACCGCGATGAGGGAGCGGACGGCGAGGGCCGGATCCTCGTGGACCACGACGCGCTGATCCGCCACGGCATCCGCAATCAGCTGTCCTTTGCCTGTCTGCACGACGGCGCCGACGATGCCCTCGTGGTCGGGAAAGCTCTCGGACTTGAGCACCTGCTCGATGAACTTGGCCCGGGTCGCGAGCTTGCCGCGCACGGACGGCGGCAGCGGCCGGTGCGGCGGGAAAATGCCCTCGACGGCCACGCTCCGCATCTGCCGCTCACCGGTGCGCTCGAAGATGCACGCGCTCAGCGCCCCGGAGCAAAGGATGGCCGCATGCACGATGCGCTGGTGCAGTTCCTGGCGCGTGAGGCCCTCCCCCAGCGCCTCGGCCATGTGGTGCATGAAGTCGACCACAAGCTGACGCTCCTGCGAGACCTGCTGCCGCTCCTCGTCGATGCGCTCGGCCTCCTTGCGGGCCCGGTAAAGCGGTACCAGCATGGCAACGGCGCCGAGCAGGATTCCGAGGATGAGAAGCAGCATGATGGAAACGGTTTCTGTGGCAGACGCGCCGATCCGCGGCAATGGTTATTGCGGGCACAAAAAAACGGCAGGGACGATGCCCTGCCGTCGGGAATGGTCGGAACCCCGCGAACCGGTCAGTACTTGACCGAGCAACCGTAGGCCTGGGTGCTGGCGGTCTTGACGGGCTGGCCCGCCTTCAGCGCAGCGAGCGCGGAGTTCACGTAATTCTCGGCCTTGGCGATGTCGGCCTGGCTGGCCGAGCGGATGCTGTCGATCGCGCCGTTGTAGACGAGGGTGCCGTCCGCCGCGACGACATACAGGTGCGGCGTGGTCTTGGCACCGTAGAGGCGGCCGACCTTTCCGTCCTGATCACGAAAGTACGCCGTGAAAGCCGCACCGTGGTCCTGGGCCCATTTCTCGACGCGTGCCGGGTCAAAATCGCCCTGGGCGCCGGGCCGGCCGGAGTTGATCGCGAGCCAGACCACACCGTCAGCCGTGGCGGCCTTCTGGGTGGCGGACATGTTGCCGCTGGCGTAGTGCTTCACGACGAAGGGGCACTCCTGATTGACCCACTCGAGCACGACGATCTTGCCGCGGAAGTCCGAGAGTTTGTGGGTCTGGCCCTTGATATCGGTGAGAGTGAAATCCGGCGCCGGACGGCCCACTTCCGCCGCCGTGGCCCGGTTGATCGCAAGGAACAGGGTGGCGCAGGCCACCGACAGGGTGAGGATTCGTTGGATGGTTTTCATGGAGCGCCGGAGACTAGCCATTTTCGCCGAATGCGCCAGTGCCGCCGTCATTTCCGTTTGCGGGCCGCCCCACCCCGCCTAGGCTCCGGCTGCCGCGCTTCATGCCGTCCGCCACCACCCAACCCCTGTCCTTCGCCGTTCGGCTCAATCTGGGCCTGCTCGCACTCCTGGTGGTCGCGTTGACGCTGGTCCTCTGGCCGCAGTGGTCGCGCAACCCGGACCTGTCCCACGGCTACTTCATGCCCGTGCTCTTTCTGCTCCTGCTGCACGAGGCGCGGTCCCGCGGCACGCGGCGCTACCTGCCGCCCCGCGAATGGCGCGGCGCGCTCATGGCCGCGGCGCTGGCCGCCGCGTTCGTGTGCCTGGCGGCGGCGGGCATCTACGCCACGACCGTCGGCTGGGCGCATGCGATGGTGGCCTTTGCGCTGACCACCGCGGGCGTCCTGGCCCTGGGTGCCGGCTTGGTCGCCCTGTCGGCCGACGAGGTTCGCGTGGTACCCTGCAATTGGACCGCCCTCACCGCCCTGGGCCTTTGGCTGCTGTGCGCGCCGATCCCACCCGGCACGTACTCGCGGCTCACCCTGGGCCTGCAGCTGTCGGTCTCGGAACACGTCCTCGCCGCCCTGCATTTCCTCGGCGTGGCGGCCAGCCGCAACGGCAACATCATCGAGCTGGCCAACACCTCGGTCGGCGTGGAGGAGGCGTGCAGCGGTGTGCGCAGCCTCATCTCGTGCGTATTCGCCGGCAGCTTCTTCGCGGCGACGCTGGTGCACCGCGCTTGGGCGCGGGCGCTGGTCATCCTGCTGGCGGCGCCCCTGGCGCTCGTCATGAATTTCGTGCGGTCGCTGGCGCTGACGCTGCTCGCCAACCGCGGCGTCGACATCTCCGGAACCTGGCACGATGCGACCGGCTTTGCCGTGCTCGGGGTCACCGCGGCGATCCTCGGCGGCCTGGCCCTGCTGCTCGAGCGTCCCCTCCCCTCCCCGCCCGTCGCGCCGGCGGCCCCCGCGAACCGCCGACGGCCTGTGCTGAAGTACGCGCTCGCGGCGGGTCTCTGCGGGATATTTGCGCTGGCGGGATTTTTTGCGATCAAGACCGCGAGCGCGGAGCGGTCCGGACGCCCGGCGCCCGACCTGATGGCGATCCTTCCCGCCAAGGCCGAGGGCTGGCGGGTCGAGACCGACGCCGAGATCTACCAGTTCAGCGATCAGCTCGAGACCGAGTTTCTTGCCCAACGCACGTATTTCCGCCGCACGGATCACGGCGAACTGCAGGTCACTTTCTACCTCGCGTACTGGCCCGCCGGGCAATCGTCGGTGAGCGCCGTCGCCGCTCACACGCCAGACGCCTGCTGGCCGGGAGCCGGTTGGACGGCGGCGACCGTGGATCAAACGCGCCAATATCTCGCCGTCGGCAACCGCGTGGTGCCTCCGGCCGAGGCGCGGCTGTTCCGGGTCGGCGACTATCCGCAGCACGTCTGGTTCTGGCACCTTTACGATGGACGCCCGCTGGTGCACACCGATCCGCGATCCTGGTCGCGGCTCCTCAGCCTCGGCTGGCAATACGGCTTCCGGAAGGACGGCGACCAACTCTTCGTCCGCATCTCGAGCAATCAACCCTGGTCGGCGCTGCAGAACGAGCCGTTGCTGCGCGATGTCTTCAACCGGCTTCAGCCGCTGGGACTCTAGCATGCCGCTTCGCGTCACCCGCCTCGAGCAACGCATCCTCACCGCGATCGCCGCGGTGGTCGTCCTTGGGCTCATCGGCCTCGCGGTCCTGTGAGTCGGCGCGCGGATTCGCGGTCGCGCGGGAGTTATCCTGTTGATCTGAAGGGGTATTTTCGGAGCATCCTTTTGCGATCGCCGCACGTATGTTAGGCAAATGTCCGCCATCATCGCCTGCATGTCCTTCCCCGGCGCCCTCGGGCCCGGCCGGGTTTGGTCGCGCACCCGCATGAGCACCCCGCACCCAACGTCGGGCGGCGACGGTCCGGAGGAATTCGGCCCGGCCGAATACGCGGCGCTGATGCGGGCGATGGCCGGCGGCGACCGCGCGGCGTTTGCCCAGTTGTACGACCGGCTCTCCCGTCCGCTCTTCGCCACGGCGCGCCGCATCCTCAACGACGAGCGGGAGGCGGAGGACATCGTGCACGATGTCTTTCTCGCGCTGTGGGAGAAGTCCGCCGACTTCGACGCCACCCGCGGCAGCGTCTTTGCGTGGGCCGTCACGCTCACCCGCAACCGGGCGATCGACCGGCTCCGCCTCCATCGCCGCCGGGCCGAATTGCTGAGCGAGAGCGCACCTTCCGACCTCGGCTACGACCAGGCCGCGCCCGGCATCGATCCCGCCACGGCCGAGGCCGCCGCCAGCGTGCGCGCCGCCGTGGCCCGCCTGCCGGCCGAGCAGCAGCGGGCGCTCGAACTGGCCTTTTTCAGCGGCCTCACCCAACAGGAAATCGCCGAGCGTCTCCAGGAGCCGCTCGGCACCATCAAGGCCCGCATCCGTCGCGGCTTGATCAAGCTGCGCGACCTGCTCGCCCGCCAAGCATGAGCGACGAACGCAAAGTTGAACTGGCCGCGCTGCACGCCTTCGGTCTGCTCGAGGGCGAGGAGCGCCTGCAGTTCCAAGCCGAGACGGTTCGCGATCCCGGGTTGCGCAAGACCGCCGCATCCTTCGTCGCGACGGCCTGCCTGCTCGCCCATTGCTCCCCGGACGCGGAACCGTCGCCCGATTTGAAGGCCCGCCTGCTCCGCGAGATCGGCGCAAAGGCTGATCGGTCGCCGACGCCGGCCCCTGCTCCGCGCCCCCTGACCTTCTGGGTGCCGCTGGCCGTGGCCGCCGCCGGTGTGTTCGCCACCGTCTGGTTCGCCCAACTTCTGTTTGTCAGCCGGAGCGAGAACGCGCTGCTTCGCCAGGAACTCGCCCTCGCCGATGCGACCCTGCGCAGCACCCGCCAGCAGCTTGAGGCCGAGCGCCTCGTCGCCGGTCGTCAGCTCCAGAACGCCGCGGCCGATTTCGCCCGAATCGAGGGCGAGATGCGTGCCCAGGGGGACCTCGCCCGCTTCAAGATCGCCACGCTTGCCTCCCTGTTGGGCAACACGCCCCAGGCCCTCGCCGTGGCGGTGTGGGACCCCAACGCCCAAGAGGGCATCCTCAGCGTCGAAAACCTGCCCGCCCTTGCGCCCGACAAGGACTACCAGCTTTGGGTCATCGATCCCCAGTACCCGATTCCCGTGGATGGCGGGGTTTTCAGCGTCGACCCGCAGACGGGCGTCGCCCGTTACCAGTTCAAGGCCGGAAAACCCGTCAAGACCGTGGCCAAGTTCGCCGTCAGCCTCGAGCGCAAGGGCGGCGTGCCCAAGGCCGAGGGTCCGATGGTCCTGATCAGTCACTAGTCCCCCCCGGGGGCCGGGTCTGGAAATCTTTCCTCGACGAACCCCCACGGCCCCGCCGAAACTCCCGGCCGCATGATCATCAAACCCAAGGTCCGCGGATTTGTCTGTGTCACCGCCCACCCCGAAGGCTGCGCCGCGCATGTGCAGGAATGGATCCGGCACGTGCAGAAGCAGGGCCCGATCAGCCAGGGACCCAAGAAGGTCCTCGTGATCGGTTCCTCGACCGGCTACGGCCTCGCCTCGCGCATCACCGCGGCCTTTGGTTCCGGCGCCGCCACCGTGGGAGTCTTCTTCGAGCGTCCCTCCGAGGAGGGCCGCCCCGCCACCCCGGGCTGGTACAACAGCATCGCCTTCACCCAGGCCGCCCGCGCCGCCGGACTCTACGCCCGTAACTTCATGGGCGATGCCTTCACGAACGAGATGAAGGCCCAGGTCGTCGCCGCCATCAAGGCCGACCTCGGCCAGGTTGACCTCGTCGTCTATTCGCTCGCCGCCCCCCGCCGCACGCATCCCGTCACCGGCGCCGTGCACAAGTCCTGCCTCAAGCCCGTCGGCGCCGCCTACACCAACAAGACCGTCGACACCGACAAGGGCATCGTCAGCGAGGTCACGATTGACCCCGCCAGCGACCTGGACGTCGCCGACACCGTCGCGGTCATGGGCGGCGAGGACTGGGAGATGTGGATCAAGGCCCTGCGCGACGGCGGCGTCCTCGCCCCGGGCGCGCAGTCGGTCGCCTATTCCTACATCGGACCGGAGGTCACCTGGGCCATCTACAAAAACGGCACCATTGGCCTCGCCAAGAACGACCTGGAGCGCGCCGGCAAGGCCATCGACGCCCAGCTCAAGCCGACCGGCGGCCGCGCCTTCATCTCGGTCAACAAAGCCCTGGTCACGCAGGCCAGCTCCGCGATCCCCGTCGTGCCGCTCTACATCTCGATCCTCTACAAGATCATGAAGCAGGCCGGCACCCACGAGGGCTGCATCGAGCAGATGTACCGGCTCTTCGCCACGCAGATGTACAACGGCCGCGCCCCCAAGTTCGACGAGGCCGGCCGTGTCCGGGTCGACGACTGGGAAATGCGCCCCGAGATCCAGGCCGCCGTCGTCAAGATCTGGCCCAACGTCACGACCGAGAATCTCGCCGACCTGACCGACATCGCCGGTTACCGCGAGGAGTTCCTCAAGCTCTTCGGCTTCGGACTCAAGGGCGTGAACTACGACGCCGACACCGAGCCGCACGTGCCGATGGTGTAAGCGCGCACGCCCATGCGTGCCGTGGTCCAACGCGTCGCCTCCGCCAGCGTCTCAATTGACGGCCAGACGGTCGGCGCGATTGGCCGCGGCCTGCTCGTGCTGCTGGGCGTGGCGACAGGCGACACCGCGGACGAAGGCGCCTGGCTGGCGCGCAAGGTGGCCGCGCTGCGCATCTTTGCCGACGCCGAAGACAAGATGAACCTGGCCGTCGGCGAGGCCGGCGGACGCGTGCTCGTGGTCAGCCAGTTCACCCTGATCGCCAGCACGCGCAAGGGCTCGCGGCCCTCCTTCAACGACTCCGCCAAACCTGACGTCGCGATCCCGCTGTACGAGGACTTCGTCCGCCAGCTCGAGGCCGCCCTCGGCCAACCGGTCGCCACTGGGCGCTTCGGCGCCATGATGCAGGTTGCGCTGGTGAATGACGGTCCGGTCACCCTCGTCCTCGACTCGCGCCTGCGCGAATGAGATTCCGCTGCCATGTCCCGCCTGCTCCTGTCCATCCTCGCCCTCGCCGCAACCCCGCTGCCGGCGGGCGAGCCTGCCCTTGACCTCAATCTCCAGTTCTTCCGCGACCTCGCCGAGACCCGGAGCTTCTCCCTCGGCGCCCCGGTCGGCGCCCAGCTGACCCACGACGGCCGCACGGTCTTCTTCCTGCGCGGCGGCCCGCGCGATCCGGTCCTGCGCCTCTACGAGTTGGACGTCGCAACCGGCACCGAGCGCGAACTGCTCACACCGGCCCAACTCCTGGGCAACGCCGAGGAGAAACTGAGCACGGAGGAAAAGGCCCGCCGCGAACGCGCCCGCGTCACCCTGAAGGGCTTCACCAAGTTCCACCTGTCCGAGGACGGACAGCGTCTCCTCGTCACCCTCTCCGGGCGGCTTTACGTGGTCAACCGGTCCGACCTGTCGGTCATTCCGCTCTCTGGCAGCAATTGGATCGATCCCCGTTTCTCGCCCGACGGCACCGCCGTCGCGGCCGTCAGCGACGGCGAACTCCATGTGATCGAGCTCGCCACCGACACGGTGCGCGCCGTCACCGGGGGAGCCTCCACCACCGTTACCAACGGGGTCGCCGAGTTCGTCGCCCAGGAGGAGATGGATCGTTCGCAGGGCTACTGGTGGTCGCCGGATTCGCAGTGGCTCGCCTACCAGCGCAACGACGAGTCGGAGGTCGAGACGCGTTATGTCGCTGACGCGCTCCATCCTGAACGTCCGCCCGTGGCCTTTCGATATCCGAAGGCCGGCTCGACGAATGCCAAGGTCGAGCTCGGCGTCGTCGCCCGCACCGGCGGCGCCACCCAGTGGATCGCCTGGGACCGTGCCGCCTACCCCTATCTGACCCGCGTCGTCTGGTCCGAGCCCGGCGCCCCCTTGTGCCTGCTGGTCCAAAACCGCGCCCAACAGGAGCAGATCCTCCTCGCAGCCGACCCCGCCACTGGCACCACGCGCGAACTCTTGCGCGAGAGCGATCCGGCCTGGCTCGATCTCGATTCGCGGCATCTGCCCCTGTGGCTCGCCGGCGGGCAGCAGTTTCTCTGGAGCACCGAGGCGCGCGGCACCTGGCAGGTCGAATTGCGTGCGGCCGACGGCGCGCTCGTGCGCGTGATCACGCCTCCTGACTTCGTTTACAAGGGCATCATTCACTCCTACCTCTCCGAGAACGGCGTCTACGTGGCCGGCGGCAGCGATCCGCGAGAGACGCAGGTCTGGCGGTTCCCGCTGGACGGAGGGCCGGGCGTCCCACTCACCCGCGAGCGCGGCGTGCACAGCGCGGCGGTGGCCAAGAGCGGCCGCGCCCTCGTGCACACCTTCAACCTCCTCGACGGCCGCTCGGGCCGCGATGTGCTCGATCGCGATGGCCGCATCCTCGCCTCGCTCCGTTCCGTCGCCGAGATTCCGCCCCATGTACCGAAGGTCGAAATCACGCGCACCGTCGGCGGCGCCCGCCAGTTCAACGCCGCCTTGGTGCGGCCGCGCGACTTCCAGCCCGGCCGGAAGTACCCGGTGATCCTCGATGTCTACGCCGGGCCCCACACTACCGTCGTCACGAGCAGCGCCCGGGCGTACCTCATGGACCAGTGGACGGCCGATCAGGGCTACATCGTCGTCCGGCTCGACGGCCGGGGCACGCCGTACCGCGGCCGCGAATGGCAGCGGACCGTGCGCGGCAACCTTATCGACATTTCGCTCGAGGATCAGATTGCCGGCCTCGAGGCCCTTGGCACGATGCACCCGGAACTGGATCTCACCCGGGTCGGGGTGACGGGTGGCTCGTTCGGCGGCTACTTCGCTGCGATGGCCACCATGCGGCGCCCGGACATCTTCCGCGCCGGTGTCGCCGTCGCCCCGGTGGCGACCTGGGAGAACTACGACACCTACTACACCGAGCGTTACCTCGGCCTGCCGCAGGAGAATCCCGAGGCCTACCGGGTGAGCAGCGTCCTGACCTACGCGACCAATCTCAAACGCCCGCTGCTGCTCATCCACGGTCTCACCGATGACAACGTCTACTTCCAGCACACGCTCCAACTAGCCGACGCCTTGTTCCGCGCCGGACGTTCGTACGAATTGCTGCCGCAGCTCGGCACGCACCTGCTGAGCGACCCCCTGCTGAAGCTGCGCCAGGAGCAGCGCGTGATGGAGTTCTTCAACCGCCACCTGCAGGACCGCAATTGACCGGATGAGCCGCGAGACCTGCTACCGATGCTTCTGGCCCAAGGCGCTGTGCTGGTGTGACTCCATCCGTCCGATGGCCACGAACACACGCGTGGTGCTGCTCATGCATCCGAAGGAGTTCAAGCAGGAGAAGGCGGGGACGGGGCGGCTGACGCATCTCTGCCTGGCGAACAGCGAAATCCACATGGGGCTCGAGTTTGACCGCGACGAGACCGTGCAGGCGCTGATCGCCGATCCCGGCAACTATCCCGTGCTGCTTTATCCGGGCGTCGAGGCACGCAATCTGTCGCGTGGCGACCTGACGCCGACCGATCTGGGCGGCCGCCGGCTGGTCGTGTTCGTCCTCGACGCAACCTGGAGCGGCGCGCGCAAGGTGCTCCGGCTGAGCCCGAGCCTGCAGCGCCTCCCGCGCATCATGTTCACGCCCTCCGCGCCGAGCCGCTATGTGATCAAACAGCAGCCTCAGGAAGGCTGCCTCTCAACCCTCGAGGCTGTGCATGAACTGCTGACGGCACTCGATCGGAGTGGGCTCGATCGCTACGAAGACCGCACGCAATTGCTCGCGCTCTTCCAGCGCATGCAGGATTACCAGATCAAGTGCGCGGCCGACCCCAACCGCGGCGGCTACCGGCGCCATCCGTACAGCGACCCGGCGACCCGCCGCGTTGCCACCGGCCGCAGCGGCACCCGCAGCCGCTACCTGCGAACGCCGGAAGACTGACGACTGCCGACTCGTTATCCGTGCCATCCGTGTAATCCGTGGTTAAAAACGGAATTGCCCGAAGGTCACGCCGGCACCGATAGCGACTTGCCGTTGTCCTTGGCTCCGAGCTGCAGGATGAACGGCGCGGCTTTTTCGGCCCAAGCCTCGGCCTTGGGATGGCCCTCGGCGCCGTCGGCCCAGCAGGAGCGGAGCATGTCGGTGTCGATCACGCCCGGGTTGAGGGGGACGGCGGCCATGCCCTTGGGCAATTCCAGCGCGAGCGCCTTCGTCAGGCCCTCGATGGCCCACTTCGACATGCAATACGGGGCCACGTCCTTATCCACGCTGCGGCCCCAGCCGGAGCTGAGGTTCACGATCACGCCCTTCTGGGCCGCCACCATGGCCGGAACGAAATGACGAATGACGTTGGCGACGCCGCGGATATTGGCGTCGACAAGTTTCGTGAACTCGCGGTCGTCCTGCTCCCAGAGCGGGGCGAGGCGGTTCATCACGGCGGCGTTGTTGATGAGCAGGTCGGGCGGGCTGGAACTCTCCAGGACCTTGGCGGCCCAGATGGCGACCTTGGTGTCGAGGCCGACGTCCACCACGGAAAAATCATGCGGCGCCGCGTGCGCCATGCGCAGGTCGAAGATCGCCTCACCGTTGCGCCCACAGCCCAGCACGGTGTGCCCGTCCCGGATGAACCGCTCCGCCAGCGCCCGGCCCAGCCCGCGCGTGACACCCGTGATGACGATTTTCATGGGGTGTCAGTACCGAGTAGCGAGTAGCGGGTAGCGAGTAGAAAATGGACAGCTATCCGCCGGTCCGACCTACTCACTACTCGCTACCCGCTACTCGCTACTAGTGCCTTACCGGCTCTGCAGGCTGAACTTGTTCAGGCCAGTCTTGCGGCAGGCGTCCATGACGAAGGCGAGCTTCTTCAGCTGCGTCGTCTCATCGGCCATGATCAGGACCGGGATGTCCTTGTCGATGTTGCGGACCTCGCGCAGGAGGCCGAAGAGCTGCTCGTCGGTGACGTTCTTGTTGTTGAACGTGACCACGCCGTCCTTGTCGATGCCGATGGTGACCTTGCCCTTGAACTCGTTCTTGCCGGCGGTCTCGACCTTCGGGAGCGTGATGTTGAGGGTGGCGGCCGACTTGAACTGCATCGTGACGAACGCGAAGAAGATCAGCATCACGAGCACGTCGATCAGCGGCACAAGGTTCAGCTCGGGCCGCTTGCGCCGCTTCTGTTGGAGCAGGCTCATCAGCGCGTGCGGGTCAAAATGCGCTCCAGCAGCACGTCGAGCTGTGCCGCGTAGTTCTCGACCTTGCGCTGCAGCCAGCCGCTGCCGACGAGCGACGGGATGGCGATGCAGAGGCCGATGACCGTGGCCGAAAGCGCGAGGGCCACACCCTTGGTGAAGGCCACGGGATCGGGGAGCCCCGTGTCCGGGGAAATCTGGGAGAACACCTGCAGGAGGCCCGTGACCGTGCCGGTGAGACCGATCAGCGGGGCGGCGGCGTAGATGACGTCGAGATACGGAATGCCGCGCTCCATGCGGTTGACCTCGAGGCGGGCGAAGGCCTTCACGGCGCCCTCGTCGTTCTTGTGCTGCTCGGCAAACTCCACGATGCGGGCCAGCACCGTGTGCTTGCCGCCCATGAGCGGCCGGCCGGCGATCACCGCGTCCACGAGGTCCTGCGGCATGATGGCCGCGCGGCGCAGGGCAAAGGCCCGTTCGCAGATAATGAAAACGGCGGCCGCAGAGCAGACCGCCAAGGGATAGATGAGGACGCCGGCGCCCTTGAAGACTTCAATTGCAGCTAGGATCATGGGATGGATTCGCGAATGAGACGCCGGAATGGGCCAAAAGGTTCATTAAAAATCAAAACCGCGCCTGAAGATAGGGCAAGCGCGCGCTCACGGCCTGCACCGAGGGCGCCCCCTCCAGCAATTCGGCAATGGCATCCCAGCGGCCATTGACCAAGGCGTCGCGGGCGGATTCCCGCATCTGCAGCGGCACCGCGGCCGAACCGTACCGCAACCGCATGGCGACGAGGTCGACCGTCAACGCGATCGCCGGATCGGCTGCCACCGCCGCGACCACCCGCTGGATGTCGTCCCGCGCGGCGCTCACGCAGGGCAGTCCGAGGTTGGTGGCGTTGCCGAAAAAGATCTCGGCATAGCTCTCGGCCACCACCGCCCGGAAGCCAAGCTTCATGATGGCCTGGGGGGCATGCTCGCGCGAGCTCCCGCAGCCGAAGTTGGCGCCGGTGAGCAGCACCGCGGCGCCGCGAAAGCGCGGGTCGTCGAGGGGATGGACCCCGCCGGTCGCGGCGGCGGCCTTGCGGTCGTCGGCGAAGAGGCCCGCGCCGAGGCCGTCGAAGGTGACGCACTTGAGGAAGCGCGCCGGGATGATGCGGTCGGTGTCGATGTCGTTGCCAGCGACGTGGACGCCGCGGCCGGTGACTTGGGTGAGCTTTTGCAGGGACATGGACGAAAGGTGATGGGTTATTGATTCACGCCGAAGACAGTGCGGGCGTCGGCCACGGCGCCGGTGACGGCAGCGGCGGCGACCATGACAGGGCTCATGAGCAGGGTGCGGCCGGTCGGGCTGCCCTGGCGGCCCTTGAAGTTGCGGTTCGAGGAACTGGCGCAGAGCTGGTCACCCACGAGTTTGTCGGGATTCATCGCGAGGCACATCGAGCAACCGGCCTCGCGCCATTCAAAACCCGCATCGCGGAAGACGCGATCGATGCCGAGTTCGGCGCAGACCTGGCTGACGATCTGCGAACCGGGCACGGCGATGGCCTTCACGCCCGGCGCGACGCGGCGGCCCTTCAGGTAGCGGGCCACCTCCTTGAAATCGGAGAGGCGCGCATTGGTGCATGAACCGAGGAAGGCGACGTCGATCTTGGTGCCCTTGAGCGGGGCGCCGGGCTTGAGCTTCATGTAGGCGAGCGCCTCCTCGATGGAGGTCCGCTCGTCGGGCGATTTCGCGTCGGCGGGCGCCGGCACGTTTTCCTCGATGCTGATGCCCTGGCCGGGATTGATGCCCCAAGTGACGGTGGGCGGGATGTCCTCACCGCGGATCGTGACTACGTCGTCGTAGGTGCAACCCGGGTCGCTCGCCACGGCCCGCCAGCGCGCGACGGCTTCGTCCCAAGCCGCGCCCTTGGGCACGTACGGCCGACCCTGCAGGTAGGCGAATGTGATCTCGTCGGGATTCACGTACCCCACCCGCGCGCCGCCCTCGATGGACATGTTGCACACGGTCATGCGTTCCTCCATCGAGAAGCGGTCGAAGACCTCGCCGCCGTACTCGTAGGCGAAGCCCGTGCCGCCATTGACGCCGAGCACCCGGATGAGGTGGAGAATCACGTCCTTGGCATACACGCCGGGCTGGAGCCGGCCGGTGGCGTTGATGCGCCGCACTTTCAGCCGGCCGAGCGCAATGGTCTGGGTGGCCAGCACATCGCGAATCTGCGTCGTGCCGATGCCGAGGGCCACGGCGCCAAAAGCCCCGTGGGTCGACGTATGGGAATCGCCGCAGGCAATCGTCGTGCCCGGTTGCGTGATGCCCTGCTCGGGGCCGACCATGTGGACGATGCCCTGGCGACCGGAATTGAGGTCGAAATAGGTGATGCCGTGCTCCGCGCAGTTGCGGCGCAGGGTCTTGATCATCTCGTCGGCCAACGGATCGCTGAACGGTTCCGTGCGCTGGTCGGTGGGCACGATGTGGTCCACGGTCGCAAAGGTGCGGTGCGCCATGGCCACCTTGAGGCCGAGGTCGCGCAGCATGCCGAAGGCCTGCGGACTCGTGACCTCGTGGATCAGGTGCGTGCCGATGAGGAGCTGGGTCTGGCCGTTGGCCAGGGTTCGGACGGTGTGAGCGTCCCAGACCTTCTGGAAGAGTGATTTCGCCATGAGAAAGGATTGAAACTACCAGAGGAATGCCGTGCCGGGAAATGTTTATTTGGCTCCGGATGATACCGCTCGCAGCTCGATTTGTTTCAGACCCAGCCATCTCGAACAGTTGACCCCTGCCGGGCAAGCCCTTGGGCTGGGCAGCGTTCCATGGTCAGCCGATCCGTAGCCAACGCCCTCCCCCTGCGCCGGAATTGGTGCCGCTGGCGGCTGGGCCTGATCGGCGCCGTGCTGGGCCTGCACTTGGGAATGACCGAGGCGGCGCCTTCCAGCCACGCGGACGCCACCGGGTGGTTTCACCCGGAGTCGGGGCGGCCCGTCCTGAAGAACTACCGGCCGACCGATTACGTCGGGCATCCGCAGGTGTTCAGCGTGGCCTTCACGTCCCAGGGCCACGTGCTCCTCGGCAACCAGGGCGGGGTGCTCGAGTTCGACGGCGTGCGGTGGACCCACCATGCCGCGCCGACGCCGCACATCTACGATCTCAGCGTCGGCCGAAACGGCCGCATCTGGGCGGGCGGCAATGACGAGATGGGCTACTTCGAGCGGCAGCCCGACGCGAAATGGCGCTACACCTCGCTGACACCCGGGCTGCCCGACGAGTTCAAACCGTGCGGCCGCACCTTTGCCGCCATCGAGTTCGAAGGCGCCGCGTTCTTCGCAAGTTCGCGCGGCATCGCCCGCTGGCAGGACGGCGCAGCGCGCGTGTGGCCGGACCGCAATGGACGCTGGACCAGTTTCTTCGTGTCGGGATCGCACCTCTACGTCCATCGCGGCCGCGGGGGCCTCTGGCGTTACGAGGACGGCGACTTCACTCCGGTATGCGACGCGCCCGAAATCTCCCAGGACTGGGTCCTGGTGCCGCTGTCCCGCGACGGCGATCGTCTCCGCGTGGCCGTGAGCTTCTCCGGCGTCTTCACCATCGATCTTCGCACCGGCGAACTCGCGCGCGAGGACGGTCCGCTCGATGCCATCGCGCAGGCCACGCGCCTTAACGGTGGGCAACACTTGTCCGACGGCAGCTTCGCCCTCGCCACCAGCGGCAAGGGGCTCGTGCTGCTCGCACCCGATGGGCGGCGTCTGCGCATCTTCGACCGGTCCACGGGGCTCGCCGACAATGTCATTCTCAGCCTCGGCGAGGATCGCGAGGGCGGGCTCTGGCTCGGTTTCAACTCGGGCGCGGCGCGCCTGGACCTCGCCAGCCCGGTCAGCGTCTTCGACGCCGGCAACGGCCCGACACCGGGTACGGCGGACGTCTGGGGCCGGCACGAGGGCCGCCTCTATCTCGGCACGTTTGATGGCGTCTACGAACTCCAACCCGGCGACCCGCTGCAGGGCACCGGCGCCCACTTCCGGCGTTTCACCGAGGGCATGGGCAATGTCTTCGGCCTGCTCTCCGTCGAGGGCGAGTTTGTCGTCGCCCACAGCCAGGGCCTGTCACGGCTGAATCCCGACCACACCTTCGACCTGCTCGTCGACACGCGGCCCAACAGCCCCTACTGGCTGACCCGGTCCAAGCTCAAACCGGAGCGCTTCTATCTCGGCGGCCAACGCGGCCTCACCGTGGTGGAGCGCACGAATTCCGGCTGGAGGAAGGTCGCCGAACGACTGGATCTCGGCGACGTCCACAATCTCGTCGAGGAACCCGACGGGACGCTGTGGATGTCCACCTACAGCCGCGGCTTCTGGCGGCTGGCGCAGGCTCATGCCATCACCGACTGGAAGGCGGCGACCTACGAGCAGTATCACCGGGACTGCGGCCTGCCGGCGGACTTTGTCTGGACCACCGTCACGCCCGGACTTTTCGGTCCCGTGTTCTTCACCGACACGGGTGGAGCACGCTTCGATGCGGCCAACCTGCGCTTCGAGCGCGAATCGCGTTATGTCGTGGACGGTGTCGCCGGCGCCATGCTGACGCCCAGCGTCGTCGACTCGACCGGCGCAGTCTGGGCCTCGACCTTCGTCGGCAACACCCTGACCGCCGCGTCGGCCCTCGGACGCTTTCCCAAGGCGGGCGGCGGCCTCATCTGGAAATCCGCTCCCGCCGGCGCGCTGCAGGAAATCGGTTTCTCGGGCGCCGCAGTGATGTACGTCGATGCCGCGCCCACAGGCGAGCTGCTTTGGGCCCGGGGCTACGAAAACATCGTGCGGGTCGACCTCACTCGCCTCGACCGCGAGCTCCCCGCGTGGAGCGCCAGCATCCGGCAGATTCGTTCCGGGTCGCAGGTGCTCTCGGTCGGTCTCGGCCGGAGCGGAGTTCCGCCGACCCTGCCCTTCTCGCGTGCACCGCTGACCTTTGCCATTGCCGCTCCGCGGTTCGCCGCGCTCAACGGTCTCACTTTCCAGCACCGGCTCCTCGGCTACAGCGACGGCTGGTCCGACTGGTCGCCGGAGCCGCAGGTCACGTTCACCAACCTTGAGGGCGGCCCGTTCACCCTCGAGGTCGTCGCCCGCGATGCCACCGGGAGCCTGAGCGCGCCTGATCGCCTCACCTTTGCCATCGAGCCGCCCTGGCACCGCTCCATGACGGCCCGGGCGTTGTACGTCCTGATCGGCTTCGGCACGGTCCTCGGTTTTCTGCGTTGGCGCCTGGCGCGGGCGGCCCGCGAACAGCGCCGTCTCGAGCGGATCGTGCAGCAGCGCACCGCGGAGTTGGCCGTCGCCAAGGAGGAGGCGGAGACCGCCAACCACGCCAAGAGCATGTTCCTGGCGAACATGAGCCACGAGCTGCGCACGCCGCTCAACGGCATCATCGGCTACGCCCAGGTGCTCGGCAGATCGGCGCACCTCACCGCGACCGACCGCGAGCGCCTCGGGATCGTTGGCAACAACGGCGAGCACCTCCTGCGCATGATCAACGAGGTGCTCGACTTCTCGAAGATCGAGGCTGGGCGCCTGGAGTTGCGTCCCGCGCCGTTCCACCTGCCGCAGCTGATCCGCGACATCGAGGCCGGCATGCGCAACCGCGCCGCCGAGAAGGACCTCACCTTTATCGTCAACCTGCCGCCCGATCTGCCCGCGACCGTCGTCGGCGACGCGCAGAAGCTCCGGCAGGTGCTGGAAAACCTGCTGAGCAACGCCGTGAAGTTCACCGCCCGCGGCGAGGTGAGCCTGCTCATCCGTCGCGAGGCCGACCGCACCGACTTCACGGTCAACGACACCGGCGTCGGCCTCACCGCGGCCGACCAGGCGCGCCTGTTTGAACCGTTCCAGCAGGCCGTCGAGGGGCGGCCCGCCGAACCGGGCACGGGACTCGGGTTGGCGATCAGCCGCCGTCTGGTGCAGCTCATGGGCGGGGATCTCACCGTCACCAGCGCGCCGGGCGCGGGCAGCACCTTCGCCTTCGCCGTGGATCTCCCGGCCCTCGCTGGCCAATCCCAGCCGCCCGTGGCGAACAACCGCCGGGTGACGGGCTACACCGGTCCGCGCCGGCGCCTCCTCGTGGTGGACGACGTGGAAGTGAACCGCCGCCTCATCGCCGACCTGCTGGAGCCGCTTGGCTTCTCCGTGGTCACCGCTGAGGGCGGCAGCGCCGCGCTCGCGCTGGTGCCGCAGCAGCCGCCCGACCTGATCTTCCTCGACCTGCGCATGCCCGGGATCGACGGCCTCGAACTCGCCCGACGATTGCGCCAATTGGCAGGTGGCAACCAGCTGAAGCTCATCGCCATGTCGGCATCGGTCCTTTCATTCAATCAGGACGACGCTTTTGCGGCGGGGTGCGACGATTTCCTGCCGAAGCCGTTCCGTGAGTCCGAGCTGATTCAGAAGCTCGCGCTGCACCTCAATCTTAACCTCACCTATGAGGCCGCCAGCGATGTCGCGCCGGCGCCGTCTACCGTCCGGGGCACCGAGCCGCTCCTGCCGCCAGACAAGCTCGAGGCGCTCCTCGCTGCCGCCCAGCGCGGCGAGATCACGCAGCTGCGCCGGCAACTGGCTGACCTCCGCGCCACGCATCCCGAATGCCTGGCCTTCATCGAACGCCTCGAGGCACCGGCCCGCGCCTTCCAGATGGAACGCCTGCGCGAGATCCTGGCCGCGAGCCTGCGCCCCGGCGCCAACTCCTCGTCATGACCCCTGCCAAGATCCTGATCGTCGACGACACGCCGGCGAACCTTGCCCTCGTCCTCGATGCCCTCGGCGAGGCCGGGCACGAGCTCCTCGTCGCCGAAAGCGCCCAGAGCGCCTTCGCGCTCCTGGCGCACGCGCTGCCCGACCTGATTTTACTCGACGTCGTGATGCCGGAGATGGACGGCTTCCAGGCCTGCGCGCAGCTCAAGGCGAGCCCGGCCTGGCGGGACATCCCCGTGCTGTTCATGACGGCCCTTGATGAACCCGGCGAGAAGGTGCGGGCCTTTTCGGCCGGTGCGGTCGACTACATCCTCAAGCCCGTCCACGCCCCCGAGGTGCTGGCACGCGTTCATGCGCACCTGCAGATCCGCGCCCTCCAGCGATCGCTGGAGGAGGAACTGGCGATGCGGATCGAGGCGGAGAACCAGCTGCGGCAGTCGCTCGATCGCGCGGTGGTGCTGGTGGCCAGCGACGGTCGCATCGTGTTTTCGTCGCGCCTGGCGGAGGCCCTGCTTCACCGGTTTTTCCCCGCCCACCAGGCCGGACGTCTGCCGCCGGGGCTGGAGGCACCCGGGGGTCCGCTGCACGTGCGCCATTTCGCCGAACCCGGTCGCGATGACCTGCGCCTGCTCATCCTCGAGGAGCCGAACCACCCGCCGGGCCCGGCCGCGCTGCTCAAGCTCGGCCTCACGCCGCGGGAGGCCGAGGTGCTGTACTGGCTGGCCCAGGGCAAAAGCAACCCCGACATCGCGACCATCCTCGGCGCCGGCGTGCGCACCGTGCACAAGCACGTGGAAAACATCTTCCGCAAACTCGGCCTCGAAACCCGCAACGCGGCCGCCTTGGTGGCAATCGAGATCCTGCGCCCGGCAGGGCGTTGATCGCGGGCGCTTTTTTAACCACGGATTACACGGATTGCACGGATCTGGCGGATTAAGCGTGGCTGGATGGCCACAAAAAGCACAAGAGGCACAGAACAAGGCATTCTGCTTTTGTGCCTTTTGCGCCTCTTGTGGCCATTAATTCAGGCTTAATCCGCCTGTTCGCTATCCGTGCAATCCGTGTAATCCATGGTTAAAACGGGAACCCACAAAAAACCCCGCTCTCCTTGCATCGGAGGGCGGGGTTTGTTGGGCGACGGTTAGTCGTCGTTTACGACGCCACTCCAGTGGTGGCGGGAGGGGTCTTCTGGGTGAAGGTCAGCTTGTCGCCGACGCGGTCCACCAGCACCGGTTCGCCGTCCTTCACGTCCCCGCGGAGGATGGCCTCGGCCAGCGGGTCCTCGACGTAGTGCTCGACGGCCCGGCGCAGCGGCCGCGCCCCGTACTTCTCGTCGTAGCCCTTCTCGATGAGCAGGGCCTTCGATTCCGGCGTGAACTCGAGCAGGATCTTCCGGGCCGCGAGCCGCTGGGCGAATTTCACGAGCTCGATGTCGATGATCTTGATGAGGTCGTTCCGGTCCAGCGGGCGGAAGAAGATGATGTCGGAGATGCGGTTGAGGAACTCGGGCTTGAAGACCCGCTTGGCCTCCTCGAGCACCTTCTCGCGCATGGTCTCGGCGTCGTTGAAGGTCGCCGCGGCGGCCGCGAAGCCCATCGAGGTCTGGCGCTGCAGGAGCTGCGCGCCGACGTTCGAGGTCATGATGATGATCGTGTTCCGGAAATCCACGGAGCGACCGAGTGAATCGGTCAGGCGGCCGTCCTCGAGGATCTGCAAGAGGATCTGGATGACGTCCGGGTGGGCCTTCTCGACCTCGTCGAACAGCACCACGGCGTACGGCTTGCGGCGCACGGCCTCGGTGAGCTGGCCGCCCTCGTCGTAGCCGACGTAGCCCGGAGGCGAGCCGACGAGACGGGAGACGGCGAACTTCTCCATGTATTCGGACATGTCGATCTGGATGATCGCGTCCTGGTTGCCGAACATCTGGGCGGCGAGCTGCTTGGCGGTCTCGGTCTTGCCGACGCCGGTCGGGCCGACGAAGAGGAACGAACCGATCGGGCGGCGCGGGTCCTTGAGGTCGGCGCGGGAGCGGCGGAGGGCGCGGGCGATAGCGGAGGCGGCGATTTCCTGGCCGACGACCACCTTCTGGATCTCGGCTTCCATCGCGAGGAGCTTCTCGCTCTCCTTCTTTTCCATGCGGCTGAGCGGGATGCCGGTCCAGTCGGCGACGACCTGCATCATGAGGTCCTCGTCGATCGTGACGCGCTTCTCCTCGCGGGCCTTGCGCCATTCCTCGGTGACCTGCTCCTGCTTCGTGCGGAGCTGCTTTTCCTGGTCGCGGAACTTGGCGGCCTCCTCGAAGTGCTGCTCGGCGATGGCCTTCTCCTTGAGCGCGCAGATGCCCTCGATCTCCTTGGCGAGCTCCTCGATGTTGGGCGGGCGGCTGAGGGCGCCGATGCGGGCGCGGGAGCCGGCCTCGTCCATGACGTCGATGGCCTTGTCGGGCAGGAAGCGACCGGTGATGTAGCGGTCGGAGAGCTTGGCGGCCGACTCGATGGACTTGTCGGTGAAGATGGCCTTGTGGTGGTCCTCGTACTTCGAGCGGATGCCCTTGAGGATGAGGATCGTGTCGTCGACCGAGGGGGCCTCGACCTTCACGGACTGGAAGCGGCGGTCGAGGGCGGAGTCCTTCTCGATGTACTTGCGGTACTCGTTGAGGGTGGTCGCGCCGATGCACTGCAGTTCGCCGCGCGAGAGGGCGGGCTTGAAGATGTTGGAGGCGTCCATCGCGCCCTCGGCGGCGCCGGCGCCGACGATGGTGTGGAGCTCGTCGATGAAGAGGATGATGTTCTTGGCGCGCTTGATCTCGTCCATCACGGCCTTGATGCGCTCCTCGAACTGGCCGCGGTACTTGGTGCCGGCGACCATGAGGGCGAGGTCGAGGGTGATGACCTTCTTCTCGAGGAGGATCTCGGGCACGTTGCCCGCGGCGATCTCCTGGGCGAGGCCCTCGACAATGGCGGTCTTGCCGACGCCGGCCTCACCGATGAGGACGGGGTTGTTCTTGGTGCGGCGGCAGAGGATCTGGATGACGCGACGGATCTCGTTCTTGCGGCCGACGACGGGATCCATCTCGGACTTGCGGGCGAGTTCGGTGAGGTCGCGGCCGAAGGCCTTGAGGGCCGGGGTCTTGACCTCCTTCTTGTCCTCGGGGCCGCCGGCGCCACTACCACCGCCGCGGGCGGGACCGCCGGCCGAGGCCTCTTCGCCACCACCACCACCGCCGGCTTCACCGCCGGAGAACTGCGGGTCGAGCTCGCGGAGGATCTCGTTGCGCGTGCGCTCGATGTCGATGTCGAGGGACTTCAGGACGCGGGCGGCGACGCCCTCGCCTTCGCGGAGCAGGCCGAGGAGGATGTGCTCGGTGCCGACGTAGGAATGATTGAGCGTGCGGGCTTCCTTGCCGGCGAGGGCGAGGACCTTCTTGACGCGCGGCGTGTAGGGGATGCTGCCGGGTGTCTTGGTCTCCTGGCCGGTGCCGACCTGCTTCTCGACGGCGGCGCGCACGGTCTCGAGGTCGAGACCCATCTTCTGCAGCACGCTGACCGCGACGCCCTGCCCCAGCTTGATCAGCCCGAGCAGGATGTGCTCGGTGCCGACGTAGTTGTGGTGGAAGCGATCGGCTTCCTTGCGGGCCAGCGCCAGCACCTGCTGGGCGCGCGGCGTGAAATTGTTCATCGGTTCCTGGGACATGTTGTGTGTAAGGTGTGGTGGGGCGGATCAGTTGGGACCGGCCACGGTGCGAGAGGTGTAATCCGGGCGGGTGAAATTCGCAAATTCGGCACGCAGGCGGGTGGCGCGGAGGAGGTCGCGCTGGCCCGGCTCGAACTCGCCCTTCTGCACGTGCTGCAGGTGGCCGGGCTGGGCCTCGATGAAAAGGCGGTCGACGACGGGCCGGCTGGCCTCGGGGAAGAGGTTGAGGTCGATCCCGAGGCGGATCAGCGAGAGCAGGTTCATCGCCTCGGTGGAGCTGAGCACGTGACTGTTCTGCAGGATGCCGTAGGCGCGGCCGATCTTGTCAAAGAGCTTGCCGGCATCGGCCTCGATGAGCTTCTCGCGCGCGTTGAGCTCGTGCTCGATGATCGAGGCGAGGACGCTGCCGAGGCGCTTGATGATCTCCTCCTCGGATTCGCCGAGGGTGGTCTGGTTGGAGATCTGAAAGATGCTGCCGCTGGCATCGGAGCCCTCACCGAAGAGCCCGCGGACCACCATGCCGAGCTGGTTCACGGCGCGGACCACCTTCTCCATCTGGTTGGCGATGACCAGGGCGGGCAGGTGCATCATGGCCGAGGCGCGCATGGCGGTGCCGAGGTTGGTCGGGCAGGCCGTCATGTAGCCGAGGGTCGGCGAGAACGCATAGTCGAGCTGGTCCTCGAGGGCGGTGTCCAGGTCGGTGATGGCGTTCCACGCCTTCTTGAGCTGGAAGCCGGCGCGGAGGACCTGGATGCGCAGGTGGTCCTCCTCGTTGATCATGACGGAGAGGGCCTGGTCGCGGCTGATGACGACGCCGGCGCCGGCCTTGGTGCCGCAGAGTTCGCGGCTGATGAGGTGGCGTTCGACGAGGATCTGCTTTTCGAGCTCGCTGAGGTCGCTGACGGAGACGTTGAGGCCGCGGCGCATGGGCGCGGTGGCGGCGACGGCGTTGCGGCAGGTCGTGAGGATCTCCTCGCGCTGGGCGGGCTTGGCCCAGCCGGGGAAGACGTTGTTCGACAGATTGCGCGCGAGGCGGATGCGTGTCATCAGGACAATCGCCGTCTTGCTGTTCGACGAATCGGTCAGCTCGGACGGAGTCGCGATGAGCGAGTCGATCGTCATGGGTTCAGCGCGCGGGCTTCGGCGCGACGGCCTGTTTGACTTGGTTGATTTCATCGCGGCAGCGGGCGGCGTCCTCGTAGCGTTCGGTGCGAATGGCCTCGGTGAGGTCGAGTTCCAGCTTGGTGAGCCGGTCATGGAGCGATTTCCGTGCCAGCGCCTTCTGGGGGACCTTGCCCCGGTGGACGGGGCCCTTGTGCATGCCGTCGAGCATGGGATCGACCAGGGATCGGAAGGCGTCGTAGCACTGCGGGCAGCCGAAGCGCCCGTGCTTCTTGAAATCCGCCTGGGTGAACCCGCACTGCTCGCAGCGCACGGCGCCCGTGGTCGGCGCGGGATTGAGCGAGGCCTTGAGCAGGAGATCAGCCAGCGAGAATCCGCTGGGGTCGGTCACGCCCTTGGCCTGGGCACACTCCTCGCACAGGTCGACCTTGTGCACCTTGTTGTTGACGATTTGCGTCAGGTGCACGGTCGCCGGCTTCGGGCAGAGGTCGCATTTGAGCGGATTGGCCATGTGGTGGGTAGTGGTGCTACCCAGACATCATGCCATACCGCGGCACTCTGGCAAGTGCGGCCGACAAAACGCTGCCGCGGACCCGAGTCCGGCAGGTAATGGGAGCGGAAATGCGCGGACGGGGGCCGGTCCGCATCAGATCCGGGTGCCTTCGACCAGCACGCGGCGGCGGAACGAGGCGAGGACCTTCTGCGTGATCGGTCCGGGCTTGCCGGTGCCGATGACCCGGCCGTCGAGCTTGGTGACCGGGATCACCTCGGCGCCGGAGCCGGTGAGGAAGCATTCGTCCGAGACCCAAACATCATAGCGGGTCATGTCGGCCTCGCGGAGCGGGATGTTCAGTTCCTTCGCGATGTCGAAAATCGTGCCGCGGGTGATGCCCTTGAGGGCGCCTTGGGAGGCCGCCGGGGTGATGATCTCGCCCTTGTGGACGAGGAAGATGTTGTCCGCGGTGCACTCGGCGACGTAACCCTGGTCGTTGAGCATGATCGCCTCGAGCGCACCGAACTGCCTGGCCTCGATCTTGCCGAGGATGTTGTTGAGGTAGTTCAGCGACTTGACGGTCGCGGGCAGCGCGGCCGGGTTGATGCGGCGCGTGGGGACGGTGACGATGGCGAGGCCGTTGTCGTAGTGTTCCTGAGGGTAGAGAGTGATCTTGCTCGCGATGATGAAGAGCGAGGGTTTGGCGCAGAGCCACGGCGCGAGGCCGAGGTCGCCCACGCCGCGGGTGATCACGAGGCGGATGTAGCCATCCTGAAGGCCGTTCTGGCGGCAGGTTTCGCAGGTGGCGTCGCTCAGTTCCTTTCGGGTGAGCGGCATCTGCAGCATGATCGCCTTGGCCGAATACTCGAGGCGCTCGAGGTGCTCCTCGAGGCGGAAGATGTTGCCGCTGTATAGGCGGATGCCCTCGAAGACTCCGTCGCCGTAAAGCAGGCCGTGATCGAACACGGACACCTTCGCGTCAGCTTCATCCACAAACTTGCCGTCGAGGTAGATTTTCATGAAGGGCCAAACTACAAGGGTGCTTCGGCCGTTGTCCAGTCCGGGCGCGCTCCGACGGGCCTTACAATTACCGGCGTAATCTGCCGGTCGGACACAGATTCGCATCGCCCGGCTGGCAAGCGCTTCTGCCAATGCTCGCCATGCCTAACCCTACCGCTCGCGCGCGGCGCGGCTTTACCCTGATCGAGTTGCTGACGGTGATCGCCATCATCGGCATTCTGGCCGCCATCGTCATCCCAACGGTCGGCACGGTCCGCGAGAAGGCCCAGCGGGCAGTCGACGCGAGCAACCTGCGGGAGATCGTCAAGGCCGCCATGATCTACGCTGGCGACAACCATGACCGCCTGCCCGATCCCGCAACCATATCCTCCAGTGTCCTATCCGCCACGTCGGCGCCTTTCCTCTGGCCTGGGATCCTCGCGCGTCAGGGGATGCTGACCGACCCGAGTTTTTACTACTCCAAGAACGACCCCCTGTTCTCGGGGCAATATCCCACCGCGATTCTGAGTCCCGGCTCGCGCGCGATCCTCGACCCGAGCTTCACCATCGATCGCACGCTGAGTCTCGAGTTCGTCAGTGGCGTGCGACTGGGCGACCCCGCGACCACCCCCGTCGCATTCAGCCGCGGGCTCCGGCCTGACGGCACCTGGGATCCGGTCAGCGGTGTCTATGGCGACGCCGGCGGATTTGTCGCCTATCTCGGCGGCAGCGTGGTGTTTTATCCGAACACGGCCACCGGCAAGTTCCGCTCCTACCGGACCGGGCGCCCGACCGACAACATCCTCCACGCCATCCCCTACAATCCCGCCGCCCCTGAACAATCCGCCCGCGTCTGGGGCACCGCCGGCGCCGGTACCGGCACCCCCACCGGCACTCCTGCCATCCAAGGGCCCTGAGGGTCTCACGCGGAGGCGCGGAGGACGCGCCTCCGCGTGAACCTCATTTTTCCCGCTTCCCTCGCCCCGTTGCCTCCTGCAAGATGGTCCGCTTTCCATGACGTCCGCCCCAGTCGCGCCCGCCAGCAACACCACCTATATCGTCGGCCACCGCAACCCCGATGCCGATGCCATCTGCTCGGCCATTGCGTATGCCGCCTTCAAGGAGCAACGCGGCGAAAAAGGCTACGCTCCCGCGCGTTGCGGCAACACCAACGCCCGCATCGACACGATCCTGCAACGCTTCGGCCAGCCCCTGCCCCACTACCTGAGCGACGTCAGCCCGCGCGTCCGCGACCTCATGGTCGCCGACGTGATCGCGGTCAACGACAACGCCACCTGCGCCGAGGCCCTGGAACTCATCGACCGCCACAGCGTCAGCGTCATCCCCGTCCTGACCACCGACCGCAAGGTCATCGGCACCGTCTCCCTTGCCAACATGGGCGGATTCTTCATCCCGCGCATCAAGGAGTCCCGCCACTCCCGGCAGGTGCGCACCAGCCTCTCCCGCATCGTGCGCGCACTCGACGCCAAGGTTCACTATGCCGTCGAAGAGCACCGGCTTGAGGAACTCTACATCCGGATCGGCGCCATGGACATCGGCACGTTCTGGAAGATCTCGACCCGCGAGAACATCCCGGCTGAGCAGTCACTCATCATCGTGGGCGACCGTCGCGACGTGCAGCTGCGCTGCATCGAACTCGGCATCCGCGGCCTCGTCATCAGCGGCAACCTTCCGGTGGCCGACGACATCCTGGCCAAGGCCCGCGAGCGCGGCGTCAGCATCCTCGGCTGCGCCCACGACACCGCCACCACCGCCTGGGCCGTGCGCACCGCCGCCACCCTCGACCGCGTCATTGAGCGCGAGTTCGGCACGGTCAACCCCGACGTCCGCGTCGCCGACATGCGCAAGAAGTTTGGCCCGGCCTCCCCGCACGCGATGCTCGTAACCGGCGAGGACGGCGTCCTCCAGGGCATCGTCACCAAGAGCGACCTCCTCAAACCCGTGAACACACGGCTGGTCCTCGTTGACCACAACGAGATGACCCAGGCCGTGAGCGGGGCCGACGAGGTCACGATCACCGAGATCATCGACCACCACCGCCTCGGCTCGCTCAACACGCAGCAGCCCATCCTCTTCATCAACGAGCCCGTCGGCTCCACCTGCACGATCGTCGCGGATCTCTTCCGGCGCGAGGGCCTCACGCCGAGCCCCGAGATCGCCGGCATCATGATGTCGGGCCTCATTTCCGACACGCTCCTCCTCAACAGCCCCACCACCACGCCCAAGGACGGCGCCATCCTCAACTGGTTGTCCAAGCTGGCCGGCGTCGACCCGCGCAAGCTCGCCGACGAGATTTTCAGCTCCGGCTCGGTCATCCTCGCCAACCCGCCGGAGAAGGTGGTCCGCTCCGACTTCAAGATCTACGAGGAGGAAGGCGTCCGCTTCGCCGTCTCGCAGGTCGAGGAACTCGGCTTCGGCAATTTCTGGCAGCACGCCAAGGCGATCGCCGCCGCCCTCCAGGACCTCCGCGACACCGAGCACCTCGCCTTTACCTGCCTGCTCGTGACCGACATCAACACGCAGAACTCCCTCCTCATCGCCAAGGGCGACCCGGGCCTGATCCAGCGCATCTCCTACGCCCACGTCGAACAGGACGAGATCTTCGACCTCCCGGGCATCGTCAGTCGCAAGAAGCAGCTGATCCCGTACCTCTCCAGCCTCCTCCGCGAAATGGCCGCCGACGGCTCCCCCGCCCGCAGCGGCACCGTCCCGCCATTCGCCAGGCGCGGGTGATCGGACGGTTGCTCTCGCGGAGCCGCGGAGGCCGCGGAGATTTTTGATCACGGATTACACGGATGGCACGGATCCGGTGATTGATGCGTGGTTGGATGGCCACATAAGGCACAAGAGGCGCAGAATATTCCTGCCACCTTATGCCTCTTGTGCCTTTTGTGGCTATCCCTCACCGCCCCATCCGCATGATCCGTGTAATCCGTGAAATCCGTGGTTAAAAATCCAGCCGGCAATTGCGCCATTGCCTCCCGCGGGCTCGGTCCGCAACTTGCCCCTTTTATGACCGACGAAAAGAACACCGCAGCCGCCCCAGCCCCCAGCGATTTCATCCGCGACATCGTCGCGCAGCATGTCGCCGAGCAGCGGTACGCCAAGATCGTCACCCGCTTCCCGCCCGAGCCGAACGGCTACCTGCACATCGGCCACGCGAAGTCCATCTGCCTCAATTTCGGCATCGCCCGCGAGCACAACGGCCAGTGCAACCTGCGCTTCGACGACACCAATCCCGCCAAGGAGGAGGTGGAGTTCGTCGACTCCATCACCACCGACGTCCGCTGGCTCATCGCCGGCTGGGCCGACCATTGCCTCGCCTTCAAGCCCAAGGGCGCCAACCCCGCCGCCGTCACCAGCAACGGCAAGCCCGACCGCTACATCGCCCCGGTCGCGCCGGGCGAAAACACCGAGGCGTTCTTTGCGTCCGACTACTTCGACGCGCTCTACGAGTACGCCCTCGAGCTCATCCGCCGCGGCAAGGCCTACGTCTGCGACCTGAGCCCGGAGGACACCGACAAATATCGCGGCGCCCCCGACCAGCCTGGCCGCGAGAGCCCCTTCCGCAACCGCTCCGTCGCGGAGAACCTCGATCTCTTCCAACGCATGAAGGCGGGCGAGTTTCCCAACGCTGCCCGCTCCCTCCGCGCCAAGATCGACATGGCCTCACCCAATGTCTGGCTGCGCGACCCCCTGCTCTACCGCATCCGCCACGTCCCGCACCATCACGCCGGCGACAAGTGGTGCATCTACCCGCTCTACGATTACGCCCACTGCCTGAGCGATTACCTCGAAGGCATCACCCACTCGATCTGCACGCTCGAGTTCGTCGACCACCGCGCCCTGTACGACTGGGTCCTGGAGAGCCTCGATCTACCGCGCGCGCTGCCCCACCAGTACGAATTCGCCAAGCTCATCCCGAACTACCTGATCGTGAGCAAACGCAACCTCCTGCGCCTCGTGCAGGAAAAGGTCGTCTCCGGCTGGGACGACCCGCGCATGCCCACGCTCACCGGCCTCCGCCGCCGCGGCATCCCCGCGAGCGCGGTCCGCCGCTTCGTCACGGGCGTCGGCGTCACCAAGTTCAACAGCGTCACCGACATCGCCGTCTTCGAGCATGCCATCCGCGACGAGCTCAACTCCGCCGCGGGCCGTCGTCTCGCCGTGCTGCGCCCGATCAAGCTCGTTCTCACCAACATCCCGGCCGGTGAATCCATCCCCTGCGCCGCCGTGAACAATCCGCAGGCCGAGAACCCCACGACCCGGCCCCTCGCCCTCACGCGCGAGGTCTTCATCGAGTCCGATGATTTCGCCGAGGTCCCGCCGCCGAAGTACTTCCGCCTCAAGCCGGGCGGCGAGGTGCGACTCAAATACGCGTGCATCATCAAGCTCGACGAGATCGTCAAGGACGCCGCCGGCGCCATCACCGAGCTGCGCTGCACGGCCCAGCTCGACACGCGCTCCGGCCAGCCCAACGCCGACAAGAAGGTCAAGGGCACCATCCACTGGGTCAGTGCCACCGGGTGCATCGACGCCGAGGTCCGCCTCTACGACCGCCTCTTCACGGTACCGGAGCCCGCGGCCGAGCCCGACTTCCTCAAGGTCGTGAATCCCAAGTCCCTCGAGATCGTCCAGGCCAAGCTCGAGCCCTCCCTCGCGTCCGCGCAGCTGGAGGACCGCTTCCAGTTCGAGCGCCTCGGCTACTTCGCCCTCGATCCCAAGGACAGCACCCCCGGCAAGCTCGTGTTCAACCGCACGATCTCGCTGAAGGACACTTGGGCGAAGTAGTCTGCCAACCCTGCATGGATTAGCTGGCCGATCCGAAACCATCAAATGGGCAAGCACCTTCGCTACATCTTCCTGCTACTGCTGGTTTCCGGCGCGCTGACCAACGTCATGTTCTGGAATGCGGAACATGGCACCAATCCGCACATCAGGAATTATGGCGACTCCCTTTGGTGGTGGTTTGTCACCTCCACCACAGTTGGCTACGGCGACATCGCGCCCATTACGCCCACGGGCCGCATTGCCGGGGTGATCACCATCATCGTCGGCATCTACTGTTACACCAACTTCATCGCCCTGACAACGGACCGGCTGCAGGGCCTGACCAACCAGAAGCGGCTGGGCACGGCCCAGGTTAAGTCCACGGGCCACGTGGTCATATGCGAGTACACGGCGTTCGCGGACGAACTCATCCTGGCGCTGCCGCAGTACCCCGAACTGGCCCGTCGCGAGGTGGTCATCGTCTCCGATCTCGTGCCGGAGCAGCCCTACCCGCAGCATCACTTTGTCCGCGGCGTGCCCATCAGCCCGACAACGCTGAAACTGGCCAATCTCGAGAAAGCCGACATCGTGTTTGTGTTTGCCAACATGCGGTTCGCCGATCCGGACCTCAAGACGCTCCACATGGTGTCGCGCATCCACCAGTTGAATCCCAAGGCCAAGCTCTTTGTCGAACTCTCCCAACCGAATGATTCGCTCACCGGCCTGCTACGCAGCAATGTCACCATCCTGACCAGCCGGAACCTCCTGGCCGCCGTGTTGAAGGGCAAGTCCTTCAACCTGACCCCATACTTCGATCGCGGCTGATGGGCGGGTGCCGACCTACGGCAGCGGCCATGGTTGGACATGTCACAGACCCGCCGGGCTTCACGACATGGCGGCGAATTTACCCAGGCGGGCGAGCACACGCTCTTTGCCCAAAACGCGGAAGATGCTGGTGATACTCGGGCCGGCATTCGTGCCGGTGACCGCCAGACGCGCGACCGCCTGGTAATCGCCGAAACCGAGACCCTTGCCCTCTGCGAGTGACTTGATGCCGGCCTCGATGGCCGCGTCGCTGGAGAAATCCATGCCCGGCACCGCCGCGATCAGCTCGGCGAGCCGCGCCTTCGGGTCGCCCTTGGCCATGACCTTGTCCTTCACCTTGGCATCGAATGGATATTCCTCCGTGAAGAAATAAACCGTGTAAGCGGCGAGTTCGTCCACGGATTTGATCTTCGGTTGGGCCAGCAGCATGATCTCGCGAAAATATGCCTCGTTCGCCATGACAGCCGCGCCATGGGACTGCTTGGCGAAATACTCTTTCGCCAGCACCAGGAACCGGTCAACCGGCTGTTCCAGCAGGTAAACCATGTTCAGGTGGGAGAGCTTTTTCCCGTCAAACTTTGCGTTGCTCTGGTTCACGCCGGGCAAATCGAAGAGACTGATGATGTCCGCGATCGGCATCTTCTCGCGGTCGTCACCCGGGTTCCAGCCGAGGAGCGCGAGGTAATTCACCAGGGCCTCCGGCAGGAAATGGCGCTGTTGGTACTCCTCGATCAAGGCACCCTTGTCGCGCTTCGACATCTTGCCTTGCCCCATCTCGGGTGACTTCAGGATCAGCGGGATGTGCGCGAACACCGGCGCCGGCACGCCGAAGCCCTCGTAGAGGCGCACGTGCTTGCTGGTGTTGGAGAGGTGGTCCTCGCCGCGGATGACATGCGAGATCTTCATCTCGATGTCGTCGACGACATTGACGAAGTGGAACACCGGGTTGCCGTCCGAGCGGAAGATCACGAAGTCCTCGTCCTCCTGCCGCTCGACGCGACCGCGGATCTGGTCGTCGATGACCACCGGCGCGGTCTTCACCTTCTCGACCTCCTTCTTGCGGTGGTCGTCGAATACCTTGTAGCGCTCGCCGAGCAGCTTGAACCAGACCGCACCGTCCTTCTCGTAGGCACGCCCGCTGTCGAGCAGCCGCTGCAGGTACTTTTTGTAGAGGTCGCTGCGCTGGCTCTGGCGGTACGGCCCGTAGGCCCCACGCTCGCCGACGCCGTTCGGATTCGGACCCTCGTCCCAGTCCATGCCCAACCAAGTCAGACTGTCGTAGATGAGCTTGAGGAACTGCTCACTGTTGCGCGCCTGGTCGGTGTCCTCGATGCGCAAAATGAACGTGCCGCCGGTGTGACGGGCATAGAGCCAGTTGAACAACGCCGTGCGGGCGCTGCCGATGTGGAAGAAACCGGTGGGACTGGGAGCGAAGCGAACGCGGACCTGGGACATGGGAAAGATTGTGGCTTGTGCAGCAGGCGAACGGCCAGCAAGAACCTTCGCGTGGACCCTGTCAAAGCCGCACCCCTGTATCCGTCCGCCTACCTGGCCCAATGCCGGGAAGCCGCGGCGATCGCAGGTTTCCGGGTCGAAACGTACGGCGAGGTTCTTGGCTGCCCGCTCGTCGCCCTGACCCGCCGCACACCCGGTTCGCGACCGCGCATCTACCTCTCGTCCGGCATGCACGGCGACGAGCCGGCCGCGCCGCTCGCGCTGCTCGACCTGCTGGCCGATGGAGTCTTCGACGACCGCGCCACGTGGCTGCTCTGTCCGATGCTCAACCCCACGGGCCACGCCCGCGGCACCCGCGAAAACCACGACGGGCGCGATCTCAACCGCGACTACAAGGACAAGATCTCCGTCGAGGCCCAATCCCACGCCCGCTGGCTTTCGCGGCAGCCTCCGTTCGCCCTCACGATCTGCCTCCACGAGGACTGGGAGGCGAAGGGCTTCTATCTCTACGAGCTGAATCCGACGCACCGCCCGAGCCTGGCTGAGGCCATGATCGCGGCCGTCGAACCGATCTGCCCGATCGAGCGCAGCGCCATCATTGACGGCCGCGAGGCCGCCGCCCCGGGCATCATCCGGCCCGTCAGCGATCCCCTCCTACGCGACAACTGGCCCGAGGCCATCTACCTCCGTCACCACCATACGACGCTCAGTTACACGTTGGAGTCGCCGTCCGCCTTCCCGCTGAAACAGCGCATCCAGGCCCTGCGCGTCGCGACCGAGACCGCGCTGGCAAAGATCACGTAGGGCAGGTCACGGACCCGCTCTACTTGGATCCAACCCGCGTTCCGCGCAGAAACTCCGCAAGTCCTCGGCCAGCGGCGCCGTGAACACCGGTTCGATGCCGACCACGCGCAGGTCGATCTCCGCGCAATGCAGCGCCTGCCGGGACAGAAGGAGCTTCGCCGCCATCGCCTCCGTCCAGCCGTGGTCGATGAAGTCGAGATACAACCGGTCGTCCGGTCCATAGATCTTGTCGCCCACCAGCGGGTACCCCAGCCAATGCGCATGCACCCGGATTTGGTGTTTCCGGCCCGACTCGGTGCGCACGCGCGCCAGCGTGAAACCCGCCGCACTCGCCACCGGCGTGAAGTGGGTCACGGCCGCCTTGCCATCCGCGCAGACCGCCGACTTCACGAACACCGGACTCGCCACATCGTCACCCAGCGGCTGGTCCACCGTCACTGGTGCCGCCAATTCCCCGGTCAGGATCGCCAGGTAGGCCTTCCCGGCGCGGCGATCCATCATCGCCGTCTGCAGCCGGCTCGCCATCTTCGCATCCTTCGCCAGGACGACCACGCCGCTCGTCTCGCGGTCGAGACGAAAAACCAAGTGCATCGTCGGCAGGCCCGTGAACTCGCGCGCCGCACCGACGAGGCTCGACCACGGACCGGCCTTCGACGGATGGCACACGACGTCGCCGGGTTTGTTGATTACGAGCAGTCGGGCATCCTCATGGACGATCCACGCCTTCAACTCCTCGGGCCGGATGATCCGCACGGTGTCCGTCCGCTGCGCGCGCGGCGGCCACGCACACGCGCGGCGAGGATTGAATTCACCGCGTGTGACCGCGTCGCTCACGTCGACACCTTCTTGAGCCGGTAGCGGGCCAGCACCTTGGCGGCCAGCCACGCGGCCCAGGGTTTCGGCAGCTTCGTGACGAGCACCGCGCCAATCCAGTTCTTCCAGCCGGTCACGACCTGGGCCCGCCCCGCCGCCAGCGCCGCCAGCGATTCGCGTACCACCGCCTCGCTCGTCATGCCCAGCGCGTCAGATACGCTACCTTCCTGTAGCCCCGCGCGGCGGAAGAAATCGGTCGCCGTCGGCCCCGGGCACACGGCCAGCACGCGCACGCCCGTGCCGCGCAGCTCCTCGTTCAGGGCCAAGCTCCAGTGCAGGACAAAGGCCTTCGAGGCCCCGTACGCCGCCAGATAGGCGGTCGGTTGGAACGCCGCCGTCGACGCCACAGTGATCACCGCCCCGCCCCGGGCCTTGAGTTCCGGCAGCAGCCGGCCGGTCAGCTCCACGAGTGCGCGGATGTTCACGTCCAGCATCTCAAGCTGATGATCGATACCTGGTTCCGGGAAATGGCCGTACGCGCCGAAGCCGCTGTTGTTTATGAGCAACAATCGCCCCGTCGGAGCCGCCAGCTTCAGCCATGCTAACACCCGCGGCACCGCCTGACCGAGGGAGACCGGGTCGGCCAGGTCGCAGGGGATGTGTTCCAGCTTAAGCGCATCTGATTTCAGGTCCGGCTCGCGCCGGGAGAGGTTGCAAAACCAGAGGCCCGGTTGCATCGTCTGCATCAGCTTGATGAAAGATTTTCCAATTCCGGAAGATCCGCCCGTGACGATGACGGCAGTGAAGTTAGAGAGATCATCGCAGGGCTTGGCCATTTGGTCCTCCGGGCACGTTTTCTGTCAGTAACCCAAAAACCATAGGTCGTAATATGAACAGACAAAACCAACACGAAGTGATCGTATCCGGCATCCACCTCGATCTTACCCCCTCGCTGAAGACGTTTGTCCACGAGAAAGCCGACCGATTGTTTCGCCACGAAGAGCGCATTGTCCGCGTCCGCGTGGATCTGGAGTGCGACCGCAAGGAAGCGGTGACCGCCAAGTTC
This sequence comes from uncultured Opitutaceae bacterium, assembly GCA_964355715.1. Lineage (GTDB taxonomy): Bacteria > Verrucomicrobiota > Verrucomicrobiia > Opitutales > Opitutaceae > UBA2377. The sequence continues at coordinate 24,213 of CAYHEW010000017.1, read as the reverse complement.
AAGGCCAAGGGCCACGTCGTCATCCACGGCCCGGACCTGAACGCCACCGTCTCCGCCGACGAGTGCCACAAGGCCATCTCGCTGCTGGTCGACAAGCTCGACCGCATGCTCGCGAAGCGCCACCACCTGCACAAGACCAAGCGCAATCACCCGCACGCGATCGAATTCGCCGGCGTGGAGCTGCCCAAGGTCGATCTGCGCAAGGCAGTCTGACGTTTCAGCATCGTTTGCGCTCCCCCGAAAACCCGCCGCCCGGCGGGTTTTCTTGCGTCTAGACCCCGCCTCGGCAAAGCATCGCCGCGTGATCGGCGACGTCTCCTGGACCACCCCTGGCCAAAACTCGGCGGATTCCCTCCCCATCGGCAACGGCGATCTCGCCGCCAACGTCTGGACCGAACCCAACGGCGATATCCTCCTGTATCTGGCTAAAAACGACGCCTGGGACCATCTCGGGCGCCTCATCAAGATCGGCCGCCTGCGCCTCACGCTGAAGCCCGGCCTGCTCGGCGGCGCCGCGGGCTTCGAGCAGAAGCTCTCCCTCGAGGACGCGTCCGTCATCGTCTCCAACTCCCGCACCGCCGTGCGCATCTGGATCGATGCCCACTGGCCCCGCCTCAACATCGAGGTCACCAGCACCGAGCCCTGCGAGGTCCGCGCCGCCCTCGACCCCTGGCGAACCGCCTCGCGTCCGCTCGCCAAGGTGGAAAAGGAGCGCGCCATGGGCCTCGCCGGCGGACCGGTCGAGGAGGTCGCGCAACCCGACACCGTCCTGCGCAAGGAGAAGGGGCGCGTCATCTGGTACCAGCGCAACGCCAGCTCCATCTGGGGCCTCACCCTCGACCAGCAGGGCCTCGGCGAAGCCAAGGCCGGCGCCACCGATCCCCTCCTGCACCGCACCTTCGGCGGCTGCCTGACTGGCAGCGGCTTCAAGAAAAAGGGCGACGACACCCTCGTCACCACCAAGAAAACCACGGCCGCCGCCCTCGCGGTGCACGTGCATGCCGCGCAAACCGCGTCGCTCGAAGAATGGCTCGAGACGCTGCGTTCGATGGCCACCTCTCCTTACGCCCCCGCGGCCGCCGATGCCTGGCGCGACCATCAGCAATGGTGGCACGATTTCTGGGATCGGTCGCACATCGCCGTCGAGGCCCGTGGTCCCGACTGGGGCCACGCGGACATAATCTCGCAGCAGTCAAACTGGCAGCGCTACCTCGTGGCCTGCTGCAGCCGCGGTCGTTTTCCGGTGAAGTTCAACGGCGGCCTGTTCACCGCCGACTGGGGTCTGAAGGATGAAGACTTCGACGCCGACTACCGCCGTTGGGGCGGCGGCTACTGGTGGCAGAACACACGCCTGCCCTACTGGGCAGCGATCGCCGCCGGCGACTACGACCTCATGCGCCCGCTGTTCCGGATGTACCGCGAGGCCCTCCCGCTGGCCGAGCACCGGTCGCAGGCCTGGTTCGGACATGGCGGCGCCTTCTTCCCCGAGACCATGTACTTCTGGGGCACCTTCCTTCCCTCCAACTATGGCTGGGACCGCGCCGGCAAGGAGCCGCGGCAAGTGGACAACAAATACATCGGCCGCCTCTACGTCGGCGGACTCGAGCTCGTAGCCATGATGCTTGCGACCTACGAGCACACGGGCGACACCGCGCTGCTGCAGGAGGATCTCCTGCCGATCGCGCGTTCGGTCCTGAAGTTCTACGCGCTGCACTATCCCAACGATGGCCAGGGTCGCTTGCGCATCGCCCCCGCCCAGAGCCTCGAGACCTGGTGGGAGGCGGAGAACCCGATGCCCGACGTCGCGGGGTTGCACGATCTGCTACCGCGCCTGCTCGCGTTGCCCGCCGAATACCTGGGCGCCAGCGACCTCGGCGCCTGGCGTTCGCTCACCGCGCGCCTGCCGAAACTGCCACTACAGATCACCGACGGCCAAGCGCGCATGCTTCCGGCCGGCCGGCACGAGGCCGTGCCGAGCAACACCGAGAATCCCGAGCTCTACGGCGTCTTTCCCTTCCGCCTCTACGGCATCGGCCGACCCAACCTCGCCACGGGCCGCGCGACCTACATGCACCGCATGTTCCCCGACACCGGTGGCTGGCGACAGGACGGACTCCACGCCGCGCTGCTCGGCCTGACCGAGGCCGCCGCCTTCTACGTCGGCAAGAACTGGAACGACGGCAACACGACCGCCGCGCGCTTCAAGGGCTTCTGGGGCCCGAACTACGACTGGGTGCCCGACTTCGACCACGGCAGCGTCACCCAACTCGCCCTGCAGCACATGCTCGTGCAGTCCGTCGGCGACAAAATCCTCCTCTTCCCCGCCTGGCCCTCATCGCGCTGGAACGTGAAGTTCAAGCTCAACCTCCCGCGCCAGACAACCGTCGAGGCCGAGCTGAAGGACGAAAAACTCGTCAGCCTCAAGGTCACCCCCGAATCCCGCACCAAGGATGTGATCAACCTTCTGGGAAAAGACCGCTCGTCGATGGTGGTGTGAGGAATGCTATCCGGTTTCGGGTTCACAACCGGCTAGAACTACGCCGTCAGCTCACGCGCCAACGGCGCGTCCCATAACAGCCTGGAGCAACGCCCCAGGAAATCGCGTGGATTGTTATCCGAGGGCTGAAAGCCCGCCCCATGGATCGGGCTTTCAGCCCTCGCCAAGGCAAACGATTCCACCCGGGGTTGCACCCCGGGCTATTATGGAACGCACCTGAGGTGCTAGGTCTGCCGCTCCAGCCGAAAAACCTTGAGCCCACACCTGATACCATTCAGTTGAATGGTATTCACTCGAATAGCCCTCGATGACCGAACGACAGGAAGAGACCCTGGATTTCATCCGGGAATACCAACGCGCCCAAAGCGTGCCGCCCTCCACCCGGGAGATCGCACGGCATTTCGGGGTCAATCAGGCCACCGTCACCGGCCACCTGCACGCCCTCGGGCGCAAGGGGCACCTCGACAAGCTCGCCGACGGCAAGTGGGGCTTCAAGGGCGCCACCACGCAGTCCCACCTCTTCGCCACCCCCGTCTACGGCACCATCCCCGCCGGCCTCCCGGCCATGCAGGAGCAGCAGCCCGACGACACCCTGCACATCGACCCCGCCCTCTTCGGCCTCCGCAAGGTCAAGCCGGGCCACTTCTGGCTGCTCCGCGTCGCCGGCGACTCCATGAGCGGGGCCAATATCCTCGACGGCGACCTCGTCGCCCTCATCCGGCGCGAGCCAAAGCCCGGTGAGATCATCGCCGCGCTCGTCGACGAAACGACGACCACCCTGAAACGCCTCGTCCGCGAACGCGGGCGAACACTCCTGCGGGCCGCGAACCCGCGTTACCCCGACCTCGCCCCCTCGCAACTCGAATGCCAGGGCGTCGTGGTCGGGGTGATCCGGCAATCCGTGGCCTGAGCTGCATGCGCCCCCCGTGCCTCATCCCACCATCGCCGCCCTGCGGTCCCTTGTGGACTCACGCTTCCCCGCGTCGGCGCGGAGGTCGGGCGACGGCGTGCCCACCGGCGTCCCGGCGATCGACGACGCCCTCGGCGGCGGCCTGCCACCGGGCCGGCTGACCGAGCTGGTTTCCAAGGCGGCCGGCACCGGCGGACAATCCGTCCTCGCCCGCATCCTCCACACGACCCGTCAGGCCCGGCAGCGCGTGGCGCTGATCGATGCCGCGGACGGCTTTGCCCCGGACAGCGTGCCCGGCGACGACCTGCGTCACCTCGTCTGGGTGCGTCCGGGCACAATGGCCACCGCCCTCGCCGCTGCCGACGTGCTCGTGCGCGATGGCAATTATGCCGTCGTCATCCTCGACCTCCGCGGCCTGCCCGAACGCGCCCTGCGCAGCCCGCCCGCCACGCACTGGCATCGCCTGCATCGCGCCGCCGAAAGCCGTCCCGCCGCCATCCTCGTGCACACGACGATCGATCTCGTCCCCGCCGTGCCCTGGCGCCTCTCTCTGCGCGAACCACTGGGCCTCGACGTGCGCCGCATTTCCCGCGACGCCATCGTCGCCCGGCTGCACGTCGAGACGGTCCGCGGCCATATCCACATCCACGCGGAGGAACTCGCCGGATGAACCATGCCGTCCTGCTCGTGCGGGATTTCGCGCTGCATGCCCTCTGCCGCAGCGAGCCCGCCCTCGCAGGCCAACCGTGCGCCCTGATCGCCGGCGAGGGTAAGAAGGCAGTGCTGACGGAAGTCTCGCCGGAGGCCCGCGCGGTCGCGCCCGGTGATCCGGTGACCCTCGCGATGGCCCGCTGCCCGGGCATCGTGCTGCGTCCGCGCGACCCGGCCGCCGAGGTCGAGGCGCAGCGCCTGCTGCTCGCGGCCGCCTTCGCGCTCTCGCCCCGCGTCGAGGCCACCGCGGCCGGCTGGTGCACGGCTGACCTGCAGGGCGCCGACCTGACCCGGCTCGAGTCGGAACTGCACCGGCAGGTGCGCGAACTCACCCACCTCGGCCTGCCGGCCCGCGCCGGCGCCGCGGCGAATCCGTTGCTCGCCGCCTACGCCGCCCAAGCTGCGGAACCGGTCCGGCTCGTCGCGGATGCCGCCGCGTTTCTGCGCAACCTGCCGCTCACGGTGGCGGGCCCCACTGCAGCCCAGGCCGGAATCCTTCGGGACTGGGGCATCCGGACACTCGGCGAATTGACGGCCCTGCCCAAAGGCGAGGTCGGCCGGCGCCTCGGCCCGGAGGGTGCCGCCTTGTGGGAGCGCGCGGCCGGCGAAACCACGCGTCCGCTGCGCCTCGCCACCCTGCCCCAATCCTTCACCGCCGCCTGGGAATATGAGCCCCCCGTGGAAACCCTCGAGCCGCTCACCTTCAAGCTGCAGCGCTACGCCGAGCGGGTGGCCGCCGAGCTGCGGGCCGCGGGATTTGTCGCGGAACGTCTCGCGCTGACCCTCACGCCGGAGACCGGCACGGATCATCGGCGCGAGTTCCGCCTGCCCGAGCCCGGCGCCGATCCCGCCTCGTGGCTGCGCGTGCTCCTGGCTCACCTCGAAACGCTCCACCTCGAGTCCCGCCTGCGTCGCGTGGTCCTCACCGCCACCCCTACGCGCACCCCGCACAAGCAGGACGGTCTCTTCGACACCGGACTCCGCGATCCCGCCGCCTTCTGGGAAAATCTCGCCCGGCTCGGCGCGCTGGTCGGCGACAGCCGCGTGGGCACCCCCGTGCCCGCCGACACCCACCGCCCGGATGCGTTCACGCTGACGAAGCCAATCGAGCGCGTGCCACCGCCCGCGGAGCCATCCTGTCATCAGGAAAAGGGCCTCGTCCTGCGGCGCTTCCGGCCCGGACATCCGGTGGACGTGGAACTCACGGACGGACAACCTGTGCGGCTGGCGGGCGATTTCAGTGGAGAAATCGTCCGCGTCCACGGACCCTGGCGCAGCGACGGCGAGTGGTGGCGGGCGGAGCGGTGGGCCGTCGAGATCTGGCTGGTCGAACTCGCGACCGGAGGTGTCTATCAATTGGCGCGCCGGGCCGACGCCTGGTGCGTGGAGGGCGTGCTCGATTGATCCCCTACGTCGAGTTTCATGCGCGCAGCGCCTTCTCCTTCCTCCGCGGCGGCTCCACGCCCGAGGCTCTGGCGAAGGCGGCCGGGCACTGTCAGTTGCCCGCCCTCGCCCTGTGTGACCGCAACGGCGTTTACGGCGCGGTGCGCCTGCATCTGGCCGCCAAGGGAGCCGGAGTCCGCGCATTGGTCGGCTGCGAGATCGTCCTCGATGACGAGACCGTCGTGCCCGTCGTCGTCGCGACCCGCGCCGGCTATCAGCGACTGGGCGCGATGCTGTCCATCGCCAACCTCCGCGCCGCCAAGGGCGCGGGCCGCGTGACCTGGGCCGAGTTGGCCGAGGACAACACCGGCCTGATCGCCCTCACCGGCGATGACGACGGCCCCGTGCGCCAGGCCTGGCGCCGCGCCGGGGGGACCGCCGCCGGCCGCGCCGCAGACCGGTTGCTGGCCGCCTTCGGACCCGGACGCCTGTATGCGGAGATCCAGCGTCACCTCCTGCCCCACGAGGAGGACGCCAACGACTTCGTCATCGACTGGGCCCGCGCGCGTGGTGTGCCGCTGCTTGCGACCAATGGCGTGGATTACGCGACACCGGAGGCGCGCAACATCGTCGATGTGTTCACCTGCCTGCGCGAACACGTTACCCTCGACACCGCCGGACGGCGCCTCGCGCGCAATCGCGAACGGCACGTCAAGCCCGCGCGGGAGATGCAGGCGCTCTTTGCCGACCTGCCCGAGGCGGTGGCCAACACGGGGATCCTCGCCGGCCGCATCGCGTTCACGCTCGAGCACCTTGGCTATCGGTTTCCGGACTACCCGGTGCCGACGGACGAATGCCAGGACAGTTTCCTGCGGAAGATGACGTACTTCGGCGCCCAGCAGCGCTACGGCAGCGTGGTGGGCGACGTGCGTCGGCAACTGGAGCGCGAGCTCACGCTTATCGGCAAGCTGGGGTTCAGCGGGTATTTCCTGATCGTCTGGGACCTCTGCTGCTTTGCCCGCGACCACGGCATCCTCGTGCAGGGGCGCGGCAGCGCGGCCAACAGCGCCGTATGCTACGCGCTCGGCATCACGGCGGTCGACCCGATCGCCAGCAAACTCCTATTCGAGCGGTTCCTGTCGGAGGGCCGCACCGACTGGCCCGACATCGATCTCGATCTCCCGAGCCAGGACATGCGCGAGCAGGTGATCCAGGAGGTCTATCGCCGGTACGGGCGGCGCGGCGCGGCCATGACGGCGAACGTCATCTGCTTCCGCGGACGCAGCACCATGCGGAGCGTCGGCCAAGTGCTCGGTCTGCCGGACGACGTGATCGATCGTTTCTCCGCCCTGTTTCACGGCGGAGATTTCCCGCAGACCCTCGACCTGACCGAGCAACTGCGCATGGCGGGCATCTCGGCCGATCATCCGCGCCTGCCGATCCTGTTGGACACGTGCCTCAAGCTGCACGGCCTCCCCCGGCATCTCGGCCAGCACTCGGGTGGCATGGTCTTCTGCGCGGGCCAGCTCGACAACTACGTGCCGCTGGAAAACGCCCGCATGCCCGGCCGCTCCGTGCTGCAATGGGACAAGAGCGACTGCGAGGACATGGGGCTCGTGAAAGTGGACCTGCTCGGGTTGGGCATGATGGCTGCGCTGCAGGAGACGCTGGAGATCTGCGCCGAGCGACAGGAGCCGGTGGACCTCGCGCGGATTCCGAAGGACGACCCGGCGACCTTCAAGCTGTTGCAGGCCGCCGACACGGTGGGCCTGTTCCAGGTCGAGAGCCGGGCGCAGATGGCGACGCTGCCGCGGATGAAACCGGAGACCTTCTACGACCTCGCCGTGGAAGTGGCGATCATCCGGCCGGGTCCGATCCAAGGCAACGCGGTCAACCCCTACCTCGCGCGGCGCGCCGGCAAGGAGCCGGTGACCTATCCCGACGAGCGCGCGCGACCGATCCTCGAGCGCACGCTCGGTGTCGTGTTGTTTCAGGAGCAAGTCCTGCGGCTCGCGATGGAGCTGGGCGGCTTCACGGCGGCGGAGGCGGACGAGTTGCGCCGGGCCATCGGCTTCACGCGGAGTCCTGAGCGACTTCAACGCATGGAGGCCAAGCTGGGCGTCGCGTTGCGGACGAACGGCGTGGCGGAGCCGGCGGTACAGTCGATCCTGCACTCGCTGGCGTCATTCGCGCTGTACGGTTTTCCCGAGAGCCATGCGATCTCGTTCGCGCTGATCGCCTACGCCTCGGCCTGGCTCAAGGTGCACCGGCCGGCGGCGTTTTATGCCGGCATCCTCAATCATCAGCCCATGGGTTTCTATTCCCCGGCGAGCCTGGTGCAGGACGCGCGGCGGCACGGCATCCGCGTGCTGCCGGTGTGCGTCGCCACGTCGGGCTGGAAGTGTCGTGTGGAAACGGCCGAGACCCTCCGGCTGGGCTTTGCCACGGTACGTGGTGTGCGTGAGGCGTCGATCCAGACGATGCTCGCGACCCGGGAGAAGCTGCCCTTCGTCTCGACGACCGACTTTCTGCGGCGGACGGATTTCAATGCGAAGGAGCGTCGCGCCCTCGCCAAGGCCGGCGCGCTGAACGCCCTCGCGGAGCACCGCCGCGCAGCCCTCTGGGCGGTCGAAACGGCGGAGAACGACGACGACCTGTTCCGTCTCGTGACCGCCCCCGCGCCTGAGCCGGAGCTTTCGCCGCTGGAGCGCATGACCCATCTGGAGCGCCTGCAAGCCGACTACGAGACGCAGGGCCTGACCACGGGGCGGCACCCGATGCACCTGATGCGCGCGCAGTTGCCGGATCTCTGGGCGGCGGCCGATCTCATGCAGGCTGCCAACGGCCAGCGCGTACAGGTCGGCGGCGCCGTGATCACGCGTCAGCGACCGGGCACGGCCAAGGGTTTCTGTTTCATCACCCTCGAAGACGAGACCGGCCACGCCAACGCGATCGTGCGCCCCCAGCTCTTCGAGACCCACCGCCTGACCATCAACCTCGAGCCGTCGCTCCTCATCACCGGCCTGGTGCAAAACGAGGAAGGCGTCATCCACGTCATGGCCGAGGACATCGCCGGCCTCCCCGCCACCGGCCTCCCGGCACAAGTGAGCCACGATTTTCGGTGAGTCAGGCATTACCTAAGCTCAGCCCAAAATGCAGGAGCGAGCTTGCTCACGACCGAACGCAGCCACCCCCTCCTATAATGGAAGAGCGAAACACACAGCGGAACCAACCTCGCCAAGCCGAGGTGTTTAATCGTAACGTTGGCGAAAGATAGGTAAGTCGATATCGCGACTCTCCAATTGACCATGAATAAGCCTGCCATTTTCGCGTTGGGTCTTGGACTTGGATGTATCATCGGCGTAATCTCGGGCATCGCGTTCGTCACCTACACTGCGAAACAGAAACCGCGGCAGACGTCGTTCGCGAACGCCCATCTGGCGAGCCTGCCCTTCGAAGGGGATTGGCTTGTTTCCTGGGGTGGCGAAAACCCGAAGGACAACCATCACATCGGGAGCCCGCCGCAGGATCGGGCCATCGATCTCAGAAAGGTAATCGCGGGGACCGAAAACCTCACCTGCAAAGGAGATCCGAAAAGGAATGAAAGCTACGGTTGTTGGGCGCAGCCGATTATCGCTCCGATCGATGGGATCGTGGAGGTCGCGGTGGACGGCGTGCCTGATAACATTCCCGGCGAGCTGAATCGGACATCTGCCATGGGAAATTACCTGATGCTGAAATCCCCCGAGGGATTTGTCGTGGTGCTGGCCCATTTCAAACAGGGCTCCCTCGCGAGAAAGGCCGGGGACCAGGTCAAAGCAGGGGATTTCCTGGCCTTGTGCGGCAATTCAGGCAATTCGACCGAGCCGCACCTGCACCTGCATGTGCAATCCGGAGTGAGGATGGCACAGTCGGTCGCGCTGCGGATGGTCTTCCCAAAGATCACGGTCGCCGGAATCGAGAAGCAAAAGTACTCGCCGACGCGAGGTGATGTTATTTCGGGCCGCGCACAGCCGTAAAGCAGGAGCAGTGCATGGAATCGACCGTCCTATCGGCGTCGATCAGGGCAGATCAGCGTTCCTTCCTTCTCCCCTCGCCACCTACGACCCTCTGGCGGCGGTCGTGCTCACTCGTGTTCGATCGACGACGGTTTAGCCTCGGTCTTCCGCCAGAAGGAGATCGTGAAATGCGTGACCGTCACGGTGTAGATTTCGCGACTCCGACTGACCGCCGGTGAAGGTGCGAAGGTCGATTCTCCCGCACTGGCGGAGACATCGACCCCCGCGTTGGCGGCGTAAGTCATATGCGGCTCGCCCAAGCGTTTCTCCTCCATCGACCAGCCGTGCCAAAGCACCAGGTTCGCACCCACCGCGCGAGCCTGGGCCACGAGTTGGGCGCGATTGAGCGTGCCTGTCTCCTGGAAGGCAGCGCGGCCGATCTCGCGCCATCCCTCCCGGCGCAGGCGCGCTTCCTCATCGGGCAGGATTGCAGCCATTCGGATTTCGACCGCTGCGGTCGCGCCGAGCCTTAATTCGCCGGCGTCACTTGACGCGACGAAGTGCCTCGCCACCGGATTGGCGCATCCTGCCAGGATGGCCAGCAACGCGATCAAGCCAACGCCACGGGCTGCGCTCATGGCTTTCGTCATAGTCCGAAGCGGATTTCCGGTCAACCGCCGCCGCTGAAGCGAAATCGCCAACCAAAAAACAACCCGCTACTCGTTACCAAGTAGCGGGTTAAAAACTGGCGCAGCCGTAGGGAGTCGAACCCCAAACCTTCTGATCCGTAGTCAGATGCTCTATCCAATTGAGCTACGGCTGCGTGAGGGAGCGAAAAAGCAGGCAGATGCGGAGGAGTGCAAGCGAGAATTTTTCCAGGGCAAAAGGCAGCTTAACCACGGATTACACGGATACCACGAATCAAAAGAAGACGGCGCCCGCCTTATCCGTGAAATCCGTGGTTACTCCGCATCTCTCCGTAGGCCAGCGCTCACGCCTTGGCCGCCAGTGCTGCCGCGACATAGCGCGGGATGATGCCGTCGAACGAGCCGTTGCTGAAGAACGTCACCACGCGCGGCCGATCCGTCGCGGCGAGCGTGGCTTCCGTCAGGCGCTCCAGCAGGGCCGCATTGGTCTCGGCCGTGTGCGCCTCGATGCCCTGCGTCTCCAACTGCTGCACTACCGCGCCCGCGTCGAAGCGCTCGTCCGCGGCGAGTTTCTCGGCACAATTGACGGCACCGAGATACACCTCGTCCGCCTGCGCCAGCGCCCGCATGAAGCCGGCCTGGAGGACCTTGGTGCGCGCCGTGTTGCTGCGGGGCTCGAAAACCGCCGTCAGCATATGCCCCGGGTAACGCTGGCGCAGCGCGTGCAGGGTCTCGGCCAGCGCGGTCGGATGGTGGCCGAAATCCTCCAACACCTTCACCCGCGCACCATCATGCAGGATCTCCTGCCGGCGCTTCACCCCGCGGAAACGCGCGAGCGCCGAGACATCCAGGCGGCGCGGGTCCGTCGGATGAAGCGCGAGCGCCGCGGCCGTCGCCGCCATGGCCGCGTTGCGCGCATTGTAGAGGCCCGAAAGGCTCCAGCGCACCGTGGCCCAGGGCTGGCCGCGCCAACTCAGGCGAAACTCCGTTCCGGCTGTGGATTCGGCGAACCCCTCGATGCGCACGTCGTTCGCCGCGCCGGTGCCGACCCGGATCACCTGCGTCCAGGGCATCGCGCCGAGCGCCTGCAGGTTGTGGTCGTCGCCATTCAACACGACGTGGCCGTTCCGTGGCACGATGCGCACGAGGTGGGTGAAGGTCCGCTGCACGTCCTGCAGGTCGCGAAAGATGTCGGCGTGGTCGAACTCGAGGTTGTTCACCACCGCGATGTGCGGCGCGTAATGGATGAACTTGCTGCGCTTGTCGAAGAAGGCGCTGTCATACTCGTCGCCCTCGATCACGAACGGATCGGCCGGCGCGCCTAGGTGGCTACCGACCGGCGGGTCCACGGGCACGCCGCCGATCAGGAAACCCGGATCGCGTCCGACCGCGCGCAGAAGGAATGCCGCCAGCGCGGTCGTCGTCGTCTTGCCGTGGGTGCCGCAGATGACGAGGTTGCGCCGCCCGGCCAGCACCTGGTCGTGCAGCAGCGCCGGCAGCGAGGTGAACCGGAGCGCCCGCGTCTCGAGCAGCCATTCGACCTCCGCATTGCCGCGCGACATCGCGTTGCCGATCACGACCAGGTCGGGCGCCAGCTGCGCCAGCCGCGCCGGGTCGTAGCCGCTGTGCACCGCGATGCCGGCCTCGGCGAGCACCGTGCTCATCGGCGGATACACCCCGGCGTCGGCCCCCAGCACCTCGTGGCCCGCCGCCCGCGCCAGCAGCGCCGCATTACCCATGGCCGTTCCGCAGATGCCCATGAAATAGATCTTCATCCGGTGATGCCGGCTAGGCTTGGCGCCGCGCCGGCAGCGGCAACAATAAAGGCGCGAGGCCCACCGCAAGGTTGCATGCTCCCCGCATTTGCTGTCAGGCTGACCTCATGGACTTCGCTGTCATCGTAGTGGTCCTCCTCCTCCTGATCGGTATCATCTACGCGATCTACCGCGGCATGCAGGCGCCGGACCCGGAACAAGAGAAGAAGGAACGACGTCGGAAGGAGAAGGCCCACGCCCGGCACGGCGAACACTACTAGGTGCGCCGAAGGCGGCCAGCCCGACCCTTACCCCCATGCCCCCTGACCGCCTGATCGTCGGCCACGCCACCGTATTCCGCGACCCCGCCTGTTACTGCGCCTGGCCGGCACTCGTCCGCGCCGCCGACGGCGACCTGCTGCTGGCCTTCATCCGCACCGAGCATCACATGTATCCGGACGGCGCCGTCGTCACCATGCGGTCGAAGGACAACGGCGCGACGTGGTCCAATCCGGTCGTCGCATTCGACACACCCATCGACGACCGTGAGTGCGGCCTGACGCTGATGCCCGACGGCCGCATCGCGATGCATGTTTGGTCCACGTTCTGGAAGGCCGATAGCTTCACCAGTCTGCCCTTCGACGCCTACCCGCCCGACCTCATCCAGGCCTGGGTCAAGCAGGTCAATGCCCCCGCCTACTGCGCCGAAGCCGCGCGCCACGGCGGCTGGATCATCGTCTCCAACGACCACGGCCACACCTGGTCGGCCCCGGTGCGCGGGCCCGACAGCGTCCACGGTGGCATCGCCCTGCGCAACGGCACACTCCTCACTGCCGCCTACCGCAACGACGGCGGCCATGTTGGCATCTACACTGCGCCGGCCCCGGTCGGGCCCTGGACCAAGACCGCCGAGATCCGTTGCCCCACGCCGACGACCCACCATTTCGGCGAACCGCATGTCGCCCAACTGCCGTCCGGGCGCGTCATCGTCATGATCCGCTACACGGCAAAGCAATACGACGACCGTCGCCCCGATCTGCACCTGTGGGAGAGTTACTCCGACGACAACGGCCAGACCTGGTCGGCGCCGTTCCGCACGCCGCTGCTCGGTTTTCCGCCTCACCTCGCCGTCCTGCGCGATGGACGCGTGCTCTGCACCTACGGGTACCGCCGCGCGCCTTTCGGCGAACGCGCCGCGCTAAGCCCCGACGGGATCACCTGGGACGGGAGCCAGGAAATCATCCTGCGTGACGACAGCGGCAACCACGACCTCGGCTACCCGGCCTCGATCGAGGTTTCGCCGGGTACGATCCTGTCGGTCTACTACCAGAAGCCGGCCTTCAACCCGGCCGACATCCACGAGCACAAGGCCTGCATCATGTCCACGCTCTGGCGCGCGCCGGAGGCCTGATCGCGGCGGCTAGGTCAGGCCCACCGGGTCTACGTCGAGCACCTGGGTGATTTCGTCGGGCCAGGGGAACTCCGACCGCAGCTTGTCGAGGTCCTTGATGACCTTGGTCACACTCGCGGTGAAGATCCACAGCTGCCAGCGGTACTCGTCTTTGATCTTCTCGATCGGCGCGGGGGAAGGCCCGCGCAGCTCCACGCGATTGCCGAGTTCCTTCTCGAGGCGCTTGGCCCACTGTTCGGCGAAGAATTGCAGCTTCTCCGGACTCTTCCCGCGCAGCCGGTGCTGGATCAGGTGCCGGTACGGCGGATAGTGGAAGTCGCGCCGCAGTTTCAGCTCCGCCTCGGCAAAGCCTGCAAAATCGGCATGCCGCGAAAACTGGATCGCCTCCGCCTGCGGCGTGAAGGTCTGCACGATCACCTCACCCGCCCGGTCGCCCCGGCCGGCGCGGCCGGCCACCTGCACGAGGAGCTGGAAGGTGCGCTCGTTGGCCCGGAAATCCGGGATGTGCATCGAGATGTCGGCGTCCACCAGGCCCACAAGCGTGACGTTGGGAAAGTCGAGGCCTTTGCCGATCATCTGCGTGCCGACCAGGACGTCGATCTTGCCGGTGCGGAACTGGCTGAGCACCTCGCGGAAGCGGTTCTTCTGCGACATCGTGTCGGTGTCCATCCGCTCGATCCGCGCCCGCGGGAGCACGCGACGCACCGCCTCCTCGACGCGCTGCGTGCCCAGGCCCTTCCACCGGATCTTGGGCGACCGGCACGACGGGCAGGTCATCGGCGCCGGGCGCGTCTCGCCGCACAGGTGGCAGCGGAGCGTCTCGTCGGTGCGGTGATACGTCATCGCGATGCTGCAGTGGGCGCACTCCTCGACGTGTCCGCACTCGGTGCAGAGCATCGAGGACGAGTAGCCGCGGCGATTGATGAAGAGGATCGTCTGCTCCTTGCGCTCGAAGCGCAGCTGCATGGCATCGGCGAGCTTGCGCGACAGCGTCGTGAGCCCGCGTGAGCGCATGATCTCGACCCGCATGTCCACCACGTTGATGTGCGGCAGCTGCCGGTCGTCGACCCGCTGGCGCAGCTCGCTGAGCGCGTACCGCCCGGCCCGGGCGTTGGCGAAGCTCTCGAGCGAAGGCGTGGCGGACCCGAGGATACACAGTGCGTTGTTCAGCTTAGCCCGATAGACCGCCACGTCGCGGCCGTGGTAGCGGGGCGTCTCGTCCTGCTTGTAGGCGGGCTCGTGCTCCTCGTCGACGACGATGAGGCGCAGGTCATGCACCGGGGCGAAGACGGCCGAGCGCGCACCCACGACGACGCGGGCCTCGCCCGTCGCGAGCGCCAGCCAGCCGTCGAGGCGCTCGCCCTCGCTCAGGTGACTGTGCCAGACGACGCAACGGTGTCCGGGCGCGATGGCCTCGAGCCGCGACCGCAGGCGCGCCACCGTCTGCGGGGTGAGCGCGACCTCGGGAACGAGGAAGATGACGCCGCCACCCTGCTTGAGCGCGGTGTCGATCGCGTGGAGGTAGACCTCGGTCTTGCCCGAGCCGGTGACGCCGTGGAGCAGCGACACGTGGAACCGGCCAGCACCGAGATCGGCGGTGGCCGTGTCGACGGCCTTCTTTTGCTCCGCGTTCAGCACCGGCGGCGTGGCCGCCACGAGTTCGCCGCGGGCAAAATCGTCGGCATAGGCCACGCGCTCGACGCGGTGCAGGTCCTCGCGGAGCACCCCGCGCTTCACGAGCGCCGCAGCCACGGCGGCGGTGAGCCCGAGGCGCTTGAGGACGAGGCCCTTGCGCTGGGGCTTGAACTGTTGGACGAGAAAGCGGTACAGCCGCGCCTGCTGCGGGGCGCGCTTCTCAAGGGCCGCGAGCGCCTCTTCGTCGAGGCGTTGGGCTACCACGAGTTGCTTTTCCTGCCGAATGGCGGCGCCCCCGCGGACCGCCGCCGGGATCATCGTCTCGATGATCGCATCCAGCGGACAGGCGTAATACTCCGCCATCCAGCGGGCCAGGCGCAGCAGGTCCTGGGTCAGCGCCGGGAACGGGTACACCACCTGCGCCACCGCCTTGAGTCGGTCGAGCGGGAAGTCCGCCGGGACGCCGATCTCGCCGACGATGCCCAACCGCAGCGCGTTCAGGACCGGGACCCGCACGAGCGTGCCGACGGCGACCGAGGCACGCAGGTTCTCCGGCACGCGGTAGTGCAGCAGCTTGTCGAAGCCGGCCAGCGGATGGACACCCACAATCATCTCAGCGATGACGCCCCTCCACCCGGCTCAAGGCAAACCCTAAGCCGCGCCACAACCTCCATCCCATCCACCGCGCCCATCACCCCACCCTGCACCCGGCTGCAAGATTGACACCCCCGACCGCCGGACCAAACAGTTCTGCCGTGAGCCTCAACGCCGCCCGCGAAAAGTTCCGCCACTTTCTGACCCGCAAAGGGCTGCGCGTGACGAACCAGCGCCTGGCGATCTTCGACACGGCCTACGCCCAGCGGGAGCACTTCACGGCGGAGCAGCTCCTCGATCACGCCCGCAAGGTGGACGACTCCGTGTCGCGCGCCACCGTCTACCGCACGCTGCCGATCATGACGGAGAGCGCTCTGCTGCGCGAGGTGGACATCGGCACCGGCGAGAAATTCTACCTGCCCAACATCGGCGGTTCGACCACGCAGGTTGCGCAGGTCGTGTGCCTCGATTGCGACAAGATCTTCGAGATCAGCGCCCCCTTCATGGAATGGTACGGCAGCACGGTCTCCTCGAAGCTCGGCCTCACCCCGGTGAGCCAGCGCCTGCAGGTCAGCGCCCACTGCAACGCCTTCCGCGAAACCGGCCAATGCCCCCGCCGGGGCTGACCGCGCCATGTCAAAGCCGAAGCCGGATCCCGCCTTCGAGATGGCGTTCTTCGAGTCGGTGCTGCGCCGCGCGCCGCAATACACCGAGGTCATCGAGATCCTCGGCGGCCTCTACACCAAGCACGGTCGCATCGCCGACGGCCTCCGCATGGATCGCCGCCTGGTCCGCCTCCTGCCCGAGAATGCCACGGCCCACTACAACCTCGCGTGCAGCCTCGCGCTCTTGAAACGCAAGGTCGATGCCCTGCGTTCCCTGCAACGCGCCGTGGAACTCGGCTATCGCGACTTCGATTGGATGGCCCAGGACCCCGACCTCGAGGACCTGAAGGAGCAACCAGAGTTCGTGGCGCTGCTGGCTCAGCTCAAACCCCAGAGCTGATTCGCGCCCCTCACTTCACACCGAACGCCTGCTGCACGAGCGTCTGCAGGTCCTCGCCCGGGATCCATGCGCCCTTGCGCTTGATCGCGAGGCTTTTGCTCCGCTGGCGGCGTTCCTCGGTCTCGTTGACCTCAATGATGCGCACCTGATTCGGCCGCAGGCCCACCACTTCGGCGGTCGACAGCGGCGTCCAGCGAAACGGCAGGCCGGTCCAGTTGCACCAGACTTCCCAACCGCCCACGAGCAGCGGCGCCTCCCGGGTGACCAGCGACGGATAGCGCTGCACAAAGTCCGGCGTGCGCGTCGTCGCGATCCGGAATTTCACCACCGGCTCCATGCGCTGGAAATACTGCTGGAAATTATCCACCCGCCGCGCCCGGTGCTTCTGGAAGAAATCCAGCGCGTCGAAGCCCATCAGGTTCATCCCGTTGTAGAGTCCATGGTCATTGGGGCTGCCGAACTTGCGGGCGTTGTACCAGCGCTGGAAGTCGCGCGTGACCATCAGGCCCATCTCGAAATGCAGGTGCGCCCGTTCCTTCGGGATCGCATACCCGCTCGCCGAGCGCCCGATGACGCCGAGGTTCTGGCCGCGAGGCACGCTGCCGCCGATGCGGAGCCCCGGCGCGATGGAGGCCAGGTGCGCGTAGAGGGTGTAGATTGCAGGCGTCACCCCCGGATGCTCGAGCACGATATACCGGCCGTAGCTGCTCTTGCCCGGATGCGAGCTGATGTGCCGCACCACGCCGTCGAGTGCCGCGAAGACCGGATCCGTCGCCTCGCCTTTCCGGTCGCGCTTCAAAGGTCGGATATCCACGCCCTCGTGAAACTGCGCCCCGCCGCTGCGCACGCCGCCAAAGCCTCCGGAATCGGGCTCGCCCGAGCCGGCGTGCTGCAGCAGCTCGGCCTCCACCCGGTCCGGGTTGTACGCGTCATTTGGCGCCGGCCAGGCCAGCTCGACCCGTTGGGCCGTCGCCTGCACCCATCCCAAAGTCAGAAAGATGACGGCGGCCACTCGCCGGCCCGGAAATCGATCACGCATGCGCGGGCTCATGATGGAAGGCTTCCATGACTTCAAGCCCGACCGCATCTGCGAGCAGTCGACCACGGGTCGTGAGGCGAACCCGATCGCCGTCGGCGATCGCCAACCCGTCTTCCGCCAGGCGTTGCACCACGGCCTCGATCCCGCCCCAGGGCGCTTCCGGGCAACGTCGGCGCCAGGTTGCCAGGTCGACGCCCGCATTCATGCGCAGTCCGAAGATCAGGGCATCCTCGACCAGCTGCACCGGCGACAATGCGACGCGGTCCTCGGTCATGCGGCGTCCGGCCGCCAGATGCTCGAGCCAGCCCGACAGGTCCGAGACGTTGGCGCCGCGCCAGCCGGCATGCTGCGATGCCGCCGACGGCCCGAGTCCGATCCACTCGTGCATCGCCCAGGTGTTGAGATTGTGCCGACACGCGTGATCCGGGCGGGCGAAGTTTGAGACCTCGTACTGCGCATAACCGGCTGCGGCGAGCGCCTCCCAAGTGGTCTCGTACAGGCGCGCCTCGTGCTCGGGATCGAGTTTCACGCGGCCCTGCGAGAGCTTCACCCAGAGCGCGGTGTCCTCCTCAAACGTGAGGCAATAGGTCGAAAGATGATCCGGGCGCAGCGCCACGGCCTCGGCCACGTCGGCCAGCCATTCCGCTTCCGTCTGACCCGGCAGCGCGAACATGAGATCCAAGTTGACGCTCGCGAAGCCCGCGGCGCGCACGCGTTCGTAGGCCTGCAGGACCTGTTCGCGACTGTGGATGCGTCCCAGCGCGTCGAGCCAGGCCGGCTGGAAACTCTGCGCGCCCATCGAGATGCGGGTGACGCCGAGATCCTTCAGCACCGCCAACCGCGCGGGCGTGACCGAGGCCGGAGCCATCTCGACTGTCCACTCAACCGGCTGCCCGCCGCACACCGCGAGCACCTGTTCGCCGAGCCGCCGCAATGCCGGAGGGGCCAGCAGGCCCGGCGTGCCCCCACCCCAAAACACCGTCTCGATCTGACGCGGCCAGGCCACGAGCGATGCCTCCGTCGCAATTCCGGTAAGGAACCGATCGATGCCATCCGCGGTCGGTTTAACTTGGTAAAATGCGCAGAAGTCGCAGGTCGCGGCGCAGAACGGCACGTGGACGTACAGGCCCAACGGCGCCGCCGGCGCAGCTTTGTCTTGCCCTGATGCGAAGTCGCTCATTATTAACGCCCTTTAACTGACCGGTTTTATTTCAAAACCAATGCAAAACTCCCTCCTTTCCCATCCGAGGAAATTCATCGCTTGGCTGACGCTTGCGCTCAGCCTCGTGCTCCTCACCGGTTGCGAAACCCTGACCCTGACGAATCTGACGCCAGGCAGCCTGCCGGAGAATCCCTCGCGCATCTATACGATCACCATGCGCGTCACGCCTTCGCGCAGCACCGCGGCCACGCCGCAGAACATCACCCCGTTTATCATCATCGACGGCAAGAACTACCAGATGGTGAAGAGCAATCTGGGTGAGAACATCTTCGAATACGACTACCAGTTGCCGGCCAGCCGCACCGAGATGGCCTATTACTTCATCGTGAAGTACCAGATCGAGATCAGCGGCCGCCTCGAATCGCGCGAAACCTACTCCGAACTCACCCGCGCCAGCACCGTCAACCGCTACGTCCTCTCGCTCGAGGTCAACCGCGGTCCGGTCGGCGCCCGCATCAGCGTGCTCGGTCGCGGTTTCTCGCCGCAGGACGTGATCTACTTCGAGAATGTCCCCACCCGCACGGTCTACGAGTCGCCCAACTCCCTCAGCTTCTACGTCCCAGCCCTCGACGCAGGACGCAACTACCAGATCATGCTCGGCAGCGCCTCCGGCAATTCCCCGGTCGGCACGTTCCGCATCGACGCCAGCTCGCTCAGCGTGATCCCGTCGGCCCTCACCCTCCGTCCGGGCGAGACGCAGGTGCTCACGTTCACGGTCGCCAACCCAGCCCCCGCCGGCGGTCTCCTCCTCGATGTCACGACCGATGTGCCCGAGTGCATCATTATGCCTGAGGCCGTCGTCCCGGCGGGCCAGACCACCCTCACGATCAACGTCCAGGGCGGCAAGCCGGGCTCCGGTTCGCTCTTCCTCAAGGGCTACGGCGCCGGCGAAGTGACCATCCCGGTCACCGTCACCGAGAAGTGATTTCCTGACTGCCAAGAGCAGAAACACCAAGCGCAAGGCGGGTCTCACGACCCGCCTTTTTCATGGTCTCGGGCGGCCAATTCGCGCCTTTCCCTCGCCGGGCCTTTGCACTTAAACTCCCCGGCCATGCTCTCGCATCCGGCCTTCTGGCTCGCCCTGGCGGTGGTTGTCCTGGTGGCAGCGAACCTCGCCTGCTTTCTGAAACGCGACTGGGAGGGCTCCCATCGCCCTGTCGATTACGCGCAACTCAACTATCCCGCAGATACGCCGACGCTGCGGCGTTGGCGGATCGACGGCGATCGCCGGCTGATGCCCGAGATCGTCTGGACGCGCCGCCCGGCACAATGGCAGTTGCTGATCGACGGCCAACCGGGGCCGATCCTGCCCGGCGACGCTCCGTGGATCGAGCTCACCGGCCCAGTCTTCACCGGCGCCACCGGAGAAAAACTCACCGACTTCCGTCGCCGTTGTGTGCTGCGTCCCCTGCCAGCCGGTTCCGGCCCGGACCTCGAGTTCGTCATCACGCCCATCGCCCGCGAGTTCTATCTGGAGCGCGGCATGCACTTTCCGACCAGTCTCGCCCAGATCCACACCGCCCTGCCGGTCGGCGATTTCAGGCGACATCCCGTGAGCCGCTGGACCGACGATTACCGTTACCTTGGCGCGGCGAAGCTGGCGGAGGCCGATCGCATTGTCCGGGAGGAGATAGGCATCCTGCCCGACGACGCCGAATTGGTGCGGATGGACAAGGTCCTTCGTCATCTCCGCACCTGCTGGGCCGCCGCTGGTGGCGTGCCGAAAGACTCCTACCGCTGGCAGGATCCGCTGACGATCTTCCAAGAACTGCGCAACGGCCAAGGCAAGGGCTGGTGCACGCAGAACGCCCAGGTGTACACGTTCTTCGCCAACCGCGCCGGTGTGCCCACGCGTTATGTCTTCGGCGCGACAGTTCAGGACAACCGGCTGGTCTACAACGGGCACTCGTGGGCCGAGTCGTATCTGGCTGAGCACGGGCGCTGGACCTTCGTCGACCCAGGCCGCCCGATCATTGCAACCTTCGGCCGTGACGGCCAACCGCTGAACTCCGCCGACCTCCTGCACCTCTGCCGGCTCAACGCCCTGGACGGGGTCACGGCCCGGATCATCAAGGACTGGGACTGGAAAGACCTGCCGATCCCGGCCGAGAGCGGCGCCGTCGCCACCGTGCCCTTCGAACTCGTGAGCCGCGTCCCGCGGCAGGAGTTGAATGAGCAATCCATCCTGAAGTACCGCCTGCCGCCCAACGTCGAGGACATCCGCAACATCTACGGTATGCTCCTCCGCAACCCCGCCTTCGCGTTGACCAATTTCAAGCGTTACCTGTTCGAGCCCGCCCCCGCCTATTCGCTGCTGCCGACCGAAGGCACGCGGACGTATCTCATCCGCCGAACCCTCTTTGCTGCGCTAATTGCCAGCATGGCGGGATTGCTGATCGCCCTGTAGGCAGCCCGCTTGCGGGCGCGGGCTCACGGCAGCCGCAGCGTCACCACTACCGGCCGGTGATCGCTCGCGGACATCGTCGCGGGCACGTCACAGATTTCCGCCCTGCCGTCTGCCACCAATGGCAAAAGGCCCGGCGAGACCAAAACGTGGTCCACGCGCTGGTACGTGTCCTCCTTGCGGTAGGCATAGGTCCACGTTTCACCGCGTGAGTCGGTCGCCGGCAGCAGTTCGGCAATAGTCGTCTGGCCCCGCTTGCCCATGAACCGAACTGCCTGGCTCGTGCGCCCGTCATTAAAGTCGCCCATGATCACACAGCGCGCAGTCTTGGAATCCGGGAACTTGGCCAAGATGAGATCGCGAATCGCCGTCGCTTCGCCCGCGCGACGTTTGGCCGACATCGGATCGTCGGAATTGTCTGTGAAACGGCTCTTGAGATGAAGTCCCCAGATCGTGATCTCGCCGGCCGACGTCGCGAGCGTCACTTCCAGGAGCCCGCGCTTCAGCCGTCCCTCCCCGCCGCGGTAGCGAAACGTGAGGTCGGCGTGGGACTTGACCGCCTGCGGCTGCTGACGAGCGAGCACGGCGAGGTGGCGGTTTTCGTCGTCGCCATCGAGCACCAGCCCGAAGGCGTAATCGAGTCCTTCGGCCCGCAGATCTCGACGCAATTCCTCCAAGTGTGCCGGCCCGCCCATCTCCTGCAGGATGAGGACGTCGGCCGCGAGCGACCGGATGACGGCCCGCAGCGCGGTTTTCGCCGATTCCGGCTTGGGGTAGTCGCGGCGATAACCCGCGGCGATCACGCGGTCGGCCGCGCCGTAGTTTTCCACGTTATAAGTCGCAAGCCGCAGCGTCTCCGCCGGCGCCAACGCGACGCCGAGTATCCAAGCCAAACCTCCCAACCAGAACCGCCTCATGCGCCCTGCACGGCGCGCTCGCGCTCGACCAGCGTGGGGTGCGAGTGGAAAAACGCACTGAACCACGGATGCGGCGTCAGGTTGCTGAGGTTCTTCTGGGCCAGCTTGCGCAGGGCGGCCACGATCGGGCCGGGGCCATTCATCACATCACGCGCGAAGGCATCGGCCTCATACTCGTGCTTCCGCGAGAAATAGTTGGCGACCGGCGAGAACCAGAACATCACGAGCCCGCTCAGGAGCCCAAACAGCAGGAACGCCGGGGCGAGCTCGCCGGGCGGGAAGCCGAAGGCCGTGTTGAACCACGGGCTGGCGGCCAGCCAGGCGACAAGCGCGAAGCCGCCGAACTGCATCGCGGCGGAAATGGCCAGCATCTTGGGGATGTGCCCGCGGCGGTAATGACCGATCTCGTGCGCCAGCACCGCCTCCAGTTCTTCGGCAGAAAGCTGCGCCACCAAGGTGTCGAACAGCACAATGCGCCGGAAGCGTCCGAAGCCGGTGAAGAACGCGTTAGAGTGCGCCGAGCGCTTCGAGCCGTCCATGACCTGGATCGCCTGCGCCCGGAAACCCGTGCGTTCGCCCAGCGCCAACAGCCGCGTGCGCAGCTCGCCCTCGGGCAGCGGGGTGAGTTTGTTGAACAACGGCAGAATCAGTTTGGGATAGAGCACCAGCATGAGGAGCTGGAAGCCGAACAGCACCGCAAAGCCCCAGATCCACCAGCTCGGGCCCACCCAGGAAACGAGCGACAACAGGACCCACAGCAGCGGGTAGCCGATCACGAGAGTGAGCAGGAGGCCCTTGACCATGTCGGTGAGCCACAGCTTCGGTGTGCTTTGGTTGAACCCAAAGCGCGCCTCGAGCCGGAATTGCGCCCACCAGTCGAACGGCAGGCCGGGCAGCGACAACAGCACGCCGATCGCGAGGATGAACAACGTGTCGTCCCACACGGCTTCCGGGCCGCCCCAATAGGCGAATTGCTCATAAAGCGCCGGGAGCACGCCGCCGAAGATCACCAAGGCCAGCACCAGCGAGTCGAAGATTTCCGTCAGCATGCCGAAACGAGACTTCTCCAGCGTGTATCGGACCGACTTGGCGTAGGTGGCTGGATCCATGATCGCCGCCGCGGCCGGCGGCGGAGTCAGCGCATGGCGCCGGACTTCCGCGCGATTGAGCGCGCCGAGGAGCAGGTCGCCGGCCAGGCGCAGCACCATCAGCAAAGCCGTGACCCAGAGGACGATAGTCATGCCGCCCAGTGGATGGAATTCCCCCGCCGCCGCCAGTCCAAAGATTGTTTGAAAAGGCCGCGCTGGTTCCCATCGTGACACCGTGGAAGTCAAAGAAGCCAAACTGACCTTCGAGGCCGCCCTCGCCAAACTCGAGTCAATCGTCGAATCGATGGAGTCGGGCGACGTGCCGCTGGCCGACCTGCTCGCCAAATTCGAGGAGGGCAGCAAGTTGCTCAAGGCGTGCGAAGCCCGCCTCAAGGAGGCCGAGCTCAAGATCGAGCAGCTGCGCAAGACCAAGGAAGGCGCCGAGTTCGGCAAATTTGACACCGAGCGCGCGCCCTGAGGCGCCGCCCGTTCCCGACCGCCGATGAACGAATCGTCCTCACCGTCTTCCCGTCTGCTCGACGCCATCCACGGCCCCGCCGATCTCAAGGCCCTGTCCGCCGACCAACTGCCGCAACTCGCCCAGGAAATCCGCCAGGAGATCATCGCTGTCACCGCCCGCAACGGCGGCCACGTCGGCCCGAACCTCGGCGTCGTCGAGCTCACCCTCGCCCTCCACCGGGTCTTCAGTTCGCCCGACGACCAGTTTGTCTTCGACGTCGCCCACCAGGGCTACGTGCACAAGCTCCTGACCGGCCGCGGTGGCAATTTCTTCCACCGCCTGCGCCAAAGCGACGGCGCGAGCGGTTTTCTCTACCGGAAGGAAAGCCCCCACGACGCCTTCGGGGCCGGCCACGCCGGCACCGCGCTCTCGGCCGCGCTCGGCATGGCCACCGCCCGCGACCTGCGCGGTTCCGACGAGCACGTGATCGCCGTCTGCGGCGACGCCGCCTTCACCTGCGGCATCACCCTCGAGGCGC